>CAWBSH010000022.1:0-737625 GCA_963791385.1 uncultured Verrucomicrobiae bacterium
AAAAAACTGGCTCTTTTTCGGCGCGCAGCACGAGAAATGCGACTTCGCGTATCAGGAAGATTTCGAGGTATTCATGAAAGACGGGATTCTCACCCGGCTCGATTGCGCGTGGTCACGCGATCAGGCTCAAAAAGTCTACGTCCAGAACAAGATGGCCGAAAACCCGGCCGCGATCTGGAAATGGATCGATGCCGAGGGCGCGCAGTTCTTTGTGTGCGGTGATGCGCGTCGCATGGCCAAGGACGTCGATGCAACCCTGCGAAAAATTGTGCGGGGGCAGCGAGAAATAAAGCGTCGATCAAGCCAATGGTACCGTCGAAAAGCTGAAAAGCGATAAGCGCTACAAGCGGGATGTGTATTAGGCTCGTGATTCGTTGAATCGTTACAACGTTACATCGAACTTCCGATTCAGCGATTTAACGTGGCGAAGCCGTTCGTCATTCTTTCGGTTTGTGGCATAGTAGCTTACAACTGTTTCCAGCGACGAGGGAGAACTCGCTGATTAAATAGATCGAGAGATTCCTCGACTTCGCTTGGAATAACAAACACAGGACATCATGTACGAGAATACTGAATTCACATTGAGCCGCGATTGCGAGGGCATCCAGATTCCCAGCGGCCAGAAAACGACGATTCCAGCCAGAACGCAGGTGTGATCACACAAAGCCTTGGCGGAAGTTACACGATCGCAACTTACCAAGGTCTTGCGCGCGTGGCCGAGAAAGACCTCGACGCGCTCGGGTTGGAAAAGACCCAGTCGCAGCAAACGCAAAAAGTTTCACGCACGGATGGTGAAGTTTCAGAGGAAAACGTGTGGAACCAGCTCCGGCAATGTTACGATCCTGATATTCCGGTAAACATCGTTGATCTCGGTCTGGTGTACGACTGTCGCTTGCTCAAAAAGGAAGATGGCGGGACGCGAGTAGAAGTGAAAATGACTCTGACCGCGCCGGGTTTCGGAATCGGCCGGCAATCGCGCACGATGCACAGAGCAAAATCCTGAGCATCGATGGCATCGATGAAGCTGATGTTCAACTCGTCTGGGATCCGCCTTGGAACCAGAACATGATTAGCGAAGCCGGCCGGATGAAGCTCGGCATGATATAAACCTACGCCCGATGGTGTCATTCTGAGCGAAGCGAAAAATCTCTGATCATCTGGACAGCGCAATAAGTGATAGCCAGAGATGTTTGGCTCCGCTCAACATGACAGCCGAAAAGAGCAGGGTGGTTGCTCGAACCACTGCGCACTGCGAAATTTTTTGTGAAATATTTCGTTCTCGCATTGACAAGACCCGCCTGAATTTTAGACTCGGCATCCCCGAGACACTTCAAGTTGAAAAATTCTAAGTGCGTTTTTAAACATCATCATGCCACTAACTGAACTTATCCTAACTGAAAGTGTTCCCGGGCTCGGCGCCGAGGCTGACGTGGTCAAGGTGCGTCGCGGTTATGCGCGTAATTACCTCCTGCCGCGCGGCATGGCATACGAAGTCACACCGGCCGCTTTGCGCCAGCTCAATGCGCTCAAGCAGAAGCGGACCGAGCGCGAAGCACGCGAGTTGAACGATGCTCAGGAACTCGCCCGTCGTATCGGCAAAGCGCGGTTTATTTTTACATTGGAGACTGGGGAGACCGGCAAGGCATTTGGATCAGTCACCGCGCAGGACATCGTGAATCGGCTGAAAAACGAAGTCGGCGCAGAGATCGATCGGCACAAAATCGTCCTGGAGCGCCCGATCAAAGATACCGGCGAGCACGAGGTCGCCATTAAGCTGCATCACGATGTGACGGCGCAGCTTGTCGTCCAGGTGAAATCCGCAGCGGAAACAAAGGCCGAGGCTGCCCCCGCTGCAGCGGAAGAACCTGACAAAAAGAAACGTCGAATTTTCCACAGGAAAAAAGACCAGCCAAAACAAGAAGAGAAATAAATGGCGACTCCACCGTCCGCATGGACAGGAGAGAAGCCTCGCAAAGCGGGAAATGGCGCTGGCCGAGGTTCGGCGGCGCGAAGCGGCGAAAAAGTTGTTCCCATTTCGCCAACAGGTTCTGCGCAGGATGTTCACCGAACGCCACCGCATAGCGTAGAGGCGGAACAGGGCGTTCTCGGTTCAATGCTGATCTCTCCGCGCGAAACGATCGCGGAATGCGTCGAGAAAATTAACGAAGAATATTTTTACGTTCCTGCGCACCAGACGATCTACGATGTTCTCGTCGATCTTTGGAATGCAGGGCAGGCGATCGACCTGATCACGTTCACACAGGTTCTGCGCGATCGGAATTTACTCGACAGCGTCGGTGGCGCGGCGTTCGTCACGAATCTGTTCACGTTCGTTCCGACTGCGGCCAACGTGCAATACTACCTCGAGATCGTTCGCGACAAATACATCCTGCGGCAAATCATTTCGGCGGCTACCGAGAGCGTGCGACGCGCCTACGAAGAGCAGGATGAGGTGAACAATCTGCTCGACGAAGTGGAACAGAAAATCTTCGCCGTCGGCGACGACCGGTTCAAAGGCCAGATGCTCTCCATGAAAGACCAGGTCATGGAAGCGATCGAGTCGATTGAGAAGCTTTACGAGCGCAAAGGCGGGATCACAGGAATCTCAACCGGGTTTGTCGAATTCGATCGGATGACCAGCGGCTTGCATCCCTCGGAAATGATTGTGATCGCGGCGCGGCCGAGCATGGGCAAGACCGCGCTCGCCATGAACATTGCCGAGCACGTGGCGATAAACGAAATACTTCCCGTAGGAGTATTCAGCCTGGAAATGAGCAGTCAGCAACTCGTTCAACGCCTGCTTTGTTCGCGAGCGAAAGTGAACTTGCAAAAGGTGCGTGACGGTTTCCTGGCTGAGAGAGATTTTCCCAGTCTCACCGCCGCGGCGTCGAAACTCGCCGAAGCAAAAATTTTTATCGATGACAGCCCGAGCCTCACGATTCTCGAATTGCGGGCCAAAGCGCGCCGGCTCAAAGCGCAGCAAGAGGTGCGGCTGATTATCGTGGATTATCTGCAACTGCTCCGATCGACTTCACGTCGCGCGCAGGACAACCGCCAGCTCGAAATCTCCGAGATTTCCGCAGGACTCAAGGCCCTGGCCAAGGAATTGAAAATTCCGGTCATTGTCGTTGCGCAATTAAACCGGCAACCAGAACAACGCTCCGGCGGCAAACCGCGCTTAAGCGACCTGCGTGAGTCCGGCTCCATCGAGCAGGATGCCGACCTTGTCGGTTTACTTGTTAGGCCAGAGCTCTACGAGGAGGATGAAGAGGCGCGTGTGGAAAAGGCCGGTGAAGCCGAACTGATCATCGCGAAGCAGCGCAATGGACCGGTTGGCGAAATTCCACTCACATTCCTGAAGGAGTTCACCCGGTTCGAAACTCGCGCCCGCAACGTGAGCGAACCGGACGAGGCGTTTTAGGGCAGGGACGGTTCACCTGGACCTCCCGGTGCGTGTCATCGCATCCGGAGCAGGCGATTGAGGTCAATCGCCTCTACCTCAATGTTTTCGCCGCATCGATAACGTGCTGCGCGTCGATCCCGCGCTCTTTCATCACTTCAGGGCCCGGTGCACTTAGTCCAAATTCGTGGAGCCCGACAACTTTTCCATCGAGTCCCACATACTCGTACCAAATCTCGGGCACGCCTGCTTCGATTGCCACGCGGCGGCGGCATGAATTTGGGAGAGTCTCCTCGCGATAATCGGAAGATTGACGATTGAACCGCTCAAAGCACGGCATGGAAACGACGCGGACGCCGTCTCCCAATTCCTTTGCCGCGGCAAACGCGTGCTGCAACTCGCTGCCGCACGAGAGGATGATCAGCTCGAGTTTGCCGGTTTCTCTCTTCGCGATGTAAGCGCCGCGGAGCACTCCTTCCCGACGCAGATTCACATCGATCTCGTTCAATATCGGAACAGTCTGGCGCGTGAGAGCGAGGAACGTCGGACCGTCGGTTCGCTGCATCGCCGCCACAAATGCGCCGGCGGTTTCTTCCGGATCGGCGGGCCGAATCACGTCGATGTTGGGCATCAAACGAACCGAACTGACCGTCTCCACAGGTTGATGCGTCGGGCCGTCTTCACCGACGCCGATCGAATCGTGCGTGAAAATGTACACGTTCGGCAGCTTGGATAATGCGCTGAGCCGAATGGCACCACGGCAATAATCGGTAAACACCGTGAACGTCGCGCCCGACGCACGAAAGAGCCCGTGATACGAGATGCCGTTGAGGATTGCACACATGCCGTGCTCGCGAATTCCAAAACGAACGTTCCGGCCGGCGAAATTGTCGCATGAGAAATCGCCACCGTCCTTGATGTAGTTCATTGTCGATCCGTACAGATCGGCGCTGCCACTCATGAGTAACGGCATCGCCTGCGCAATCGGCTGCAACGCTTCGCCGCCAGCTTTGCGCGTCGCCAGTTTCGCGTCCTTTGGAAACTCCGGGATCTTCGACAAGAGATCGGGCGGCACTTTTCGTGCGAGGCCGTCATCGAGGAGCTTCGCTTTGTCGGGGTTTTTCGCGCGCCACGCATCGTAAGTTCTTTCCCAGCGATCATACTCAGCAAGCTGCGTCTTTTTGTGCTGGGCGAAATAGTCGTACACATCTTGCGAGACGAAATAATGCTCGTCCGGCAAGCCGAGCGCCTTGCGGGCGGCATCGACGAATTTCGCGCCCGCTTCGCCGTGCGCCTTGTATGTGCCCGCGACTTCGGGAATTCCTTTGCCAATCAACGTATGCGCGATGATGAACTGCGGTTTGCCGTTGTCGCGGCGTTTCGCGACGTCAAATGCGTCTAGAAACTGTCGCATGTCCTGGCCGTCGATTTCCTGGACATCAAAGCCGTACGCTTTCATCCGCTGGCCCGTGTCCTCGCACTGCGTAAGCTTTGCCGGGGCATCCAGCGTAACGGCATTGGAATCGTAAATGAAAATCAGATTGTCGAGGCCCCAAACGCCGGCGAGCGCGCACGCCTCGGATGCGACGCCCTCCTGCATGTCGCCGTCACCGCACAAACAGACCACGTGCTGGTCGAAAATTCTGTGCTCATCGGTGTTGAACCGTGCCGCAGCCATGTTCGTTGCCACGGACATGCCAACCGCGTTGCCCACGCCCTGACCAAGCGGTCCGGTGGTGCATTCCACTCCGGGCGTCTCGCCAAATTCGGGGTGTCCCGGCGTTTTGGAATGCAGTTGCCGGAAGCGTTTGATTTCCGACATCGGCAAATCGTAGCCGCTCATATGCAGCCATGCGTAAAGGAACATGCTGCCGTGCCCGGCGGAGAGAACGAAGATGTCGCGATTGATCCAACGCGGCTGGTCTGGATTGTATCTGAGCGCGTGGCCAAAAAGCACCGCGCCGATTTCCGCGCAGCCGAGTGGAAGGCCAAGATGACCTGACTGCGAGGCTTGCACGGCGTCCATGCACAAGCCGCGCGCCTGGTCTGCCGCTTTCGAAAGTATTTCGATGTTCAAACTCATGAAAGCTTTATAAGCAGAGTGCTGTGGAATTCAAAACGTCGAAATTCGAATTCATGCTTTTTCGCAGGATCGGGCACACGTTAATCGCTGAATCGTTGAATCGTTAAATCGCAAATCCGATGTAACGGTGTAACGGTTTAACGATTTAACGCGGCGAAGCCAAATGAATCAGACCACCCTCGTTCAAATTGCCGAGCGACTCGAAAGATTGGCCGGCAAACTTCCCGAAAAAATTCGGCGGCCTGTGCTGCGTGAATTGACACCGCTAAAGCAGCTATTCCTTCAGCAGCGGCGTCCCCGATTTCTCTTCATCGGCTCGAGCAAAACGCCCATGCAACAAATCATCGATCTGCTTTTTGCTCCGGTTGCGGAAGAGCGCGTGAATGTGACCGTGACGCCGGTGCATCGTTGGACTGACTGGACGATTCCGGGTCATGGAACCATTTCGATTTTGGATGCGCGCGATTCCGGCAATTCCGCCGGAGCACAAATTCAAGAAGAGCTCAGGCGCGAACCTGCCGACATCATTTTCTTTTTCGACGACGGTGAATCGGATTTGCAGGAAGCCATCGGTGTTCCCGGCGGCGAGGCGAAAGTGATCGGTCTTTCGCTTGGGTCTGAAAGACAGGTGACGCAAATGGAGGAGGCCCTGGATGCTCGACCGGATGTCCGTGAGCGTTTGCTCGCCGTAGTGCGGATCACGGAAGCACGCCCTGCAGAAACGCGGCGCTTGATGTCGCTACTTGCGGCGGAACTGCCGAACGAAGCGAAGATCGAGATGATCCGCATCTCGCGCGACCGCCAGGCGCAGCTTCATGTCGCGCAAATGTTGATAAAGTCGACAACCGCCATTTGTGCCGCGATTGGGGCGCAACCAATTCCGCTGGCAGACATGCCGATCCTCACATCGCTGCAAGTGCTGATGGTCTCCGGAATCATGTACATCAGTGGCCGCGAACGAAGCCTCCGTGCTGCGACGGAGTTCATCGCCGCGCTGGGAGCAAACCTCGGCGTTGGCATGCTTCTTCGCGAAGGGGCGCGCGCTATGCTGAAGTTTTTTCCCGGCTGGGGCAACGTCGTTTGTGGAATGGTCGCCGGCGCAGGAACGTATGCGATTGGTCGCGCGGCGACGGCGTACTTCCTCGAGGGCGCTTCCTTGAAGGAGGCGCGGCAGACATACCTGAAGAGCCGCAAAAAGCGGTCGCGCCGAGCGCTGCCAAACGCATGAGTGAGCCGGGCGGCTACGGGCCTCGCATGGCAGGTTCATGCCGGAAGGGACGCGCGTGAATAACTTGTGAACAAGTTCCGTGTTACCGGCGCATTTTGTTCACACGATTTTGTGAACAGGTAGGTGAATTTCTATCCTCTCCGCACAGCTCCTATGAAGCTTTCAGAGATCCGCGCGACGCTTAAGGACATCGGCGTGTCGCCGTCCAAGGCTCTCGGACAAAATTTTCTGCACGACCAAAACCTCGCCCGGTGGATTGTCGATCAGGCGCAAATCACTCCACAAGATTACGTGGTCGAGATTGGGCCCGGCTTGGGCGCGCTGACCAGATTTATTCTTCAGAAAGGCGCGCATGTTCTCGCCATCGAAAAGGACACACGGCTTGCAAATTTTTTACATGCACGCTTCGGTGATGAGCAAATCGAAATTCTCAACATTGACGCGCTGAGGTTTGATCCGCGCATTCTTCTCGCACATCGCCAGGTAAAACTCATCGGGAATCTGCCGTACAATATTTCAAGTCCGCTGCTCTTGAGACTGCTGCAATCTCCAAATCCCATGTCATTGGCGTTGTTCATGTTACAAAAGGAAATGGCGATGCGGCTTTCTGCATCACCACGCACGCACGATTACGGCGCGTTGACATTGCGTGTGCAGTTGCATAATCGCGTGAATTATCTGCGCAGTGTTCCTGCAACTGTGTTTTTTCCCCGGCCTGATGTCGACTCCGCAGTGGTACTACTTGTCCCGCGAGATCCGCTTGAGTTGCCCGAGCACGATCGTGAGCTGCTTTCTAAATTGATCCGTATCGGGTTTTCTCAAAGACGAAAACAGCTCAGAAAATTGCTGCGAGAATACGCGGACGACTGGGACACAATCGCGCCCAGTCTGAACATCCACGCCAACGCACGAGCGGAGGAGTTATCGTTGCTGCAATGGATCAGCCTCGCCAATTGCATCGCGCCGCCTCCACGCGGAGAGATGTGCTCCGTGGATAACGAGCAGTTCCCGGTGGTCGACAAAAACGATCGGATTCGGGGCTGCGCCAGCCGCTCCGAAGTGCATGGGAATAACTTGCGCCATCGCGCCGTTCACATCCTCATTTTCAATCAGGCCGGCGAAGTTTACTTGCAGCAACGCTCCCGTTGGAAAGATCGGCATCCGTTGAAATGGGACTCGAGCGCTGCCGGCCACGTAAGCGCCGGAGAAGCTTATGATGAAACAGCGCGACGGGAACTGAATGAGGAGTTGCGCGTTGATATTTCTCTGGAAAAAATTTCGAAGATCGCTGCCTCGCCACTCACAGACCAGGAATTTATCTGCGTTTATCACGGCGTGGTTACCGGCCATCCTGTCCCTAACAAGTCTGAAATCGAAACCGGTGCATTTTTCCCGCCGGCCATGATTGACGGCTGGACCTCGGCGCGACCCGAGGATTTCGCCCCGGGATTTTTAGAGTGTTGGAAAACGTACCGGCGAAGAATGCATTCCGGCAGCAAACACTCTATGCGCTCAGAAATTTTCTCCGCGGTAAACGACGCAGCATCGACTGCTTGAATTTTCGGGCGGCACGTCGCGCGGCTTGTTTTCCGCCATACACGTTATCGCTGAACATCTTCGTCACCACGCGATCGCCGCGAAGGAAGTGGACCTGAAAACCATGCGTCTGCTTCTTCGCGCGCACTTTCGTGTCGATGCGACGGATGTTCTCTTCTGATTGAGGATTGGGACGTTTTCGTCGTGGCATAATTGGCTAACGACAACCTAACCAAATCGTTTCCAGATTCAATAAGTCAATGAAGCGTCGCGGCGGAACGTATCGGGTAACGGCAAATTCCAGCCGCGCCATTTTTTTTCATACTCTGCGTCGGGCAATAATGCGTAGCAAGGATGACGCTTCGCTCGCAACCACGTAATCACTTTCACAAGATTATCCTGAGCCATTGTTGTGCAGCCGGTGGTCGGTCTGTTCACGCCTCGGCGAATGTGGAAAAAGATGGCGCTTCCCGCTCCCGGCACAGGCGGATCGGAGTTGTGCCGAATCTCGACCAGCCAGTGGTAGGCAAAATCGCCCGAGCGCATTTTTTCGTGAGTGTAATTGTCCGGCGGATTCTTCGGATCAATGACCACGTGCCGGTTGTAATTCGGCGAACGCGGATCGTCGCTCCAAATGTCTGCCTCAGTGACTTGATGATACGGATAATCTGCGCCGGGCGGCAGGTGTGCGTCGTAGCCAAACACCTGTCCGACTTCAAAAACTCCCGCAGGCGCGCGGCCGTCCCGCTCTTTTTTGCGAAGGCCTGGCTCGTTTTGCCCTGCCAGTCCAGTTCCCCATGCCAGTCCGTTTTTGCCGAATAGTACGGGAAACGGCCCGGCTACAACCTTCCATTCCCCGCCGCGCGGACGCTCAAACAAGCGCAAGTCGCCACGCATCGAATTCCATGTCGGCGCGATTCCGAGCATAAGTTGTGTGCAATCCTCGGGAACGCCATCTGCGCAAGCGTTGCTTGTCAGCCAAATTAGCGAGAGGATCGGTAAACAGCGCAAGATCGACATAGAGCTTCCAAGACTGGACCAACGTTCAGGTGGTTCCGGGTGTTTCTACCGCAGCAGTGTCTGCCGGAAGATATTTCACACCGGTGAGCCAGGCCACGCCGGAGAGGAAAATTATTCCGGACACAAACAGAAACGCCACATGCATATTCGTGTGACCGCCAATATAGCCGAGGAGCCAGAACGCCTGCACGTCACCGAACGCGTGGATGATGAAGATGTTTGCGGCAAATGCCGTCGCACGCACCGCAGGCAGCGACACGTTCGCAAGAGCCGTGTTTGAAGGACCTGTGTTTAGAAACAGGAAAAAAATCGCCAGGAACATTGCGATCCATGCCGCAGGAAACGGAACGTAAAGGGCCACAATGAAAATTGGACACGCGATGAGCATCCCGATTCCGGACACCCAGAAATACGAACCAGGAAGACGCGAACGCAGTTTGTCAGCGACGACACCTCCAAGAAGCGTTGAGACCAGACCTGCCACGACGGTGATCAAGCCAAAGATCGTCATGCCGACGTCGGGACTCTGATGGCGATAGCGCAAATACGCCGGTACCCAGAATCCCAAACCGCCCGTTACAAATGTCATCAATGTTTGGGCGACGCAGTTGATTAGATAGGAGCGTGTGCGGAATAAGTTCAGGTAGTCACGAATACTCCGGCGCGGTGACTTTTGTACCAGATTGTCCGCAGCGACGCGGGGGTCCCGTTGCCAGAAGCACAGCACGCCGAGCAACAACCCCGGGGGGGCGACAAGATAAAATGCCCATCGCCAACCGAAGTGAGCGCCGATCAATCCACCGATCACATAGCCGAGTGCGCTGCCAACTGGAATCGCTGCGCAAAAAATCGCCATGATCCGCCCCCGCTTTTCGATAGGGAAAAGGTCGGATAAGATCGTGGGCGCTGCGGGTCCGTAGCCGCCCTCGCCAATTCCAACGCATATGCGGGTCGCAAAGAGAATGGCGAATGTCGCGGCCAGACCGGAGCCGCCGCTGGCCAGGCTCCACAAAATCACGGCGGAACCGATGATGATCCAGCGCGAGAATCGATCAGCGAGCAGGCCGAGAATCGGGGCGCTAACCATGTAAGTGACGAAAAATGCGTCGCCGAGCAGACCAGTCTTGGTCATGGCGTTTACGTCGCCGGCCGCGAAAAAAGTCGCGCGAATATCGGGCTCGAGCGCGGCCAGAATTTGCCGGTCGATGTAATTGAAAAGATTGATTGCCAGGAGCAGAAAGAGTGCGGCCTGCGCGCCGCTCATCGTTTCTTTCCCAACAGGTCGCATTGCAATTGCCGATTGCAGTTTGCCCGGCGCAGATTGTAAATCATAAAGGATGCCTTCCATGTCCGCCGCTGAACGCGCGCTCCATTTTTTTGGCCGGCTGCTCGTGCGTTGCTTTTATCGGGTCAGCGCGCTGGGCTTGGAAAACATACCCGCGGGCGGGTTTCTGCTTTTGCCTAACCACATCACCTGGGTGGACGCCATTGTCCTGCAATTCGCCTGTCCCCGCCCGATCCGCTACGTCATCGACCAGGAGTTCTACCATAGACCTATTCTCCGTCCGTTCTTGCGGCTGGTAGGTTGCATCCCGATTAATATTCGCCATTCGCATTCCGCCATTCGCGCTGCGACGGAAAAAATTGCTGAGGGCGAGATCGTCTGCCTTTTTCCCGAGGGCCAGTTGGAACGCACGGGGGTTCTTTTGCGATTGCAACGCGGTTACGAATTGATTGCGCGCCACGCCAATGCGCAGGTCGTTCCGGTTTGGCTCGATCAGCTTTGGGGCTCGATCTTTTCATTCCAGGGCGGACGATTCTTCAGGAAATTTCCAAAGCGCATCCCGTACCCTGTAACGATCGCCTTTGGCAAACCGCTCAAAGCCGAGGCCGCCGACAATGCAACGGTCCGCGAGGAATTGCTTAAGCTCGGTGAATTTTGTTTCAGTCGGCGGCCGTCTTTGGATCGACATCTTGGCGAGGAGTGCGTTCGGGGCCTCAAGCGCAGACGGTTCGCGACGGCAGTGATCGACGGAAACGATCATAGCGAACTGAGCCGGGCAAAGTTGCTCGGCGCGGCGGCGGCATTGAGTCGCTATCTTCGGAAGGAATTTTCCGACGAACGAATCGCGATCGTTTTGCCTGCGAGCAGAGCATCGATGCTGGTGAATTTGGCGGTGACGCTGGCGGACAAAGTTCCTGTCGACCTTAATTTCACAGCAGGACGTGCGGCGAATGAGTCTTGTTGCAGACGGGCCAACCTCCGCGTCGCAATCTCAGCCACGCAATTCATGGAGCGTCTCAAAGATTTTCCGTGGCCGGAACGGGTTTTGAAATTGGACGAACTAATCCCGCCGATGAAACGCTGGATCGCTTTTTGGTGGATCGTGTCGGTCCTGGCTCCGGCACGCTTACTCTTGCGGCTTTTGCAAATTCCAAAGGAAGGCGGTCACAGGGAAGCAATCTTGCTGTTTACAAGTGGAACCACCGGAGAGCCAAAAGGCGTTGTGATTAGCCATCGGAATGTCGTCGGAAACGTCTCGCAGTTTCGGCAACTGCTGGACGCACGGGAGACCGACGCAATTCTCGCGTCGCTGCCGTTCTTTCACACATTCGGATCCACCGTCACGCTTTGGTACCCACTCATCGAAGGCGTGCGAATTGTCACGTATCCTAACCCGCTCGACGCCGCAAAGTGCGCCGCTCTGATAGAACGATACAAACTGACGTTCCTCCTGGCGACGCCCACCTTTCTGCGCATGTACTTGCGCAAAGCGGAGCCGCATCAACTCGGCAGCTTTCGCCTCATTATCACCGGCGCTGAAAAGTTGCCGCTCGATCTTGCCAGCCATTTTGAGAAGCGCTTCGACAAGAAAGTCTTTGAAGGCTACGGGCTTACCGAGACTGCACCGGTGGTCAGCGTGAACTTGCCGGATCCGAAGCCGAAAAAACCCGGTGAACATGTGCAATCGTCCAGCCGTCTGGGATCGGTTGGCAGACTGGCGCCAGGAATGGCCGCGGAAATTCGCGAACCGGAAACGGAGCAAGAACTTTCGTTGTACGACACCGGCATGCTTTGGCTGCGTGGTCCAAATATTTTCGAAGGTTATCTCCACGATCCCAAGCAGACCGCGGAAGTTCTTCGTGGTGGCTGGCTGAAGACAGGCGACATCGGCCGGTTCGACGAGGACGGATTCCTTTACATCGAAGGACGGCTCTCGCGCTTTTCAAAGATCGGCGGCGAGATGGTGCCGCACGAAACAATCGAAAACAAAATTGTCGATCTTCTTGGTTTGTCTGGAAGAGATGAACGTCCGATTGCCGTCATGGGTGTGCAGGACGAGGCAAAAGGCGAAGCACTCGTCCTTCTTAGCGCGGTAGATATCGATCTCGTGGAGTTGCGCAGCAAGCTTCACGAGGCCGGCGTGCCAAACTTGTGGATTCCCAAACATGTCCGGCGCGTTGAAGGGATCCCGGTCCTGGCGTCGGGCAAACTCGATTTGAAAAAATGCCAGGGACTTGTAGCGGAAAAATAGGGTGATTACGGCCTGCTCGCGTAATCGTTTAGTCAATGCATCCAGTGTAGATGATTAGCAAAAGCTGCATTGTTTTAGCGACAGCATTTCTGACCGCTGCGTCTCCATTGGCGCGCGTTACCGAGCCTAACGAATCCGGGAACCGCGCAGCCATTGAAGCATTCACCCGGAAGTTTTTGCGCGCGTTCGAAGACCTGGACATGCCACCGTTCATTGCCTGTTTCGCTGATAACGCGACAGCGTTTTTTCCGCTGCCTGAGCCGCCGGAACGGGTCGAAGGCAAACAGGCAATCCAGAAACGGTTCGAGCAGGTTTTCGCTTCAATCCGCAGCACCGGGAAGTCGGGTCCGCCGTTTCACCATCTCGCACCTGAGGATCTTGCAATTCAAATGATGCCCGGGCAGACCGCCGTCCTCTCATTCCACCTCAGAAATTCAGAGCGGATCGCGCGTCGAACGCTGGTGCTTACCAATACGAACGGACGATGGCTCATCCTCCATTTGCACGCTTCCAACGCTCCGATTGAGGCGAAATCCGCTCGCTAGGCGTCAGTACTTTGCAAGAGACAACGATTGAGCGTGTCCGGTTTGGCGATCAGGGACGGGTGACTGAATCTTCTTCTTTCATTCGCCACGGCGAAATTCTGCCAAAAAGATCGCGGGTCGCGCCCGCAATGTCTTCGGCCTTTGACACGCCGCTGTCGATCAACGCGCGCCCGGTGCTTGTCCAAATCTTCCTTACAACAAGCGCGCCGTTTTCGCGCACGATTCGACCAAGATGCTGGACGGCCGCAGCGGTAGCAGACTTGCGAATAAGTTCAGCCGGGCAGCGCGAGGTCAGTTCGCAATAGCGCCGGGCGACTTCTCCAACGCGCAGTGTAAGGAACGCGTTTGCGGCGCCGTTGGAAACACACCTCACCAACAGAGCCGAGATTCCGCTCAAGCCTGGAATTCCGCCTTTGAGCGCCGGCACCACAGAGACGGCAAGCGGCGCGACCATCTCTCCAAGATCGAGCGATTCCAGCCCGCTCGCGACGAAAGCTGTGCCGGCAACATTTGCATAGAGCCACATCAATTCGCGAGGAGAGGGACGCTGCACATAAATGCGGGCGATACGACCGACCATTTGAATTTGAGTGAAGAGCACGATGAGCCCGTCCAGTCGGCCGTTTTGCATCAGCGCCGTGCTGAGGAACACTGTGCTTGCTGTCCTGCGGACGACTGAATCCGCTTGAGTTGAAAGATGCCCAATTGCCTTTTCGATTTCTTCCTTTGTGACGACCGGCAGATCTCGTGTTCGCGGATTCGCTGCGAGTCGGACACGGAGGGCCTGCAAGTAGGCGTCGTACTTCGGACCGGAATCCTCCTCGGGCGGACCGAGCGCAGCAGGAAGTCCTGCGTATGCGATCACACAGTAGAGAGCCAACAATCCAGCAGCCAGGCAAACAATCCAGAATACGATCGTGCCAGCAATCGGATGGATTCTGTCAGCCAGCGAGACCAGGCTGGCAACGCCGGCGATGATCAACGACACCAGGCAAACCGTCATCGTCACAGCGATGACGATGATCATTCTCTTGGTACTTGAACTCTGAGCAGCGGCAGGGGCGTTCATCTTGTTGCGATTACTGTGCACCTGGCGCGGACAGCTTCAATCGAAACGTGAACAACCGGTTTCCCGCGAAGCGGTGTAGAGGCGGTGTGTCAGCCCCGGAGCAGCTACCGCTATTTCCAATTCGCGCCATGGGCAATCGCACACGAAGCTAAGATCATGCAGATCTCTTGCCGCACTTCGGCCTTTCTGTGCATGGCGCTTTTCGCTTTCTTCTCACACTCTGTGCGCGCTGCCGAGAAGCCAAAGATGAAGGCCGTGGTCGCGAATGAGTATGGCACACCCGACGTACTGAAATTTGAAGAGGTGCCGCGACCCGAACCGAACGGAGACGAAGCTCTTGTGCGCGTGATCGCCAGCAGCGTCAATCCAGCAGACCCGCTCACGCTCAGCGGCAAATATGCCAAGGAATTCGGCACGCACCTGCCATTGATACCCGGCTACGACATAGCAGGCGTCGTCGAGAAAACGGGCGCGGACGTCACGAAACTTAAAGTCGGCGATGCGGTTTACGGTTATCCGACTTTCGGTGGCGGCTGGGCGGATTATGTCACCGTCAAAGAATGGGAAGTGGCTGCGAAGCCAAAGACCCTCAGCTTTGTGGAAGCCGCGGCGGTGCCGATGGGCGCGTTGACTGCGTGGCAGGCGTTAGTGGACGTGGCGAAACTGCAGCCAGGGCAAACCATTCTTATTCACGGCGGGTCAGGCGGTGTCGGCAGTTTTGCGATCCAGATTGCGAAAGCGCGCGGTGCTCGCGTCATTGCAACCGCTTCCACCGCGAATCAGGACCTTCTGAAGCAACTCGGAGCAGATGTGGCAGTCGATTACACCAAAACGAAGTTTGAAGATGTCGCCAAAGATGTGGACGCCGTGCTCGATCCCGTGGGCAAAGAAACACTCGCACGTTCTTATGGCGTGGTGAAAAAGGGCGGCATCGTCATGTCGCTGGTTGCGCTTCCTAATCGGGCCGAGCTTCAGAAGCACGGCATTCACGGGGCCGCGATCTCGGCTCATCCAGATGCCGACGATCTCGCTGAGATTGCTCAGTTAATCGATGCCGGGAAGATCAAGCCAATCGTGACGCAGGTTCTTCCGCTAAACGAAGCAGTCGCGGCGCAACAACAGGCCGCAACGCATCACACGCGCGGAAAGGTTGTGCTGCGGATCGCTGACGAGCCGAAAGGTTGACGTCGCTCGCGAACGTTTGAGGTTCGCCTTCAATGAAAAATGTATTCCTGGCGATTTCTTCGGCGGGTCCGAATCGTGATTTCTCCAAGGGCACACGTGAACAGCCATTTTGGGACGAGCACGCGAAGTTCATCGATCAACTCGTCGATCAGGGTTTTATTTTGATGGGTGGCCCCTTGGAGGACGAAGGCGGCGCTCTCTTAATCCTCAATGCCCAAGATGAAAATGAAGTGCGAGAGAAATTGAAGAATGACCCCTGGACCACACACGGCATTCTGAAACTGGAAAGCGTTAAGCGTTGGCAGATCTTTATTGATCAGAAGAAATAACTTCGCGCGGTGGTAGGGCGCGACCGCCGGGCGCGCCGATGAATCTACAACGCGCCGTGGCGAACTTTTTCATCGATCGCCAGGTAATCCGTTCCGCGGCGGACTAAACGTATCGAGCACGCGCGTCGCTGAGAGCGTTTCTACGCCATGCGAAACATTGCTCGCAAGATAGAACGAATCGCCCGTAGAAAGCTCGTGCGGCACGCCTTCGACAATCAGCTGCATTTTGCCTTCGAGAATGTGAACAATCTGCTCCTGCGGATGCGAATGCGCTGGCATGACGCTCCCGGCTGCCAGCGTCGCCATCATCTGATACATCGTCTTGCCATGAGCAACGGTCCGGCGGGTGATACCGGGGCAAATTTCAATTGTCGGATTCTCTCGTTTCATCTTCAAAATGTTACGCGGAAGGATCGGTCGCGCGAACGTTTGCTTCTGTGTTTGCACTTGTGGCTTGCCAGTAGCCACTCGTCACTGGCAGAATCCGCCTATGAAAATACCCAAGCTATTGATCACAATTCTGTCTGCGATATTGATCGCAGCTCCCTTATTTGCGCAAAGCCCCGCCGAATCGCCGGCTGCTGCAACGGGCTCTGCAGCGGCTCCAGCTGGTCAGCCAAATCCTCAGGAAATGATGAAGCAGATGATGGAGATGTCGAAGCTCAACGAAAATCACAAGCTGCTCGCGGATATGAACGGCAATTGGAATTACACCATAAAGTTCTGGATGAACCCCGATCCGAACGCGCCGCCGCAGGAATCCAAAGGCACGGCCACTCGCAAGAGCGTTATGGGCGGGCGCTACGTTGTGATGGATGTAACCGGCAAAATGCAGATGCCGGGTGAAAACGGCAAAATGAAAGATATGCAGTTCAAAGGCATGGGCGTCGAAGGCTACGACAACGCGAAGCAAAAATTCGTCGCTTCATGGATCGATAACATGGGAACCGGTATCCAGTTTTCCGAAGGCACCTACGATCCCGCGACGAAGACGCTCACTTACACCAGCGAAATGGAAATGATGCCCGGAATGAAAACGCCAGTCCGCGAAGTGCTGAAGATCGCCGACAAAGATCACATGATGCTCGAGTGGTACGAGACTCATGGCGGCCAGGAGAAGAAAACGATGGAGATTGACTACACGCGCGCCGGCAAGAAATAGACAACCTTCGATTTCATTCGTGCCAGAGTCACGACGGCGATGTCGTGACTCTTTGCTTTCTGTGTGGGACTGATGTGCTGGAAGTCGTACCCGGCTTGGCTTGCCGCGTTGCCGCTCTTTCAATCTGACGAAACAACGAACCGGTTGCCTTCGCTGTCCTTAAACATCGCGTAGGTGCCCCACGGTTGTTTTTGCGGCGGGCCTTCAAATTCCACTCCCCGCTTCTGCAGCTCGGCATAGGTCTTGTCGATGTCATCGCAGGTGTAGGACATGTTCATGAACGAACCGATTCGTTTTTCGTCGCCGTCGGGCGTGAACAACACCACTCGCGTCTCCGCTTTCGGGATTCGCAATTCGATCCAGCGCTGTTTCTCGTCGAAAGGCTGATCGGTGATGATGGTGAACCCCAGTTTGTCAGTGTAAAAATCCAGGGCACGATTTTGGTCGGCGACTGGAATGCTAACGAATTTGATTTGCTTGATCATGATGGGCCGAACCTAAAGTGGCCGGTATGTTGCAGTCCAGAGGCGAGCTGCTTGTCTCGTAAAAAACTGCTGTCCCTTTAAAGGTATAGCTGGTATTCAGCTCAAATGAATTGCTGCTTGCCGCGCCATAGCCTCACGCGAAGGCGGGTCCTTTTATCAGTATAGCGATCAGGAGAATTCACTTCATCCTTCTTCATCCTTTTGCTGTGCCTCGCTGTAAACAAACCATTCCTGTTGACGATTACGTTCTGGATGTGCTGATGCGCGATCTCATCGGACACGATCAGCAACCAGCCGCGTATCTGGTCTATTTGTATCTTTACGGTCAATCCACGCGGATGAAATGGAAACCAGTGACCGCGAGTTTACGAACGCTTGCAGACGCGACCGGTCTTTCCAAAAGCGCCGTCCAAGTCGCTCTCGCCACCCTTCGCCGCCGCCAATTGATCGTCACCACGCGTGACCATGCAACCGCCCGCTCGCGTCATCGCGTGCTTCGCCACTGGCGCGCGCGATAGCATGGGGGCAGATGCGGTCCTAACTGCCGCACTCCATCGTACGCTGCTTACACCTTCGCGACATCGCTAGAGTTGGTTCTGTGCCTTTGAATCCAGCGGGTAATCACAAAATGCGCCAGAAATCCCAGTGGAAATACGATCAATGCTGCCAGTGGCCGCAGCGTGATCGCGACCAGCAATTCGGCCACCCCAAATATCCAGACAAAACTTTCGCCGCCGAATGCCTGCGGCCAGCGCGGCCGACGATTTCCGGCAGGAACCCGCGGCTTTAGCGCGGGCCAGAAGCGCGGTACCGCCTGGCAATACGCTCGATACGATTCTCCTTGAGTTTTCAGCAGGGATTCTTCCTCGCGCAAAATCAGCCGGTAAACAAAAATCCAGTTTGCCAGCACCAGGAAAATAAATCCTGATCGGTTTGCCAGGACGCCGATTCCCGCCGCCATTGGGAGATTGGCAAGATAAAGCGGATTTCGCGTGTAACGAAAAGGTCCGTCGGCCACTAGCGCTTCGGAATGCTGGCTTGTATCGTGCACGATCTCCGTCCGCAAATAAGCCGCGCCCCAGGTTCGCAGCGCTGCCGCAAGAAAAACAAGCAGAGAACCAAATAGAATTACGATTCGCGCAAACTTTTCTGCCTCCGCGCTTCCCGGCATGACGCCTGGCGCGATGAGATGCCGAAGCGCCGCGATGAACGGCGTGTGATCAAATGTAGACAGGCAAAATCCTGCGAAGTAAATCGCGCAGATGATCCAGAACCGTTTTTCGAACTCGAACCTGGTCGCGCGCACGTCCGCATTTGTAGCGACCGCTGCCGTTGACCGCAATCCTGTTGTCTGCTCGCCTACGCGAACCTGGGTCGCCAGTCTGACTGTTCGGCCGTCGCGGGTCGAGCGCATGCGCGCCGGGCTCGCGCATGTTCGGCTCTCGAAAGCTGTAGCTCATACGAGAAGATTAGGAGTCGCCCTCGCGTTAGGCGCTCTTCCGTAAAAAATTCATATAGAGAGCCTTGCCGGAACCGCCTAAATTCATGCCCCGATGGGGGACGAACAGAAATCGAAACTCCGACTGGAAATCGCCCACGTTCTTTTCATCGACATCGTTGGCTATTCCAAGCTTCGTACTAACGAACAGAGCGCTCAGATTGAGAAGTTGCGCGAGATCGTGCGCGGGACTGAGCAATTCCGCGCCGCTGAAGTCGAAGGAAAGCTATTGCGTTTGCCAACCGGTGACGGCGGCGCGCTCGCTTTCCGCAACAGCCCGGAGGCACCTGTACTTTGCGCCGGGGAAATCGCCCAAGCGCTAAAGAGTCATCCTGAGATCCGGGTCCGCATGGGCATCCACAGTGGTCCAGTCAGCGAAGTCACCGATTTGAACGAGCAGGCGAACATTGCCGGCGCCGGCGTCAACGTCGCCCAGCGCATCATGGATTGTGGTGATGCCGGTCACATTCTGGTGTCGAAGCACGCCGCCGAAGACCTCGAGCAATACGATCAGTGGCAGCCGTACCTTCATGATCTCGGCGAATGTGAAGGGAAACATGGCGAACGTCTGCACGTGGTAAATCTCTACGACAACGAAATCGGTAACTCCGCTGTTCCGGCAAAATGCGCCCGGAACGCGATTGCCGGAACGACTTCGTCCGCTGCTGGGGGAAATCGGCGTCGATACGCGATGGTGGCAATGGTGATCGGTGCGCTGGTCGTCCTTGGCGCGGCCAAACTTTTCACGACGCGAACCGCTCATATGACTGGGCGCGGCGGACCTGCGTCGCCGGTTTCGGAAAAAAGCATCGCAGTCCTGCCGTTTCAGAATCTGAGCGACGATAAATCGAACGCCTATTTTACCGATGGCATCCAGGACGAAATTCTGACCCGTCTCTCCAAGATTGCCGCGCTCAAGGTCATCTCGCGCACCTCGACGCAGAAATACAAGAGTGAACCAGAGAACTTGCGTGAAGTCGGCCAACAGTTGGGCGTGGCGAATTTTCTCGAGGGCAGTGTGCAAAAAGTCGCTAACGCTGTGCACGTGAATGTCCAGCTGATCCGCGCCGCAACGGATGAGCATCTCTGGGCGGAAAGCTACAACCGCACACTCGACGATGTCTTCGGAGTGGAAGGGGAAGTAGCGAGTGCCATCGCCGATCAATTGAATGCGAAGCTTTCCGGAGCGGAACAGAAAGCCGTCACCGAGAAGCCGACACAAAACGCCGCTGCCTACGACGCTTATCTCCGTGGCCTGACTATTGAGCATAACAATTACAACTACGACGCGTATGTACAGGCCGAGCGCAATTACCAGCGTGCAGTGGAACTGGATCCAAATTTCGCCCTGGCCTGGGCCCGCCTGGCAATCCTGGGCAGCTTTCTCAACTTCAATGCCATCGACCTGAACACGTATACCGCCGATTCGGTCAAGCAGGCCGCTGATCGCGCCATCGCCCTTGCCCCCGATGCAGGTGAATCGTGGATTGCACAGGGGTCGTATCGCTACCGCATTCTCCGCGACTTCAACAGCGCGCTCGCGGCTTATGACGAGGCACGAAAACGATTGCCGAACAGCGCGCTGGTATATGAGTACCGCGGATTTGTTCTGCGGCGGCTCGGCCGGTGGCAGGAAGCCGAAGCGAGCTACAAAAAAGCGATCGAGCTTGATCCGCGCGACGTTCAGTTGCTCACCACCGTTGGCAACGAGTTTTATCTGTATTTGCGGCGGTTCGACGACGCCCTGGCCAGTATTGATCGTGCTTTGCAAATCGCACCAGACGCCGCAGGTGAACACGCCAACAAGGCGGTCGTGCTGCAAGCGGCGGGCCGGCTCGACAAAGCGCATCAGGAACTTGCACAAATTCCGGATGATGTCCTGGATGACTGGGTTGTCGCGGCCCGCATTACCCAGGCCATGTATGAACGCCGTTTCAGTGAGGCGATCAACATCGTGGAGCGGAAGTTAAATTCGCTCGCGCCGAATCAACCCCTTGATTCGTTCGCAAAAGCATTCCTTGTGCAAATGGGGCAGTGCCAGGAGTGGTTAGGCCAGCACGAGGCGGCGCGACAGACGTTCGAACGCGCGTTGCGCGAGATCAAACCAACACCGGATACTATTGTCGGACCCGATGCGAACGGCACGCCGAGCGTTCTCGCTCAGGCCTACGCCGGTCTTAACGAAAAAGAGAAAGCTTTGCAGCAGGGCGCGCTGGCGGTGAAAGATTATGCCGGAGACGCGGTCAATCAGCCGCAGGCCGAAGTGCCGCTTGCGCAAATCCAGGCGCGCTTCGGCGATATCGATTCAGCCATCGCAGCATTGCCTCATCTGCTCGAAGTTCCGGCCGGCTTGACCATTGCGAACCTAAAATTCGATCCGCTCTGGGACCCGCTGCGCAAGGATCCGCGCTTCCAGAAGCTCTGCGCGGGCAAATGACGTACGGCGCGGCTGTGTGACAAGCAACGTTGCGCGTCTTGCATCTTTGCTCTTTGGTTCGCGCTCCAGAATCCTGTGTATTTTCAGTCTAATCGATTCGGCCCAAGACTCGCTGGAAATTCGAGGTGAACTCGTGGGTGAGCCTCATCCCTACGACCAAGTGGCCTCGGTCGCTATTTCCTGGATCGGTGCGATACTCTTGGATGTCCAAACGATCTGGTATCTCCTTCACACGTCGCGCGCCTGACAATCTTACCGAAGCGCTGGTCGCTGTGCTTTCGTCGAAGGACTCTTTCGAATTCAAGCCGTTATTCGAAATTATTTTGCTCAATCTGCGGGAGCGAAACGCAGCCAATGGCGGCGAAGAGCTGCTACGCCTGCGTGCTTACGAAAAGCTTCAGGGCCTTGTCCACCAGGGCGCGGTCACACGGACGGTCATAGGAATCACGAAGAAGTACAAAGGCGTTGCTAAGCGAATGGTTTTGCTGCGTGCCGAGATGAAAGCTTTGCGTGCCGCCTGCAATGAGCGCGCTCTTGCCAAGGCTGCCGCGGCTAAGTGATCGCTGACTTCTGACATCGGATTCCCCCGCAAGCTTCCTGAATCGGTTCGTCGCGACGCGGGCAAAACTTATCGCCTCTGGTGTCTTCCGCCGTTAACTCACGACACTCACTGCGCGGCAAGTCAGTCCTGGCACTTTCGCGAGCGTTGCATCATTCGTCCAAAGCTCGACGTCAAATTCCATCGCTGTCGCACACGATAGCATCGGGGAGTTTCAAACGCCGTTCTTTCCCGAGCTGCACGGCTCGCGCACGAATTGCTGGAGTCACTTCGCAAGTCACAATCTGGTCCAGGAAGTGACGCACTTTCTTTTCTTCTTCGGTTGTAAGCGACGGCCAGGCGAGCAACTCCATTTCAGTGATGACCGAAACGCCGTAGTTTCCAGCGGGCAGAGGTTCAGCTAACGGACCGCCGAACAGATAGAGCGCGACGTTCGTGTCGAGCAGGCCGGTCATTGAAGGAGCAAAATCCTGGTGGTGTCCCGCGAATCAGCGTTTTGTCGAGCTTACTCTGCTGGCTTCGACTTCGCCGCGGCTGTCTTTCGTTTACGTGGCCGTTTCCGAGACTTCGGAGCGGCTCCGTTACGAACAGCACGGACCTTGTGCTCCTGTTCGGAAGCGGACGCCTCGCGTTGGCGCCGTTCCTTGCGTTCCTTACGCAGCTGCTTCTCGTGCAGATAGGCCTTGTACTTTTTATAGGCAAGACCACCGCCCAGACCAGCGGCGGCAACGGCCAGTGCCGCTGCAACTTTTACTGGCCCACGACCAGGCACCATATGCCATGGGCATTTATCCAGCGGATAGCTGTCCGGAAGAGAAAACTCGCAATCAGGAGAAGTACACTTATGCGCCATAGTTTGTGGTACCGCGGCCGGTTAAGATCGTCAAATGCGGAAGTTGCAACGCGTGCGACTATCATTCCAACCTCCGGGCGGCCGAATTTGCGTTGTGTTGTCGATCAGGCGATGGCGGGTCTCGGCGTGGATAATGTTTCGGTGCTCTTTCTCGCTCAAGGCGAACAACCCGCCGATGCCGTCATGGCGCGGCTGACCACATTCATCCGCGCCGCAAAGCAAACTCTCGATCTGGCCGTTTACGACATGCGGTTCAGTGATCCGCTCCGCACCCAGTTAGCGTCCGCTTTGCGCGAACGCGCAGACGCCGGCGTCCGAATTCGTTTTTGCTATGACGGAGACAAACCACCACAGCCAGATGTCGCCGCCGGTCAGGACCCTGCTCCCGCCGGCACCGGCGCATTTGTCCAGTCGTTAGGTTATCCGTGGCGCCGCATCGCTGGCATGAAACTGATGCACAGCAAATTTATCGTGCGTGATCGACAATCGATCTGGACTGGCTCGACCAATATGACCGACGACGCCTTTTCCTTAATGGAAAACAATATTCTGGAGATCGATTCGTCCGCCCTGGCCAATTACTACTCTGAGGATTTCGAACAAATCTGGGAAAAAGAAAACTTCGATAACACCGGCGAGATACAAACGGTCCCGGTGCCGCTGACCTTTTCAGGTCAATCGGCCGAGGCGCGCGTTATGTTTTCTCCCGGTTGCGGTTTGGAAATCGATTCCGAAATCGCGAAGCGTGTTCGCGCGGCGCAGCGTCGCGTCCGCATCTGTAGCTTGTTGATCAACTCGGGCACTCTCATTGCCGAGCTTGGCAGTTTGTTGCGAGAAGGCCGCGTCGCTGTGGACGGAATTTACGATCGCACACAGATGGCGCAGGTTTACGTGCAATGGCAGGAAGTGCCGCAAAATCGTTGGAAGATTGGCGCGCTTAAAGACATCATCGCGCGCGCCGACCTGGTCGGAAAAAACTCAACGCCCTACACGCCGACCGGGCGCCACGATTTCATGCACAACAAAGTTCTCTTGATCGACGATACCGTGATTACGGGCTCCTATAACTTTTCGCGGAGCGCCCAATTTAATGCCGAGAACATTCTCTTCATTGAAAGCGCGCTGCTCGCTAATACCTACAGCGCGTACATCGATCATCTGAAATCCAAATACGCGACGTAACCCCTTTCGCGTTTCGAAAAGCTCTGCCAAAATCCTAACAAATGAACGAAATTCTTTATCTGCTCGAAATGATGAATGGAGCTGAGGGGATCAGCGACATAGAAGGTAAAGCGACGAGGGTAGGAGCGAGTGAGCATGGGCAGCGAATGAGTTTCAAAACCGCCGTTTTGTTTGGTGCTGCAGCGCTGTGGTGCGTCCCGGGCCTTGCCAATGCGCAAAGCGCAGATGAGCGGCTGCGATCTATCTACACAGAAGAATGGAAATGGCGGCTGGAGCAGTTTCCCGGGCTGGAAGGCGTCGAAAAACCGGTTCCCGATCGTCTGCCGAGTGTAGATCCGGCGACACAAGAGATGCGGTTACGTTACTGGCAGGATGTGCTGCACGAGCTCGATGACGTTCCCCGCGCGCAGCTCTCGCTGGAGGAGCAGATCAACTACGATGTTTATCGGCCTGAAATCGAGAATTTCGTCGCCGATCAGAAATTCCGTGACCACGAAATGCCGGCGAATTCGGATTCTGCTTTCTGGACCGATTTTGGCTACACGGCGCGGCGACCTTTCAAGACGCTGACGGATTACAAAAACTGGATAGCGCAGATGCGCGATATCCCGCGCTATTTTCGCGAACAAATCGCGAACATGCGGGCGGGGCTTGCCCGCGGCTTCACGCCGCCACGCCTCACTTTGGAGGGACGCGAGAAATCCATCGCCACCATTGCGGAGGGTAAACCCGAAGACAATCTGCTCTACACACCATTCCGGGAACCGATGGTGGGAGTTCAGCCGTCCGACCAGGGCAAACTCAAATCGGAAGCCGCACAGGTGATTCGTGAGATCGTGCAGCCGGCTTACGCGGATCTGCTGAAGTTCTTCCGCGACGAATATGTGCCGCACACCCGCACGACGCTGGCGGCCGAAGCGCTGCCGGACGGGAAAACGTACTATCGCCAGAAAATTCGCGAGTTCACCACGCTCGATCTCTCGCCCGACGAAATTCATCAGATCGGCTTGTCGGAGGTTGCCAAATTACATCAGCAGATGGTCGACGCGATGCACGAGTCCGGGTTCAAGGGCGAGTTTCCGGCATTCCTTGAGTTCCTCCGTGACGATCCGCAGTTCTACGCCAAAACACCGCAGGAGCTGCTCAACCGCGCCGCCTGGATTGCGAAGGTGTTCGACGGCAAATCGTCGCAATACTTTGGCTATCTGCCGCGGATGCGTTTCACTATCAAACCGGTCCCGCCCGATCTCGCCCCGTTTTATACTTCAGGCCGTGGCGGTCCGGGCATTTATCTCCTGAACACATACGATCTGCCGCATCGCCCGCTCTACAATCTCCCCGCGCTGACCCTGCACGAGTCCGCGCCTGGACACGCATTCCAGATTCCGATCGCGCTGGAGCACAAGAACCAGCCGGACTTTCGGCGATTCGACTACATTTCCGCGTACGGTGAAGGTTGGGCGCTCTATTGTGAAAAGCTCGGCCAGGAAATGGGGATGTACGAGACGCCGTACGAGCGCTTTGGGATGCTGGGTTATCAAATCTGGCGCGCGGCGCGACTGGTGGTGGACACCGGCGTTCATTCGAAAGGTTGGACGCGCGAACAGGCGCTCAAGTACATGCACGATTACACTGCGCTACCCGAGCATGAGATCGAAACCGAGGTGGACCGTTACATCGCCTGGCCCGGGCAAGCTCTCTCTTATTATATGGGCGAGCTCGCGATCGTGCGTGCCCGCGAAAAGGCGGAGAAGACGCTCGGAGCGAAATTCAACATCCGCGCTTTCCACGATGCTGTGCTCGGGCTCGGCTCGGTACCGCTGCCCGTTGTCACGGCGCGGATCGACCGTTTCATCGCCGAAGGCGGCAAAGGCCCTTACCCGGATATGGAGTAGCTGTAGCCGGCGGCGCTGACGCCGGAAAACGGGCAAGTGTAAAATCAGTCACGCGAATCCTCGCTTTGTTGTCCTATCGTAACCCGCTTACGATGGATTAAAGAAGCTCTTCGATTGGACGTCCTGCGTTGGGCGTTCGACGTTCGACCTTCCTATGGCAGAGACGTCAAGCGCAGTCATCGCGAGCGCGAACAACCTTTCCGTCAAATACGGCACTCAGGTCGTCCTCGACGGCGCGACCATTGCCTTCAGGGAGGGCGAACACATTGGGCTTGTCGGCCGCAACGGCTCGGGCAAATCGACTTTCCTCCAGATCGCGGCGGGTGTGGCCCAAGCCGATTCAGGCGAATTCACACGCCGGCGTGATCTCGTCACCGGCTATATGCCACAACTTTCCGGGCTCGACGATGCGGGCACGGTACATGCGAACATTCTCAGCGGCGCGCAGCGGATTCTCGACCTCATCGCCGAATACGAACGTGTCCCGGGCGACAGCCCGCTCAGCGCCACGCTCCTGGATCAAATTATTCAGGCCGACGGTTGGAATTTGGAACATCGAATCAAGTCGCTCATCACGAATCTGCACGCGCCGGAATCCGATCGCGTCGTGGGCACGCTTTCCGGCGGGGAAAAACGCCGCGTCGCGCTTTGTCGGGCGCTTCTCGCGCGTCCTGATTTTCTGATTCTGGACGAACCGACCAATCATCTCGACACCGGCTCGATCGAATGGCTGGAGGACTTTCTCGCGCGTTATGCGGGAACCTGTTTGTTCGTTACACACGATCGCTATTTTCTCGATCGGGTGGCGACGCGGATCGTCGAGCTGTCGCGCGGCGAGTTCACCAGCTACGACGGCAACTACACGGATTACCTGCTCGCGCGCGCGCAACGCCAAGCGGTCGAGGAGGCGCAGGAACATCAACGGCAGAAGTTTTTGAAACGGGAACTGCAATGGGTAAGAAAAGCGCCGCGCGCGCGCCGGACGAAATCGGTGGACCGCGTGGAACGTTATTTCGAGATGGCTGCCCAGGAAGCACCGGAGGCGGAGCTCGACGTCGAATTGATTATCCCCACGCCGCCGAAGCTCGCGAATCGCATCATTGAATTGCGCGACGTGAGTGTGGAGTTGGGCGGCCGCACACTCTTTCAGCACGTGAATCTCAATCTCACAGCCGGGGAACGCCTCGGTGTTGTCGGTCGCAACGGACTCGGCAAGTCTTCGCTCCTCAAAGTCATTCTGCAGGAGCTGCCCGCCGCGAGCGGTGCAGTGGAGATCGGCGCGCGGACCCGGATCAATTACGTCGATCAAAATCGGCTCCTCCTCGACGATGAGAAAACGGTTTGGGAAGAAGTCGGGAGTGGCGGAGAAAACGTCACGCTCGGCGAGCAGAGCATCACGTTGCGCGCTTATCTGCGGCGGTTTCTTTTCAGTGAAGAGCGCATCAACACGAAGATTTCGCAGCTCAGCGGCGGCGAACGAAGCCGGGTGCTGCTCGCTAAAATCCTAAAGCGAGGCGGGAACGTTCTGATGCTCGACGAACCGACCAACGATCTCGATCTGGGAACCTTGCGCTTGCTCGAGGAAGCGCTCGTCGCTTTCGGCGGCTGCGTCATCGTGGTGAGTCATGATCGCTATTTTCTGAATCGCGTTTGTACCTCGATTCTCGCTTTCGAAGGCGAAGGCCGCGTGGCCTATAGCGTCGGGAACTACGATTACTACCTGGAAAAACGAGGCGCACCCGGCCCAATTCGCGATTCATACCCCACGCCGGCCGAAGCCGCCGCCGGGCAAAGGAAAAGCAAAGACAAACCGCGGAAGCTTAAGTGGAAGGAAGAGCGTGAATGGGCGTCCATGGAAGCGAATATTCTCTCTGCGGAAAACGAGGTGTCGGATCTGGAGGCCACGTTTGCCGCGCCGGATTTTTATGCGAAACCTCGCTCGGAGATTTTCGAGTTGGAGACGCAATTGAAAACGGCACGCGACAAAGTCGCGCACCTCTACGCGCGGTGGCAGGAACTCGAGCTCCTGCAGAGCGTCCCGTCTTCCTAAATTTCGCTTGTTGCATCATAAGCCGCTTATGATGTATGGTTGATGCGATGTTTAGAATTGTAGGGCAGGCGCTCCGCCTGCGATTCTCTGGACGCGAAGATGACTGAAGCAGAAAAGAAAGTGCGGGCTTATCTTGCCGAGATCGGTCGACGCGGCGGAATCACCAGCCGTCGCGAGCTGACCAAATCGCACGCGAGACAGATGGTGGCGATCCGCGAAGCCAAACGCGCCGCGCTAAAAGCGGGCAAGGCCTGGCCGCCGCGCGAGCGCAAACTAATAAAACTCTCATAGGAAGAACTAATCGATCATAAGCCGCTTATGATAGAACAATTGCACGCCTAATGTTATAGAGGCGCTTGTGCCAAGCGACGTCCCGAATTTGCCAGAGCACATTCCTGCGCTCCCGCTCGAAGCGCGAGTTGCACCGCCGGCTGACGATCCCGTCGCCACGCAACTGCGCGGATTCGGGCCGCTTGGACTTCTCTCGATTCTCGTCATCGTCTTGACGTCTGTCGTTAAACCACTCGGCGGCCTTTTGGTGCTTCTGTGGGCCTGGCGATCGCATACGCCATGGCGCGACATCGGCTACGTGCGACCAAGGAGCTGGATTGGCAGCCTCGCCGTCGGCGTCGTTTTCGGCTGCCTGTTTAAATTCCTGATGAAGGCGATCGTGATGCCGCTGCTGGGCGCCCCAGAAATCAATTCCGCCTACCATTATGTGATAGGAAACCGGGCTGCGCTCCCCGGATTGGTGTTCACGATGATTGTCGGCGCGGGCTTTGGAGAAGAGACCATTTTTCGAGGATACCTGTTCGAACGTCTCGGCAAGCTCTTTGGGACCGGCGCCAGCGCAAAAGTATTAATCGTGCTGCTCACCTCCGCGGTGTTTGCCCTGGGCCATTACGCCAACCTGGGGCTTCCCGGCGTCGAACAGGCGATGATCACGGGCCTCGTCTTCGGGGCGATCTTCGCCGTCACGGGCCGGATCTGGATGGTGATGTGCGCACATGCTGTGTTCGATCTAACGGCGGTCGCGATAATCTATTGGAATCTCGAAGCCGCTGTCGCTCACGTCGTGTTCAAATAGCCGCGGGGTTGCCTAACAACACACTCCAGTCCTCCTATCATAAGCCGCTTATGATCGAACAATTGCACGGCTGACGTTGTAGAGGCGCTTGTGCCAAGCGCCATGGATCATGGTTCTAGCCTCTCGTCACTCGCGTTTCCGCCGTAGCCCCGCGACCGCGGGATGAAGACGCGTCACTTCCTCCAGCCCGCTGCTGCAACGGAACCAATGTCCCAAGATCGACAGCAGATGTCGGCGAAGCCGTTTTATCGATCAGCTCTTCGGCCGTCGTTTTCAGTTCCATCCATCGCGACAACGGGTAGGCGGGCGCAAGGACGATGTGGCGAAGAATGCTGCGCCACTCCACCAGCGCGCGTTCGATATCGCCGTGACGCAACAGTTCGTTGGTGAGCTTGTGCTTGGAGCGCGGATCAGCCACCAGCGCGCGCACCACTTCCGATGCGCCGGCGCCGTACTGCACCGGCACGCCCATGGTGAGGTAACCTGGATAATCGGCCCGGCGGTAGACTCGCTGACACAAAATGCCGAGCCGCCCGCCCATCGGCGCGTCCTCGCCGGCGAAGCGCGGACCGGCGCGAATATTGGCCAGATCGAAAACTAATTCGTCGATCGGATACGTTTCGTCTTCGAGTGCGACCGCCACCGCCAAGCCTTCGCCGCCGTGGAAAAATGAGAAGATCATTCCCCGCCTCGTCGGTGTGCCGTCGGGTTCAACCAGTCCAAGATGTCGCCACGCGTACGTTGGCGAGTTCACGATCGCAACGGTTTTATCGTGCTCCAACTGATCGCATGCTCGACAAACGTCCGGCAGGTTCTCGCGCTCCGGCGGATCGATTAACGCGTTGCCAGCCGAATCGATGTGCGCGTTGACCGGCACATCGGCGTAATCGAGCCGGACCGAGAGCAGCTTTCCGCGCATGATCCAGTCGACGATTGTGCCCGGCTTCACCAGTTCAACGAGCTGCGGCCGGATCTCAGTTTCAAATTGTTCATGGGTAAAAGTTCCGCGCCGCGCAGCCAAATCTTTCATTGGGCGTTCGGCGCGCCGCCCGAGAGTTTTTCGGGGTTGGACTGCCTGCTCGCGAAACCTTTCGGAGTTCGGCGCCTGCCCGCCGTAGCCTTCGTCCTTCGCAGTCTTGCTACGGAGAATGGATCGGCGAAGGAGGGTTGGACGTTTTCCCCTGGCTTTAGTTCTCTCCGAAGCCATTTCACCAACGCCACCTCTCCGGAAGCGAGCACCGTCGCGACCGGCAACTCGCGCCCGTAATGATTCTGCTCGCGCAGCCGGCAGAGATTTCCCATGCCGACCCCATCGAGCATACGCGGGATGGTCAGCGCTCGCCGCCACCGATCGTTTTCGCGCACAAAAGCGCGACCGAGCATCACACTTTCTGCCGCCGGTTTCGCTTCCCATTCTTCACGCGAATTCAGCATCTCGATCATTCCGCGCCGGACAAACCGCGCGCGCTCATCAGTCACCCAAAGTCCACACGGCCGCGGCCCGCTTTCGAGTGAGTGTTCGACGCCGAGCGGCACGCGTTGCACGCTGAATAATGACTGGGTCAGTTGCACCGCCGCCGCGAACGGTTGTTCGCCGCGCTGTTTGGCCGCATGCATCACGCTTATCAGACTGGGCCAATCCACCTGGGCTACGCGTTTCAACTGGCGCGCTTTTGCGTCGCTCAACCGCGGGAGATCGTTCGTGTAAAGCGCGTGACCCACTTCATCGAGGCCACGGCGGCCGGCGCGACCAAACATCTGGAGAAGCTCGTCCGCTTCGACTTGGCGCTCGAAATTGCCGGCGAAATAACGTCGGTCCGTCACGATCACCGAGCGCATCGAAAAATTGATCCCGGCGGCAAGTCCCATCGTCGCGACGACAACGTTGAGTTGTCCCGCTTTGGCGAGCGATTCCACCACGCCGGCGCGCGCGGCGTAACTGAGTCCGCTGTGATGATACGCCACACGATTCCGCAAGAGTTTCGTCAGGCTCTTCCCCGCGGTTGCTTCCTGGGCCGGGGTCAATCGCAGCGGATCGCGCACCGGCAGGGCCGACGCGATGGCTTGCGCGATCTGTTCGGCAGCAGCTCGACGCGGCGCGAACACCAACACCGGAGCCAGGTCCGCGCGCATGGCGCGGCCAATCATGCGCGGCCAGAAAGATCCGCCAGTCCGGCTCGGACTGCGCGACTGAACAAATTGGGAGTCGGACAAATTTCCCAGATCAGTTTCCTCCAGCGGCACCGGTCGCGTCTTATGTTCGATGAGGACGGCGTCACGCCCGATGCGTTGCAGCCAGGCGACCACGTCGCGCGGGTTGGCCACGCTCCCGCTCAAAAAGAGCAACTGTGTTGCTTTCGGTGCGAGGGCGACGGCGAGCTCGTAATGCACGCCCCGCATCGGATCGCCCAGCATTTGAAATTCATCCATGACCAGGAGACCCGGGCCTTCGCTGCGGAGAAACCGCCCGCGCTGTGTCTCGAGCGTCGCGACCACAACCTTCGCGTCGAGATTTAGCGCGACGTCACCCGTGGATATGCCGACATCCCAGCCGCGCACGCGCCATTCCGATAATTTATCGTTAGCGAGTGCGCGGGTCGGGACGGTGAACACCGCCTGAGTTTTCAGGTTCGGATAAAGCAGCTCGAAGATGTAAGTCTTGCCCGATCCTGTCGGCGCTTGCACCACCACGTCTTTTCCCTGTTGCAACGCGCGCACTGCCTCCTGTTGCCACAGATCGGGAATAACCAACCCAACCGAAAATCCCTCAATCACCCGCCAAGATGTTGCAACGTCGTCGCCTTGCAATGGCCGGCTCGCGAGGCCGCCTCGTCCGTGGCGGGACGGATTCGCCCGGGGCGAACGTTTTCCATCTGCCGCTTTAACGACCCGCTCGCGAATGGAGCCGCGGGGGCGCGAGCGACATAGATGGGCAAACCGAGAGGTCGAATGGAGCGTATGGGAAAAGCGACATAGAAGGTAAAACTGTGAGGGAAGCAGCGAGCGAGTTGGGGAAGGAGCGAGTTTCAAATGAGCGGGAGCTCATGAGTCAAAGCTTTCGGAGTTTAATTCGCCGCTGGACGAATCCGCCGTGGCGGACGTTTCAACCGATCCTTAGCCCGCCATAGCGTCTCGACTCGCCGGAGCTTTACGCGAAGGCTGGTTGGCGACGGCGGCACGCGGCGATAGCCCGTGCTCGAGCTCGGCTAGGTACCGCTGCCCGTTGTCACCGCACGGATCGACCGCCTCATCACCGAAGACGGCAAAGGCCCTTAGCCGGATATGGAGTGCGTAGGCAGCTGTAGCCGGCGGCGCTGACGCCGGTTTCCTCGCACGCGCCTCGCCTGCTGGTTTCGGCATCCTTGCCGAAACGAACTTTTTTTCTTGTTGCATCATAACCCGCTTACGATACATGGTCCAAGTTATTGAATTGTAGGGCAGGCGCTCCGCCTGCCATTTTGGGAGACAATGACGGAAACTGAAAAGCAAGTGCGCAAATATCTCGCGAAGATTGGCCGCCGCGGCGGGCTCGCCAGCCGGCGCGAGCTGACACGCGCGCATGCGAAGAAAATGGTCGCGATTCGTGAGATGAAACGCACGGCGACTAAAGCGGGCAAACCGTGGCCACCGCGCAATCGCAAATTACTCAAGTTAACCTGAGAACGCTTTGACGTGTGATGCATCATAAGCAGCTTATGATGGATGAGTGGCGCAGCTGTTGGCTTTTTAATGCGAGGTTTCGACGCACTGAGGCGCGCATGATGCGGCATCGGATCCGGGCAGCATCCCGCAATCGCGGGACCAGCCTGCTGGTTTGGGCTGCTAGCCGAAACGAACTTTCCCGCTCTAACGAATTCTTGCCATTTTCATGCTCGCATCATAAGCCGGTTATGATGGATGCATTTCGCGATGATTTGATCTGAGAATCGCGTCGCGCGTGGGTGCGCGCTGCTCAGTGCTCGCGGGGAAGTGCGGCTGAACGGCTGCTTGCGTCAGCTTTTGACACTGCGCTCGAGATGGCACGCAATCAGCTGGATCTCGCTACGTGTGAGCCGAGGCTGTTGATTGCGAATGTAGCATAACAATCCGTCTGGCGTGAACACTCGCGTATCGATATCGCACCATTCGTCTCTTATTTTCCATTCCGTGGTGACCCGTCGTTGTGGTTGTCACTTTGTAACGAACGGCGGCGGCGCCATTCGATCAACGCAGCTCGTGTCGAGGTCGTTCGCGCTTCCTTTGTCCATGAAGTCGATGATGATGCGATCAATACAACCGCGCGTCGCTCAATCCATCCACGCCATGGCCGGCTTCCTGAATGATCACTTGGCGACTGTTAGGCAAATATTTTGCGACCTCCTCGCCGCGTTGCGGCGGTGTCACCGGATCCAGATTGCCGGAAAAGATCAGCACCGGAAGATTCGACGAAACCGGCTCTCGATAATCGGCCGGAATATTTCCGCGCTGCCATAAACTGCACGCGCGTGTTTGTTGAAACACGCGATAATTCCCAAAAGGATTCCCCTCGTTCAGCTTGGCGGCTTCCGCCTGATCAATGAACGGAACGTCTTCCGCGCACGTAACGGAGAGATACATTCCGTCAGCAATGAAGTCCGGAATCCCCGGCGCAATCGCTTCATGGAGAAACGGCGTGAAATCGCCTTGCGCCGCTTCATGCACTATAAATGGAATTTTTCGCGCCTTATCCTGGCCATACATCCAGTTGCGAATTTTTTCCGCGAAAATGTCGCGTTGAATTTCCACCGTAACAGACCCGCTCTTTCCATCCGATGAATACTGAACGCGCGCCGGTTCGCGGCCCAGTTGCGCCAGCACGTTCTGCCAGTCCGCGCGAATCTGCGGAAACGCGTTGTGACAATTCAGGTCCTTCTCACATTCCTGGAGCAACAAATCCATCGCCCGCGCCGCCGCCTGCGAATGATAAAGTGGCATCTTTAAATAAGTCGGCGCCACACCCATGAGCGTCGCTGTGTGGGCGTGTTCCGGATGTTGACGCAAGTAAACAAGCACGGCGCGCGTTCCGTACGACAATCCGATCAGATTAATCCGATCGTAACCGAGCCAGCTTCGCACATCATCGAGATCATCCATCGCGATCGGCGTCGTGTATTGGGTGAGATCGGCGCGCTGTTCCAATGTTCGCCGCAAATTCTTCACGTAATCCACCGGATACATTTCCTTCAGATAATCCTGCGGCGCTTTCTTGATCGGCGGCGCCGTCAACGGATTTGATTTTCCGGTGCCTCGTTGATCGACCAGTACGACGTCGTGTTTGCGCCGATATTCTTTGCCTTCTCTCGCGTAGAACATTGCGGCATTACTCGCGGCCGCGCCTGGCCCACCCTCGATATCGAATAACGGTTCACTCTTGTTTTTCTGATCGAAGGCCGGCAGAACCACCACGTTCAGATCAATCATTCGCCCGGTGCGCGTTTGGCGATTTTCAAAAACAGTGAACTTGCCGCAAAGCAATTCCTCTCTGATTCCCGGCAACCGGCACGGCGTCAGTTTCGTCAGTCCGCCGGAAAATTGAGATCGTTGGCAACTACTGATCGAACAGACGAACAGCACGATCGCAAACGCGATTAGACCAACAGCACAAAGACGATGCGGCGCGCGCATGACTTGTATTTTCATAGCGGCGTACAATTTCGACAACCAGTTGGCGCCGACCATTCTTCACGAGGAACGCCGCGCGCTCTTGCAGCGGTTGAACTGGGCAGCGCGGGCGCCTCGCGTGCTGGTGAAGCCTGTCCTGAGCGAAGCCGAAGGGGCGGATCGCGAAAACGAATTTTGCTGATTCTCAATCTTGCGTGCAAGCCCGCATCGTAAGCGGCTTGTATCTTGGAATCGCCGTCTTTGTGGTAGAACAGGGGTGGGCGTGAGATCCGGTGAAGCGGCAGGTCATGATTGCCAATCAAGACCGCTCGTAAGTTCGATCCACGCCTCGCCCTTGGCGGTGAAAGAAACTCGAACAGTTACTGGAGCGACCAAGCCGGCCCAACCCAAGGGCGGTGCCGGCCTGGCCAGCTCGCATTTACAAGCAGGAGTTACTTAACCCATGAAGCAAAGTGTTGTCTATATCGGGATCGACGTGGCCAAAGCGCATTTGGATGTGGCTTGGGCGGGAACATTTCGTCGCCTGTCGAACGAGCGGAGCGGCCACGCCGCATTAGTGCGCTGGATCAAGCAAAGTGCTACGCCGGTGCAGTTGATCTGCGAAGCCAGTGGCGGCTATGAGCAAGCTTTGCTCGAGAGCTTAGAAAAGAGCGAAGTCAAAGTTACTCTGGTGCAAGCACTACGTGTGCGCCAGTACGCGCGGGCGGCTGGCATCCTGGCCAAGACCGACAGGATTGATGCCAAAGTGCTCGCTGCTTTTGGCAGCGCGATGCAACCGCAGCCAACCTCGCCACTCTCTGCCGAGCAAAAGCGTTTGCGTCAGTACGAAGCACAGCGCCGACATCTGAGCAGGACCTTGGTCGCAGAAGAAAATCGTCTCGCGCAACTTAGCTGCACCGAGCTGCGCACTTTAAGTCGCGGTTTAATTAGGAAAATCAAAACACAAATTAAGACACTCGATAGAGGCATCAGCAATTTAATCGCGCAGGACCAAACGCTCTGCGTAAAAGCACAAAAACTCACCGCTATCAGCGGAGTCGGTGTACGCACCGCAGCGCTCTTGCTTGCGCAAATGCCCGAGCTTGGCCAACTCAATCGTCGTCAAGCCGCCGCGCTCGCCGGCCTGGCGCCATTTAATCACGATAGTGGATCAGTGCGCGGCAAACGCGCCATCTTTGGTGGTCGGCGCGCTTTGCGCAGCGGCCTCTACATGGCCGCACTCTCCGCCGCTCGCTTCAATCCGATCCTGTCGAACTTTTACCAACGTCTGCGCGCCAAAGGCAAACCGCACAAACTGGCCCTCACCGCCGTGATGCGAAAACTCCTCCTCGCCCTCAATCAAACCCTCAAACCACTCCCATCCGCCACTTGAAAACAACACAGTTACTTATGATGCATTTCTTCGGGCGGATCTGATCTATCATAAGCCGCTTATGATAGATGAATGAGGCGCGATGGTTTTGAGCGTTGTCGAGCGCGCCAGCGCGCTGGGGCATACGTGGATTGATGCATAGCCATGTTTCGTTCAGCATACGGCAATGAGCTATACGGAGCTGACGTATGCCGAGCTTTCTGCGCGCTTCTCCGAATTGCGGCAGGCGGTGATTGGCGATCGGCGCGCACCTCACAAGCCGCTGTTGGTTTTGCTGATGCTCGGGAGATACCAGCAGGGAAACTATTCGGCGCTGACATTCGCTGACGCGCAGACGAAGCTTGCAGGGTTGCTTGCTGAATTCGGCCCGCCCGTGCGCAACGCAAATGTTATTAATCCCTTCTGGCGCCTTCAGAACGACGGAATTTGGCAAGTAGAGAGTGCAACCGGCGGCCGGATAGCTGAGACGGTTGCGCCACCAAATATTGGAATACTTGTCGACGAAGACGCTCGCGGAAACTTCGTGCCCGAAATAGCCGCGGCGCTAAAGTCCGAACCAGCGTATGTGACACGGCTCGGACATGATTTATTAGCTGCTCATTTCCCGAGCAGTCTGCACGAGGATATCTGCGCCGCCGTCGGACTCGAGCCGGGCAGCATCTCAGCGGAAGCTCTATCTCGGGAGCAGCGCGCGCGTGACGCTGAGTTTCGGCCGCGAATCATTCGCGCGTACGAACACCGCTGCGCCGTAACAGGGTGGGACTTGCGCATCAGCAACGCGAATGCCGGTTTGGAAGCAGCGCATATTAAATGGCACACCGCGGGTGGACCTTCAGTGGAAGCAAACGGGATTGCTTTAAATTCGCTACACCACAAGCTTTTTGACCTGGGAGCGTTTACACTTTCAATCGAGGACGTGCCGCGGGTTCTCGTTTCGCGGGATGTTCACGGAGGCAACTTCGCCCGGCAGATGCTAATCGATCTACACGGTAAACGGATACGCGAACCGCAAGATCGCGCTTGGTTGCCGTCGCCAGAGTTTATCGCCTGGCATCACCAGGAAGTATTCAAAGGCGAATCTCGAGCGGTTTAATTGGGTCAGCGATAGATAAAAGTTGAGACGATATCAATTCATCTATCATAAGCCGCTTATGATGCATGAATTCAGACGGTGTTTGTGGAGGCGACTGTGACAGTCGCAATGAGCTCTCTGGCGCGTGCGGCGGCGAAAGAGCGGGAGAACACTCTATCCCTTTTGCTCGGTTCCATTTTGATCTATTGTGAGCTCATGAGGTTGCGCCTGGTAGTCGAATACGATTCACAAACGAAGCGTTGGGCGGCGTTTTTCCCGGAATTACCCGGTTGCGCATCCGCCGGCGACACAGAGGACGAAGCGATCCAAAACGCAAAGGAAGCTCTTGAACTCTGGTTCGAGCCGACGCCGGTCGATTTGCCTGCCGGCGCAAAAGTTTTGGAAGTTGCGCTCGCGTGAATACGCCGTGCTGGGGAGCCGGTGGATGGACTGCATTGGTCGCATGGTGATGCGACCGAGCGATCGGGAGATCGCGAGTCAACGAGCGCTTCCCCGTTTGCACAGCCAAACAGGTCATTCGCGTCTTGCGTAAACACGGTTTTGCGCTGGTGAGCCAAAAAGGAAGCCACCAAAAATGGCGTCATCCAAATGGCCGCCAGGTAATCGTCCCCATGCACGGGAATAAGCCGATTTCGATCGGGACCTTGAAAAGCATCATCGAAGGCGCGGCCTTAACTGCCGAGGATTTCCGCTGAAACATTCGCGGCCTCGGCGACGAACGACGGGGATCAGTCTTCGAAGGCGAAGGGCGGCAAGTGGCGAATGTATCCCGGCAATTTCTGATCGATCGTAAGCCGCTTATGATGCATGAGTCTCGCACTTGGAAGCGTTTACACTTTCAATCGAGGACGAGCCGCGGGTTCTCGTTTCGCGGGATGTTCACGGAGGCAACTTCGCCCGGCAGATGCTAATCGATCTACACGGTAAACGGATACGGCAACCGCAAGATCGCGCCTGGTTCCCGTCGCCCGAGTTTATCGCTTGGCATCACCAGGAGGTATTCAAAGGCGAATCTCGAGCGGTTTAATCAGGAGGACATCTGGGGAGCGCAGGCTGCCAGCCTGCCGGTTTCGGCTGCCAGCCGAAACGAACTTTGGTCATTGTCGATTTTGGCACCTTGGTCTTTAATCGCGCGCGATGGCGTACCCCGGCACCATCGCGATCACTGACTTCGACTGGTACAGTTTATTTGAGTCAGCAGCGTTCGTGGGAGGAGGTCAACTTTTGGAAGCCGACGACACACTGGTCATTTCGCGCGCCCGAATTCTCGCCGTTCCTTTTCAAGTTAAAGGCTCCGCATCGTGCAATCGGCGGTTTCGGATACTTTGCGCGATATTCACAATTTCCAGTGAATGCCAAACGATTTATGATGACAATTCAGGTCGGACGCCCATATTTTAAGGCATGCCCGAAACGAAATATCGCCCAATCCCAGACGTGCAGCGAAGTGGAACGGTTTCCAAGAGTGTGATCAGAGACGCCGTCCGGAAAATCGCAGAATTAAAACGGACCGACCCAAAAGAGTATAAGGCGAGAATACGCTCCGGCTTGGGCAAAGACGTGTTCCTGGTGGTTAAGCACGGTTGATCCGGAATGCCGGCGTCCCCCAGCGCTAGCGTATTCATTAACTGTCCATTCGACAGAGAATACCAGCCGCTCCTGGACGCGATCGTCTTTTGCGTGGCTGCATGTGGATTCGTTCCAAGATGCACATTGGAACTGACCGATGCGGGCGAAGTTCGGATTGAAAATATCTATCGGCTGATTGCCCGGTGTAATCACGGCATTCACGACATCTCGCGAACAGAAGTCGAAGATCAGCCCTATCGCCTGCCCCGGTTCAATATGCCATTGGAGCTCGGAATTTTTCTCGGAGCGAAACGATTCGAAGGGCGCTCATCGCGCAAGCGCTGTTTGATCATCGATCGCGCCCCGTACCGGTACAAACGATTCATTTCGGATATTGGCGGTCAGGACATCAAGGCGCACTACACGAAGCCCGTGAACGCAATTCGACATGTGCGCGACTGGCTCCAATCCGCACCGGGGAAAGCCGCCATTCCGGGCGGGGCAAAGATCTGGCAGGATTACCAGCGATTTCGCAGAGAGCTGCCAATCATCGCAGAAGAGGCGCAGCTGAATCCGGCGCAGCTTACTTTCATTGACTATCTTCAGCTTGTCACAAACTGGTTAAAGCTACATCGGTGACCCTCTGCGGTATCTGAGAACTCGATCCTCGCACGAAGCATGGAAATCGACGACATCATTAGTTATCACGACCTCGTGACAGAGGAGAAGTCCGCGCTCCAGAAAGGGATGAACTTTGGAGTCGGAAAGAAGTATTCGATCTTCTTGATGTCGTTGCGCGAAAACGCGCCTTATGCGGACGCGCTCGATCCAGTCACGGGAATGCTGACGTATGAAGGCCATGACGAACCGCAACGACGAGGCGGACCGAATCCGAAAGAAATTGATCAGCCGCTAACGACTCCACGCGGATCGTGGACGGAGAATGGAAAATTCTTTCGTGCTGCGATGGATTTCAAAAGCGGTCTGCGCGAGAAGTCGGAACTTATCAAAGTGTACGAGAAGATTTCCCGCGGAATTTGGAGCTACAAAGGTTTCTTCGAACTCATCGATGCGAACATCGTCTCCGATGGGAAACGCAAGGTGTTCAAGTTTTCGCTGAAGCCAGTGGAGAAGAAATCATTCGGACGCGTTGTCGATCTTCCGCACAACCGGTTGATTCCAACGCCGGTAAAGGTGGAAGTCTGGCGAAGAGATCGTGGTCAATGCGTGCAGTGCGGTTCAACGAAGAATCTGCATTTCGATCATGACATTCCATTTTCAAAGGGCGGAAGCAGTCTCACCGCGGCCAATGTCCGATTGCTCTGCGCGAAACACAATCTGGAGAAATCAGACAAGATTCTGAGCGTCGCCCCGTGGATTTTCGCTGGAGCCTCTGCCGTGACGCAGATCCAAAGGTTGTCAGGATGACATTGGGCGCCGGAACCAAATAATTTCTAGTGAAATTGACCCTGCACGGTCTTCTTGCGCACGGCTTTTTTCCGCCGGAGCTGCCTCCGCCGTTTAACACGGATTCCTTTGCGGCAGCAATGACGGGCACGAGCTTCGATTCGTTGCCAGAACCATTTACAAAAAGCCAAAACGATTGGTGTGAGCTTGCCGGCTACAGCCTATCTCGGCCAGGCTCGCTGCGTCGCCGATTAGGAATCGTTAACCCAGTCGCATATTTCAGGCTTGCTCGCTTTGTCGTGGAGCATCAAACAGCTCTGCTGAAGAAAGCAAATTCCTCGAGGCTTTCGCTCGGTAAAGTTATTATCGGCCCAAGGGGCCTGCGGCGAAGCACGCACCTAAACGATGTTCCACGCCAGCGCGCTCTTGTTCGCGTCGGCGAGCATTTCCTGTTAACCGCGGATATCAGCAGGTTCTATCCGTCCGTGTATACGCATGCGATTGACTGGGCGATTTCGTCAAAGGCTCGCGCGAAGCGCCAGCTGAAGCCGGGGCATGGCAAACGAAGCGTAGGCGCGACAACTGATAAACTGGTGCAAGCATGTCAAAGCGGACAAACTCGCGGTGTTCCAATCGGAACTGCGACATCATTTTTCCTAGCTGAGATTCTTCTGGGGCGAGTTGATGCGCGCTTGCGCGCGCGAGGCATCTCGAATGGATTCCGATTTGCTGACGATTATGAACTGATATTCAGCGAACGGTCCCAGGCCGAACGCGCGCTAGCTATCTTGGAGGACGCCTTAAGTGAATTTGAACTAGAGCTCAATCCAGCAAAGACAAAGATCGTCGAGCTACCGCAGGAGCTCGACAACCCAGGGATCCAGGAGCTACGTGGCTTTCGTTTCCGTTCAAATCGAGCCGAAAAATCCGACTTGTTACACTTCTTTACACGCGCATTCGCGCTTCACGAGAGATTCCCGGAAACGACAATTCTTCGTTATGCCGTGTCGAAGCTGTCACCGAAACGCATAAAGCGTGACAATGCCGATTTGTTTCAATCACTCCTCCTTCAGGCGGTCACTTACGAAGCCGGAGTTTGGCAAATCGCAATTAAACGGCTCGTTGTTTTGCAAGGGATCCACTCGGGACTCAGTAAAGCTGACATCAGTCAAACAATTCACTCGATGATTCGAAAGTGCGCTCACATGAATCACAGCAGTGAGATCGCGTGGAGCTTATGGGCCGCACTCGTATTCGGAATCACACTCTCGAGAGCCGCTGTACGATCTGTTAGCCGTATGATGGATGATTGTTGCGCGGTCCTGCTATTTCATGCTGCGCAGCGTGGACTGACATCAAGCAAACCCGGGCAACGAACTCTTAGCCGATGGATGGTACCCGATGCATTGCGTGGACAACACTGGCTTTTGTCTTATGAGCTCGCTGTGAAACGATGGATTAAGTTGCCGAAGGTTGATCACATCTCAAAGGATTCAGCCTTTGAATTCTTGAGGAACGCAAGCGTCGAGTTCTACGATCCGACGGAACTGGACCGAACGCTTGGACAAGAAGAGGAAGAGGAGGAAGAAATTTTCGCGTATGGCGCCTGAGCCTCCGCTCCGGAACGAGATCGGGCAGGTTCGCACGTGACTCGCTCACTGCGGGTGACTATCTTTCGCGAATGCCGATCTCCCAGACCGAGGCTGACAGACTACTCCATATGGCTAAGGAGTTTGCTGACGACGATCCGATTGAGTTTTCAACTGCTCAACCGATGAAGTTTCAGCGTGCTTTGGTTTCATTCGATCGTCGCGAGCGTTTTCTATTAGACGTCGAGCGTGGTCGTCGAAAACGAACGCGATTAAGATATCAGACTAGAGGTCGCGAAATAATCATTCTGGCTCGTTTGGAGTTAGACGGTCCGGATCACATAAATCCGCCAAATTCGCCGTATCGCCCTGGTGAGCGGATCAAGTGCCCTCATATTCATGTTTACCTTGAGGGATTCGAGGATCGAGTGGCGTATCGATTCGACGAAATGCCTGATCTAGCCGTACAGAACCCCGGGAATGGTTTGCTGACGCTTGAGGATTTTCTTCTGTTCTGCGGCGTGCAGAAGTGGCCGCCAATTCAACTTTCTGTATGACAAAAGCAGAGTGCGAGCGACTCATCGCTGAATATCTTCAGTGGCTTAAGGAAGGGCTGCGCGTGACCGAACTTGGCGGAGGTTGTCACGTGGCCACGCCATTTCTCGACCGGCATAACGATGAAATCGAAATTTACGTTGAAAAAACAGACGGTGGGTTTCTTCTGACTGATGATGGCTACACAGTCTCCGACCTGGAAGCGTCGGGAATGACATTTTCTACGGAAAAGCGCCGAACGCATCTCGAATCAATACTGAATGGATTCGGCGTCAGACTGAGGGATTCCGAACTTCAGCTGGTTGCTACTGCACAAGATTTTCCACAGAAGAAGCACAGTCTGGTTCAGGCGATGCTCGCCGTTAACGACATGTTCGTCATGGGCCAAGAGCATGTATTTTCGCTGTTCAGAGAAGATGTGAGCGCATTTTTGGAACAGCATGGTGTGCCTTCGTTTCCCGACATTAAATTGACCGGGAAAAGCGGCTTCGATCACAAGTTTGACTTTGGCATCCCCAAATCGCGGACTAAGCCACAGCGTGTTTTGCAGGCAATTAATAATCTGACGAAAGATCAAGCTCTCTCTTTCGCGTTTGCAGTAGCAGATGTCAGAGCGATGCGGGCTGAGCCGCTCCAGGCACTCAGCTTTGTGAACGATGTTGACCACCCATTAAACGACGAAAATGTCTCTGCTATTCGGGCATATGATATTGTGCCGTTGCCTTGGTCTAGACGCGAAGATGCGCTGCAATTTTTGAACGGCTCGAGACCGGAATCTGGAGCTTAGTAATCGCTGCTCTGGAGCGATCCGGATTTGCGTCAAAGCACACAGCAGTCGCTGATCATAATAGCGCCTCGAACTTGACAGCACTTCTCGCGAGGACCTCAGATAAAACGAGCATGATGCTGTTCATGAACGCAACATATTTGCGTCGGGTTCCGCGAAACGAACTAGAAAGCGGTACTCCATGGACATTCCAGTTTCGGGCTCCGTAAATGATTGCCGGCGCGTCTAAATACGGGCACGCTCCATCCGCCAATGCCATGCCAATTCTCCTTCCGATGCCCTGTGCGCGCTGGGGCTCGACTATGTACTTATAGAAGATTATTTCCCACATCATGTAGAATGGCTTGTTCGGGACACCGGCAAGCGGCTCCGCGTCACATTCCATGCGCAGCAGTTGGTTAAGCAGCTTTTGCTCGGCGAAGATTATTGGCTTGGGGACTTGTGCGAAATCATACAGCACGCGAAATCGGGACTCCTCGCCGCCTAGCTGAGCAAGCGGCGCAGGTTGAGTAGCGAGAGAAAGTACAGGCTCTCGAGCGAACAGAGCATTTGTACCTGTCCACATGCAATTGAACCTAACGGATTCTGTGAGCCCTGCTCTGCGCGATGATTTCTGCTCCGATGCAGACGAGAAATCAAGGTCATCTAGCGCCGCTGCCCAGCGTAGCCAGTCGGCACACAAACCGAAGCCGATTTGCGCCTCGCGATCGGCCGCAACAAGAGGTTTAGCAGCAACACGACGTTGCTCCAGCTTCCTAGCACAGCTACGAAAGGCTCTTCGCGCATCGAGGAGGTTTTGCTGAGTTGAACCTTTCATATCGCGATGAACGATAGTCGGTGCGTCATTAAATATCGATTTTAGCTACCGCGAAATACGCTCACCTCATTCGGTCGATGGCCACGACAGAGTCGGAAGTAAAAATAATCAAGCGAGGACGAAGGAACAATTAAAAAGGGGTGATCAGCTTTTCGCTGGCGGGAGCAGAGGCATGAGAAAGTAGGAAGTAAAAAGGGCGATTAACAAAAAGTAGGAAGTAAGAAGGAAGAATGATGAAGTAGGAGAGTGACATGGTTCCGACGAAGCCTTTCGGGCTGGCCCAGGCGGGAAAGCTTCAGAGTTTCGCTATCGATCGCCGATTAAGCGACAGCGCATAAGCCCAACCTAAGCGGCGCGCCACGGTCCGTCTATTTGACGACGGGCACGTTGACGGGGTTGTCAGGGAACAGGATTTTGCTGATGTCGCGGAGCAAGACGTTCCACCTTCGCCAAGGCTACGGCGGACAGGTGAATCGTTGAACTCCGAAAGCATTCGCGAGCGGGTCGTTGAAACGTGGAGGCTGGGAACGTGTTGGTGTAATTCACGTTTTGCTTGAGTTGAGCAGGCACGATACAATCCGAGGGTGACGGCCACTGACATTATTGAAGAAATTAAGCGGCTCCCTTCCAAAGAAAAAGCTGAAGTACTGATCGCACTGCTTCGTTCGCAGACGACGAAGCGTCAGCTATCGGGAGACGAACTCGTGGCATTGGCAGATCGGATGGTCGCGACCAAAGATCCTGAAGAGGCAGACCGACTTGAAAAAGAGATTCTCGCGGGCTTTTACGGGCGCTGAGCGATGCCTCGCATTCGACGCGAAGGCGAGGGCGCTTCCCAGACAGGATGCGGCTGACACACAGCCGCCGCTACAACGATCAATGAGTCAATGAGGCGATGATGTTTTCGACGCTGCATGATTCGTTCAAGCGTTGAATCGTCCGCCACGGCGGATTGACTTAGTCGCTCCCGCTCCTCTCGGCCTCTCGGCTTGACCCATCTATGTCGCTCGCGTCCCCGCGGCTCCATTCGTCCGGCGGCGAATTGAAGCGGAAAGACAGGCGAAAGAATCCTACGCCTTTGCCTCAAGGGGAATGTGGTTTGTGACGAGTTCGCGCAGATCCAGCTTCCGGCTGGCATGGTCGATATCAATTCCGACCAAATTGCCTTCGCCGTCGTAATCCAAAACCACGCCTTCCGAGACCTCCTGGCTCTCGACGCTCGGCCTATGCGAGAGATCGATGTAAAGCGAATCGGTATCCGGAAAATAATTCAGTTTCATGGCCGAAATCTGCGATCCAAAAATGCGTTGTGTATCGTGAGTTTATCGGAAAGCGTCACCACTCGCAACACACGACCTTGCAGTTCATTGACTCTGGCCCAAAAACGATACCGATCCTGTTCTTGCGGCTCGACACGAATCGGCGATTGGATGACTTGAATGCACATTTTCTTCGTTAAGTACGGTCGTTTGCGCATGACTTGTTTTTCGAAATAAGGAGTGAATTGGTAGTCCGGCACTGCCACAGCGTATCAGAACAGGCAGAGCGAAGACCAGTTTCGACCGCACGCTTTCGGGCCGCTCCTCACCGACTCCCAAGCTTGTTACGATAAATCGTTGAAACGTTGAACCGTTGAAGGGTTGAAGGGTTGAAGCGTTACAGCAGACAGAAGCTAGTTATGAGGCGTGTGCGAGCGCAGGCGTCGGCGGTTTGATGCCTTTTTCGGCTGCGACTTCCAGAGTGCCTTCGAGCGCAAGCTGGATTTGGCGTGCCGCTTCCTCGCGTGTGTCTCCATGCGCCATGATCCTGGGCCATTCAACCACCTGTGCGATGAAGCATTCGTCGCCTTTTTCCGCCGAATACCAAATGCGGATTTCGTAATCGCGAGTTGCGAAGCTTTCTTTCACTGGCTCGAAACGATCACTTTTGCGCGGTAGCCCAATCGGCGAAGGAATTCTTCGCAATCCTGCCAGCGGAGTCCGAATTCTGCGACGTCGGCAAGGCCGAGCCTGCCGACAATGTCAGTGAGAAGATCGGCGTCGGCTTCGTTGAAGTCAGCATCCATCATCGCGCGCTCAGCCCAATCTACCAGCTCCGCCTGGCTGAGTTTGCCGTGCAGATAATCAGCAATCTTATCAGCAACAATCTGGCGAGTGATTTTCATCGACTGGATTTTACAACTCTTTGTAGCTCAAATCGACGGGAAACTTCTCGTGCACGGCTACGAGGCGGCCGATCGCGTCGTAAATTTCCTGCGCGAATCGAATGGTCCGTTCGTTCTGCGCGCGCGAGGCCATCGCGCGGAATCATATTGAATGAGTTCAGACGAAACGAGCAGAGATCAGCAGAAAAGTTCGCATCGTTTTGGCCAGCCATGAGCTGGTGGAACACTTTTTCTGCTTTGCTCATGCATCGCGGATTCTATCGGCGCAATGCGGATGACGACAAGGATTTCGGCGGTCGCAGACCGCCGCTACAAATTGCGGCTGACACAGCCGCTGCTACAAAAGATGTTTCGGCTGGCAGCCGAAACCAACAGGCGGACAGCCTGTGCTCCCCAGTTCGTGTCACCGCGTTTAGCGGGTCGGCACCTCAAACACGTCTCCCTGCAGTTCGGCACCGATTGGCGTGTTGCGCCGAATTATCGTGGCGAGTGTTTGATGTTCGAGATAGTGCACCCATCCGGCTGGAAAGTAGGTCTGATACCAGAACCTGTCCCCATCGCGCAGCCGGGTGAACTGATCTCTTAGGATAGTAAAGATTAACTCACCAACTTGTCCGCCATTGACATGATCCTCCACCAGAGCGCCGATCCAGACATCAATGTCATTGACCGTGGCAAAACAACTGGCGAGCTTCGCTTGCATGAGCGGATCGGAACAGACCTCGGCGAATGAACTCTTCGGAGCCAGGCCGAAGTTCTGTCGCACGACGTTGTAGCGCGGCAGACCATGATCGCGCCCGCGCTGCATGTTGAGCGAGGCGAGGTCGAAGCCACCCGCTCCGGGAGGACCGAAGAGGAAGTTACGGACGTCATCCACGATATAGCCGTCGATTGTCTGGTGCGCCTGTTTCGCCAGGCCACGGAGATAGACTTCGATACCTACACTGCTAACGAGTGTCGGGTTAAAGAATGCATCCCGCAGGGGGACGTCGCCGATTGATCGATTGTATTGATCCAGCCGGAGTAGAACGGGCGAGAGCATGGTATGTCCAACGCGAAAGGCGGCGGTTGAGAATGCATTCTCGATTCCTGGATCCAGGTGCCGGTTATAGCCGGCATAAGGCGGCAGCGCGTTTGGCCCAAGCAGCCGCGGGACGAAATCCCTGTAGGTAATGATTTGCATCTCCGCCCCGACCATCGCCCGGGCCCGGTAATAGATGGCGTCGTCATTGAGCCAGGGCTGCCGCCTTTTGATGAAGTGCGCCCAGTAATTGTGCTCACGCACAAAAAGCGTGTGCATCACCGTGAGATCGATTTGTTCGTTAGCGCGGACGTCGCCGGCCAGGAAGTAAGTCGCGCTGTTATCGGGCGCATTCGGGAAGCCATGGATGTTATAGGGAAGCAGGTTGCCATTGCTTACCTTGAGGGTTCCCGTGCCATCGAGTGTGCGCAGTTCCATGGCGCGCGCTTCATCGGAGCCATAGACCTGGGAAGCGTCGATGAATGCAGTAATAACGTTTAGCTGCTCCCTGACTCCATGGATCATCTGGTAGAGCGATCGATCAAGCTCGATCACCTGTGTGCCGGTGCCTTCGGGATCGAAGTAGGGATCTCCCAGCGGGACTGGGATATTGAAAGGCTCGGCTGGAACGGCAGTCGGTGTCAGGTCAATGTCGTGATCGAGAAACTGTCCCCATTGCCAGAGGAAATCGGAGGTGTTCTCGAGATTTGGGAGCAGTTGATCCTGCGCACAGATGAGATTGCTGATCTCGCGCGTGCTCGGTTCACCTTCGCCCGCGGGAGTGCCGGAGCCGTCACCGTAGGCAATGGTAGTATGGCGCAGGAGCGCGACTCCCGCGGAACCACGCAGCGGATCGCTCGGATTATTGCCGGTGCCATCGATCGAACGGAATTCGTGGGGAAAAACTGCCGGACCGCGTGAGAGCGCCATCGAATGGTGAGCAATCTCCGGTGGGCGCGCCATCGGGACATCGAATGGGTTGCCTGCATAAACGGCCGATGCCGCGCCGCAGACGAACAGACATAAGACTTTCGCGAGTTTCGTGTTCATGAGTTTTCATTGGCCTCAAATCGTTTTTGACGCTGAGCGAGGGTTGCGAAATGCTGGTCATTAATTGGTGCTATTGGCGAAGAAGTGATGTAACCGAAGATTCAATCGCGGTCGCCGCGGCGACCGCCGCTACAGAATTGCAGGCGACACGCCCGCCACTACAGCACTAGCGCTTCTTGTAGCCAAGAAACCGCGACGGCGAATGATCTGGGCAACTTGCGCACGGGAACTCAGGCACTTCGACAACGAAACAATCGTCGTCTTTGCTCCAGTAAAATGATCAGCTCGTAGCGCGTCTTCATTCGATGCCGTTACCGAATTTAGAGCGGCGTCTCCAAATCGGTTTCACCCATTGCGGCAGGCCAGACTCTGCCGACGATGATGGCGTCACCACGGATCGTGTAAACGATTTTCCACAGACGAAAAATCAATTTCCGCCAGCCGCCATCACGCAACTCGTCCAAGACGCTTCCGGCTTCGGGATGCTCGAGAAGGATCTGCCCACGGTCGTAGATTCCAATTCCAATTCGAGCTGCGGCCTGCGGATCGCGGCGTGCGATATAGCGAACGATTGCTTCGATATCCGCCGATGCTCTTTCGGTCCAAATTATTTTCGGGTCCATTCATCGATGCGAGCTTTCATCTGCTCGTTCGTGATGACGCGGCCGTGTTCGATGTCGTGTTCAGCTTCTCGCACCGCGGCGAGAAATGCGATTTCATCTGCCGCATCGCGATAATCGATGTCGTCTGGAAGTCGATTGATGGCTTGAAGAACCTGTTCTTTGACGCTCACGATGCAAGATTAACGGAAACGGAAGCGGTCCGCAACGCAGGGCAAAGAAAAGTTCGCGACTCGCGAGGACGCGTGCGCTCCCCGATCTCGGTGTTTCGGCTGGCAGCCGAAATCGACAGGCTAGTCCCGCGATTGCGGGATGTTCCCCAGATTACTCGATCCAAAGCTGCGGCCCCCCTACACGCACAAGCTCGTTTTCACATCGACACGTTGCCTCGCGCTTGAACCGCCGTTCGTGTAAAGCTAAAGCTCAGATTTCGACATATGTCTCCGTTGTCAATCAAGCTTAGCAAGGATTTGAAACTCGTTTGCTGCCCACGCTTTGACTCATTCGCTCCCGCGCATTGCGCCCGTTTGGTTTGCCCATCTATGCATGCCACGACGTAGCTTACGCGAAGGTGGGTCGCTCGCGTCCCCGCGGCTCCATTAGCGAGCGGGCTGTTCAAACATTAAAATGGAAACATTCCTTTAGCTCGGCGCATGAAACGAGGAACTTGCCCTACGGGGCACGGGAATGCATCGTCCCGGCGTGGTGGCGCTGGTGATCGGCGGCTTTGGGTTAGCGGTCCTCGCGATCGTCGTGAGTTCGTTGCGAGAAGCGGCGGCGATGAAGCGCTGGCCGGTGGCGGAAGGCCGGGTGTTGTCGGCGAAGGTGGAGAAGTACCGGCAGAGTGTCAGCCGTGGAACCGGAGGCCCTCGGGACCGCATGACGCTCTATCGGCCGGTATTGCTTTACGAGTACGAGGTGGCAGGAAAACGCTTCCGCGGCAGCCGGATTGCGCAAAGTCCGGGACTGAACCGTGGCGTGCCGGATTTTGCAGAGAAGGTGGTAGACCGTTATCCGGGCGGGAGCACGGTGGCGGTGCGCTACAACCCGAAACGGCCGGATGAGTCGGTGTTGGAACCGCGAGTGCCTCGCAGCTGGATCTTCGGAGCCGCGATCGGTGTCGCGCTGCTAGTGCTGGCGGCCTATACTTACCATAGAGGGAGGTGAGGCGCGGGACCCTCGGGCTTCGATCGATCAGGGTTTGGAGGGTTCCGAATTCTCTTTGTACACGAATGGGACGTGGTCGGGCGTGATGATTCCCGCGATGTCGCGGACCATGGCGCTTGCAACCCCTTCAACCGGCTCCCATCGCGCCCTCTTTTATCTGTCTAGCATTACCAGCGGTAAGCGCTTCTTGTTCAGTCGGGCAAAATTCGATGAACCGGCGTTTGATTTCGCCGTTCATTGCCTCACAAACGAACCAGCCTTTCTCGGGCGAACCATCGTGGTTTTGGCGGACGCGCGAGCAGCATTTGTCGGTGGTGATGGTCGAGTGCAGGAATGGACGTTCAGTGAACCCGTGAAAGTGGCCGCAGAAGACGGCTTGCAGGTTGAGCCCGTAACAGCGCTCAAGTAAATCGTCGGCATTGAGGGGCCGGGTCCAGACGGAGTCGCCCAACGGAAAATGAGTGAACAGGATGGTAGGGCGACGGAGGTCCAGTTTGGACAGGTTTTGATCGAGCCAGGCAAGAGTGGTCGCTGATATTCGGGTCTCCCATGGCTTTGTCCCTTCGCTGGAATCCAGGCCGATGATTTGCCAGCCGCAGTGAGTAAAGGAGTAGTTGATTTGTTCGAAAAAAATCTGCTCATACGCTGACCTATCGGTGGCTGATTGGTAGTCGTGGTTGCCCACCACGGCGTGACATGGAATGCCGAGCGCGGCGAAGGAATCCTTGATCAGGGTCAGTTGCGCGGGCGTGCCGTTGTCGGCAAGGTCGCCACCGAGTAGACAAAACTCTGCTGTCGGCGCGCTCGCTTTCATCTGACGCACAACATCATCGAACCATGGGTGGCACGCGTCTTCCAGAGCGTGCAGGTCGTTTACCGCGATGAATGTGAAATCGTGAGTGGCAGGAGCGTCAGCGCCGTGGAGGCGGCCCGGCCAAACACCGAGCGATAATAACGCGCCGGCAGACAGACGGAGCCATTCCCGGCGAGTAATCGCGGTGGGCATAAGTAACGCTATTCAGCGTCGGAACGAACGCCACTGGGCTCGTGATATTTGAGTGCATTACCTAAACATTCTCGACAATACTCCTGTCATTGGTACCTTAGAGCTGTGACTCCCGAGTTATCCGAAATCACCGAGAAAGCGCTAAAGCTCCCTCAAGGTGAACAGCTGAGATTGGCGCGTACGCTTTTGGAAAGCAACGAGGCGAGCGGAGATTCTGGGGTGGACGCAGCGTGGGACCAAGAGATCGAGCGCCGAATTCAATTGATCGATGCTGGATTGGCCAAGGGGCGGCCGTTCGCGGATGTCGTTCGAGATATTGATCGGCAGCTTGGCCGATGACGCTGATTGTTCTCCCGAAGCCGAGCAAGAATTCGCTGAGTCCATCGCGTATTACGAATCCAAGGAGCCAGGATTGGGATGGCGGTTTCGCAATGACGTCAGGGAAGCAGTGGACGGAATTTTCCGCTATCCCGAGTTGCCCAGGTTAAGGCCGAAAGGATATCGCCGAGTCAATCTGCGCGCTTTTCCTCACTACATCGCCTATGTCATTCGTGGAGATGCCATCTGGATCGTGGCGATTGCGCACGGTTATCGTCGTCCGGAGTTCTGGATTGATCGCGTTTGAAGATGAAAGTTCGTGATCGCGAGGGCGCAATCGATCCGAGCCGGACTGGCATTTGCGCGCGACGCCTGTGCCCCGCAGAATTAGCAGAACAGTGATCAGGGCTTTGCTAGCGGAGGCGGATCGTCCAGTGCGAATTGAACTCCGAAAGCTTTGACTCATGAGCTCCCGCGCATTGCGACCTTTCGGTTTGCCCATCTATGCATGCCACGACGTAGCCTAGGCGAAGGTGGGTCGCTCGCGTCCCCGCGGCTCCATTGTATCTCGGCTGCTTCCCGCAGCGCTGGACCGCTTCCCGCGCGGCTTTACCGGCCATGTCGCTCACCCAGTCGCTCCATTTGATGTCGATCTTATACTTTAAAAGCAGTTCGCGCACAGCCTCGCAGCGACCCGCACTACCTGTAAACGTCTTTCCGATGACGCACGCGTTGGATCTCCACAATTTTCGAGTCGCCGAGAAGCTCATACACCGCGCGATAGTCGCCAATGCGAATTCGGTACGTACGCTCAGAACCCGTCAGCTTCTCGGAGCCATGCGGCAATGGCTCGTCAGCGAGCTTCTCTACTTCCGCGATGATCATCGAGACGGCTTCGCGCGGAATACGGCAGAGGTCCTTTTTGGTGGACTTTCGCCATTGCAGACTAAAGGAGGCCATCGCGCTTGAGCTCGGAAACGAATTGCTCGTGCGGAATGGTGGGCTCGCCGCGGCGCTCGGCTACGACGGCCAAATCTTCCAAATCTTCGAGCAATTTCTCGTAATCGGAAATCGGAAGAACGACGGCAGTGCGTTCGCCGTGGTCGTCGGTAATATATTTAACAGGTTGGCCCACTGACGGAACAGTATCAGCCGCGGGTTACGAACTCAAGATCGGAGGTGACGTGCCGGGCCATAAAAAGCAGCAGCCGCAGGCATTCGCCCCGTGCGGCCGTCGCCAAGGCTTCAGGGGGCCAGGGATTCGTTCCGCCTTTGTTAAAACTACGGCGGACAGGTGAAACGTTGAACTCCAAAAGCTTTCGCGAGCGGGTCGTTGAACCGGAAAGAAATCATTTCACGCGTTCCATCCGCGAACGGCTGACGGTAGCTTTGTCTCGCCTTTGATCTGAGGTTTGTATAAAACTACAGCGCATATTCCATGTCCCCTCTGTTAATTAAAATCAGCAAGGATTTTGCTACCCTCTGGACGACGATCGATCCAATCGGGAATGTGGCGTTGTTTGCCGGGCTGACGGCTGCGCTCACACGGTCAGAGCGGCATCTCATGGCGCTGCGCGCTGTGATCTACGCCACTATCATCCTCGTGGCCGCCGGGACCATCGGGCAGGTCATTCTCGACGCGATTGGCATTCACATGCACTCGCTCAAAGTGGCCGGCGGCATCATTCTGTTCCTGTTCGGTGTGCAGATGCTTTTCGGAAAAATGGACGCAAAAACGGATAGATCGCCAGAGGAAGGGCGCGACCTCGCGGTGTTTCCGCTGGCAGTGCCTTCCATCGCTGGACCGGGCGCGATGATGGCGGTGATCGTCTTAACTGATAACGATGTTTACACGGTGCCCGAGCGGCTCGAAACCGGCGTTGTCCTTGTGGTGGTGCTCTTCATCACCTATCTCTTGCTACTTTTTTCGGATGGGATTCTGCGGGTCATCGGCCGACAGGGTGCGTCCGTTCTCGTCCGTGTAATGGGACTCATCCTTTGCTCTCTGGCAGTGGAAATCGTGCTGACTGCGCTCGGTGTCGGCGGCTGGACAGCGGGTGCGCACTAGTGCTCGGGCGTCGCGACGTGACGAGTGAAACGTTGAATCGTTGCATGCGGAACATGCAAAAGTCCGCGATGGCGAGGCCGCCATCGCCAGCACACGAGACGTGCGCGCTACCCAAGCCGTGTTGATTTACGCAGTCATGTGCTAAAGTGTCTTACACATGAGGGAAACGCTCACGATCAGTTTGCCGAAACGATTGCGACGCGATTTGGAAAAGATGGCGAAGGCCGAAGGGGTGACGAGCAGCGAGTACGTCCGGCGCGCGATTAAGGCCGATCTTTTTCGTCGGGCGCTGCGTGCGGCCCGGCGCGAACTTGTTCCGCAAGCGCGCGCCCGAGGCATCTACACGGATGAAGATGTGTTTAAGATCATCTCGTGAGAGTGGTCTTCGACACGAACGTGCTGTATTCGGCGCTGGCCGCGAAAGGATTTTGCGAAGAAGTGGTGGATGGAGCCGTCGCCGAGGGTGACACCGTCTGGTCGGATCCGTTGAAGCGGGAACTCGAATCACTTCTCACGCGCCGGCATAAGATTGGTCCGGCCACCCGCGTCGCGCTGGAAGCGTATGTCGACCTTTGCGAAATTGTCGAGCCCCATCCGTTGGGTGAACGTGTCTGCCGTGACGAAGACGATGATGTGGTGCTCGCGACGGCGCTTGCCGGTAAAGCAGATGTGATCGTGACGGGCGACAAACACTTGCTCGTGCTTAAGAAATTCCGCGGGATTGAAATTCTATCGCCACGGCAGTTTTTGGAACGATTGGATCGAACTAGCTAATCGCGACCGACCATGCTGCTCACGCGCGCACACGCTGCTGCCACGCGAGCGAATCTTGCGGCTATGCGTTTGAGCACGTTGCGCAAAAAGATTGGCAGATATTTGGAATTGTAGTTGTCGAACTGCACGAAACTGCCGCGACGTGATTGGTTGAAGCATTAAAGCGTTGAAGCGGGTGCGATCAAGTTCAGACGCGCTCGAATTCCACCGGAAAGCGCGCGTCGCGCAAGTTTTGGAAGGAATTGCCGCTTGGCTTTAACAGGTCGGGGATCGTTGCCCAGGGCTCAATCCTCTGTCTGAATGGATTCCAGCTGGCGAATGTATTCTGCCGGAAGGTTCCAGTGTCTGGCGCCGTCGACGATCAGCCTTTTGTAATCGTGACTGGGCAAAGGCGGATCAAGCTGCGGATAGCCGCGATACAGTGCGACGAGGAGCGGCCGTTTCGCGTCGCCCTCGCGCCATACGCAGTGATCTTCGCGCGTGTACTTGCTTTGGTCGTAAGGCTTTCCGGGTCGGTAGCCTTCTCTTTTGTCGAGGTTTTTCAATTCATGGTCCGGGAGTTCATAAACGACACCCCAAACATCTTGCGCTTGATCGGGCAAGACGTCCGCGACGCCGCAATCGCGCGTGGCAGATTTACGCGTAAATGCCAGCCGGTGTGAGGGCAGTTTTGCCTGGCAAACAAACTTTGCCAATGGGCATCGGCACTTCATCTGCGCCGCGTCCATATTTGAACCGTATGCGAAATACAACATCAGTGTTCGTCGTCTCTTGCTCCAGTAAATCCGCCTTCGTGCGAGGCTTCCGCCGACGCTGAAGCTATGGCGGGACGAGACGGCTCGGCAAGATCGTTGTTTCGGCTGACAGCCTGTGCTCCCCAGAAAAGGGAACCATGCTCTCTTTGACATCATGATGCTCTCGAAATATGCTTTGATGCATGAGGACAACGATCTCGATCGAGGATTCGCTTTTGCAAAAGGCGAAGAAGATTGCTCATGAACGCCGCAGTTCGCTTCGGGAGGTAATCGAGGATGCGCTGCGGGCGGCATTCGCTAGAGGACAAAAGACGACCCGGTCCAGCTCGCACCGCCCGTTGAAGACGTTCAAAGGCACAGGGATTCAACCCGGGATCGACCTCAGTTCGTCGTCTGCGTTGCTGGATGCGATGGAGTCGCGATGATTCTGCTGGACGTGAATGTCCTGGTAACGGCACATCGCGAAGACGCCGAACATCACCGGGAAATCAAATCCTGGCTGGAATCGGTCCTGCACGAGCCGGCGGGAGTGGCGGTCTCAGAACTGGCCTTGAGCGGTTGCCTGCGGGTCATCACGCATCCGAAAATCTTTAAGAAGCCGACTCCACTGGCTCAGGCGCTTGAATTCGTCGATGATTTTCGTTCTCGCGAGGAAGTGCATCTTCTGGGGCCCGGAGCCGGACACTGGAGAATCTTCGCCGATCTCTGCCGTCGAGGAGACGCGCGCGGTAATCTTGTGCCAGACGCGTTCCACGCCGCGCTGGCGATGGAGCTTGGCTGCGAATGGTTGACTCTTGATCGTGGCTTTGCGCGATTCCCCGGCCTGAAGTGGCGTCATCCCCTGGATTGAGTTTTGGCTTTCGCGCGTGCCGCCATCGCCAAGGCTTTGGCGGCCAAGGATTCGTTGAATCGTTAAATCGGAAATTCAAAAGTTCGCGATTCGCGAAAGCTTTCGGAGTCGCCAAGTCACCGCGGCGACTGCTCCCAGAGAAGATTGCGGCTGACCAGCCTCCGCATTTGCTCCGGCGCGGCGAGCACAGTCGCCGCTACAGCGATTGATGACAGCGACTGCGATCAACCTTTTTTCGGAAGCGGCGGTGGATCGTCCGGCGCAAGGTACCTGCCGATTGATCGGAACAACGTGTCACTGGAATTCGCGTAGTTTCCTTGCGAATCGAATGCTTCCGGGGTGAAGGTCGTTGCCACTGCGATGGCAATTTTCTTGGAGGGGAGGTACGCCTCCGTCGCGCTGTAGCCGCCGAGCAGAGGGTTTTGCATCAGCCAGGATCCCGAGCGCACGATGCCCAGTCCGTAGTTGTATCCGGTCACTTGCGTGAAACAGGAGGGCGCGCAGTTGTCCTGCTTTGTCCCGAACCCGAGCAGGTGCGGGCCAGTCATGGCTTCGTAGCTGGACTTCGATATGAGCGCGCCGGTGCCAACCTTCACCGCTGTGGTGATCATGTCGTCGATGTTCGTCGTCTCATTCGCGCCCATAGGCGTGCCCCATTGCGCGTTCCAGAAAGTTGATTCCTCAGTAAACGCGACGTCCGCAGGAATCTTGAGCGCGGACCGGCGCTCGGAATCGAACGCGTGCAGGACGGGGCTCGGCATCTCAGAAGTTTGAGTGGCCGTAGTGTTCTTCAGGCCCATCGGGACAAAGACCTTCTCCTTCACTAGCACGTCGAGCGGTTTTCCGCCGATTTTGGATAAAATCTCGCCGAGGATCATGAAGTTGGTGTGCGCGTAGCTCCAGTTCGTCCCCGGCTCGAACATCATCGGGCGAGAGAACGCGTACTTGAGCCGCTCTTGGAACGTGAAGATGTGGAACGGATCGGCTTCGAAAGCCGCGAGGAACTTCGCATCGGTCTCGAAGTCCGGGTAGCCCGAGGTCTGGTTGGCCAACATTTTTAAGGTGACCTTGTTTGCCTCCGGCAGGTCTGGCATCCAGCGCTCGATGGTGTCGTCGAGCTTGACCTTGTGCTCGTCCACGAACTCCATGAGCAGCGTGCCGAAGTACGCAAACGCGACGGCTCCGTTGCGGAAGTGCATCGCCGTGGTCGCCGGCACGCCGGTTATCGATTCGCCGAACGCCTGGCTGATTACGACCTTGTCGCCCTGCGTGACCTTCACAATGACTGCCCGGAGATGCTCGGTCTCCATCGCTTTCTGAACGATTGCTGTGATGGCTGATGCCTGATCCGACTGCGGGGTTGCGGCCGCGGCCGCACGCGCACGAAAGTGAGAAGTAGGAAGGATGAAGTAAGAAGTCCCAGCGACGTCACTTGAGTTCGATCGAATGTCGTCACGAGAAGAGCCAGAAGTGAGAAGGAAGAAGATCTAATCAGGCGAATCCCATTACTTCATAATTCTTCCTTCATCCTTCATACTTTCCGGATGCCACGGTCAGTGTTTACTTGGGCTTTTTCTTGCCTTGCGGTTGTCCCTTCGGGGCAGGGTGATTTCCGCCACCTGTTTGAGGATGTTTCCCTCCCATTTGGGGATTGTGCGCGGTCATTTGCGGATTATGCGACATCTTATTCATCGTGTGGGACCCGTTGGCAGCACCTCCGACCCCGGCCATTTTGCCGGTATGCATTTTGGCCTGGTTTCCGCCCGTGCTTCCCCTGTTCCCTTGATTTCCGGTCTTCAGCTTGTCTCCTTTTGCTCCGGCATTTCCTGCTCCCTGAAGATTACGTTCAGTTACGTTGCCCGGTTTGTTTTCAACTTTTCCCGCACCCGCTGCTCCTGCTGCTCCCCCTGGGGCCCCAAGTCCCTGCGCGCCCTTGCCTTCTCCGTTGTTGAATGATTTGATCGCATCGGCGTTCGGATTGCCTTTGTTCACCGACGCCCGGAGATTTTGATCCTTGCTCGCCGCCTGCTGACGGGCAAGCTGCTCGGACGTTGGTCCCATTTTCCTTGCATTCGCCGCGGCGGCTTTCTGTTCCGCGGTCGGCTCTGCCTTTATGCCATTGCCGCCGTTAAAGCTCGTACGGTTAGCGTTCACCTGTTTGCTAAACGAGTTATTGACATAGGTGTTATGGACAACATTCTTATTCACACGCGTCACAGCGGTGTTGTACTGGAAGGTGTTTCCACTCCATTGTCCGCCCCAATAGCCATTTCCGGTGTAGCCATAACCGTAATTAATGCCTCCGTAAAAACCGACATGCGGTCCCCAATAGCCTTCATGAAACACATAAGCTCCATTGTTCCATCCCCACCAGGCGGGCGTCCACAACAGGCCGACTCTCGGCGGGGGCACCCAGACGCCAGGGACCCAATAATAATCCCCGTCCCCCCATCCCCAGTAACCGGGAGTCCAGATGTAGCCTGGCGTCGGACAGAGCGGTTGCTCGTATACCGGCAGAACCGGTGGAGCGACGTTGATCGATAGGTCTACCTGTCCGAGCGACGACGCCAAAGGCAGTGCTACGAAGAGAAATCCAGCTAAAACCAAGGAACGCAATTTCATCATTTTCATGTCTTATTAGTTAACCACGGGCGGATCAAGAAGTAGCGAAGAAGAATTCAAAACTGTGAACGAGGAACGGCGCGTTGCGTGAAGGATGCGAGATCCTTCGACTGCACTCAGGATGACAACACTGGCTTCGCCGCGTGATTCGTTGAAGCGTTGAATCGTTAAAGTGTGTTAAATCGGCAGATACGACATTCGCATCATTTCATTCTGTCGAAGGTCTTTTGCAGAATCTCGAGATCGCTGGCGTTGCCGGTTTTTTCTCGCGTGGTCTCGATCCATTTCTTCTCCAACGAATTCTTCGTCGGGCGATCCGTTTCGTAAAATACGCCGAAGACGCCGGGGAAGGGAAGTGTCGCGAGTTTGTACGCGGCGACCTCATCCGTGACGTCGTGGCGGAGCTCATCCTCGGGTGTCCCGTCCCATTTCCTTTCCTGGATGACTTCGAAGCTGCCGCCTTTTTTCGGATTGGCTGGGTCGAAGACGTGGGGAAAAAATTCGACGCATTCACTCAAGCATTCGATCACTGAAAAACCCTGGTGGTCGAACGCGCGCTCGATCAATTGCATCATGTGAGCCACGTTCGCGGCGTGGGTGCGCGCGATGAATGTGGCCCCAGCGGAGACCAATTTTTTCATCGGATTGACCGGCTGATCGATCGCGCCGGTGGGGTCGGTCTTGGATTTGAACCCGATCGGCGACGTCGGCGAGGTTTGTTTCTTTGTCAGACCATAGACGAAGTTGTCCATGATGAAATAGGTCATGTTAATGTTCTTGCGGGCGCCGTGATCGAGATGGTTGCCGCCGATGGAAAAGCCGTCGCCGTCTCCGCCGAACAGAAACACATGGAGATCGGGCCGGGCAAGACTAATGCCGCTGGCAAGCGGGACGGCGCGGCCATGAATGAAGTGCGCGCCGTGGCCATTGACGAAGTACGGAAACCGGGATGAACAACCGATCCCGGCCAGGGTGACGATTTTTTCGTGTTCTAGATTGCGCTTCTCCAGGAATTTATAGAACGCGGCGAGCACCGCGAAATCGCCGCAGCCCGGACACCACGTCGGGTGGTCGGCCGTGAGCGCTTTTTTTGTTAGTTTTTCCCCAGGTTGCTCTGCGATCGCAGGCGAGACGCCTGGCGCTACAGTTGTTGTGCTGCCGTCGCCGTTTCCTGTTGTCGGTTCGCTCATAAATTAATCAGGAACTCAGGAAGGCAGGAAGAATCCTCTTGAATTCCTGGGTTGCAGATTCACATCACTTTCCTCGATTCCTGCTTCCTTATTCAGTAAATCGTTACCACACCGCCCGAAAAATGCGAGCACCTGAGAAAAATATGCATCGCGAGCATCGATACTGGCCGGTACGCGGCTGGGTAGGCGTCATGTTGGTGGCGGTTTGCTGGCCGCTGAACTGGGCCCTGCCGGGCGCGCGCACGTCTTACCTGTTCTTTCCGCTGTGGCTTGGATACATTTTGCTTGTCGATGCGCTGGTGCAGAAGCGCACGGGCAATTCGCTCTGGTCGCGTTCGCGGAAGAATTTCGTTCTGCTGTTCCTCATTTCGGCGCCGGTGTGGTGGCTGTTCGAGCTGATTAATTTGCGCACTGGGAACTGGGAATACACAGGGCGCGATCTGTTCAGTCCTCTCGAGTTCAACCTGCTATCCACCGTCTCATTTTCGACAGTAATTCCGGCCGTGTTCGAAACGGCAGCGTTGATGCGCAGCTTTAGCTGGATGAAACGATTCGCTGCGGGTCCGCGCGTGCCGGCAACGCGCCCGGTATTTGTCGGGCTTCTTGTGATCGGGCTCGCGATGCTGGCATTGATGCTATTCTTGCCGGCAATTTTCTACCCATTCGCATGGACTTCCCTGGTGTTGATTTTTGAGCCGATCAACTATTGGACCGGTCGGCCGTATTTTCTCAGGGGACTTCGCGAAGGCGACTGGCGCACAGTGATGTCGCTGGCGGTTGGCGCGTTGGTATGCGGTTTCTTTTGGGAGATGTGGAACTACTACGCGTTTCCGAAATGGACGTATCACATCCCGGGCCTGGCGTTCTGTCACATTTTCGAAATGCCGCTGCTGGGGTATGGCGGTTACGTTCCGTTCGCGCTGGAGTTGTACGCACTGAAGAATTTCATCTGGCCAAGCCGGCCGCGGCTGGAAAATTAACCAGGAAGCCAGGTCGCAGACTCGCCGTGGAGAGAACTCAGGAAACGAGCCTGATTCGTTAGCCTACGCCCTGCGGCACGACTTCCTTCAAGTGTTTCACATTTTCGGGCGCGGTACCATGATGCTGCACTTCGGCGCCTTCCCGCGGAATGTGTCGCGCAGCGAATGATTTGCCTTTGAATACGCCGTCCAGAATCTCTTTTACCCGGAATGTGAGGCCGTCGGTTTTGGTGAAGCTCGTGATTTTCGGTTCGCAATACCGCGCGCGCAAAATCGTAGCGAGCTGGCCGTACCCATAAACGCCCTGGTCGTTCATCTCCACGGTGACGATGCGCTTGAACTTGTCGAAAATTTTCTCGAGGCCATTTGGCAATGGATGCAAATGCCGCAGATGCAGTGCGCCAACTTTTTCTCCTTGCTCACGCGCCATTGTTACGGCGTCGTGGATCGGTCCGTAAGTTGATCCCCAGCCAACCATCAGCGTGCCTTCGTGATCGCCATAAACTTCAGGTACCGGGATTTCTTCGGCGAGCTTGCGCAATTTATTGCGACGCTTCGCGGTCATTGCCATGTGGAGTTTCGGACTCCCGGTGGGATGACCCATTTCGTCGTGCTCGAGACCGGCGAGAAGCGGATACTTTCCGTCGAGAATCCGCGTGCCGGGCGGGACGTGCTGCGTGATTTGATCGATCGGATACGGCTTGTGCGTCTGTCGCGGCGTGAGGTCGGGTTTTGAGTTCTGCATCAGCTTCGACAGATCGGGTTCGTCGAACGCTTCGATGCGCGTGGCCAGCGAGGTGTCGCTCAAAATGAAAACCGGCGTGCTGTATTTGCGCGCGATCCGGGCCGCTTCGATCGCGATGTAGAAACAATCTTCTACGCTCGCGGCCGCTAAGACGACGCGCGGGCTGTCCCCGTGGCTTCCAAAGATCGCCTGATGCAAATCGCTTTGCTCGACGTTGGTGGGCAAGCCGGTGCTGGGGCCGCCGCGTTGAATGTTGCAAATGACCAGCGGAATCTCGGCCATCGACGCCCAGCCGATCGCTTCCGCCTTGAGCGAAATGCCCGGGCCGGCGCTGCCAGTCACTGCGAGATAGCCGGCGTAAGAACATCCCAGCGCGATCGAGACGGACGCCAACTCGTCCTCGGCTTGAACGAAAATGCCGCCGTACTTCGGGAGCTCGCTCCGCAAAACTTCCATCACGGACGACCACGGCGTAATCGGGTAACCCGCGCCGTAGCGCACGCCGCCCGCGATGAGGCCATAGGCAAGCGCCTGGTTGCCATCCATGGTGAGCTGCGCGCGACCGCTCGGCCTCGGGATATGCTCGAATCGATAATGTTTGGTGAGGACGTTGCCGACCGGATAGCCATAGCCCGCCTGGAACGCCATCAGCGCCGTGTTCACGATGCTCTCGTTTTTGCCGCCGAATTTTTCGCTGATCAGTCTTTTCAGTTTCTCGTCATCGAGATTGAAAATTTTCGAGATCAGACCGAGCACGAAAATGTTCTTGCCCTTGTCCTTAGCCGTGCCGCCGAGCGCTTCGACGGTCAGACCAGTGATCGGCACACCGACGTAAACGAAACGCTTATCGTCCAGGTTCGGTTCGACGTTATCCGAATCGTAGAGCAACACACCGCCCTCGCGCAGAAACCCGATGTGGTCCTGATAACTATGCTGGTAAAACGCGACCAGAAAATCGGCTTCATCGCCGGCCGACAACACTTCGCCCGAACCGATGCGCACCTGGAAAATCGACGGGCCACCAGAAATCGTGGCCGGGATGGTCATATAGGTAATGACGTCGTGCTCGCTGCGTCCGGCCAGACGGGCGAGGAACGCGCCAGCAGTCTGAATTCCGTCCTGCGAATTTCCGGCGAACCGGATCACAGCGTCCTGAATACTTTCCGGGCGCAGATCGGCCCTCTCGCTGTTTGGCGCGACTGTTTGTGCGGCAGTGTTCGGTCGTTCGCTCACGGGGTTAGAAAATTAACAGATTGAAGGATCATTTCCACCGGCAATTCGTGAGAAACCTCTGGCGCGGGAATGCTCAATCCAGAGAAACCGGATACGCGGTGATCTTCTCAAACACTGTGAAACTGATTCGCCAGGAGAATCAAATTATGAAAGGTATCTTTGTTATGAAAATCCGCACCCTTCCTATTCTCGTCATAGCTGCGCTCGTTTCCGCGTTCGCGCGATCTCAAGCTGCAGAGCCTGTTCCTCCACAGGCGCTGATGAGCAAGCTCAGATGGCGTTGCATTGGCCCGCACATCGGCGGGCGCGTTGTCACAGTCACGGGCGTTCCGAAAAATAATAATCTCTTTTATGCCGGCACGGTAGGTGGAGGTGTTTGGCGGAGCGTGGACGGTTCCGAATGGGAAAACATCACTGATGGCAAGCTGCCTGGGCCCAGCTCCAGCATCGGTGCGGTCGCCGTTGCGCCGTCCGACCCCAAGATCATTTATGTCGGCACCGGCGAGGCAGACATCCGCGCGAACGTGATCCCAGGCGACGGCATTTTTAAATCCACAGACGAAGGCAAAACGTGGCAGTACGCTGGATTGCGCGACACGCATTCGATCAGCGCGCTCCTCGTGGATCCAAAAAATCCCGACATCGTTTACGTCGCATCGATGGGGCACGTATTCGCGCCCGATCCTGACCGCGGGATCTTCAAATCCACGGATGGCGGCAAATCATGGAAAAAAGTTTTGTTCGTGGACAACAATACCGGCGCCATCTGCCTGGTGATGGATCCGAATCATCCGGACTTGCTGTATGCGACGATGTGGCAGGCGGAGCGCAAGCCGTGGGGCCTAACGAGCGGCGGGCCGGGCAGCGGTATTTATAAGACCACCGACGGCGGCTCGCATTGGAGCAACATCTCGCAAAATCCCGGTTTGCCCAAAGGGGTCTTGGGCCGCATCGGCGTGTCCATTGCCGCGAGCAAACCGGACATTGTGTACGCGATCATTCAAGCAAAAGAAGGCGGCGTGTTCCGCTCAGATGACGCCGGCGCGACGTGGAAGCGCGTGAACGACGAAATGAAGCTGCGGCAACGCGCTTTTTATTACATGACGATTTACGCCGATCCCAAGGATCCGAACACCGTGTACGTGCCCGAGGTGGACGCGCTCTGGGTTTCACGTGACGGCGCCAAAACGTTCACGAAGCTGAAAACGCCGCACGGTGACAATCACGTGGTATGGATCAACCCGGACGACACCAGGATATTGCTCGAAGGCAACGACGGCGGCGCCACCGTCTCACAAGACGGCGGCAAAACATGGAGCACCGAGCACAATCAGCCGACCGGCCAATTCTACCATGTAAACATTGACGACCAGTTTCCCTATCACATCTATGGCGCGCAACAGGACGAAGGTTCGTTTGAAGGGCCGAGCGCGCACGTCGGCGGAATGATCCCATTGTCCGCGTGGCACCAGGTCGCCTATGGCGAGAGCACTTACGCTGTGCCGCAACCGAACGATCCCAAAATCACCTATGGCAGCGGTTACTACAGTATTTTTGTGAAGCACGATCGACGCACTGACGAATACCGGAGCGTAAGCCCATGGCCGCATTATCAGGAAGGCGCGTCGTCAGGCGAGCTGAAGAATCGATTTGGATGGACGCATCCGATTCTTTTTTCACCGGCCAACCCCAAACAACTGTTCATTGCCGCCCAGTACATATTCAGGAGCGACGACTATGGTGCGACATGGACAAAAATTTCTCCGGATCTCACCCGCAACGAAGCGGAGAAAGAAAAGCCCAGTGGCGGTCCCATCGATCTCGACCAATCGGGCGCGGAAATTTATCCGTTGATATCTGCGGTGGCAGTTTCGCCACTCGACGGCAATCTCATTTGGGCGGGATCGGATGACGGTCTCACACACATCAGCGCAGACGGCGGAAAGAAATGGACAAAAGTGACGCCGCCCGGATTGCCGGACTACGCATGGATCAGCTGTATTGAACCGTCACACACCGATAAAAATACTGCGTATCTGACGGCCCGGCGCTACATGCTCGACGATTTCAAGCCGTACATCTTTAAGACAACAGATTTGGGCCAGCACTGGACGGCGATCACGACCGGCCTGCCGGACAACGAATTTGTGTTCGATCTTCGGCAGGACCCTAACGAGTCAAAGCTTCTGTTCGTCGGCACGCGCAGCACTGTCTATTTCAGCCTGGATGAGGGCGCGCGCTGGCAGCCGCTCACGCTGAATCTGCCGGTGGTCCAGGTGCGCGATCTTGCGATCAATCCGCGTCAAGGCCAGCTGGTGGCGGCTACTCACGGTCGCGCATTTTGGGTGCTTGATAATCTGGCGTTTCTCGAACAACTGACCAAAAATCCCGTCGTGCAATCCAACGCCAGTTTCCTGTTTATTCCTCAGCAAGCATGGCTGACTCATGACTACAGCGTCCCCGACCCCGACAGAAGACGTCCGCCCGATGCCGGTTACAATCCGCCGTTCGGCGTGACGGTCTTCTTCCACATTCCTCAAAACTACGATGGGAAAACTCCGGCAACGCTCCAGTTCGTGGATGCGCAGGGAAATGTGATGCGCAACATTCCACTGCATCTCGCCACGGAAAAAGAGAAAAAGGAGAAAGAAAAGGCAAGTGCAGCCTCGGTCGGCATGCATTTGGAAAACGTCGCTTCCGAAGAGGAGTACACCGAAAAGAGCACGGACGAGAAGATCCGGGAAAAGGAAGCGAAGCTGGCGGCAATCGAGCCAGGAATGAATCGGCTCCAGTGGGACCTGCGTTATCCGTACGCTACGGAGATCACTGGGTATCATGCTCCTATCGCGGCGGGCGGACTGGAAGATTCGGTCGAAGGGCCGGTCGTGATGCCAGGCACCTACACGGTTGCGCTCGAGTATGGCGGACAGAAAACGCAGCAGAACTTTACAGTCGCTCTCGATCCGCGGCTACATGCTACACAACGGGACCTTGAGGCGCGTGTGGCGTTAGATCTAAAGATTCATGCAGACCTCGAGGCGCTGGATAAAGACGTCAACCAAGCTCTCGCTGCTCGCGACAAGCTGCGAAAGGCGGTCAGCGGCGCTCAGACAAACGCCCAGGCCGCGAGTGCACTGACCGCACTTAACCGCGACATCGAAGACGCTGCGCAAATGGCCATGAAAGCGAGCGAAGGCAGTCTGCTCCATGAAACCAAGCTGCGCGATCATCTCGCGTATTTGGCAGCGGACATTGATTTGTCTTACAACCGGCCAACTGCCCAACAGGAAGACGTCTTCCGCGAGCTCGATCAGCAGGTAAAGGAAAGCAAGCAAAAGCTCCAAGCGGACATCGCCCAAGCCGACGCAGTGGCTAACCCCGGAGCAGGCGCCAGGTGAAATCCCCGGATTGAATAGGCTCAGCGGTCACATCTGCAGCATTTTTCATCGTGCGTAACATTGCTGCGGCGAGAAAGAAAAAACTGACGAGGTGAGTCTGTCACTCCGTTGTCGGTAATCCAGCCGCTTTCCAAGCTCGAAAGCCACCGGTCATCGAGCGTACATTTTTGTAGCCCATTTTTTGCAGGCTCTCGGCTGCGAGCGCGGACCGGCCGCCGCCCCCGCAGTGGCAGATGATCATTGCATTTGGATCGGGAACTTTTTCTTCGATATCGAACTCGATCGTGCCGCGGCTCAAATGAGTCGCGCCGGGAATATGTCCCTCGTCCCATTCGTCATGGTCACGGACATCGACGATAATTGCTTCGCCGTTGTTCAATTTCGCAGCGGCATCCTGCGGCGAGATCTCGATGATATGCTTCTTCGCGTCCGCGACGAGTTTTTGGTAGCGCGCGTGCTCTCCCATGACCCAAATTTAACCACGGATTACACGAATACCACGGATGAATGAAATTAAAAAATAGTCCGTTCGATCGTGTAATCCCGGTCATTCATAACGCAGCGCTTCGATGGGATCGAGCGCGGCGGCTTTGCGCGCGGGGTAAAATCCGAAGAACACACCGACCGCTGCGCTGAATAGGAATGCAATCGCGATTGAAGCAATCGAGATCAGCGTGGGCCAGTGAGCGTAGATCGAGAGGATCCTCGATGCAGCGATGCCGCAGATTATCCCGATCACGCCGCCGACTGAGCTTAGGGTTACAGCCTCGATGAGGAATTGGGTGAGAATGTCGTTTCCGCGGGCGCCGACGGCCATGCGCACACCGATCTCGCGGGTGCGCTCGGTGACGCTTACCAGCATGATGTTCATGATGCCGATGCCGCCGACCAGGAGCGAGACGCCTGCGATTGCGCCCAGCAAAACAGTCATCACACGTGATGTGGCGGTGGCTGCATCGGCGATTTCCTGTTGCGTGCGCACGGTGAAATCGTCATCGCGGCCGGGACGAATGTTGTGCCGTTGCCGAAGTAGCGAGATGATTTGTTGCTGGGCGGCTTCGACCTGCCGTTCGTCACCGATTTGCACATTGATGTTGCGCAACGTTGTGCCGCCGATGACGCGTTTCATCGCGCTGGTGTACGGCATCACCACGATGTCGTCCTGGTCCACACCTTGCGGGCTTAGGCCTTTTGGTGTGAGCACGCCGAGAATCGTGAATGGCACGTTTTTGATCCGCAAAATCTGGCCGATCGGATTTTCGTTGCCGTAAATTTGCGTCGCGGTCGTGCGGCCGATAACGCAAACTTTGTTCGCGCTGCGCACATCCTGAGCAGTGAACGGCGCGCCGTCGGCCAGTGGCCATTGGCGAATGTCGAAATAATCGGCTGATTCTCCGTAAATCCGTGTGAACCAGTTTTGATTTCCAGCGGCCACCTGAGTCGTCGAAACAACTTCCTCGCTCACGGCGATGACACCTGGCACTTCGCGCCGGATTGCTTCGGCGTCTTCAATTTTCAACGTGCCGGCGCCACCCCAGCCGGTGCGAATGCCGCTGGATGTGGTGCTTCCGGAAAAAATCAGAATCACGTTTTCTCCAAGGCTGGCGATCTGCGCTTCCACCTGCGCCTTGGCGCCGTTGCCAATCCCGACCATGGCGATGACTGCGCCGACGCCAATGATGATTCCCAGGGCAGTCAGCACGGAACGCATTTTGTTCCGGCGCAACGCGCGGTAGGCGACGTTAAATGTGGGTCCGATGCGCATATTGCTCGTTGAAGCGTTGAAAGGTTAAAGCGTTGAAGCGGATGAATCTTGAAGCTGCGCTGCTGCGTCGGTGCGCCGCGTGACGAGCGTGATCATCCACGATCAGCCCATCGCGCATCATCACGTTGCGCTGCGCGTACGCGGCGATGTCCTGCTCATGCGTGACCATGATGATTGTGATTCCGCGCTCGTTAAGTTGTTGAAAAATTGCCATGATCTCCACGCTGGTGCGGCTGTCGAGATTGCCGGTGGGCTCATCGGCAAGCAGCATCTCAGGCTCATTGATCAACGCGCGCGCAATCGCCACCCGCTGTTGCTGTCCGCCGGAAAGCTGGCTGGGATGATGATCCTCACGGCCGGCGAGTCCCACAGATGCAAGAACACGATCCGCTTTCTCACGGAGCTGAGTGTGTGATAGACGCTCAACGCTGTAAATCAGCGGCAACTCGGCATTCTCCCGCGCGGATGTCCGCGGGAGCAGATTAAAACTTTGAAACACGAAACCGAGCTTGCGATTGCGAATATCGGCAAGCTGATCACGATCGAGTCGTGAAACGTCGGCATGATCCAGGAAATACTGACCGGACGTGGGTCGATCGAGACAACCGAGGATGTTCATGAGCGTCGATTTGCCCGAGCCGCTGGCGCCCATTAATGCGACAAATTCGCCGCGTTTGATTTCGAGCGAAACGCCGCGCACCGCGGGCACTTCCATTTCGCCGGTGCGATAAATCTTGTGCACGTCAACGAGGCTAACGAGGGCACCGTTATTCATGTTCCTGGCAGATGTTGTAGCCGCGTCTCTGTGAGACGCGTCTCGCTGCTGCGCAGCAGTATGAGAGCTGCGCTTCGCACAGCGAAGCGGCTACAGGACCGCGTGAGCGAAACGGTTTGTTTTTTCCTGACCATTACGGAAACCTTCGCGCCCCGCCGGAAAATGGATTCGGTGGCGTGGATGCTGGCGCAGATTTTGAAGCCATCTCTGCGGTCACGACGCGATCGCCCTCCTTCAATCCTTCGACGACTTCCGTCACGACGCCGTCGCTGATTCCTGTTTTAATCTGCACCGGCTTCGGGTGATCACCGGAAAAAACATAAACCGTACGCCCGCTCGTCGCCTGCTCGCGTCCAGCCATGCCACGGCCGCCTGCTTGCGCGCGCGATCTTGATCCCATCTCGGCTGGCGGCGCTTCTGCCGGCCGATATCGCAGCGCCGCGTTTTTGATTTGAAGCACGTTGTCCTTGCGCGCGATAATGATTGAAACGTTCGCCGTCATTCCCGGCTTCAGTTTCAGGTCCGGGTTGCTTACGCCAATGACCGTGTCGTAAGTCACCACGTTCTGCACAGTGATCGGCGCGTTGCGCACCTGGACAACCTTGCCGTGGAAGGTTTGGGCCGGGAATGCGTCGACCGTGAAATCGACGTCCTGCGCTACCTGCACCACGCCGACGTCCGCCTCGGCGACATTCGAATCGATTTGCATTTTGGTGAGATCATTTGCGATTTGAAAAATCACCGGCGCTTGCAGACTGGCCGCAACCGTCTGGCCAACGTCCACGCTGCGCGAGATCACCACGCCATCGATGGGCGATGTGATTGTGCAGTGCTCAAGGTCCGCTTTCGCTTTGTCGAGCGCGCCTTGCTTGATTTTCACGCTGGCCTCCCCTTGATGAAGATTCGCCACCGCCTGATCGAGGTCCGCTTGCGACGAGGTTTTTCTGGCAAAAAGGTCCTCGGTGCGTTTGGCGTTCACCCTGGCCAACTCAAGAGCAGCCTGCGCGTTAGCCAGGTCGCCCTCGGCCTGAGTCACAGTGGCTTGAAAAAGCGCCGGATCGATCTGCGCCACCACCTGGCCGGCTTTGACCTGCGAATTAAAATCCACGAACAGCTTCGAGATGTTCCCGGACACCTGGCTACCCACTTGCACGTTGACTACGGGATTGAGCGTGCCTGTTGCGGTCACTGCCTGCGTAATCGGGCCGCGCGTGACGGTTGCGGTCTGGTAAGTTGCAGCGCCATTGTTCCGGAACTGCCGGATGACGAAGGCGATAACTAGCAGCCCGATGATGACGACAAGCCAGGGAAAGAAACGCTTCATTTAATCGCTGGTTGACTGCTCCTGTGAGCCAATATGAACTGCATTTCACAAATCGACGACAACCAAACGTGATGCGCCGTTACATCGAAATCTATTCCATCATGCTGCGCAACTCGCTCATCCGGGACCTGAGCTTTAAGGCGAACTTTCTCTTGTGGATGGCGGTGGAGATTCTGTGGTTTTGCGGCCAAATCGTTTTCTTCAGCATCATTTTCGGCAACGTCGATCACATCGGCGACTGGACGAAATGGGAAGTGGTGCTTTTGATAGGCACGCACCAGATCATCGCGCAGCTCTTCCAGGCGTTCTTTTTTGTGAACGTCGCGAACATTCCCGAGTTGGTGCGGACTGGAAAACTGGATTCCGTCCTGGTCTTGCCGATCGACAGCCAGTTCGCAGTTTCCACGAAACAATTCGGGCTCGACAGCATTGTTAACGCCCTGCTAGGCGCCGCCGTAGTTGTCTTCTCGTTATCGAAACTTGGCATGGTGCCGAACCCAGCTTCCATTCTGCTTTATCTCGTAGCGCTTTGTTTCGGCATCGCTGTGCATTACTCGATCATGCTCGGTTTGGCTGCGGTGAGCTTCTGGATCGTTCGCGCGCAGGGACTCGTTTATGGCTATTTCAATTTCCTCAACATCGCCCGGTATCCAGACGTGATATTCCCGCGGCTGTTCCGGATTATTTTTGGCTGGGTCATCCCGGTGGTCATCATAGCGAATATCCCCGCTCGCCTGCTCATTAAATCGTTCGGTCAGCCGGTTCCCCTGATGCTTCATCTCATCATTGCGTCGACGATCGTGTTCTGGCTCTCCCGGGTGTTTTGGAAGTTTGCGTTGGGGCATTATTCCAGCGCCAGCTCGTGATGATTGTAGGGCAACCGCTTCGGTTGCCGGGCGCGGATTTGGCAGGCGTGGCGCCTGCCCTACAATGTCAAGGCAATCGAGAGTCAGGCGTTTGTTGACGAGAGGCAGATCGACCGCGACGCTCGATTAGTCCCGCAGAGGCGGGATAATTCTGGCGATGATCACTGAAGTAAAAGTTCCGTCGGTTGGGGAGTCGGTCACCAGCGGAGTCGTCTCGGCCTGGCACAAGAAGTCTGGCGAATTCGTGAACGAAGGAGAACCGCTGTTTGCACTCGAGACGGACAAGGTTTCGACGGATATCGTGGCCGAAAAATCCGGCGTGCTCGAGACGAAAGTAGCGGAAGGACAGGAGGTAAAGATCGGCGAAATCATTGCCGTAATCGATGATTCGAAGCAGCGGGCGCCGGAAGAGAAAACAGAGAAGCCGACAGAAAAAAGGAAGCCGTCTTCGTCGGCGAAGAAACAGACCGATGCAGAAGAAAAGACAGTTGTAGCCGCGGGCGCCGACCGCGGCGAGCCGGCGGTGGCTGCGGAAGTTGAACGCGCCCAGCCGGGGTCATCGCCCCCGGCTACAGCTCTCTCGCCTGCTGTCCGCCGCATTATCGAAGAAGAGAAGCTCGAGCCGCAAAAGATCAGCGCGACCGGTGAAGGTGGTCGATTGACGAAGACGGACGTCCTCAAAGCAGTGGAAGAGCGCGGCAAGGGCAAATCGTCCGAGGCCGTGGCGAAGGCGCGGGAAAAGATTGAAGTCCGTGAAGTTCGGCTACCCGTAGACGCCCAAGCCTCGGCAAAAGCGGAAGCCCGGTTCACTCGAAAAAAGATGTCGCCGTTGCGCCGCAAAATCGCGCAGCAGCTCGTGATGGCGCAGCATACGGCAGCGATCCTCACCACATTCAACGAGTGCGACATGAGCGCCATTCAGGAATTGCGCCGAAACAAACAAGAGGAGTTCACGAAAAAACACGGCGTAAAGCTTGGTTTGATGTCGTTCTTTGTTAAAGCATGCGTCGAAGCACTGAAAGCCGTGCCGGTTGTCAATGGCCGCATCGACGGCGACGATTTTATTCAAAACAACTTCTATGACATTGGCGTGGCGGTTGGGACAGAGCGCGGACTGGTTGTGCCGGTCGTGCGCGACGCAGATCAGAAAAGTTTTGCCGATTTGGAGCGCGACATTGCCGATTACGCAGCCAGAGCGCGCGACGGAAAATTGAAGCTTGAAGATCTCCAGGGCGGCACGTTCACCATCACAAATGGCGGAGTATACGGCTCGCTGTTCGCCACGCCCATTTTGAATCCGCCGCAGAGCGGAATTCTCGGCATGCACAAAATCATGCCGCGTCCCGTCGCGGTGGATGGCGACGTGGCATTACGCCCGATGATGTATCTTGCGCTCAGCTACGATCACCGCGCCATCGACGGGAAAGAGGCGGTCACCTTCCTCATCAAAGTGAAGGAGTGTATCGAGGACCCGAAGAATTTGCCGCTGGATTTTTAAAATGCAGCCGGTCCTGAAATCTCCTTTGCTGGCGTTTGTTCTCTTTGTTGCGCGGCTGCAAGCGCAGCCCGATTCAGACGAAGTTCAGGCCGACATTGGTTCGCAATTTCACGACAAGTACCTGGTCATCCTTTGTGCAGAAAGCGACTTCAATGCTGCTAAGCGCGAAGCTGAAAGAGTTAGCACCGCCTCAGGCGTTCAATTTTCTATGAACGGTCGTGTATGGGATCCTAATCGAGGACTCATTCTGCCTGATGTGTGCGATGATCCAGTTTACTGCGGAGAATACCTGGCGCGTCGCTACAACGAGTTGCACCTGGTGACGGATCCCGTCGGATACATCTCAGTTGAGAAATCAGACGAGTATCCTCAGTTGCCAAAGGGCTACTATATTGGCCTCGCAGCGATCTGTGATTCGCAGGAAGAAGCGCAGACGGAATTACGGACGTTCGCCAAATTCGCGCCGAAAGCGTACATCGCAAAGACTCAAATCTATATGGGGTGTATCCACTGAATGAGGGTGAAGTCGAGACGTCTCTTGCTGTTCTGGCTTCTGACAGTTAGAGATTTCTCCACTTCGGTCAGAATGACAGAAAAGCATGGAAAAATTTGACGTAGTTATCATCGGGTCAGGCCCAGGCGGCTATATTGCGGCCATCCGCGCTGGACAGCTTGGATTGAAGACTGCCCTCGTCGAAAAGGACAAGGAACTGGGTGGGACTTGCCTCAACGTCGGCTGTATCCCTAGCAAAGCGCTCCTGACCTCGAGCGATCATTTCATGTTCGTCAAAAAAGAGGCCGCGAAACATGGCATCGTGATCGACGGCGCGCGCGCCGATCTCGCCAAAATGCAGGAGCGAAAGAACAAGGTCGTCAAGACATTCAACAGCGGCGTGCGCTCACTAATGAAGACAAACAAGAGTCACTGTGTTCGAAGGCTGGGGGACGATCACCGCGCCCGGAAAAGTTTCGATCAAATCTTCAAACGGCCAGACGCAGGAGATCGAAACGAAAAACATCGTCATTGCGACCGGCAGCGCGCCAGTGGAATTGCCGTTCGCAAAGTTTGATGGCAAAACAATCGTCAGCAGCACCGAAGCGCTGGAGTTCAACGAAGCCGCCAAAGAAACTCGTTGTGATTGGCGCCGGAGCGATTGGTCTTGAGTTAGGCTCCGTGTGGAACCGGCTTGGTTCGGAAGTAACAATGTTCTGGAATTTCTGCCACGCATCGCACTAGGGTTCGATCTTGAGCTGTCGAATCTGCTTCAACGTCTGCTCAGCCGCTCAGGGCATGACATTTCACCTCGAAGCAAAAGTTAGCGCGGTGAAGGTCGATAACGGTCGCGCGACCGTGACCGCAACGAAAGATGGCCAGGAGCTTAAATTCGAAGCAGACAAAGTTCTCGTTTCAGTCGGGCGTCGCCCGTTTTCGGATGGATTGGGCGCGGAGAAGGTCGGCGTCAACATCGATGAAAAGAAGCGGATAAAGGTGGACGAACATTTCCGCACGAACGTCGAAGGCATTTACGCCATCGGCGATGTGATTGCCGGGCCGATGCTGGCGCACAAAGCCGAAGACGAGGGAATCGCGTGTGTAGAAATTATCGCGGGCAAGGCCGGCCACGTGAACTATCAAGCCATTGCCGGCATCATTTACACCAATCCCGAGCTGGCCGGCGTCGGTCTCACCGAAGATCAAGCCAAAGAGCAGGGGATCGAAGTCCGTATCGGTAAATTTCCATTCCGCGCCAACAGCCGCGCGCTTTGCATCGATGACGTGGAAGGAATGGTCAAGTTCGTCGCGGACGCAAAGACCGATCGCATTCTCGGAGCCCACATCCTGCATCACCTTGCGTCCGAACTAATCGCGGAGGCCGTTTCCGTGATTGAATTTGGCGGCAGTTCCGAAGACATCGGCAGGACCTGTCATTCTCACCCCACATTGAGCGAAGCCGTCCGAGAAGCTGCGCTCAATGTCGAGAAGCGCGCTTTGCACATCATTAATCGTTGAGCGTTGAATAAAGGCGGGCCAAGATTCGTTAGGGGCCTAGCGAATGCAGCCTAACGGCTCGCTGGTTATCACTTCGGCACGAATGGCCAGAAAACAGGGATGAGAATGCTGCCTACGATCCAGAGGATGATATTGAGCGGCACGCCGATTTTCGGGAAATCAGCGAAGCGATAATCGCCCGCGCCAAACACGTAGGTGTTGGTTTGATGTCCGATGGGCGTGGCAAAACTCGCGGCGCAACCAAACATGACCGCAACGGCAAATGGTCGCGCATCCACTCCCATCGTCGCTGCGATCTCGAACGCGATCGGAGTTATTAATAGAGCAACGGCGTTGTTGCTAATCAGCTCCGTGAGAATCGTTGCCAGTAGATACAGCACTGAAAGCGTCACGCGCGGCCCGAAGTGGCCGACTGCCGCGGTGACACCGCTGGCGATGAGATGGGCAGCGCCGGTTTTTTCCATGGCGGCACCGAGTGCGAGCATGCCGAAAATCATGTAGAGAATTCTCCATTGGATGGCGCCGCGCGCTTCCTCGATGTCGAGGCAGCGCGTGAGGACGACGAAGATCGCGGCGATAAGCGCGAGCGCGGCAATGGGCAGCACGTGAAACGCACCGAACACAATCACGCTGAGAATTCCGGCGACGGCGAGCGGCGCTTTGTGCCGGCGAAACGCGCGTTGTGTCGGTTCGGTGAGACTGAGGAAGTCGCGCTCCTGCATGAGCCGATGAATCGCTTCGGGCGGGCCTTGCACCAGCAGCGTGTCGCCAAAAGCCAGCTCGACGTCCTGAAAATTTTCCCGCAGGTTCTCGCCCTGGCGATGCACGGCCAGGATCAGCACGCCATAGCGCTGCTCGAAATTGAGCTCATGCAGCGTCTTGCCCAGAAAAGTGGAGCGATTCCCGAGAATTCCCTCCATCAGGATGCTTTGTTGTTCGCCGATGGCTTCGAGGCCGAGGTCAGCTTCCGATTGGAAAACCACGCCGGACATTTCCTTGATTCCTTTGACGCCGGCGATTGAGCTCTCGAGAAGGAGCTGGTCGCCGGCGGCGAATCGCAAACTATCTAGTGGCGTGTCGAGCCGCTCGCCGCCGCGCACCACAGTAATGATCTGCGCTTCGCGTAACCGGGCGAGCGGCGTTTCGGCGATTGTTTTACCCACCAGAGGCGACGCCTTACTGATCACGGCCTGGGTGAGAAATTGTCGGGTTATCCCCGCGCCGATAAGAGCCGCGAGCGTTTCCCGTTTGGGCAAAAGGTAGCGCGCAAAGGCAAGCAAATATCCAACGCCGACGACCGCGAAAATGATTCCCAGCGGTGTGATCTCAAACATCCCAAATGGCGCGAGACCTCGGCGTCGCACAATTCCATCGACAAGCAGATTCGTAGAGGTGCCGATAAGTGTGATCGTGCCGCCGAAGATCGAGAAATAAGAAAGCGGAATAAGCAGGCGGGATGCCTTCAAATTCGTGCTGCGCGCGAGGGCCAGAACCACGGGCACAAACACAACCACCACCGGCATGTGATTGATCAGAGCCGAGAGTGGCAACGTTAATGCGGCCAGAGCAAGCGCCGCCCGCCGTTCAGTCGTTCCGGCCATGCGGGTGAAAATGCGCGCGAGAAAATCAATCACGCCGGTGCGCTCCAGGCCGGCGCTCAGCACAAACATGCAACTAATCACAATAGGCGCGCTGTTACTGAAGACGCTGAGTGTTTCATCCGCCGTAAGCACGCCGGAGACCAGCAGCACACCCATCGCGCTCAACGCCACCAGGTCTGGCGAAAGCCATTCGCGCAGGAACGCGGTGAAAACCGCTACTACCAGGCAGAAGACGATGATGAGATGAAGAGTGTGCACGCTCATTTCTCGGTTGCAGATTTCAGGCCGAACGACTTTTTCACCGACAACGCCGCCGAGCACAACTACGAAATTGTCGGCTCACTCTGTCCGGCGCGAGAGCGCGAGTTGTGCATCGCGCCGCCGCATGATGATCAGCGTAACGAGCGCTGCGAGCGCGCAAATGCACGCGCCGAACACGAGGGCTAAAGATGTGCCCGCCCAGTGCGCAACGGCGCCTGCTTGAAGGCTGCCAAGCGGAATCATGGCGCCGAACACGAGCGACCACACGCCCATGACTCGTCCGCGCATTTCATCAGGCACGATAGTTTGCAAAACGGTGTTTGAAGTTGAGAAAAACAGCAGCATTCCAAAACCGGCGGTGAAGAGAAACGCCAGCGCGACGTAGAAATTGCGCGTGAGCGCCAACGCGAAAAGGCTCGCCGCAAACAGCCAGACGCCACCTAGTGCGAGTCTGCGTGGAACAAACAAATGACCATAGGTCGCTACAGCCAGTGCGGCGATGAACGCTCCCGTGCCGCTGCCAGACATCAGCACTCCATAACCGTTCGCGCCGCGCCCAAGCACATCGCGGGCGAATGCGGGCATGAGAACCGTGTACGACCAGCCGAAAATCCCGATCACGAGAAAGAGCAGCAAGATTGTGCGCACACGCTGATGTCTCATCGAGTAGACGATTCCTTCCCACGCGTGCTCACGCGCGGAAGCGATTTCGATTTTCCGTTCGAAGCGCGGAAGACGCATCATCAGCAAACCGGCGATTACCGCGACAAAGCTCAGTCCGTTGAGAAAAAAACACATCGCCACGCCGACAGCGCCGATCATCAATCCGGCGACGGATGGCCCGACGACGCGTGCCCCATTAACGATCGAGCTATTAAGCGAGATAGCATTCAGCAAATCTTCGCGGCTTGTCATTTCGACCGTGAACGCCTGGCGCGCGGGCATATCGAAACCCATGGCAATTCCGTTGAGCGCGGCGATCGCAATGATGAACCCGGTGGAGGCGAACCCAAGCCACACGCCTGCCGCCAGCAAAAATGCGCAGATCATTTGTGCGGCTTGGGTCGTCACGAGGATGGAACGTTTCGGATAGAGATCGGCGAGCGCGCCGCCCCACACTGACGAGAGCACCATCGGCGCCGAACCCACGGCGGCCACGAGGCCGAGCAAAAATTTCGAATTCGTGATCTGGTAAACGAACCAGCTCATCGCCGTCTGTTGCATCCACGTGCCGATGAGCGAGACGAGTTGGCCCCAGAAGAAAAGCCGGTAATTACGATGCCGCAGCGCGCGAAACGTATGCCGCCACGTGATTCCTCCCACGGGTATGCGCCGCTGGCGCCCACTGATGTCCTCCGGCACGCGCGCCGTTTCGGTATTGCTCGTCGGCATCAGTCATCATGCGTGGCGCGACCGACAATTGCAAAAATCAACGCTTAAGCAGACCGTCATTCCGAGCGAAATCGAGGAATCCCGTTGGAGTAGAATGCTTTGCGGTGACCACCACGGGATCCTTCGACTGCGCTTCGCTCCGCTCAGGATGACTGAGCTCGCGCGCTATCACGCTTCAATCGGGGCGTGCTAAAGTCCAGCGAATGGAAAGCACAGAGGCAATCCTTCTTCGTAAACAGAAATTCAGCGATACGAGCCTGATTGTTTCATGGTGCACGGAATCGTTTGGCTGTGTTCAAACGATCGCTAAAGGCGCGCGGCGCCCGAAAAGCGCGTTTGCCGGAAAACTGGATTTATTTTTTGAAACCGAAATTTCCATTGTGCGGAGCCGCAAATCGGATCTGCATACGCTCACGGAAGTCGTCCTGAAGAATCCGTTTCCCGGAATTCGGAGCAATTATTTGCGCACTCAGACTGCCGCATATTTTGTCGAGTTAATCGAGATTTGCACCGAGCGCGATCATCGCGAGCCAGAACTTTTCGGGTTATTGCGCCGGGCTTTCGGTTATCTCGATGCAAAGGACGCGACGCCGCACGCTGTGGCGCATTTCGAGACTGAGCTGGCACGCATCGCAGGTGTGCACGATGAGCGGCGGTTGAAAGCCGATCCGGCGTTCGCGCTCGGCAATTTGTTCGGGCGACTGCCGCTCTCGCGCACGCCGCTCTTGAAAACGCTCATTGCGCAGACGAAGAAGAGTGCCACATGAGGTCATGTGCTCTGCTCGCTGCGATCGTAATCGCTGGTCTAACTTCCGTTTCATCAGCCAAGGAAATTTACAAGTTCGATCCGTCGGACTCGACGATTGGTTTTAGCGTGCATCAATTCCTTGGCACGACTCGCGGCAAATTCAGCAAGTTCAGCGGCAGGATCGAAGTCGATCGGGAGCATCCGGAGAATTCCTCGGTCACAGCACAGATCGATGTCCGCAGCATCGATACGCGCATCAAAAAACGGGACGATCACCTCCGCAGCGCGGAGTTATTCAACGTGGAAAAATTTCCGAATATGACGTTCAAGAGCCGCAGCGTGAAGCGTACTGGCCCGCAAAGCGGCGATATTCTTGGCGACCTCACCATGCATGGCGTGACGAAAGCGGTCACGCTTCATGTGAAACTGCTGACGCCGGTTAATGAAACAAACCGGACGCGCTGGTCCGTGACAGCCGACCCGATCAACCGGCGCGACTTCAATTTGATGTTTGCTCCAGCGACTGAAACGATTTCGGGAATCAGCCAGACGGTGGCGATCAGTATTGAGATTGAGGCGACGGGCGCGGAATGAGCTTAATCAATGCTATGGTGTTTAGCGATCTTCGACCACGTCATCCTGAGCGAAGCGCAGCGAAGTCGAAGGATCCCGCGGCATTGCCCTAAGTATTGGAACGGGATTCCTCGACTTCGCTCGGAACGACGGAACTTATGGACATCATCCCCCTCGGAGATTCCGCGTTGATTATACGCGTGCGCGAGCAATTTAACGATGCTCCCGAGGAAACACTCAACGACGTTCTCTGCGCCTTTCAAAGGCTCCGCCGGTCTGGAATTCCCGGTGTGATCGAACTCGCGCCGGCTTACACCAGCGTCGCGGTTTTTTTTGATCCGATTACGGTCGCCAAATCGAGTGGAACGCCGGACGACATGTTTGATTGGCTCGCGACGCGCATTCGAGAAGCTGTCGCCGCGGGCGTCGACCGCGGCAGACGTCAAAAAAGTTCTAAGAGCGATGCTCGCGTTGTTGAGATTCCAGTTTGCTACCATCCGGACTTCGCTCCCGATATCGATCACGTCGCGCGCCATGCACAAATGTCGAAAAAGCAAGTTGTGGATCTCCACAGCACCGCTGAATACAGAGTGGCCTGCGTCGGGTTCGTTCCCGGTTTTCCATTCCTGGCAGGGCTGCCAAAGAAATTAGCCACGCCGCGTCGGGACACGCCCCGAAAAGAAATCTCTCCCGGTTCGATCGGGATCGGCGGCGCACAAACAGGGATTTATCCGTTGCGTTCGCCCGGCGGATGGAATCTGATCGGGCGCACGCCGCTCAAGCTCTTTGATCCGACAGAAAATCCGCCCACGCTGCTGTGTCCGGGCGATCGCGTGCATTTTCGCGTGATCACGCTGGACGAATTTGAATCCTCGAAGAGTTGAAGGGAGTTAAGATCCATCCATCCGGTGATGCTGAGCGGAGCGAATATCGCTGACTCTCATTTTCAGCTTTGCCGAAGACAAATCAGAGATCCTTCACTCTGTTCAGGATGACAATGCGATGAGCGTGTTTGTTAGCCGAGCTGGTTTTTTAACGTCGGTGCAAGACCTGGGCCGCACCGACTTTCGGCAGTTTGGTGTTTCGACCAGCGGCGCACTGGATTCTTTTGCATTGCGCGTGGCGAATCTGCTGGTTGGCAATGATGAAAACGCCGCCGGGCTCGAAGTCACGCTGGGCGGTTTGGGTTTGCGCTTCAAGGACGAGCGAATGGTGGCCTGGTGCGGCGGCGAATTCGACGTTCAGATGGGATCTCGATCCTTGCCAGCCGGGCACGTAGCGCGTTTGCGTTCTGGTGACGAATTGAAATTCGGTCGCGCTAAGATTGGCTGCCGATGCTGGCTCGCGATTTCTGGTGGAGTGGACGTCCCGGTTGTTCTCGACAGTCGCTCGACCGATTTGCGTGCCAATTTTGGTGGGATTTTGGGGCGTGCTTTGCGTGATGGGGACGAAGTTCCTTTGGGAGAGTTTCGGCGGACGCAAACCGCCGCTGCAGAAGGAATTTCCCCGTGGACCGCGCCGCATGATTGGGCAAGCCCGGCGAAGAGGAGCCCGGTCTTGCGTTTCGTTCGCGGTTCCGACTGGTTTCGATTTCAAGATGCAACGATTCAACGATTCACAAATGACGAATTTAGCGTGTCACCAGATTCGGACCGCATGGGGGTGCGCCTTGATGGTCCAGAGCTGAAACGCGAGGACAACATGGATCTCATTTCCGAAGCAGTCGCGCCCGGTACTATTCAGGTGCCACCGAGCGGAAAGCCGATTTTACTTTTGGGAGATTGCCAAACCATTGGCGGGTATCCAAAAATAGCTCACGTGGTCACGGTTGATCTCGGCATTGCAGCACAGCTTCGCGCTGGCGATCGCGTGCGCTTTTCCGAAGGCTCGCTGTCCGATGCGCATCGGTTCCTGCTGGAACGCGAGCGTGATCTCGAGCGTTTCCGGGTCGGGCTGAGTCTGTGCACCTCATGAAATTCTCTGTCGATCTGAACGCTGATTTGGGCGAAGGCTCAGGACACGATGCCGAACTGTTCGAACTGATCAGCTCGGCGAATATCGCAACCGGTTTTCACGCGGGCGATTCCGACACGATGCACTCCGCCATTTCTGCGGCGAAGAAGGCTGGAGTCGCTGTCGGCGCGCATCCGAGTCTCTTCGACCGCGAAAATTTTGGCCGCAAGGAACTGACGATATCCAACGAAGAAGTGTTCGATGCCGTGGCTTACCAGCTCGGAATTTTTCAAGCGGTCGCATCCGCGCTCGATGTGCGACCAAACCAGGTAAAGCCGCACGGCGCCCTTTATAATATGGCGGTGCGCAATGCCAAACTTGCTGATGCAATTGCGTGCGCGATCGAATCGGTCGACCCGAAATTGATTCTATTTGCGCCGGACAAGAGCGAGCTTGCCCGCGCCGGCGAGGCACATGGTTTGCAAATTGCGCGCGAGATTTTCGCGGATCGCAATTACTTGAACGACGGGTGGCTGGTTCCTCGCACACGGCCGGACGCGCTTCTACACGATCCAAAGGAAGCTGCTCAGCGCGTGCTACGGATGTTGCGCGAAGGAAAAGTGCGCTCTGTCGAAGGCCGCGACGTCGATGTGCGCGGCGAAACGATTTGTGTCCACGGCGATACGCCCGGCGCAGTCGAGTTCGCGCGCGAATTGCGCACACGACTGGAGCGTGAGGGCGTGACAATCAGTTCGCCGAAGAGCCGCTCATGAACATCCTGTCATTCCGAGCGAAGCGCAGCGTAGTCGAGGAATCCGGCGGCGATACCTGAAGCTTTCACGACGGGATGTCTCGACTTCGCTCGACATGACACAATCGTAACAGGCCGCCGCCACGCATGAGCGACACGATCACCAATCAGCGCGAAAAGACTAGTCTTGTCCGCGCGCTCGGGCCGGTTGACGCCACGATGATCGTAATTGGCTCGATGATTGGGTCTGGGATCTTCATCGTGTCGGCTGAGTCATCTCGATTGAGTGGCGCACCCGGCTGGTTATTGCTTGCCTGGGCGCTTGCCGGTTTACTGACAATTACAGGCGCGCTGTGTTGCTCAGAGTTGGCGACAATGATGCCGCGCGCAGGCGGCGTTTATGTTTTTCTGCGCGAAGCATACGGTTCATCGATCGGATTTTTGTATGGCTGGACCTTGTTTCTGGTGATCCAAACGGGGACGATCGCTGCCGTGGCCATAGCGTTCGCGAAGTTTTTCGGCGTTTTTGTCGCAGCAGTTTCACCCGATAATTACCTGGTCGCACCGATTTCGTTAGGCAAATACGCGATTAGTTTGTCGATGGAACAACTGGTCGCCATCGGGTTGATCGCGTTGCTTACATGGACCAATACGCGTGGGCTTGAGATCGGCAAAATTGTCCAGAACACATTCACATTTGCGAAGACGGTTGCGCTGGTGGCCGTGGTCGTGATCGGTCTGTCGTTAGGCTGGAAAGCCAATTCTGCCGCACTAAGCTCGACCTGGTGGAACTCTTGGGCCAACGGCTGGAACCCGCAGGTCGCACAGCCTGGTCTCAGGGTCGCAGGCGGCTTTGCTCTCGCGCTGCTTTTTGGAAGATCAATGGTCGGACCCCTTTTCGCCCAGACCGCCTGGACAAATGTCACGTTTATCGGCAGCGAAGTTCGTGAACCGGGAAAGAATTTGATGCGCGCACTTGTCGGAGGCTGCGGCGTCGTGGTCGTACTTTATTTGCTGGCGAACGCTGCTTATTTGGCGGTCCTGCCGTTTCCTGAGATTCAACACGCCCCGCAGAATCGCGTTGCTGTGGCGATGATGAATGCGCTCTTCGGCCAGTCTGGCGCGATGTGCATGGCCGCGGCGATTATGATTTCCACATTCGGTTGCAACAATGGACTGATTCTCGCCGGGGCGCGTGTGTATTATGCCATGGCGCGCGATCGATTGTTCTTCCAAAAAATCGCAACCGATAAATCGCTTTCGTGTTCCCGCAGCAGCGCTGGTGGCGCAGGGAATCTGGACAGCGCTTCTTGTGTTGCCGCGTACCGTGACCGTTGATTCCGCGACGCATGAGGCAAGCTACGGCAACGTTTACAATCAACTGCTCGAATACATCGTCTCGGCCGACTTGCTCTTTTACCTTCTGATGGTCGTTGCGGTCATCCTTTTACGCCGCACAAAGCCAGATGCGGAGCGCCCATATCGTACGTGGGGTTATCCGATTGTGCCGATCGTCTCTATTGTTCTGTCGGGGCTTTTGGTTGTTGATCTCGCGTGGCTCGCGCCGGCCACATCGGGAATTGGGATCCTGATCGTGTTAAGCGGTGTGCCGGTTTATTTTTTATGGCGGCTGCGCCCCACGCGGTGACGCCGGCTCCGTGCAGTCAGGGCGTTGCAGGCCAGTCCGTTCTACTTTCGGGAAACGAATTATTTGTGTATGCCTGCAAAATCGAAGAAACAACAAATGGCTGCCGGCGCTGCGCTTGCAGCGAAGCGAGGCAAACGTTTCAAGTCGTCGCTCAAGGGAGCTTCGCGGAGCATGTACAAGTCGATGGGCAAAGCCGAGCTGCGCAGAATGGCGAAGACCAAGCGCAAGGGAAAGCCGACACGGAAGCGCAAGAAGAAGTCGCACTGACATTGCAAGTCGCTTTACTTGCTCGACACCCTATCGCACCGCCGTCAGAACAAATGCGCCGTTAAAATCACCCCAAACCAAAGCAGGCGCGAGAGTGTTTATTCCTTTTGCATTACCGCGATCACTTCTTTCAACGGTTCTGCGCTAACTTTACTTGTCCCAGTAAAGGGTTGGTCGAGCACGTAGATCAAAAATAAAATTAGCGTGATCGTCACCGTCAGCGTGGTTGTAATGACGTATTGCGCCCTGATATTCTTCATTCCGAAGAAAAACGTGTACAACACGGTGAATACAGCGCCGACAAGCAACACGAGCCAGATGGCTTCCGGCACGGTGTCGTTGGCTGCAAAGATTCGCAGCCGGCGATCCTGCGCCAGGCGGTTCAACCTCTGGAGTGTTTCAGTGTAGAGTTCTCTGTTGGAAAACGATGCAGCATCGGTGCGGTAGAACAGCATCCATTAGACTACGCAGCGGGCCGCCGGCCTGAAGAGTCACCTGGCCTCCATCCATTTTCTTTAACTCGTCGTAATAGACCGAATTGATGTAATTCATTAGCTCCTTTTTGATCAAACTGCGCGCGGGTTCGGGGAATGCTTCGGTGCTGTGAAAGATGTCAGCCACGTCATTAGCTTCCATTTGCAGACTTTTCGTGGCGTCGGAGTATCCGCTCCAGGTGACAAACACAACGAAGGCCACCATTACCCCGTAAAAGAGACCAAAGGCGTTGAAAATGATTGCCGCTACCTCGTGATTCTCCTTTAGGACGTCCGCCGAATACCTTTTTCGCACTAGGTACAGCCCTGCCAGCGCAATCGACGTAGTAATCGCCGACACGACGAAAAACGACATCGGTACCGGCAGGTAAAGCAGGTTCTGCATTAGCGTTTCTCTCTCAAAAGCTGTCGCGGGTTGTTAATTTTACCGGTTTGTGGCGCGTTTCAATCGATAGCCGTCGGCATGGGCGCCGTAGCCGCTCGCGCATTCGATCAATCCCACTCCTTTTTTCCAAACGACCTTTTTGAAATGACCGGAGGGATGGCTCGCTTCATAAATACGGAGGTCGCCTTTCAGTTTGATTGTCGTTTTCCACTCTCCTTTCTGCTGTGCGAAGGTTCCGTTGGTGATGCCGTAAATGTCGTTCGATTCGAATTCCGGCGGTTTGTCGAGTACCGAAATCTTCTTAGCAGCCGGCGTCATTGTCATCTTCGTCTAGGAGAACGCCCCACGGCATTTTCGCTTTACGCGTCGTCACGACCTCGTGCAATGAGAGGGATATCTTGGTCGCCGACGTCATCATTCCATTCCGTTCCGTGGAATTTTGCGGCGACTGGCTTGTCGTTCGGCGCATTCAGAAATGGAGTGACGGCTTCATCATGGTTGAAGGTCAAACCGTGGCTCCTTGCTTTGAGCGTGCAGCAAGCGCGCGGAAGATGCGTAGCAGCCCGATGTCGTATCTGTTGCCGAGTATTGCGCTTACGTCGGTAAGGGTACCCCGGCCGCGTATGTGGCGAAAGGCCGCGTCGATTTCTTTCTCTTGCGCGGATGTGAAGAACCGCTTCCACGCCTGCGGGAGCTTGCCGAATTCGATCGCGGCGAGCAGATGGTCGTAAATGGTGCTGGGCACAAAGCCGCGTGCGCGGGAAATTTGATCGATCGATTCGCCTGCCTGGAATCGCCGGAGCGTCTCGGTTTGGCTGTCATTTAAACACTGGCGCCGGTGCGTGTCTGACGGAGTGGCGACATTGTTGGCGAAAATTCGGCGCGGATTCGCGGCGAGATAATTTTTGATTTCCGATAGGAATGGGCTGCCAAAATCCTTCAATTTCTGTTCGCCTACGCCGGGAATGCGGCGGAATTCGGTTGAATTCGTCGGATAATTTCTCGCCATTTCACGAAGCGAAACATCGGAAAAGATGACGTAAGCAGGCACGCCGCGTTCATCTGCGACTTGGCGACGCAATACGCGCAAGCGCTCAAACAATTGTTCGTCGCATTCGATCGCGCCTGCTCTTGTTCGCGCGCCTTTCTCCGCAATATCGATTTGTTTGGTTAGAATGATCGGTGTGCGATTCCGCAACGTTTCCAGACCAGTCGGCGTAAGCGACAAGGTCGAAAACTTGCCCGGTGCGCACTCGACGAGCTCCAGTCGCATCAATTCCCGACCGATTGCCTGCCATTCACTTCGTTTCAATTCGGAGCCGATGCCGTAAGTGGACAGCTCATTGTGCCCTCGTTGCCGGATCGCTTCCGTGTCTGCGCCGCGAAGGACGTCGACAACGTGACCCAATCCGAATCCGAAGCCGTGCCTGGCGTGGATGCGATACACACAGGAAAGGAATTTTTGCGCGTGCACTGTTCCGTCGAACGTTTCGCGCGGCTGCAAGCAGTTGTCGCAACCGTCACACGAAACCTGTAGCGACGGTGTCTGACCACCGACGCCGTCACCCTTGGCTGGATATATTTCCCCGAAATACTCGAGAAGCGTCGCACGCCGGCATTCGCGCGTCTCGGCGAAATGGACCATTTGTCGAAGTTGCGCTCGCGCGATGCGCGCTTCGGTTTCGGTTTTCTCATCAATGAAATGCAGTTGCTTGGCAACATCGCTCGGGCTGAACAGCAACACGCATTCGCTGGGTAAACCGTCGCGTCCGGCGCGTCCGGTCTCCTGGTAATAGCTCTCCAGATTCTTCGGCAGATCGTAATGCACCACGAAGCGGACATTCGGTTTGTTAATGCCCATTCCGAACGCGATCGTAGCAGTGACAACGCGGACGTCATCGCGCAGAAAAGCTTCCTGATGTTTTGTGCGCTCGGACGCGGTTAACCCCGCGTGATACGGCTTCGCGCTGACACCATCCTCATTCAAATTTCGCGCCAGCGATTCGGCGCTCTTGCGGCTGGCACAGTAAACGATGCCGCTGTCGTTAGGCCGGCTACGAATAAAGGCCAGCAGTTGGTCGTAGGGCGCCGTTTTCGGAACTATGCGATACGTCAGATTAGGTCGGTTAAAGCTGGCTACATAGCAGCGCGGATCTCGCAGCTTCAATTCCTTGATGATGTCGGTCCGCACTCGTTCGGTGGCAGTCGCGGTGAGCGCCATCAGGGGCACATCGGGCAAATGTTTCCGCAGTTTTTTCAGCTCGCGATATTCCGGCCGGAAATCGTGGCCCCATTCGCTAATGCAATGCGCCTCGTCGATGGCGAATTGCGCAATATCCCAGTTGAGAGCGCGCTCTAAAAAGGTGTCCAACATCAAACGCTCGGGCGCGACGTAAAGCATCCGGTACTCGCCGCGGTGCAGGCCGCGCCAACGCGCTTTTGCCTCCTCCCGATCCAGGGTTGAATTCAGGAATGTCGCGGCAATTCCATTGGTCTGCAGCGCGTCAACCTGATCTTTCATTAGCGAGATCAGCGGCGACACCACGATCGTCAGGCCATTGCGTATCAACGCCGGCAACTGAAAACAAAGTGATTTCCCGCCGCCTGTGGGCATTAGCACAAACACATCGCGCCCAGCCAGCGCGTCCTGGACGATCTCCCGTTGCAACGGCCGAAACTCATCGTAGCCGAAATGTGTTTTGAGCGCGCCCAGTAACTCCACGGCTTTATGCTACCGAAATGCGGAGATTCTGGACACCGAATTTGTGCCATGACTCGTTGCCTCGCGTTTGTCACGCTCCGCACTCGACCGAGAGCGCGGCCTCGATCTTGTCGGGTTCGCAGCGGTAGATGGTGGTCTGTCCGCCCTCATAATAAAACGAGTGGACGATTACTTCGAGTTTTCCATCACCATTCAGATCAAGCACCGCAGCAATCTCGTACACGTTGGGAGCGACGGACTCGCCGGTTTTTGGATAAACTTCACCTGCGACAACTTGTGTCCGAACCTTACCGGCGGTTACACGGCGCAAGATGACGATGGAATAACTTCCGCGCTTCGGAGCGTCCATAGGCGCCTCGTCGCCCTTGGTAAAATAGTTCGTGGCTTCGATTAACACCTCGTCCTCGCCATCTCCTTCAAGATCGATCCGAAGGATCCGTTTGATTCGCACCTTGGGATCTACGATTCCGCGACTCTTCAAGAAATCGCGGACAGCCTGCACGTAAACGGGCTGAGTGGCGTCAGCGATGATGGGCTTTCGCGGCAATGCATTCCATGGCGCGGCCAATCCAATCACGCCGTCTTTGGGTTTCACCGACAGCGGGACCGTCAATGTGTCGGGACATGGTTCGTCGACGGACTTTGGTTTGCCTCCTGTGATCTGGCTTACTTGTTTGGTCAGGCTATAGACTTGGTAAGTTGTGTTATTGCCGACGGATTTCGCCGCCTGAACAGCGTTGATCCACTTTCTTTTCTCGCTCGCGCCGAAGAAGTAGCCAGTGTCGATTTCGATAATCGGATGCACCCCGGCGGCGCCGGCGATCGCCGCACTGCAAACTGCAAACAGACCGATTAATCGTGCTGATGTTACGAGAGTCACGCGCTTGGTTTTTAGCCGGACGGTAGCTGTCCGCCTAGAATTGTTTGCTTGTGTGTTTCCCCCAAACCATGCAAACCATCGACGGATGAAGTCGGCAGGCGTCTTTTACCTGGCGATGCTTGTCGTCGTCGCAGCTCCGGCACAGAACAAGTATCCCGGCGGAATCGTTTACGGGCCGAAAGCCGCTTTTAGCATCAGCGCACCTGAAGGGTGGGTGCTGGACAATGAGTCAGGCGCGGAGCAAGGGCTGCCATGCGTTCTTTATCCGAAAGGCGAATCCTGGGCCGATGCGCGAACAGTGATGTACGCGAAAATCGCCAGCACTCAGTATGAGGACGCCGAGAAATTCGCAGCGGTGGCAATCAAGCAAATGGAGAGTAAACACGGAAAGCCGAAGGAAAAAATCGACAAGGGAAAAACCGGTAACGGTCAATCATTCTTCATTAACGAGTACCCTGCGACGAAAACGTATTCTCAATGGGAACGCGTCGCGTACGTCCAATTGCCGAAGGCGGTAGCCTACATCGTTCTATCATCGCGCGACGAAGCGAGCTATCGCAGAGATGCGCCGGCGCTGCGCGAGGTGTTGAAGACGTTTATCTACCTCGAGCCTAAGACTGAATCTAGCGCGCGTTAAGCGCGACATTGCACTGATCAGCCCGGGAGATTGCGTAATCGAGGAGCTTGCAGCGCTCACCTGGACGGTATCTGGTCGATGCCGAAAGTCCTACTGACTGCGCTCCATAATGTGCTCGCGACAGTGGCTAGTCATAGGTCTGAACCGAATCGCCAGCGCAATAAGCATCAAGATATTCACGAATGGCAGCCTTCGGAAACTAAATATACTGGATTAGTTTCCACGTTGTGCTAATGCTATCATGAATATGAAACGGCCACACAAACCGCACCAGCGAAGCCGAAGGCGTGATCCGACCCGGCAGCGAATCGTCGATGCTGCCCGGGTCCACTTTTTCAATCACGGATTCCGCAGTGTGACCATGGATGATCTGGCGGAGGAGTTGGGCATTAGCAAGAAAACGCTCTACGCGCATTTTCCGGGCAAGTTCGATCTGCTTGAGGCTGTGCTGGCCGATAAATTAACAGGCGTCGAAGCAACACTGAAGGAAATTACGCGCGCGCATCCAAACGACTTCCCGGCGACGTTGCGCGAGTTGCTGGCCGGTACGCGACGCGAACTGGATGAGATCAAGCCTTCGTTCGTGCGCGATATGCGCCAGAAAGCGCCGGACGTTTTCAAACTCGTCGAACGCCGTCGGGCCGCGCTAATCCAGCGCTACATGGGAAAGTTTTTTGTCGACGGGCAACGGGCGGGAATGGTGCGCAAGGATGTTCCGGCCAAACTGATCATCGAAATCTTGCTGGCGATGGTTCAATCGATCATGAATCCGCCGAAGATGGAGGAGCTTGGGATGATGCCGAAAGAAGGGTACACCGGGATTCTTAAGATTATTCTCGAAGGCGCGCTGACATCAAAGGGACGGAAAGCGTGAATACGTCATTCGTTAAGGAAGATCCACTACAGGATACGCGCAGCGGGAGCTTTGATGTTACTTCTCTTGCTCACCGGTTGCGGCGATCGTGGCAAGGCGGTTTCGGGGACGATCGAAGTGGACGAAGCGCACGTGGGACCGCGCTCGGGCGGACGCGTAGAGAAAATTTTTGCGTGGGAAGGCGATCGTTTGCACGAAGGCCAGGTGATCGTGCAACTGGATGCGTCGGAGCTGCGAGCGCGCCGTGATCTCGCCGAGGCGCAAATTGACACGGCTGTTCACGATGCCGACGCGCAAGAAGCGCAATTGGTGTTTCTGCACGACGACGCGCGGCGCCAGCAGGAGCTACTGCAGCGAAGAGTGGTTTCGTCCACTGACGCCGAGCGCGCCGACAGCTCGGCGAAAACACAGGAGAAAAATGTCGCGGCGGCGAAAATGCGCGTTGCACAGGCGCGTGCACAACTTGCGGATATCGACGCGCAGTTAGCAGAAATGCAGGTCACTGCGCCAGCCGATTCCATTCTGGAGGTGCTCAGTGTGAAAGTGGGCGACGTGCTGCCGGCAAATCGCGAAGCCGCCACCCTGATCCTGACGGGACATCTGTGGGTGCGTGTTTATGTTCCGGAATCCTGGCTGGGTTTAATCAAATTGGGCGAGCACGTTCGCGTCCGTGTCGATTCGTTTCCGGGCAAAGATTTCGACGGCGTGGTGGAGCAGATAAATCGCCAGGCTGAGTTTACTCCGCGCAATGTGCAAACTGTAGCCGACCGGATCAAACAGGTGTTCGGCGTGAAGGTCCGTTTGCCGAGCGATGATGATCGCTTGCGTGCTGGAATGGCAGCGGATGTTTACTTTCCGAATGTGAAATGAAGAATCGATTCGAAGAATCAGGAAAGCAGGAAGTAAGGAAGTGGTGGAACGCGTTGTCCCCAACGCGTTGTCTGGGCCCGAGCCATCGGCTTGTGGACAAGCCGATCCACCTTCCTGCGTTCCTGTTTTCCTGATTGCATTCTTATGGCGTGAGGCGATGATCGAAGTTAAAGGGCTGACGAAGCGCTTCGGCACTTTCACCGCTGTTGATCATGTTTCTTTTACCGTCGGAAAGGGCTCGATCTTCGGCTTTCTCGGTCCGAACGGTTCGGGGAAAACAACCGTGATCCGGATGCTGTGCGGAATTCTGGAATCGAGCGACGGCACGGCGAGAATTGGCGGCCACGACGTCGCCCGAGACTTGGAACCAATCAAGGAAATGATCGGCTACATGTCGCAAAAATTTTCGCTCTACGATGAACTGACTGTGAACGAGAACCTCATCTTTGCAGGGAAACTTTACGGCTTGGGTGGCCGCGAATTGCACCAGCGGCGTGACGAGATGATCGCCACGACGCATCTGGAGCCGTACATCGACAGGCGCGCTGCCCAACTCTCCGGTGGCTGGCGTCAACGTTTGGCCATGGCTTGTTCGCTGATGCACAAGCCGAGTGTGCTTTTTCTCGATGAGCCCACTGCCGGCATCGATCCCGTCGCGCGGCGCGAACTATGGGATTTGCTTTTTGAGTTCGCTGGCAAAGGAATGACCCTTTTTGTGACGACCCATTACATGGATGAAGCGGAACGCTGCGATCATGTCGGCTATATCTACATGTCGAGATTGATCGTGTGCGGTGAGCCGGACGAGCTGAAGAAATTGCCGGAGGTAAGTCCACCTGGAACGCGGCGGCTCGACGTGACATGCGATCATGTGACCACGGCATTGCACGCCATGCACGAGATGCCCGGAGTGCGCAGCGCCACGGTGTTTGGTCAGTCGATGCATTTGTTGGTTGATCAGAGCGTCAAGCGCGCGCAGATCGAAGAACAACTGCGCAAAGTTGGAATCAGCGAGGCAGAGATTCACGACATCGGCCCGTCACTCGAAGATGTATTTGTCGAGCTTTCCGCCAAGCATGCTGCGGAACAACAAAAAGCCGCGTGATATGACTGTCATCCTGAGCGGAGCGAAGGACCTCACAAGTAAATGAAGGCATTCTATGTCTACATGATGACGAACCAAAGCCGGGTCGTTCTTTACACAGGAATTACAAACAGTTTAATGCGCCGAGTGTGGCAGCATCAGAGCGGGACATCGAAGGGTTCACTAAGGCCTACAAGGTCAATCAACTCGTGTATTGCGAGTGTTTCGATGATCCTCGAGACGCGATCGCACGTGAAAAGGAGATCAAAGGCTGGCGACGTCAGAAGAAGAATGCATTAGTCGGAACGAAGAATCCGAAGTGGGCGGATTTATCACCGATGCTCTTTCAGCATATGAAACGTCCTTCGCATACTTCAGCAACTCGAGCGGAACGACAATGATCGAAGGTAGTTCTGGCGTTTTGCGCGTTTTGCGAGGTCCCTTGCTTCGCTCGGGATGACCAGCCCAACAATGTGAAAATCAAACACAGACCGTTTCGCGGGCTTGGCGCAATTCTATTCAAGGAATTCATCATCGTCTGGCGCGATCCGCTAACTCTCTTTTTCTTCTTTTTCCCGCCGCTGATCGAGATGATCGCGTTCGGCTATGCATTGGACAACGACGTGAAACACATGGCAATGCTTGTTCTCAACGAAGATCGCACCGTCGAGAGCCGGCAGTTGATCGATCGCTTCGTGAATACGGAGTCATTTCGCGTCGTTGGCGAAGTGCAAAGCCTGGACCAACTGAAAAGCGAGATGCGCAAAGGCCGCGCCTACGCCGCGCTTTACATCCCGCCGAACTTTACTCGCGAACTAATGGCGGGTCACTCTGGGCAGGTGGAATTGCTTGTCGATGGATCCAATTCCACCACGGCGTTGCAGGCTCTTCAGACTGGGCTGGGCGTGGCGTTGACGCAATCGCTGGAATCGCTGATGCGTGACGCCGGCCGAACGGGCATGCCGATCGATGTTCGCCCGCAGATGCTTTACAATCCGGCCATGCGCGCACCGAACTTTTATGTGCCGGGTGTGATAGGTGTCGTGTTGCAAATCGGAACGACAGTTGCTGCGGCCATGGCGCTGGTGCGCGAACGGGAACGCGGGACACTCGAGCAATTACTGGTAAGTCCATTGAGCCCCGCCGGACTCATGCTCGGCAAGCTGGTTCCGTATCTTTGCATCGGTATGGCGATGGCGGTCGTCTTGTTCACGATCATGCGGTTTGTCTTTTTTGTCCCCATCGAGGGCAATGTGTTCGCAATGATGTTCTCCACACTGGTGTATGTCTTTGCGCTGTTGAGCCTCGGCTTGCTCGTCGGCACCAGGGCCACAAACCAAATGCAGGCGCTTCAAATGTCGATGGTGTTTCTGCTGCCGAGCGTTTTCTTTTCCGGATTTATTTTCCCGCGTGAAACGATGCCGTGGATTTTTTACGCGCTCGGTGCGCTGTTTCCCACCACGTATTTCATTGCGCTCATGCGCGCGATTATTCTGCGCGGCGCAAATCTCCTGGAATACTGGCCGAATCTTCTCGTTCTCATTGTGATGTCGAACCTGCTTTTCAGTCTGTGCGCTCTGCGGTTCCGCAAAAAGCTTGCGTGAGCGACGCGTCTGGGTAGCGCGCGCGTCTCGCGTGCTGCCGATGGCGTCCTCGCCATCGCGGACTTTTCGTGTAATTCCTCCTTCCGTGCGGCTGATGCGTCTAACCAAAGCCTGTTTCGGCGCGACGCCGAAACCAGCACGTGAGACGCGTACGCTACCCGGAAGTGCAGCGCGGACACGTTTTCGATAAGGAGACGGCTTTTGTAATTTAAGCTAACGTGTCCAGACGAATTTCCTTCATCGCCCTGCGCATTACCATCGTCGTCGCCGCAGTTTTGGCGTTACTCTGGTGGTTTGCAATGAGGATGCCCGGAAAGAATGTTTCCACGCCGGGGCCGCTGTCGCCTGATGAAGTTGCATTGCGCGAAGAGCTCCGTGCCGATGTGCAAAAGCTCGCGGGAGAAATCGGCGAGCGAAATATGTGGCATTACGCGCAGCTCAATGCTGCTGCCGATTTTATTGAAGATTCTTTTTCGCGCGCAGGTCTGACACCGCGACGAGACAGCTACGAAATGCGTGGACAGGACTGCCACAACATCGAGGCAGAAATTCCCGGCGCCGAGCCTGAGATCATCCTGGTTGGCGCGCATTATGACTCGGTTGTCGGTTCGCCCGGCGCAAACGATAACGGCACCGGCGTGGCTGCAACACTTGCGCTGGCGCGGCGCTTCGCCAGCGCGAAACCGAAGCACACCTTACGCTTTGTCACATTCGTGAATGAGGAGCCGCCTTATTTTCTGTCGGGTGAAATGGGCAGCCTGATGTATGCGCGCAGATGCAAGGAAAGCGGCGAGAAGATCTCAGCGATGATCAGCTTGGAAACGATCGGCTACTTTTCCGATGCGCCGAATTCGCAAACATATCCGTCGCCCGGTCTCGGCATTTTTTATCCAAAGGTCGGCAATTTCATCGGGTTCGTCAGCAACGTTCAGTCGCGCGCGTTACTGCGTCGAGTCATCGCGCTCTTTCGCAAGCACGCAAAGATCCCATCCGAAGGCGCCGCGCTTCCCGCGTTCGTCCCCGGGGTGAGCTGGTCGGACCAGTGGTCGTTCTGGCAGCAGGGTTACCCCGCGATCATGGTCACCGACACTGCGCCGTTTCGTTATCCGTACTATCACTCGTCCAACGACACGCCCGACAAGCTCGATTACGACCGGTTCACGCTGGTCGTCAGCGGCATGCAGAAAGTGATCGAAGATCTGGATAAATTGTAGCCGGGCTCGGACGACCCGACCTCGCCCTAAAATCGGAGGATCGTTGAAGCTTTCACGGCCAGTCTCCTACCTTCCGCTTTGCTTTCGATCTTCTCTCTGTTTCTAATTGGAAAATCGCAACTTTTTTAAACCCAAGTCTTGCGGATGAGCCAGGTCTTGATGACCTGAGTCAATCCAACGTAGCAGATCAAGGTCAACATCAGAAGCGGCCAGTAGAGAGGTGGTAGCGGAACAAATCCGAGTGATGTCGCGAGGGGCGAGTAGGGGAGATAGGCGCCAAGTGCCATAATGACGATGGTAGTCATTGTGAGTTGCCAACTGGCCCGCGATTGAATGAAAGGGATAAGATTTGTGCGAATCACGTGGATGATGAGGGTCTGGGTCATGAGCGATTCGACAAACCAGCCGGTGTGAAATAAGGCAGCTGCATAACTCTGCTCAACGCCAGGTGCATTTGCGAATCGCGCCGCAATTCCAGCAGGAGGCGCCAGGTCGAGCTGGTTGCATTTAAAAATGAACCACATCATCGCATAGGTCGTATAATCGAAGATGGAACTGATCGGACCGATGCAGACGATGAATTTCGCGATCTCACCGATGTGCCACGGCCGGGGCATTGCAATCTGTTGCGGGCCAACGTTGTCAGTCGGGATCGGCACCTGCGAGAAGTCGTAGAGCAGATTGTTAGTGAGAACCTGAATGGGAGCCATGGGGACGAAAGGAAGCCACGCGCTGGCGCCGATCACGCTGAACATGTTTCCGAAATTGGAGCTGGCGCCCATGCGAATGTATTTGAGGATGTTCACGAAGACCTTCCGGCCTTCCAGAACGCCCTGCTCGAGAACCATCAGACTTTTCTCGAGCAGAATTACATCTGCCGATTCCTTGGCGATATCGACCGCGTTGTCCACCGAGACGCCGACATCCGCGGCGCGCAGCGCCGGCGCGTCATTAATTCCGTCGCCCATGAAGCCAACGGTGTGGCCCTTTTTCTGAAGCGCCTTCACAATTCGCTGCTTGTGCGCAGGCGACAGCCGCGCAAAAACATTGAACCGGTCAACCAACTCGGCCAATTCTTCGTCCGACATCTTTTCGACTTCATTTCCGAGCGGGATTTTTTCCACTTTAAGTCCGACTTCGGTGCAGACCTTGCGTGTGACAAGATCGTTGTCGCCGGTAAGCACTTTCACTGTGACGCCGTGCTGGTTCAGCGCAGAAATGGCTTTGGCGGCAGTTTCTTTCGGCGGGTCGAGGAATGCGAGATAACCGGTCAGCACAAGGCCGTCTTCATCGGCCTTGGTGTAGGCCGCGCGTTTCTCCACTTTTCTTTTGGCAACGGCCAGCACACGGAAACCGTCGCTGTTCAATTCATTCAGTTCTTCGAGGAGGTCGCCGACCAGGATCGGCTCCATCTCAAAGATTTCGCCTTCGTACTCGAAATGAGCGCACTTTTTGAATACCGTCTCTGGGGCGCCTTTAGTCAGGAGCTGACGTTCTCCGTCAGGCCTATCAACCACGACGGACATCATTCGACGCGAAAAATCGAACGGTATCTCGTCGATCTTTGAGTATTTCTCGAGCAAGAGTTCTTTATGCAGTTCCGTGTATTTCAGAACAGCGCGATCGAGGACATTTTTCAGGCCGCTTTGAAAATGGCTGATCACGTAAGCCTCGCGCAGGACCTCTTCGCTTTCTTCCTTATGGATGTTGCAGTGCAGCTCCAGAATGATGTGATCCATCGTCAGCGTGCCGGTCTTGTCCGTGCAAAAAACATCCATCGCCCCGAAGTTCTGAATCGCGTTGAGCCGTTTGACGATGACCTTCTTGCGTGACATCGCCATCGCGCCCTTGGACAAGCAAACCGATACAATCATGGGCAACATTTCTGGCGTGAGTCCAACGGCGACCGCCATTGAAAAGAAAAATGCTTCGCGCCAATTGTGTTTCGTTAGGCCGTTGATGACGAACACCAAGGGCACCATGACAAGCATGAAACGAATCATCAGCCACGTGAACTTCTTGATGCCGCGGTCGAAGCTTGTTTCCTCTTGTTCACCGGCAAGGCTGCGGGCGATGTGACCGAAGTAGGTGTTCGGGCCCGTCTCGATGACGACGGCCTTGGCCGTGCCGCTCTCGACGCTCGTTCCAAGAAAACAGGCGTTGCTGCGCTCCAACAGGCCGACGCCTTGACGCGTGTCCGGCGCTTCCACTTTTTCGACAGGCATCGATTCGCCGGTCAACGTGGCTTGAATGATGAACAGATCTTTGGCGGAAATCAGTCGCACGTCGGCCGGAATCATGTCGCCCGCTGACAACTGGACGATGTCGCCCGGGACAAGCTGGCCGATTGGTATTTCCCTGGCCTCTCCGTTGCGGACCACCGCCGCCGTGACGCTGATCATTGCTTTCAATTTCGCCGCGGCGGAGTCCGCGCGAGTTTCCTGAACGAAGCGCAAGCCCAATCCAAGAATAACCATCAGGAGCATGACGGTGCCGGCGCGGAAATCGCCCGTGGCAAAAGAAACCGTCGCGAGCACCGTCAGCAGAATCACCAACGGATTGCGGCTGGCGGTAAACAACCTGTGAACCCAGGTGTGCTGTCTCTCGGCGGCGACCTCGTTGGGGCCGAACTGGTCGAGTCTTCTCTCCGCTTCCTCGTCACTCAAACCGGCTTCGCTTGTGCCAAGCCTCTGAAAAAGCTCTTCGACAGCGATCGTCGCCAGTTCCTCAACCTGCTTGGAAACGCCTGCACCTTGAGCCGCCTGTTTGTTGTTCATGCGATCGCCAAAGTTGCACTCGAGTGCAAGCTAGTGCGTGATCGGATTTGTACGATTTTATTAAAAGTGCAGAATACTATACCAGCGCTACAAACCTAACGGATCAGAGCAGCGTGCCGCGAAGGACAAATAGCGCCACGTTGAAGTAAATTACCAGCCCCGTTACATCGACCAACGTCGCGACGAATGGCGCAGATGACGCCGCCGGATCGAGTCCGCAACGACGCAGCAAAAAGGGAAGCATCGCGCCACTCAACGTTCCCCACAGCACGACTCCGACAAGCGCAGCCCCGACAGTAAGCGCGACCAGCCAGTGATATTTTCCGTAATCGAAAATGTGCAAGTACTGCCACAGCGTGATTCGGAAAAAACCGATGGTTCCAAGAATTAAGCCGAGCGAAAGCCCGGAGAGCAATTCTTTGCGGACGACGCGAAACCAATCGCGCAGACGCAATTCGCCGAGAGCCATCGCGCGGATAACCAGCGTCGTTGCCTGCGATCCGGAGTTGCCGCCACTGGAGATGATCAGGGGCAAAAACATCGCTAAAATGGCCGCCTTCTCGATCTCGCTGTTATAACCCTGCATTGCGGTTGCCGTCAGCATTTCGCCCAGAAACAGGATGATGAGCCAGGTTGCACGTTTCTTTACCATCCGCAGAAACGGAATGGTCGTGTACGGCTCGTCCAACGCTTCCATACCGCCGAGTTTCTGGATGTCTTCGGTGGCTTCCGCTTCAGCGACGTCGAGCATGTCGTCGCTGGTGACAATGCCGACGAGCACGCCGTTGGAATCGACTACCGGCAAGGCCACGCGATCGTATTTGCGGAAAACGTTAAGCGCTGCCTCCTGTGAATCGTTCACCTTGAGTGCTGCAAACGTGTCGTTTCGAATTTCGCTGACCTTGGTCGTGAGCGGTCGGACCAATATTTCTCGGATGCGCAGATCATCGATTAGTTTGCCGCGGTCATCGACCACGTAGATAACATTCAGCGTCTCGCTGTCCTGGCCGTGTTCGCGCACAAAATCCAAGACTTGCTGGACAGTCCAGTCTTCGTGTACGGCGATGAAATCAGGCGTCATCAAACGGCCGACACTGCCCTCGGGATAACCGAGCAACGCTGTGGCCACTCGGCGCTCCTCCGGCGTGAGCAATCGAATCAGCTGACGCGCAGCCGCGCTCGGCATCTCCTCGAGCAGCGCTGTGCGATCGTCCGGCGACATTTCGTTGAGAATCGCGGCGACTTGCTCGTGAGCCATGGCGTGCAGCAGTTTCTCCTGCGCATCGAAATCGAGGTATTCAAAAACGTCCGCCGCCAGGGCGTGCGGCAAAACACGGAAAATGATCACCTGTTCGTCTTCCGGCATATCGAGGATTACCTCGGCCACATCTGCCGTCGGCCATTCGTGAAACACCTCGCGCAGCGCCGCGAAATTGCGGGCCTCGATCAGGCTTTTGATTTCGGGTTCTAAAATTTTGCCGACCATAACTGTTGTTCGCGCGCGGCTGTCGGCGAGTTTTAACACTCACATTGAACAGACGCAATGGTAGGGTCATCGCGCTGTGATGACCGGACGGTCGGCGCCGGACGGGCGTTTGAGCGTGGCGTCCGTACCTCCGTGCTTGGCATTTGCCGGAAACGTTCGAAAATGAAGGTGATGCCGGTAGTTGCTACAGCCCCAATGATTCGGCGCGAGACCAGTGACGATCACATTTGCGTGCTCACGTTCGATCGACCCGACTCGGGCGCGAACATTTTCGACGCTGCTACTCTCGATGACTTGAATGAGTACCTCGATGCAGTGGAGAAAGACGCTTCGCTGCGGGGACTGATCATCGCATCGGCAAAGAAATCAATCTTTGTCGCGGGTGCGGATCTCAAGACGCTGTTGCAAGGGGCGCAGACCGACGAGATGCGCGCGATTTATCGACCAGGGGCAACAGGTCTTCAATCGGCTAGCCGATCTCAAAATTCCGACGGTCGCCGCAATCCATGGCGCGTCGGCGGGAGGCGGCTATGAGGTTGCGTTGGCGTGCGATTATCGCGTCGCATCGGAGGATCCTGCCACGAAGATCGGATTGCCCGAAACGACGCTCGGGTTAATTCCTGCCTGGGGCGGCTGCACGCGTCTCCCGCGTTTGATCGGCACCGAAAAAGCCGCGGACGTGATTTTGAAAGGCAAACTTTATTCCGCTCAGGAAGCTTTGAAGATCGGGCTGGTGGACGAAATTGCGCCCCGCGATCAGCTTCTTGATCGCGCACGCGAAAAACTGCGCGCCGGCAAGCGCAAGCCGCAGGCGCAAGCTCCCCCAAGTCCGGCTTCGCAGGGAATCCGGCCGCCGAAGCAGCGTGGGAATCCGGCGCCCGAACGTGCTTACGAGATAATTAATAAGACGCTGTCGATTTCGCCAGATGAATCGTTGCGCATGGAGCTGGACGCTATTGTGGAGCTCGGGAAAACTGAATCGGCGCAAAATTTGATCCGCAATTTCTTTCTCGCTGAGAAATACAAGAAAGGAACGTCGCGGACGCGCTCTGAAAAGATCGTGCACGCGGCCGTAATTGGCGCCGGCGTGATGGGCTCGGGCATCGCGCAATGGCTCAGCTCGCGTGGCGTTACCGTGATCTTGCGCGACGTCGCGCGAGAACAGATCGATCGCGGTTTGGCGAACATTGAAAAAATCTACGGCGACGCGGTGAAGCGGGGTTTGATGAGCGAGGAAAAGGCAAAGCAGGGTCGCGCCCGTATTTGTGGATCCACGGCGCCAATGGAGTTGCGGGATGTGCAATTCGTAATTGAAGCGACTTCTGAGAAAATGGAGATCAAGAAAGAAGTTTTCCGCGAACTGGCGATGGAGGCCGGCCCCAAAACCATTATCGCCACAAATACTTCGGCCCTTCCGGTCAGTGAACTGGCCGACGTGACGGTTTCGCCTGAGTGCGTGATCGGATTGCATTTTTTCAACCCGGTTAGCCGGATGAAACTGGTGGAAGTTGTCGTCGCGAAACAAACTTCACAGGATACGCGTGACCGGAGCCTGGCTTTTGTACGGCAGATCGGAAAAGCGCCGGTAATCGTGCGCGATAGCCCTGGCTTCCTGGTGAACCGCGTTTTGTTTCCGTATTTGCTCGATGCCGCTGAGCTATTTGAGAGCGGCGTGGATGCAGAGCGGATCGATCGTCCGCTGGTGGAATGGGGGATGCCAATGGGACCCTTGCGACTGATCGATGAAATCGGCGTCGACATTACGAACGATATCGGCAACACACTCGAGAAAGCTTACGGGCAGCGCGATCATGTCCCAACTATCCTGCTCGAGCTGCGCGACCAGCAGATGCTCGGCCGAAAAACAGGCGCAGGTTTTTACAAATACGAAGGCAAGAGGCAGACGCCTAACGAGTCGCTGGTGCAATGGCGCGTTGTAGCCGGGGGCGGCGACTCCGGCAGGGGCGAAGGCAGCACGAAAAGCCAGCCGGCGTCATCGCCGCCGGCTACAGCGGATGACATCGCGCTGCGCCTCGTGCTCCTCATGGTGAATGAGGCTGCTCGTTGCGTCGAAGAGGGAGTCGTTGATTCTCCCGAGGATGGAGATTACGGAATGATTTTGGGAACGGGTTTTGCGCCGTTCCGCGGCGGGCCCTTGCGATTCGCGGAACACTTTGGACTAAAGAGGACCGTTGAGGAATTGGAGCGGCTGGCCCGAACCGAAGAAAAATTTACTCCATGCGAAATTTTGAAGAAGCATGCGCGTGACGGAACAAAATTTTATGAAAAGTAATTCTTGTCATGTCGAGCGAAGTCGAGACATCTCGTTGCGGAACCCAGCATTATTCCACGGGATTTCTCGACTCCGCTCGGAATGACAGATGGTTGTTATGAAATCGCCGCTCGAAGCGCCGGAAAAATCCCGCAGTGGCGGGGCTGAGGAAACCAGCGCAAAGGCTCACAAGCCCGCGCCCGCCGCTGTGATCGACACATCCAAGATGGCCAAGGGCCAGCGCGAAGCGCTCGAGCTGGCAGAGGCCGCGCGCGATCCGCTCGAAGACCGTGGCAGTTTTGCCAGCAACCTGTTCGTCGGGCGTTATGATTTCGATCGGATTTATCCGTATCCCGCGCAGAGCGCCGAAGATCGCGCCGCTGGCGAAGAATTTTTGCGCAAGCTCGAAACGTACCTCCGCGAACATGTCGATCCGGACGAGATCGATCGCACCGGTGAAATTCCGCCGGAAAATTTCCAAGGATTGGCGGAGATGGGCGCATTTGGGATCAAAGTGCCGAAGAAATACGGTGGGCTCGGATTATCCCAATCGAATTATGGACGTGCGGCGGTGTTGCTGGGTAGCTGGGATGGAAACGTCGCCGCACTTGTTTCTGCGCATCAATCGATAGGTGTAGCGCAACCGCTGCTTCTGTTTGGTACCGAAGAGCAGAAGCAAAAATATCTGCCACGCGTAGCGGGCGGTGAGATTTCAGCATTCGCGCTGACCGAAATCCAGGCAGGATCCGATCCCGCAACCTTGAGCTTAAAGGCAGAGCCAACGACCGATGGCTCCGAGTTCATCCTTAACGGCGAAAAGCTTTGGTGCACAAATGGGGTGAAAGCAGGAGTGCTGGTGGTGATGGCGCGTACGCCGTCGAAGATGGTTGGCGGAAAAGAACGCAAGCAGATCACTGCTTTCATCGTCGATGTAGATACGCCGGGGCTGGAGATCGCGTATCGCTGCCGGTTCATGGGACTGCGAGCGCTCTACAATGCTGTCGTCAGATTCACGAACGTGCGCGTTCCGCGGGAGAACATCATTTTCAAGGAAGGCGCAGGCTTGAAGGTGGCGCTGACGACGCTCAACACGGGGCGGCTAACGCTTCCCGCGGCGTGCGTCGGTGTTTCGAAGCGGTTACTCGAGATTTCACGGAAATGGGCTGGCGAACGCATTCAATGGGGCGTGCCTATCGGCAAACATGCAGCCATTGCAGGAAAGGTGGCGGAGATGGCGGGCAATGTTTTTGCGATGGAAGCGATGACCTTTCTCACTTCGTCGCTGCTCGATCGCAAGGTGGGCGATCTGCGCATCGAAACGGCGATGTGCAAAATGTGGGCCACCGAAACGACGTGGAGAATTGCCGATGACGCAATGCAGGTGCGCGGCGGGCGCGGATACGAGACTGCTTCATCGTTGGCCGGACGCGGCGAGCCACCAATCGCTGTGGAAAGATTTTTGCGCGATTGCCGAGTGAACACAATCTTCGAAGGTTCGAGCGAAATCATGCGGCTGTTTATCGCGCGCGAAGCGCTCGATCCGCATTTGAAAGTCGGCGGCGCGATTTTCAACACGCAACTGCCCATGTCCGAGCGCGCAAAGGCCGTTGTCAGCTCCGGAAAATTTTATGCCGGCTGGTATCCGCGCCAGTGGATGCCGAACGGCGCAGGTAAGATCGACAATTTGCACGAGACACTTCTCGAGCCATGTCAATTACGCGGCGCGCACAAGCAAACGACTCGCGCGCGGATTGTTTCACGCGATGGCGCGGTTCGGCCCAAAGCTCGATCGCGAGCAACTGCTCCTTTCCAGATTCGTCGGGATCGCGACAGAGTTATTCGCCATCAGCGCGACCTGTTCTTACGCGCAGTGGCTGCTCGGACAGGGTAAACCTGCCGATGAAATTCTCGCAGTCGCAGATTATTTCTGTCGCTCCGCGCGAATGCGAATCGACCATCATTTCGCCGGTACCGCACGCAACGCGGACAAGCGGGGCTACGCTCTCGTGCAGGATTTGCTCGCGGGAAAGCACGCTCTGCTGCGCGACGGGATTGTCTAAAGGTAGCGGCGGTTCACCTGAACCGCCTTGGCGATTGAGGTCAAGGCGCCCCTGGCTGATTGACCGCGTCGGCGCAACAGATTACGATCTCGGATGAGTATCGCACCCGTCCTCGCGGAGACCCCTTCGACCCGAAACCGCACGCCAAAGAGCGAACCGGAAAGGGCATTAACGCCAGCGAAAGTTCTTAACACGATCGAGCGACATGTCTTGCTCGATGGTTTCAAGGTCGTCATGGATCTCGACAAAAGCCGTGGCTCTTATTTGCATAATGCAGCCGACAACCGCCGATTGATTGACATGTACGGTTTTTTCGGCTCGATGCCGGTCGGATTTAACCACCCACACTTCGATGAACCGGAAGTGCGACGAGATCTTTTGCGTGCCGCGAAAGTTAAGATCGCAAACTCTGATATTTATTCCGCCGGCTACGCGGAATTCATTAAGACGTTTGAACGTGTTGTCGGTTTGCCGCCGCTTCAGCGGTATCTTTTCATCGAGGGCGGCGCGCTCGCGGTCGAGAATTGTTTAAAGGCCGCGATGGATTGGAAAGTGCGCAAAAACATGGCCGCAGGTCGCGGCGAACGTGGCACCGCAGATTTTGCATTTCAGGCACGCATTTCACGGCCGGAGCGGTTATACGATGAGCCTGACCAACACAGATCCGCGTAAGACGGATTTGTTCGCGAAATTTGATTGGCCCCGCGTCTCGTGTCCGCACATCGATTTTGCCCTTCCGGAATCGAAACGCGAAGCTGACGTGATTGAGCGCGAACAAAAAGCCGAGCGCGAGATACTCGACTTCATCCAGCAGCGCAACGTCGACATTTGCGCAATCATCATCGAGCCAATTCAGGGTGAGGGAGGCGACAACCATTTCCGCGGCGAATGGCTGCAAAAATTGCGAAAGATTTGCGACGAAAATGATGTCCTGCTCATTTTTGACGAAGTGCAATGCGGCATGGGCGCCACCGGCCGCAATTGGTGCTGCGAACATTTCGATGTGTTGCCCGACCTGATGGCGTTTGGAAAAAAAGCGCAGGTCTGCGGTGTGATGGCCGGCCCGCGTATCGACGAAGTGAAAGACAACGCGTTTCGTTTACCCAGTCGTTTAAATTCAACGTGGGGCGGGAACTTCACGGATATGGTGCGCTCGACGCATTACCTGCGCATCATCGAGCAGGAGCGTCTGGTTGAGAACGCTGCCAAAGTGGGTGCCTATTTCCTCGATCAACTGCGCGATCTGCAAACGGAAGAGCCGCTGATTTCCGCCGCGCGCGGCCGCGGAGTATTTCTCGCCTTCGATGTCCCCGATGCGAAAACGCGCGAAGAGTTTTGGCACGGCTTCTTTGACCTCGGTGTTCTGACTCTTCGTTCCGGCGAGAATTCAATCCGTTTTCGTCCCGCGCTCGATATCACTGCGGAAGCGATTGATGAAGCGATGGAATTGATGCGCAAATTCTGTCAGCAAAGGCGGAAGTAGCGCATGCGTCTCGCTTGCGTTTTGGCAATTTCATAAGCTATAAGCTGTAGGCTCGCGCTAGATTTGAAAATGCAACCCGTCTTCGGAAAACTGGGACTCACGGACGAAAACGCCGGCGTGTTCGACGGCGACTGGCGCGGCGGTGGCGTCAAGATCGACAAGATTTCGCCAATTGATGGGCGACGGCTCGCCAGCGTGCGGACGGCGTCCGATGACGATTACAACAAAGCTATCGCCCGAGCGCACGAAGCTTTTCTGAGATGGCGTGTGACGCCCGGGCCGGTGCGTGGCGAAACCGTCCGCCGTCTCGGCAACGCCTTGCGCGAATTGAAACACGAACTTGGGCAACTCGTGACGCTGGAGACTGGGAAGATTATCGCCGAAGGCGAAGGCGAAGTGCAGGAGATGATCGACATCTGCGATTTCGCTGTCGGCCAGTCGCGGATGCTTTACGGCCTAACGATTCAATCGGAGCGACCGAGTCACCGGCTGATGGAGCAGTGGCATCCGCTCGGCGTAGTTGCGGTGATCACCGCGTTTAATTTTCCCGTCGCGGTCTGGTCGTGGAACGCGGCGCTGGCTGCAGTGTGCGGTGACGCCACGGTTTGGAAGCCGTCGGAAAAAACGCCCCTTACCGCGATCGCCGTCACAAAAATCGCCGAGCGTATCTGTCGCGAAACCGGCGCTGACCCGGCGATTTTTACGCTGCTGGTCGGCGATCGTAAAACAGTCGGCCAGAAATTGGCGGACGATCCTCGGATTCCATTGGTATCGGCCACAGGCTCGGTGAACATGGGTTTGAACGTTGCGAAAGCAGTTCACGGTCGCCTCGGCAAAACCATCATGGAACTCGGCGGCAACAACGCGCTCATCGTCACGCCGAGCGCCGATCTCGAAATGGCGGTGCAATCGATCTTTTTCGGCGCCGTAGGCACAGCCGGACAGCGTTGCACTTCCACGCGGCGCGTGATCATGCACGAGTCCGTTGCTGGCAAGGTTCGAGGCAAATTGTTGTCCGCTTACAAATCTTTGCCGATTGGCAATCCGCTTGAACGGAAAACCGTGATGGGCCCACTCATCGACAGACACGCTGTTGATATGGTCCATGAATCCATTCAGCGGTTGAAAGAGGAAGGGGGCGAAGTGCTTTACGGCGGGGAGCGACTCACCGTTCCCGGCGGCGCTTACATGAAGCCGTGTCTGACATCCGCGAAGCCGGATTTTGAAATCGTAAAGCACGAGACATTTGGTCCGCTGCTTTATCTGATGACGTATCGCGATTTCGATGAGGCAATGGCGATTCACAACAATGTGCCACAAGGATTGACCTCATCGATTTTCACCAATGACGTGCGCGAAGCGGAAAAGTTCGTCAGTGCTGTCGGCAGCGATTGTGGAATTGCGAACGTGAATACCGGCACGAGCGGTGCGGAAATCGGCGGCGCATTCGGCGGCGAAAAACAAACCGGCGGTGGACGCGAGAGCGGAAGCGATTGCTGGAAGCAGTACATGCGGCGCCAGACGAACACGATCAATTTTTCAACAGAGCTGCCACTCGCCCAGGGAATCCAGTTCGGCGCAGGCGAGGGGAGCGGAACTGCATAATTCTGCGCTGTCATCCTGAGCGGAGCGTAGCGGAGTCGAAGGATCCCGTCGCAGAACTCAAAGGTAAGGCCGCGGGATCCCTCGACTTCGCTCGGGATGACGGGAGTTACTGTTGCGCGACCGTCAGCGCGAGGAGTTCGTCAAGCTTCCCGAAATTCTCCAAATTCATGATGCAGTGCCGCAATTTCTCGCATTGATCCTTGCCGATCACATCGCTGCCGAGCGCGGTGAATTTCACCGCGATCTCATCCTCGGTCATGGGATCACGTGGATCGCCCTTGGGCACATCGACCCGAGTTGAATGTGATTTGCCGTGGTTCGTTGTGATGGTCACACGGCTCGGTTGAAACTTGGGAAAGAGTGATTCGAATTCGGCGTTAGGCACAACTTTTATCTTGTCCATGATTGGAATCAGCGACTGATCAAGCACCCGTTCTTCGCGGAATTGCAAGGGGGTTACCATTCCATCGACCAACCCGACTGCCATGCAATAGGGAAGCGAATGATCGGCGGTTTCCTTGGATGTAGGCCGATACTTGTGGGGATCTCCCAAAATATCCGCAGCGCGAGCGATCACTTCCACTTTGATTTCCTTAACGTCGTCTGCCTTAATCTTGTTTTCCTTGACCGTTTTCATCATGGCGGTCAGCGGCGCGTGACTTAGCGCTTCGATCGGAAAACTTTTCATCCCGCAATCGAGAATTCTGTAGTGCGACTCCGGTGAGGTCGGCAGATCTTTGATCAGTCCCTGGCCATCGAATGTTGCCGGTTGTCCTTTGTATTGGACGTGGCTGAACACAGCGAACAAACCTTCTTTTCCATCAATGATGTGCTCAGGACCGGAAAATCCTTCTCGAGCAAGGAGCGCGCTTTCCGCCCCCATGCGCCCAGCCCACGGATCAACTGTGTTTTTCATGTTGGTAAGTTTGCCGGCGGTGACCGCACCCGGACAAAATGTTCGCGACGCGCTGATGCCGATGGCGCAGACCATTTGTTCCGTCGTGAGATTCAATACCCGGCCCGCAGCGACGGGAGCGGCAAAGGCGCTCAACGTGGCATGGTGCCAGCCGTATTCGCGCACGCCCGGCCGGCCGATTTCGCAGAGACGCATTTCAATTTCGTACGCGATGATCGTGGCCAGAATTAGATCTTTGCCGCTCAAGCCTTCGCTTTCACAGAGTGCCAACGGCGCGGCGATGAGATCGCTCGGGTGACACGGGTCCGCTTTCCAATAGATGTCGTTGTAATCCATTGCGCGGATCATGTGCCCGTTCATGAATGCTGCGTCGACCGGGTTCGTTTTGAATCCGGAAACGAACGCGGTGGCTTTTACATTGCCGCCGCCCATCGCGCGATGATGCTCGAGCAGGATTTTGGCGTCCTCCTGTTGACTGCCGCCGAGCGCGCAGCCGATGGAATCGAACCAAAATAGTTTCGCAGCCTGAATCGCCTCTGCTGAAAGATGTTCGTATTTCAGTGCGCAAGCCCAGTCGGCGATGACGTATGAGAGCAGGCGTTTCGATTCAGTCGATTGATTTGCCATTTGATTTCTCCGTTTGATTGCGCCCACGAAACATATGAATCACGGCAATACAAATCAAAGCTGGACGTTTGTATCGCGATTGCCGTCGCTCACCGCCTCCGGAGCCACGGGCGCTGAGAATGGCATAAAGCAGGTTTGCTCATGAGCCGACGCTGTGGCAAAAGCAGGACGTGAATCTAAAAGGGTTCTTCGCCGAGCTTAGACGGTGCAACGTTTCCAAGGTCGCTGAGCAACCCCTCACCGTGACCGAACCCGTGGAATTTTAAGCGAGGTATGCCGCCCGATACCGCGTCAGAAGTCAAATTAGAGATCGGGCATGTTCTATTCATCGACATCGTTGGCTACTCAAATCTGCTGATTACCGGGCAGAGTGAGCAACTGGAGACTCTGCGAACGATCGTGCGCGGCACTGCGGAATTCCGTGCGGCTGAGGCAGAAAGCAAATTGCTCCGACTGCCCACTGGCGACGGTGGCGCACTCGTGTTTCGAACCACTCCGGAGGCGCCGGTGTTGTGCGCGCTGGAGATCGCCAGGGAATTGAAAAAGCATCCCGAGCTTCGGGTGCGAATGGGAATCCATAGCGGTCCAGTAAACGCTATCACAGATCTGAATGAGCAGGCCAATATCGCCGGTGCTGGCATCAATATCGCGCAACGAGTGATGGATTGCGGCGATGCTGGGCACATTTTGGTGTCTAAACACGTCGCCGAAGATCTGGAGCATTACCCGCGGTGGCAGCCGTACCTGCATGACCTTGGCGAGTGCGAGGTAAAGCACGGTGTGCGCATTTCGGTGGTGAATTTTTACACCGACGACGCGGGTAACGCAGCGCTGCCCACAGGTCTGGCGGCACAGAAGCGATCTCCAGCCAAGGGAAAACAGTCTGCCGGTTTTCGCACCCTGCTGGTCACGGCGATTATTTTGATCGGTCTTGTTGTTCCGGCGATAATTTTCACGCCGGCAATCCTAAAGTCGCTACGATCATCGACCGGTGGCGATAAGGCGCCATCATCGTCCATTCCAGAAAAAAGCATCGCGGTCCTTCCGTTTGAAAATCTGAGCGATGACAAGCAAAACGCGTTTTTTGCCGATGGAGTTCAGGATGAAGTTCTCACGAATCTCGCCAAGGTCGCGGACTTGAAAGTGATCAGCCGCACGAGTGTGGCGCAATACAAGGCCGCGACGGCGCGGAATCTCCGGGAGATTGGCCTGGCGCTTGGAGTGGCTCACATTCTGGAAGGGAGCGTCCAGCGAGTCGCGAACAAGGTTCGGGTGAATGCGCAGTTGGTCGACGCCCGTAACGACGCGCATCTGTGGGCACAAACCTATACGCGCGATCTGGCTGACGTGTTCGGAATCCAAAGCGAAATCGCCGAAGCCATCGCGCAGCAATTGCAGGCGCATTTGTCCGCTGACGAGAAAGCGCGGATTGCGAAACCATCCACCACAGATCCAGTGGCGTACAGATCTTTATCTTCGCGCGCGACAACTCGACGATCTGGATAACGATCCCGACGCAAAGGGCTACTTACTTCAGGGCATCAGCCTCCTAGAGGAAGCGGTTCGGCGCGATCCGAAATTCCTGCGTGCGTACTGTCTCATGTGCGAAATTCACCTCGATTTGTACTGGATTGGGGCTGACCACACTGATCAGCGGCGCGAACTGGCCCGAATCGCGCTGCAAAAAGCTGAAGAGATTCAGCCGGACGCGGGAGAAGTCCACGCGCAGAAAGGTCTTTATGCCTATCACGGCTTTCGTGATTACGATGGCGCTTTGAAAGAGCTTGAAAGGGCGAAACAACTTCTGCCTAACGAAGCTCGCATCTACGTAACCATAGGCGCTGTGGACCGCCGAACGGCGCGCTGGCAGGAAGCGGCGACAAATTTCAGGCGCGCCGTGGAATTGGATCCACGCAACTTCTTCGTGCTGATGGAAGCGGCCTCTACGTTTTCAGGCATACGGCTCGACACCGAAGCCCGACATTTCTTTGAGATGGCGCTGAATATCCTGCCAAACAATCCTTTCGCCCGTTTTCTTTCCGGCTTCAATTCCTTCGCCGGAACCGGTGACGTCGCAGCGTTGCGAAAGCAATTGGACGTGGTTGCGCAACAGGGTCTGGAGGCCGAACGCACCGTAGCGTTTCCGCTTGTTTATTGCAGCTGGATGCAGCGAGATCGCGCCGCCGCTGAAAAGGCAGTCGCACTGATTCCGGCGGAAGGCATCGCCAACAGCTTCGATGAGGCGTTTGTGCCTCGCGAATATTGCATTGGACGCACGGCATGGTTCTTCGGCGATAAGGAATTGGCGCGGACGGCGCTCGGATCAGCGCGGGCGATTTTCGAGCGCACCACTCGCGAGCAGCCCGACTATCCGCAGGCGTGGGCATATCTCGGACTAACGGATGCCATGCTCGGCCGGTGTAGCGAAGCGGTACAGGAAGGAAAACGCGCCTGTGAAATCCTGCCTTACACGAAAGACTCGTGGGTTGGACCGACTTTCATGACTTACCTGGCCGTGATTTACGCGACGTGCGGCGAAAAAGAGGCGGCGTTGCAACAACTCAAAACATCAACCGAATTTCCGACCGGGATTAGCTATGGCGAGCTAAGACAAAGTCCGGATTGGGACAGCTTGCGCGGCGATCCACGCTTCGAACAAATCGTCGCTTCGCGCGCGCCGAAGTTGTAGCCACGTCGCTGTGCGACGTCGCGTGATGCGGCCTTCGACTCGACCACCCACAGGGCGGTGGCTACAGAGCGCCGCAATGATCATCGAATTGGAGCGGCGTGGCCACAGTGTTTCGATCCAATGAGCATTTCCTGTTTTCGCTCGCGGCAAAAAGAATAGGCTAGAGAGGGTTGCACTCAGCTAGTAGAGTCGCGCTTCATGGCTGACGAGCACAAGGCTAAGCGCCTGGAGATTGCGCACGTGCTCTTCATGGACATCGTCGGCTACTCTACGCTGCTGACCGACGAACAATCAGAAGCGCTTCAGGAGTTGAACCAGATCGTGCGCGGCACCGAAGCGGCGCGCGAGGCCGAAGCCGCAGGGGGGCTTACCGTTTTGCCGACGGGCGATGGCATGGCGCTGGTTTTCACCGGTTCCGTGGAAGAGCCGGTGGAATGCGCCTTGGAGATTAGCCAGGCTTTGCGCGCGCAGCCAAGCCTGCCGGTGCGAATGGGAATCCACAGTGGCCCAATCCATCATGTGAAGGATGCAAACGGGCGCGAAAACATCGCCGGCGTAGGCATCAACATCGCGCAGCGCGTGATGGATTGCGGCGACGCCGGCCACATTCTGGTGAGTAAACGCGTCGCCGACGATCTGGCACAACAGCGTCGTTGGCAGCCGTATCTGCATGAACTGGGCGACGTGGAAGTGAAACACGGAGTTGTTGTCTCGTTGGTCAATCTTTATGCCGAGACAATTGGCAATCCCGCGCCGCCGGCGCGACTTGGGAGAGCGCGCGGGGGGGTTCGAGCCTTGTCGAAAGGCACCCGCAGAGGACTCTCTCCGGTTGCGCGCGCGATCTTTATCATCGTGGGATTGCTCATCGCACTCACCTTCGTGCTTGCCATCGTGTCGGTGATTTTTGCGCCCGCGATCATGCGCACGCTCGACAAACGCAGGTTAGCGACACTGCCTCAACCGACCGCCACAGCGCCGGCTTCGTTGGCCGATACCATTAAGAGCGCAGTCGCCAAGAAGATCACCGATGAGTTGCAGGACGAACTTTCCCGTAAGAAAAACGCCGCGGTCCAGACAGCCTTTGCCGGTTCTGCAATCCCGGAAAAAAGCATCGCTGTTCTGCCGTTCGATAATCTTAGCCGCGACCCGGACAACGCTTACTTTTGCGAAGGCGTGCAGGACGAGATTCTCACGCGTCTGGCAAAGGTATCGGACTTGAAAGTCGTTTCGCGTACATCGACGCAGCATTTCAAAAGCTCTCCAGATAATTTGCCACAGATCGCGAAGCAGTTGGGTGTGATGCACGTCCTGGAAGGCAGTGTGCAGAAGTCTAACGATCAGGTGCGCGTGAATGTGCAGCTGATCAACGCGCTGACCGACGCGCATCTTTGGGCTGAAACCTTCGATCGAAAACTGACTGATATCTTTTCTGTCGAGAGCGAGATCGCGAAAACGGTCGCGGACACATTGCAGGCGAAGCTCAGTGGGTCGGAAAAGACGGCGATGTCGAAAAAGCCAACGGCGAATCCGGAGGCATACGAGCTTTACCTCAAGGGCAGGTTTTTTTGGAACAAGAGGACGGGCCCTGATTTGCGCAAGGCAATCGATTATTTCAACCAGGCAATAGCGAAAGATCCGAATTACGCTGTCGCTTATTCCGGTCTGGCCGACTCCTACCTGCTTCTTCCGCCTTATGGCGCTGCTGCTCCAAAAGACTCGATTCCGCAGGCGAAAGCTGCGGTACAAAAAGCTCTGGAACTCGACGATACCCTGGCGGAAGCGCACGCTTCCTCAGGCAGGATAATCAGTGGCTTCGATTTTAATTCGACGAAGGCGATTGCCGAGTTCGAACGAGCGATTGAATTGAATCCAAACTACGCCACCGCGCATCATTGGTTCGGCGCCGGACCTCTGTTAGCGCTCGGGCGATTCGATGAATCCATCGTCGAGGCTAAACGTTCCATCGAACTGGATCCGCTCTCGATGATCAATAACGCCGATTTCGGTAACGATTATTATTATGCGCGACGCTACGATGAAGCCATCGCTCAGCTTCGCAAGACCATTGAAATCGAGCCCCGTTTTTATCTGGCCCATTACTACCTGGGCCAGGCGCTTCAGGCGAAGGGACAACTGCCCGAAGCTATCGCTGAATATCGTAAAGCGACAGAACTGGACGACGATCCGTTCGCGTTGGCGCTGCTGGGACAAGCCTATGCTCGATCCGGGCAACGTGACGACGCGACAAAAATTCTCGCCAGACTGAACGAACAGGCGAAGTCACGCTACGTGGCCGCTTACGGTATCGCAGTCCTGTATCTTGGATTGGGCGATAAGAAGCGCGCAATGGATGAACTGGAGCGTGCCTATCGCGAGAACGACGGGAACGATATCTACAACATCAGAGTCGATCCGCTGCTCGACGACCTTCGCGGCGATCCGCGCTTCGAAGCGCTCGCCGAAAGAATTGTTCCGGCGAAAGAATTCGGAGCAGCCAGGAAGTGAAGCCCGGAAGTTTCTTTGCCGAGTTGAAGCGGCGCAATGTCATCCGCATGGCGGGACTCTATCTCGTCGGCGCATGGCTGGTCGTGCAAGTCGCAGGGACGGTGCTGCCAATGTTCGGAGCGCCCGAGTGGCTTCCCCGCGCCATCGTCGTTTTGCTGGCGATCGGGTTCGTTCCCGCGGTGATCTTTAGCTGGGTCTTCGAATTAACGCCGCAGGGCCTGAAGCGCGACGAAGATGTGGCGCCCGAGCAATCGATCACTCCGCAGACCGGTCGACGAATGGATCGCACGATCATAGTGGTGCTGGTCCTGGCGCTTGGCTATTTTGCGTTCGACAAATTCGTGCTCACGCCCAGGCGCGAGGCTGCGCTTGTGGCCAGCGCCGTGCCTAACGAGTCAAAGTCTGTCATTAACACAAAATCGATCGCAGTGCTGCCGTTCGAGAACCTAAGCCGCGACCCGGACAACGCCTTTTTTACTGATGGCGTGCAGGATGAGATTCTTACGGACCTGGCAAAGATTGCGGACTTGAAAGTGATCAGCCGCACGAGCGTCATGCAATACAAGAGCGGCGCGCCGCGCAATCTGCGTGAAATCGGCCAGCAACTCGGCGTGGCACATGTCGTCGAAGGCAGCGTGCAACGCGCGGCCAACAAAGTGCGCGTCAACGCGCAATTGATCGATGCCCGCGACGACGCGCATCTGTGGGCGCAAACCTACGATCGCGATCTGGCCGATGTCTTCGCCATCCAAAGCGAAATCGCCAAGGCGATTGCCGATCAGTTACAGGCGAAGCTCTCGCCTAACGAGAAGAAGGCCATCGAGCAGCCGCCCACGACTGATCTGGCGGCATTCGACCTTTACAGCCGGGCGAAGTCACTTCTCCTCACGGCAAATTTCAGCGCGACGGGCGAGCCAGACCTGCGGAAGGCAATTGAACTTCTGGATGAAGCGGTGAAGCGCGATCCCTCATTTTTCGACGCTTACTGCCAGCTCGCCTACGCGCACGAAACCATTTATGCACTATGGGGGGATCACACTCCTGTCCGGCTGGCCCTGGCTGAAGCTGCGGTGCAAGCCGCGACAAGGCTGCGACCGGATGCTGCCGAAACGCATTTGGCGCGCGCACAATATCTCTACTACGGGCCGCGTGACTATGCCGGCGCCCTGGCCGAATTGGAGATTGCGCGGCGAGCATTACCCAATGATGCGCGTCTCTTCGAACTCACCGGCTACATTCTGCGGCGACGCGGCCAGCAGGAGGAAGGTCTGCAGAACTTGCAGCGCGCGGTGGAGCTGGACCCGCGCAACTTTTTTACTCTGCAACAGATCGCGGGCAGTTACCAAGCCCTGGGGCGCCATGCCGAGGCGATCGCTGCGCTGGATCGGGTGTTAGCGATCGTGCCCGACAACGCCGAAACGCGGGCCGCTCGTGGACTATTTTATCTCTGCTGGAAAGGGGATACCCGGCCGCTGCACCAGACGATTGATGCAATCCTCGCGCAAGGACCGGGCGCTATCGCCAGCGCCGCGGACATCTGGTTCCTTTGCGCCCTGGCCGAACGCGATCCGGCTGCGGCCGAACGAGCGCTCGTCGCGCTGGGCGACAATCCATGCTGGGGCGAATCCGCAATTGTTCTGAGCCGCAGCTTTGGGGAAGGTCTGCTGGCGCGCATGACCAAAGACGAGGCAAGAGCGCGCAGTGCGTTTGAAGCGGCTCGCGCACAGCAGGAGAAGATTGTGCAGGCGCAGCCGGACTACGGCCCCACGCTCTGCGTCCTCGGCTTAATCGACGCTGCTCTTGGGCGGAAGGAGCTGGCGCTGGACGAAGGCCGTCGGGCGATCGCGCTCATGCCGCTGGAAAAAGATGTCAACAACGGCAGCCGCGTCCTTCAGTATTTCGCCATCACAGCGGCGTGGGCGGGCGACAAGGAGCTTGCTTTGCAGCAACTGGAAGCTGGGCTGCGTGCTCCCGACGCATCGTCCATGCTGAGCTACGGCGCCTTAAAACTGCACCCCTTATGGGACCCGCTCCGCGGCGATCCGCGCTTCGAAAAAATCGTCGCTTCACTCGCGCCGAAAGAACCGCCCAAGTAGAAGGAGGATGAATCCGCGCAACTTCTTCGCCGAGCTAAAGCGCGCAACGTTTATAAAGCTCACACGAACAAATTCTCTCCTTTCCGAGCTAAGGCTGGCTGGCTTGAATCGGCTAGAGCATTCTCGTATCTTCGGTCGATGAGCAGCGAGGCGGCTAAGCTATTGCAGCGGTTCGACCAGCTCCCCCTTCAGGAGCAGAAAGAACTGAGCGCGGCGATTCTGAAACGCACCGCTACGTTCGATTACGAGGAGCCGTCGGACGAAGAATTGACCGCTGCCGCGGCGCGCGTTTTCGAGTTGCTCGATCAGGAAGAAGACGATGCCGCGTCGCGGTGAAGTCTGGCTGGTGGATCTTGGGCTGGCGCAAAAGATCCGGCCTGCTCTTATCCTTAGTACCGCTTACTCAGACGCCGATCGTGCCCTGATCACCGTCATTTCACACACGACAAAGATTCGTGGCTCGAAATTCGAGCTGACGGTTTCCGCGCCGTTTCTCAAGCCAGGGGCATTTGTTGTGCAAAGCGTTACCACAATTCCGGCGAAGCTTGCGTTGCGGCGACTCGGCGCACTCTCAGCCGGGGAATTGAAAGCGATTGAAGATGGCGTTCGACATTGGCTGGCTCTGTAGCCAATGATCCTGCCGATCGCGCCGAACCATTACGTGGAAAGAGTGTAAGCAGCATGAACCTGCACAACTTCTTCGCCGAACTGAAGCGACGCAACGTTTACAAGGTCGCGGTCGCGTACGCGGTGGTGGGTTGGCTGCTAGTCCAAGTCGCTACACAGGTTTTTCCGTTCTTCGAAATTCCAAACTGGGCGGTGCGACTCGTCGTGCTGGCAATTGTGATCGGATTTCCAATCGCGCTCGTGATCGCATGGGCATTCGAATTGACTCCGCAAGGATTGAAACGCACCGAAGATGTCGATCTTGCCGCGCAAGGAAGCAGGAAATCCCACGCCTGGATTTACGTCGTGATCATTGGCGCGGCGTTTTCGGTCGGATTGATCCTTATCGGTCGCTACACGGCCCGAAATGCCGTCAGTGTGGCTCGCACCGAGGCGGCTACAGGTTCGTCCATCCCGCAAAAATCGATTGCGGTGTTGCCATTCGAGAACCTGAGTGACGACAAGGGTGCCGCTTATTTCGCCGACGGTATTCAGGACGAAATCCTGACGAAGCTTGCGAGCATCGCCGATTTGAAGGTGATCTCGCGTACTTCCACCGCGAGATATAAGAGCAAGCCAGAAGACCTGAAGACAGTTTCGCAACAGCTCGGGGTCGCAACTGTTCTGGAAGGCAGTGTGCAGAAAGCCGCTGACAAAGTTCGTGTTAACGTCCAGCTCATCGACGCCCGGGCTGATTCACACTTATGGGCTAAGACTTACGATCGCGACATCAAGGATGTCTTTGCCGTGGAGAGCGAAGTGGCGCAGGAAATCGCCGATTCGCTTCAGGCGAAACTTTCTCCGGCTGAAGCTAACACGCTCGCCACCGCGCCAACCAAGGACACTGCAGCATATGATCTCTTTCTGAAAGGCGAGTCCCAGCTCCGTGCGGCGAATGCTTCCTTGAGGCCAGAGTCATTCGACCAGGCTATCGCGTGGTATCAGCAAGCCATTGCGCGCGATCCAAATTTTGCGCTCGCCATGGCTCGCCTGGCCGAATCTCGTTTGAGTCAACACTGGTTCGTCGAAACGTTCACGGAACCGGAGCTCGCGGAAGTTAAAAGAACGACGGAACAAGCGCTAGCTCTGGCGCCAGACCTGGCGGAAGCGCACGTCGCGCATGGCCTTTTTTATTACTACGGCTATCGGCAGTACGAACAGGCGTTGGCCGAGTTCGGGCGGGCGCTCCAGTTACAGCCTAATAACGCGCAGGCCCTCGACTATTCTGGTTATGTCTATCGACGGCAGGCACAATGGCAGCGCTGTTTGGACACGCTCAAGAAGTCGCTCGAGCAGGATCCGCGCAATGCCGATGTCGCTGGAAACCTTGCTCAGACTTATTGCATCTTGCGCATGTGGCAGGACGCCGAGCGCGTCGGCAAATATGCACTGAACATCGATCCCGCCGATGTGGTCGGTATGCGTGCCTTGCTCCTGGCGATTCTGAACGGGAGCGGCGACATCAAAAGAGCGCAAGGCGTGCTGGCGACCTTTCCGTCCGCGAACGATCTTATCTCGTCGTCCGCTTCCGGTATTGTTGCCAGCGTGACTGGTGACCGCGCGTACACCTTTGTTTTCGCGCGCGATTTCCAAGCGGCCCTTAAGGTTTGGGAGGTCAGTGCCGACACCGCTGCGGATCAACGCAGGCGGCTCTCCGCCAAAGCTACCATTCGCGCCTTGGCCGGCGATTTCACCGGCGCACAGGCTGACGCAGAAAAAGCGAGACAACTGCTCGAGGAAAGATTACGCGGGCGGCCGGGCGAGCGCGTTTCAATGAGAGAATTGATCTGGGTGTACCTGGCCCTGAAACGTGACACCGACGCTCTCAAACTCGCGCGGCAGGCAGTGGAATTGCTCCCGCCGGAGAGAGATGCTCTGCTCGGTAATTCCAATCTGGCCGGCCTTGCCGAAGTCGAAGCTCGCACCGGAGCGGCGTCCGACGCCATCGCAATTCTTCGCCGGTTACTTGGCATCCCCGCTGGCGAAACCGTTTCCATCGCGCGGCTAAAAATCGATCCGGTTTGGGACCCCATCCGCAACGATCCCGGCTTCCAACAACTGCTCGCTGGGCAGGAACACGTCGGACCGTAACAAGTGACTATCCCATCCGAGCAACCCTCCGACATAAGATTCGAGATCGGGCATGTCTTGTTCATCGACATCGTCGGTTACTCGAAATTGCTCATCAACGAGCAGAGCGAGCAGATTCGGACGCTAAGGGAAATCGTGCGCGGAACCGAGCAGTTCCGTCTTGCCGAAGCACAAGGAAAGTTAGTGCGCTTGCCCACCGGCGATGGCGGCGCACTCGTTTTTCGAAACAGCCTCGAAGCGCCTGTTCTGTGCGCGCTGGAGATCAGCAAGGAACTAAAAAAACATCCCGAACTTCACGTTCGTATGGGAATTCACAGCGGCCCGGTCAATGAAGTCACTGATTTGAACGAGCAAGCCAACATTGCCGGCGCGGGCATAAACCTGGCGAAGCGCGTCATGGATTGCGGCGATGCTGGCCACATTCTGCTTTCGAAACATGTGGCCGATGACCTGGAACATTATCCGCGTTGGAAACCTTACTTGCACTCGTTAGGTGAATGCGAAGTGAAACACGGCGCCCGTATCGGCGTGGTTAATCTCTACAACCACGAAGTCGGCAATCAAAAAACGCCAACGAAATTGCTGGCCGCTCAGCACCAGCGCGCGCGGACGCGATGGGCTGCAATCATAACAGCCCTGCTGTTGTTGACTGCGATCGTCGCCGCCTCTGTCGTTGTCTCAAAGAAATCGACTACACCTGCATCGAGCCTTTCGGACAAAAGCATCGCCGTGCTTCCGTTCGAAAACCTCAGCGACGATAAAGCCAATACTTACTTTGCTGATGGCATCCAGGATGAAATCCTGACCAAGCTCGCCAGCATCGCCGACCTGAAAGTCATCTCCCGAACTTCGACAGCAAAATACAAGAGCAAACCGGAAGATCTAAGGAGTGTTTCACAAGAGTTAGGTGTCGCCACGGTTGTCGAAGGAACGGTGCAAAGATCAGCCGAGAAAATACGGGTCAACGTGCAACTTATCGATGCCCGTGCCGATACTCATCTTTGGGCGAAGAGCTACGATGGCGAAGCCAAAGATGTCTTTGCTGTGGAAAGCGAAGTGTCGCAGGAAATCGCCGACGCGCTACAGGCTAAGCTTTCGCCTAACGAGACCAGCACGCTTGCCGCCGCACCAACGAAAGATCCCGAAGCTTATGACTTCTTCTTAAAAGGCGAATATGAAGAGCGGGAAGCAGAAAATTCGCTCAAAGCCGAGCCGTTCGACCGCGCAGCGATCTTTTATCAACAGGCGCTCGATCGCGATCCGAATTTTGCTCTGGCCGCTGCGCGCCTGGCCGAGAGTCGCATCCTGCGCCACTGGTTTGTAACGAGACATGCCGAGAACGATCCGGCGCTGGTAGAAATAAGGAGTCTGGTTGATCGCGCTCTGACGCTTGCCCCCAACCTGGCAGAAGCACACATCGCCCTCGGCAGCTTTTACTATTACGTGAAGCACCAGTATGAAGATGCCCTGAAAGAATTCGCTCGCGCATTGGAAGTGCAGCCCAACAACATCCGTGCCCTCGAACTGTCCGCTTACGTCTACCGTCGACAGGGCCGGTGGAAACTTAGTCTGGATCAGTTAGCGAAGTGCGAAGAACGCGATCCCCGGGATGCTTCTTTAGCGGCCAATATCGCTTCCTCTTATGCCGCCCTGCGAATGTGGCCGGAGGCGAAGCGGGCTAGCTCCCACTCGCTCGTTCTCGACCCGCACAATCTCATCGGGATACGCGTTTTGATCCTCAGCTGCCTCAATGGACAAGGCGATTTCAACGAGGTCAAACGCCTGCTCTTCGCGGGGCAAAGGGCGACGAACTTTATCACACTCGATATCAGTGCCACCGAAGCATACGTCCACGTGCTTGATCGAGACTTTGCCGCCGCTCGAAAAACGTGTGCAACAGAAGCCACCAACCCGGACGAGAACCTCTCGCGCCTGATGGCTCTTGTGGTGATCCATCTGCTGGCGAATGACGCAGCCGGCGCTACCGATGAGATTGAGAAGGCGCGTGGTTTTGTCGAAGCGCAGCTGCGCGAACGGCCGAACGAAACCTCCCTGATCCAACTGGCCTGGATAAATTTGGCTCTGAGAAAGAATGCGGAGGCTCTTCGTCTGGCCACGCAGGCGGCACAAGCCGCACCTGTGGAAAAAGATGCGCTTCTTGGGGCAGCGATTCTTACTGGACTGGCTCAAATTCAGGCCAAGCAGGCGAATCGGCATCAGCAGTCAAAACACTCCAAAGATTACTGGCCATGCCGGCAGGTTTTGACGTCTCTATTGCGCAGCTCAGGATTGATCCGGTTTGGGATCCAATTCGCAAAGATCCGGGTTTTCAACAGCTGCTCACCGGACGTGAGCATATTGGACCTTAGCAACCAGCTGACATAATGAAAACCACTGCTCTCACCGCACTTCTCGTGCTCCTATACACAACGGCGCACGCACAAGACCCAGTGAAAATCTCGCCGCAGTATTACAAGGTGCTTCTGGAGAACGACCAGGTGCGGATGCTCGAATGCCGCGTTAAACCCGGAGAAAAAGAGCCGATGCATTCTCATCCGGCTGGCGTGGTCTACCTCCTGAGCGGTGCCAGATTGAAGTTTACTTATATCGACGGCAGGACTGAAGAGAAGACTGCTGCTGCAGGAGAAACGCTATGGCGCGAACCCACTACACATGTGGTCGCGAACATCGGCGACACTGAGGCTCACGCCATCGCCATTGACCTGAAGAGCTCTGGCTCTCGTTAAGCGTCGGACATGTGAATAGATGAGCGAGAAGCCCTCCATCTTCGCAGAGCTAAAACGGCGCAACGTTTACAAAGTTGCCGTCGCATATGCAGTTGTCGGCTGGGTCATCGCACAAATCGCGACACAGATATTTCCGTTTCTCGAAATTCCGAATTGGATCGTGCGTTTGGTGATTGTGCTGATCGCGATCGGGTTTCCAATCGCGTTAATAATTGCGTGGGCGTTTGAAGCGACGCCGGAAGGAATCAAACGAACCGAAGATGTCGATCTTGCAGCGTCGGCGCGACAACCAAAAAAGCATGCTTGGATTTTTGTTGTGGTGATCGGCGCTGCGATCTCGATCGCACTATTTTTTCTCGGCCGCTATACCGCGCGGAACGGAACGCCTCGACAGAGCGAGGCGGTTACAGCCCTACCCCAGAAATCGATCGCGGTGCTGCCGTTCGACAACCTCAGTCGTGATCCAGACAATGCCTACTTCTGTGAAGGCGTGCAGGATGAAATTCTGACGCGATTGGCGAAGGTCGCCGATCTTAAAGTGATTTCGCGCACATCGACGCAAAAATATAAGAGCGCACCCGATAACCTGCGTGAGATCGCGAAGCAGCTCGGCGTCATGCATGTGGTCGAAGGCAGCGTGCAAAAATCCAACGATCAGGTACGCGTCACTGTGCAGCTCATCAATGCCATGACCGATGCGCATCTGTGGGCGGAAATCTATGACCGAAATCTGACCGACATTTTTGCAGTGGAGAGCGACGTTGCGAAAACCATTGCAGACACCTTGCAGGCGAAACTCACGGGTTCCGAGAAAATCTCGATTGCAAAAACTCCGACGGTAAATCCAGAAGCCTACGAGCTTTACCTCAAAGGCAGATTTTTTTGGAACAAGCGGACCGCCGCAGACCTGCGCAAGGGAATCGACTATTTCAATCAAGCCACGTCCAAGGATCCCGGCTATGCCCTCGCCTATGCTGGCCTGGCCGATTCGTATGTAATTCTTTCAGTCTTTGGTGCGGCTTCTCCGCAAGACTCAATTCCGCAAGCGAGAGCTGCCGCGAAAAAGGCCCTTGAACTTGACGATACGTTGGCCGAGGCACACGCGTCATCCGGAAGAATAGCGGGTCCCTACGACTTCGAGTTCGATCGATCGATTGCCGAGTTCGAGCGTGCGATTCAGTTAAATCCAAATTACGCGATGGCACATCATTGGCTGTCGTGGGGGCCTTTGACGGCACTTGGGCGGTTTGATCGCGCGATTGCGGAGGGAAAACGCGCAGTCGAGCTGGACCCTCTCTCACTAATCAACAACGCTGATCTCGGCGGAAATGTTTACTTGAACGCGCGTCGCTACGACGAAGCGATTGCGCAACTGCGCAAGACTATAGAAATCGATCCGCGCTTTTATTTGCGCATTACTATCTGGGCCAGGCGTTCCAGCTTAAAGGGCAACCCACTAAGGCCATAAGCGAATATCAAAAAGCGGTGAAGTTGGATGACGATCCAGAGGCGCTGGCTTATCTCGGACAAGCCTATGCTCGTGCCGGACAACGCGACGAAGCGCAAAAAATCCTCGCGCATCTAAGGGAAGAGGCGAAATCCCGCTACGTGTCGGGCTACAGCATGGCGCTAATGTTTATGGGATTGGGCGACAAAGAGCAGGCGATCGACGCGTTGGAGCGCGCGTATCGCGAGGGTGCCGGCAACGATCTCTTCACCATCAGAGTAGATCCCATGCTGGACGATCTGCGTGGCCAGCCGCGCTTCGAGGCGCTCGCCGAGAAAATTGTCCCGGCGCGAGAGTTCAAGTCGCAAACTGCGTCCGAATGAATTCGGGTAATTTCTTCTCCGAGCTAAAGCGACGCAATGTTTACAAAGCCGCCGTCGCGTACGCGGTCGTCGGTTGGTTAATTGCTCAAATCGCGACGCAAATATTTCCGTTCTTGGAAATCCCAAACTGGATTGTTCGCTTGGTGATCGTGTTAATCGCAATCGGATTTCCGATCGCTCTCGTGATTGCGTGGGCGTTTGAATCGACTCCTGAAGGAATCAAACGGACCGAAGTCGCCGACGCCATGCCGGCAGCGACTAGAGGCCGCAAGAAACACGCTTGGATCTACATCGTCGTGATCTGCGCTGCGATTTCGGCTTCGTTGTTTTTTCTCGGTCGCTACACCGCGCGGAACGGAACGCCTCGACAGAGTGAGGCGGCTACAGCTCTACCGCAGGAATGCAAAGTAAAACACGGCGAAATCATTTCGCTGGTCAATTTCTACACGGAGGAGCTGGGTAACCCGCAGCGGCCCCAAAACATCAGGGGCGCTACGCCAGCCAAATCCGTCGCGGTGCTGCCGTTCGTCAACATGAGCGCAGACAAACACGACGAGTATTTGAGCGACGGGATGACCGAGGAACTAATTAACGCGCTGGCCAGAGTACCGGGGCTGCGCGTGCCGGGACGGACATCTTGTTTCGCTTTCAAGGGCAAAAGCGAAGCGGATATTTTCCGGAAAATCGGTGATCAGCTGCATGTCGATACAGTGTTGGAAGGAAGCGTTCGCAAAGCCGGGGAGAAGCTGCGCGTCACCGCTCAACTCATCAACGTGAGTGACGGTTATCATCTCTGGGCGGAGGATTACGACGGTGACGTAGGAGATATTTTTACCTTTCAGAGCGACGTGGCCCAGCGCGTTGTCGAAGCCCTGCAAATCAAGTTAGGTGTCGAAGCGGCCCGTGCTTTGGCGAAAAAGCCGACCGAGAACCCGGAGGCTCATCGCCTCTATTTGCTGGGACGCTATGAACTTGGCAAATACAGCGAAGCCGGCTGGACCTGCTCCATCCGCTACTACGAGCAGGCGCTGAAGCTCGATCCCAACTACGCTCTGGCCTATTGCGGCCTGGCCGACACCTACGCCTACATGGGAGGAGTGGTGATGCCGAGTAAAGAAGCGTTGGTTAAAGAGAAGGAATTCGCGCAAAAAGCTCTGGAGCTTGACCCGGAGCTGGCGGAAGCGCATCTTTCTCTCGCCGTCGCACTCGGCGGCGCTTTTGATTGGCGGAACGCTCAAATTGAATTCGACCGCGCGATCGAACTAAATCCTAATCTGGCCTGGGCATATGAAATATATGCGTGGTTTCTGGGCGGGCTTGGTCGATTGGACGAGGCGATTGCGAAAGACAAAAAAGCGATCGAACTCGATCCGCTGAATTCGTTCTTTCAATCGGCCCTAGCTTACTATCTGTATCACGCACGTCGATATGACGATGCAATGGTTCAAATCAGAAGGACGCTGGAACTGGATCCCGCTGCAACGCTCGCTCATCATTTGTTAGGCTGCTGCTTTCTGTGCAAAGGCGACACGGCCGGCGCAATCGCGGAATTTCAACGAAGTAAAATAATGGTGGCTGGTGCGTGGTATCAAGGACTCCTCGGGTACGCTTATGCCATTTCTGGAGATCGACCGAAAGCCGAGAAGATCTTGCGCGAACTCGAAGAACTGGCAAAACGGCAATACGTCAGTTCAACAGCGTTCGCTGACATCCATCTAGGACTTGACGAAAAGGAGAAAGCTTTGGATTGGCTGGACAGATCTTATCAGGATCAGGAGAGCGCCTGTTGGTATCTCAAGGTTGACCCGATTTACGACAGCGTGCGCAACGAGCCGCGCTTCCAGACGTTGGTGCAGAAAGTCTTTCGCGAAACACAGTGAAGATTTTCAAATTCGAGTTTTCAGATAAAACGTAAACTCATGCCACCCGAGCAATCCTCAGATGTAAAGTTTGAAATTGGGCACGTCGTGTTCATCGACATCGTCCGTTACTCCGAGCTGCAAGCTCCGGCGCCGAAATCTGCCATTGACGTGGCCGGATCGATGCAGCTATCGTTTTACGTGTTTCTTATCGATCCATGACCTCAACCACACTATCTCCCAAATTCCAAATCGTTATTCCCAAAGCGGTGCGAGAAGCGCTGCGATTGGTTCCGGGACATAAGTTTCATGTCCTGCACTACAATGGCTGCATAGAGCTGATTCCGGTACGGGACGCCAAAAAGATGCGGGGATTCCTGCGCGGCATCGATACACGCGTACCACGCGACGCCGACCGGACGTGAACCTGATCGATTCCTCTGCATGGCTTGAGTATTTTGCCGACGGGCCTAACGCCAGCTTCTTCGAATCGCCGATCACTCGAAAGTCGGAGCTGATCATTCCTACGGTTGTCATCTTTGAAGTTTGTAAGCGGGTCCTGCAACAGCGCGGCGAAGAAGAGGCGCTGCGCGCCGTTTCCGTCCTGCATGGAGGCACCATCATCGCTCTTTCCGCCGATCTGGCCGTGCTCGCGGCAGGTATCAGTTACGAGCTTAAATTACCGATGGCTGACAGTCTGATTCTGGCCACCGCCCAAGCTCATAATGCTGTCGTTTGGACACAGGACTCAGACTTCCGTGGTCTGCCAAATGTGAAGTTCCGGCCAGCGAAATCCAGATAAACGGAGCCCCGCAGATGAGCAACTTTTTTGCCGGGGAGTTTCTTCGGCGAACTGAAGCGGCGCAATGTTTACAACTTAGTTCTGCTGCCATCTGGAAAGGAATCAAATGAGAGCAAGCAAGATTATCTGTTTCACCGTTGGGGCCATGTTGAGTGTTACGGCAACGCAGGCCGATGAAATTCAAATCGTAAGCAATGTCCTTGGGCCGGAGGGCCCATTGTACATTGACGGCAATCTTTATTACGTTGGCTGGGTCTCAAACACGCTGTCGAAGTGGGATGGCAAAACGATAACCGTGTTGAATCACACCGAGGGCTGCGGCCATAATGGGTTGGCACTCACGAAACAGAAGACTTTCCTTCTCGCATGCACGGACGATCCCGGCGCAATCCTGGAACTCGACATGACCGGGAAGCAACTGCGCAGATGGGATGTCGACAGCAACGGCAGGAAGTTTGACGGTGGGATAAATGATATTGTGGTGACCGCCAACGGAGGGGCTTATGCCACGGTTTTTGGCCCATACGGCGACCCGCCAACACCAACCTCGGTAATTGGGAAAATTCTTTATCTTGCGCCTGGCAGTCAGAAATGGGTGGAAGTCGCAAACGACCTTAATTACGCCAACGGAATAGGCATCTCGCCAGACCAAAAGACTCTTTACGTGAGCCAAACTGTCAGCAACTGCATCCTAAAGTTCGCGATCGAGGCCGATGGCACGTTGAGTCACCGTTCAAATTTTGCTCTGCTCAATGTTCTCACGAAAAACAAGAACGACTCTCCATGGCTGGGACCGGACAGCATGAAGATCGACAGCAAGGGTAACATTTATGTTGCCCAATGGTTTGGCGGCAAGATTTTGAAGATATCTCCTGAGGGCAAGCTTCTCCACGTCTTCGAAATTGCCGCGGGCGATGGCACGACCAACGTCGCATTCGGCAAAAATGAGGACGAATTGTACGTGACCGTAGTGAAGGATCCAAAGGACTCGCAGGCCAAGGGCAGCATCGTAAAGATCAAGAATGTTAAGTAGCATCTGTCAACTGGGATGTAGTAGTGAACTTCAACAACTTTCTTGCCGAACTGAAGCGGCGCAACGTCTACAAGGTCGCGGTCGCTTACGCGATTGTGGGCTGGGTCATCGCGCAAATTGCGACGCAGATATTTCCGTTCCTGGAAATCCCAAACTGGATTGTCCGTTTGGTTATCGTGCTGATCGCAATCGGTTTTCCGATTGCGTTGGTGATCGCATGGGCGTTCGAAACGACACCCGAAGGAATTAAGCGAACCGAAGTTGCTGACGCGATGCCCGCTGCGACGGTGGGTCGCAAGAAGCACGCTTGGATCTACATCGTCGCGATCGGTGCTACGATCTCAATCGCACTATTTTTTCTGGGCCGCTACACCGCTGGCAACAAAATAGCCGCAGCTTCGCCTAACGAACTATCGCCCAAGTCGATCGCCGTCCTGCCGCTGGTCAACACCAGTGGCGATCCCAGCAACGAGTATTTTTCCGATGGCCTCTCCGAGGAATTGATTGCGGTTCTGGCGAAGATTCCCGAGCTCAAAGTAATCGGCCGCAGCTCCTCTTTCTTCTTCAAAGGGAAATCCGGCGATTCTGCTGCAATCGGTCAGAAGCTTGGAGTAGTCAATCTGATCGAAGGCAGCGTGCGCAAGCAGGGTGATCGCGTTCGCATCGTTGCGGAGCTCATCAGTGCGACCGATGGACGCTCACTCTGGTCGGAAACATACGACCGTGAACTCAAGGATGTGTTTGCGGTTCAGGCCGAGATTGCCAAATCGGTCGCGGAGCAGATGAAGTTGAAGTTGTTAGGCGAACAGCCGCAGTCCGACGCTGCTCCGTCCAATCAAAACCTCGCTGCCCACAATGCGGTTTTGCAGTCGGATTTTTATTTTCAAGAACAGACGGATGAAAGCGTCCGCAAGTCGATCACATTTCTCCAAGAGGCCGTTCGCTTGGATCCGAACTACGCTCTCGCCTACGCCAAACTATCACAGGCTTGGCGTCAATATGGCGTCAGCTTCGCCACAGATCGGAAGGACGATGCCGAGAAAGCGTACGGCGAGGCCCGCCGCGCCGCGGACAAAGCTGTTAGTCTCGCGCCGGACCTGCTTGAAACGCGCATGGCCGTTGGTTTGCGAGCAATGAACCCCGACCTCGATTTCCGCGTGGCCCAAACAGAATTCCGACGTGTGCTGCAATCGGCCCCAAGCGACGCGCCCGCGAAGAGCGCACTCTGCTTGTCGCTCATGGCTCAGGGTCGCCTGAGCGAAGCCGAGGAAGCTTGCCGTGAGGCGCTTTCGTTAGACCCTCTCCTTACTACCTCGTGGTACAACATCGGCCGCGTGGTCGCCGGAATGGGCCATTACAAAGAAGCCGAGGAACTGTTCCGCAAAGGCCTCGAAATTCAGCCGCATGCTGCCCGTTTTCATAGTTACCTCGTGATCCTCGACATTCTTCAGAACCGTGCGGCGCAAGCCATGGCCAATGCGCAGCTGGAGTCGGAGGGGTTTTGGCGCGATTACGCCGTCAATCTCGCACAGCAAGTGCAAAGCGACCGATCTACTGCCGATGCCGCGCTCATGGATTTTGTTGCCAGGTATTCTAACATCGGCCCATTTCAGATTGCTGTGCTCTACGCAATTCGAAAGGAGCCTGACGAGATGTTCAAATGGCTCGACACCGCCTACGCCACACACGATTCCGGTCTCACGCAACTGGCGGTGACACCTTTTTTCTTCCTTACCTGCACGACCCACGTTTCACCGCATTGTGCCAGAAGCTGAACGTGCAGGTGCCTGCAACTTCCACGAAGCCATGAGCGGGAAGTCGTCTTTCTTTTCGGAGCTGAAGCGACGCAATGTTTACAAAGTGGCGGTTGCTTATGCGGTGGTCGGTTGGCTTGTTATCCAGGTCAGTTCGACGGTGTTGCCGACGTTTCATACGCCAGAATGGGTGGTGCAAACGCTCATGGTCTTGGTGGCACTTGGATTCCCCATTGCGCTCCTGATCGCCTGGGCCTTCGAGCTGACGCCGCAAGGGTTAAAGCGTACGGAGGATGTCGACCTTGCGGCACTCGCGCGCACGAAATCGCACACGTGGATTTACGTCGTGATCATCGGAGCGGTGCTCTCTGTCGGTTTGTTTTTTGTCGGGCGTTATACCGCTTTGCGAACCTCTTTGGTTGACAACGGACAGCCTCCCGCAACTGAAGCATCTGTATCAGACAAGTCGATCGCCGTGCTGGCCTTCACCAATCTCAGCGACGACAAGGGCAACGAATATTTCTCCGATGGCATCAGTGAAGAACTGCTCAACGTGCTTTCAAAAGTGCCGGGGCTGAAAGTTTCAGCGCGAACGTCGGCGTTTCACTTCAAGGGGAAAGACACACCAATTCCGGAAATCGCGCAGCAGCTTGGCGTGGCCTACGTAGTCGAGGGCAGCGTACGCAAGTCCGGTGATCGCGTTCGCATCACTGCGCAGCTCGTCAAGGCCGCGGACGGTTTCCATATTTGGTCGGAGAATTTCGATCGCGAGTTGAAGGACATCTTTGCCGTGCAGGACGAGATCGCCGGGCTCATCGCGAAAAATCTTCAGCTCAAACTCGACACCGGCAATGTCGCGGACGTCGGAGGGACGAAAAACGTGGCTGCCTACGAAGCCTTTCTCAAAGGTCGCCAGGCTTGGAACAGCAACACCGCTTCGGGATATCGGGAAGCGGTTCCGCAATTTCTGCGCGCAATCGAGCTCGATCCCGATTTCGCGTTGGCGCACGGCGCATTGGCCGAAGCGTACGTTTCGCTGGCTAATGAAGGGCAGGAGCCGGCCAAAAAAATGTTCCCACTGGCGCGCGCCTCGGCCGAGCGCGCACTCGCGCTCGACAGCCGCATCGTGCAAGCTCACGCCGCGCTTGCCGAATACGCCTTTCATTACGAATGGGACTACGAGAAATCCGACCGGTACCTTCAGCAGGCGTTGGCGGTTGACCCTAACTACTCCATCGCGCACGACAGGTTGTCCGGGCATTTGGAAGCCCGCAACCGCCTCAAAGAAGCTCTGGCCGAAGCCCAGCGGGCAAAGGAATTGAACCCGCTCGATGCGACTGCCAGCACTGCATGGACGCTGGTCCTAATGAAACGTTATGACGAAGCGATCGAGGCAGCCCGCCACGAGATTGCCCTGAACCCAAAATCAGCGAATCCGCGGGAAAACCTGGGAGTGGCCCTATTCCGGGCTGGGAAGCGCGATGAAGCATTGAATGTCTTGGAAGAAATCGCCGCTGGGAATCTCACGGAACCGGAGGCTTCTGCCTACCTGGGTTGGGCATATGGGCAATCCGGTCAGACGGAGAAAGCGCGGGATGTGTTGGATCGCATGACAGCAATCGGTGCGACGCGCTTTGTCTCACCGCGGGTTCTTGCCATTGTGGCCAGCGGACTGAACGATCGCGATCTCGCGATAGCCCAGCTTGAGCGAGCCTTTGAGCTGCGCGACCCGCGTTTGCCCTCCATCGGAAATGATCCGGGCTTTGATCCGATCCGCGTCGATCCGCGTTTTGGCAACTTGTTGAAGCGGCTCAAACTCGACGTGTACTTTTCAGAGGCGCCCAACAAGTGATCGAAATCGCGGACGCAAAGCAGTGAAGATCGAGAACTTTTTCGCCGAGCTAAGGCGGCGCAACGTTTACAAGGTCGCGGTGGCGTACATCGTCGCCGGGTGGGCTCTTGCTCAGGGTCTCGCACAGGTGCTGCCTGTCTTCAATGTTCCCAGCTGGATCATTCAACTGCTGGTAGTGCTCATTATAACGGGCCTGCCGATTGCGCTCGGTTTAGCTTGGGCATTCGAGCTAACACCGGGAGGAATCAAGCGCACCGAGGAATTTGATAAGGTAGCGACACCCGCTCCACACAAAAAGCGCGCTTGGATTTATGTGGTGATCGCCGGTGCGCTGTTGTCGATCGGATTATTTTTTCTTGGCCGCTACACGGCCCCAGATCGAACCGCGGCGGACGATGGCAATAAATCGATTGCGGTCCTGCCGTTCGCGACTTTGAGCGATGACCAGGATGACGCCTACTTCGCCGACGGTGTACAGGACCAGATCCTGACCAACCTGGCCAAGGTCTCCGATTTAAGAGTGATCAGCCACACAAGTGTCCGCCAATACAAGACCGGCGCCGAACGCAACATGCGCGAGATCGGGCGGCAGCTCGGTGTCGCTTACATTATGGAAGGCTCGGTCCAACGCGCGCGGGACCGCCTTCGCATCAACGCCACCTTGATCGATGCCCGCAGCGACACACACGTCTGGGCCGAAACTTATGATCGCACCGCGGCCGACTTGTTTGCGATCCAAAGTGAGCTCGCGCAGTCGATCGTCACCCAGTTGAAAGCGAAACTTTCGCCGCAGCAAAAAGCGGACATCGAAGAGCGGCCGACCCAGGATTTGGACGCGTTTGAGCTTTACCTTCAAGCCAAGCCAGCCGTCGACGCCTATATCAACGCGACCGACGTGCGCGCGGCGTTGCTTCAGGCACTGAAATCGCTCGATGAAGCAATCAAGCGCGACCCGAACTTCGTCTCCGCCTATTGCTACATCGCGCGCGCAAACGATCTGCTTTACTTTTTCGATCTCGATCCCACGCCGGACCGCGTTTCACTCGCTGAGAATGCGGTCAACACGGCGCTGAAGTTGCGACCGGATTCCGCGGAGGCGCATTTTGCCCGCGCCGATTATCTCTTCCGTTGTCTGCGCGATTACGATCGCGCGCTCGAAGAACTTGCCATTGCGCGGCCGAGTCTGCCGAACAGCAGCCCGTTCTTTATTCTCTCGGGCTACATCAATCGGCGTCGCAACCACTTCCCTGAGGCGGAACGCGATTTCTCCACCGCGTTCGCGATCGATCCGCGGAACCCGAATGCTTACAACCTTCTGGCCGATACTTACAACCTCGAACGCCGCTTGCCCGAAGCCGTCCACGTTTATGACAATGTTCTCGCGGCCGGCGAAACCGCTCCGATCGTTCGGTTCCGACGCGCGTCGTGCATCATGTATGGAACCGCCGACACCGGTCCGTTGCGCGATGTCCTGAATAGATTTCCGGACATGGAATTTGCTGGCGGCCTAACACCGGCCCGCTGTTTGATGGCGATGCTCGATCGCAACTATGCGGCCGCAGAAAAATTTTTGATCGATTCGCCGCGGAAAGATTTCCAGGACATCGACTTCAGTTTTTATTTTCCGAAATCGTGGTACCGAAGCCATGATCGCACGCGCCAAGGGCGATTCCGCGAAGGCGACGGTTGCTTTTCGCGAATGCCGCGAAATTCTGGCGCAACGGCTGACTGTTAAACCGGAGCACGCCCGAACGATCGCCGTTCTTGCGCAAGTCGACGCCGGTCTTGGCAACAAAGATTTGGGAGTTCAGGAAGCGCAACACGCCATCGATTTGATGCCGGTCTCGAAAGATATTTACGATGGTGCGTTGGTCCTGGAAGGCCTTGCCCAAGTTTATACCTGGACCGGCGACCGCGACCGCGCGATCGAACTCGTCCAAAAGCTTTTAACCATGCCCGGCTACACCAACTACGGCCGTTTAAAATTACATCCCCTCTGGTCCCCCCTCCGTGGCGATCCGCGTTTCGAGAAGATCGTCAACTCACTCGCGCCGAAAGATCAGAGCAAGTAAACTCGTGCAATGAATCCGAAGGAATTCTTCGGCGAGGCAAAGCGACGCAATGTTTACAAGGTGGCGGCGGCGTATGCGGTCGTCGGGTGGCTGCTGATTCAAGTCGCTACGCAGGTCTTTCCGTTCCTCGAAATTCCAAATTGGGCGATTCGGCTTGTTATTCTTCTGACCGCGCTCGGCTTTCCTGTCGCGGTCGTTATCGCATGGGCATTTGAAGTGACGCCCGAAGGAATCAAACGCACAGAAGCGGCCGATGCAGCGGGACAACGGTCCCACGGCGGTGCTTGGATTTACATTGCCCTAATCGGTGCGGCGCTCTCCGTCGGTTTGTTCTTTGTCGGCCGGTACACCGCCGGAAACGCTACACCTCGACAAACCGAGGTAGCTCCAACGTCCAATGCAGAGAAATCGATTGCTGTGCTTCCATTGCTCAACGAAAGCGGCGATCCGAAGGATGAATATTTTTCGGATGGCTTGTCGGAAGAATTAATCGCGGCTCTTGCTCAGATTAGCGGACTTAAAGTAATTGGCCGAAGCTCTTCGTTTCGGTTCAAAGACAGGAAAGAGGAACCAAGAACAATCGGTGAGAAGCTGGGTGTTAGCACGCTTCTGGAAGGGACGGTGCGCAAGCAGGGGGACAAGGTACGGATCGTTGCCGAACTGATTAACGCTCCGGACGGAATCGAGCTGTGGACGCGAACGTTTGATCGCGAACTCAAAGATATCTTCGCCGTTCAGCAGGAAATCGCCAGGGCGGTCGCTGATTCACTCAAAGTGACGTTGCTCGGTACGCAGGAGAGCCCGAACCAGATCGCGACGAACAACGTAGAAGCACATAACGCTTATCTTCAGGGCCATTTCCACTTTCTGCGCCGCAACGTTGAAGATTATCGCAAGGCTATCAGTTACTTTGATGAGGCAATTCAACTGGATCCCAATTATGCCTTGGCTTATGCAGAGCGTGCTGAAGCGTGGACAATGGTCGGAGATCTCACCGGGCAGCGATCGACCGCGTATCCAAAAGCGCAGAGCGATGCGGAGAGAGCCGTCGAGATTGCGCCTGGTCTGGCGGAGGCTCGTGCCGCTCTCGGGTGGGTCCTTTTCTTTGGCGAGTGGAAGTTCGCCGACGGATTGAGTGAACTGAAACGCGCGAAAGAACTTTCTCCGACCAATCCGACCGCGAACGATTTGTTGGCCCGGGTGATCGTTTATCTCGGGCGAATTGATGAGGCCGAACGTCAGGCGCGGGAGGCTGTGGAGCTCGACCCTTTGTCTGTTTCGACGCAATTCAACCTGGCGCGAGTTCTTTTCATTGCGGGAAAACTCGACCAGGCAGACGCAGCTGGGCGCAAAGATGCAGAGTTGCAGCCGTCTGCGGCTTCGAGTCACCGCTGGCAGGTACTCGTCGCCGTTCAGCGCGGCGATGGCGAAACAGCACTACGCGAGGCGCAACTCGAGCCTGACGACGCCTTTCGTGCTTTCGAACTCGCACTCGCCTACCATGTACTCGGTGACCGTAAGGAGGCGGATGCGGCATTAGCCGATCTTATCGCCCATGCTCGCGATGGATTCGCCTATCAAATCGCTCAGGTTTACGCCGTGCGACATGAGGTAGACAAAGCTTTCGAGTGGTTGCAAATCTCGTTCGATGATCGCGACGGCGGAACACTAAGTCTTTCGGTTGATCCGCTGTTGCGCGGCTTGCGCGACGATCCCCGATACAAGAACTTGATCGCCAAAATCGGTTTACCCACAACGTCATGAATGCGAAACCTTCTTTGTTTTCCGAGTTGAGGCGACGCAACGTCTTCAGGGTTGCGTTGACTTATGCGGTCGTGGCCTGGCTGCTGATTGAGATCGCAGCGGTCTTTTTGCCAATGCTGGACGCGCCGGAGTGGATCATCACCGCATTCGTGGTCTTGCTCGCGCTTGGCTTCGCGCTGGCGATGTTCATTTCGTGGTCTTTCGAAATGACGCCCGATGGCTTAAAACGCACCGAGGATCTTTCCCCCGACGAGGTCATCCCCTATTGGAGCCGCCGCAAGTTTGCCAGATTTATTATCGGCGTCGCTGTCATTGCCTTTGGTCTCTCCGCTTACCAACTGTTGCTACCGAAACGAGCAGCCACTTTTTCAAAGAACGAGCCGGGTTCGATTTCGGCGCAATCCACTACTGGTTCGGAGTCGGAAAACGCGAGCAATACGCAACCGGTGGAGCGAATTCTTCGTGACCTCGACGCGCGATGGTCGAAAGCCGCGGCAGCTAAAGATCTCGAACAAACTGTCGCCTATTACTCTGAGGACGCGATTGTGCTCCCTCCGAATGCGACGAGCGCAGCGACGAAGGAAACAATTCGCAATGTCTGGAAAGATGTTCTCGCCGCGCCCGGCCTCGTGATCACGTGGAAACCGATTAAGGTCAAACTCGGCAGCTCCGGCGACATGGCATGGGTGAGCGGCACGTACGAACTGACGATGAACGATCCGAGCGGCAAAGCGGCTAACGATCGGGGGAAATACCTCGAGGTGTGGGAAAAACAGCGTGACGGAAATTGGAAATGTGCCGCCGACATGTGGAATTCCGACCTCGCGGCTTCGGCGTCCGCACCTGCTGAGAAAAAGTAGCAGCTCGCATATCGTGAAGTTCCTGTCCGGCCAGAAGGTGGTCAGGTTCAGTTAGACAAAACACATTCGATGAATTGGGAAATGCTCACAGCCATCGGTCAGCTCGCTACGGTCTTTATCGGAGTTCCTTCGATCATTTACTTCGCGATCCAGCTCCGTGAGCAGACCAGGGAACGCCGCCAGTCAGCGGTCAATGCTCTCACGGTTCAATGGGGCGATCTGACAAAGGCGTTGCACGAAAATGCGGAGTTCACGGCGCTTTTTCTGCGCGGTGTCCAGTCTTTTCACGATCTGGACGTCGTGTCCAAACTGCGTTTTAGCGCGTTTCAAAATCGTTTCTTCAAAAATTTCGAGGGAATGTATTACTCCCGGCGCGAAGGGATACTCAATCCGGAATTATGGGAAGAGATTGAGCGGACCATGAGCGATTTCCTTGCCTACGATGGTGTTCGCCAGTGGTGGGAGACACGAAAACATTGGCATGCGGAAGCGTTTGTGCGTGTCGTCGATGCCATGATCGCCAGGGGCGACAAGCCTTCGGCGTACTCGACCTATGACTTGAAGCAGGTCGTGCTGCCTACAGACAAGCAATGAGCGAATTTCAAGAATGGCCACGAATTGCAGTCGTGGGCGCCGGCGCAGTGGGTGGGTATTTTGGTGGAATGTTTGCGCGCGCGGGCGCGCCGGTTGTTTTCGTCGGGCGAAAACATTTCGCTGACGCGGTCACTGCCAAAGGTCTTGTTCTCGATAAAGCACAGGGCCGAGAGCAAATCAAAGCAAGGGCGACGGTGGAGATGAGCGCCGTTCGAGATTCCTCGCTGATTCTCTTTTGCGTCAAAGCAAACGATACGTCGGCCACCGCGAAACAAATGGCTCGATTTGTCAGGCCGGATGCGACGGTGGTTTGCCTGCAGAACGGCGTCGATAACGCGGATCGCGTTCGCGCAGCAACGAATATCATCGTGTTACCAGCCGCGGTTTACGTTGCGGTGTCGGTGCCGGAGTTCGGGCACGTGAAGCACCTTTCGCGCGGCGATTTGATCATCGGTCCTCAGTCGGACAGAACAACCGAAGTGGCAAATCTTTTTGATCGCGCCGGCATCTCCTGTCGAATTTCAGACAACATCGAAGGGGAACTATGGCTGAAGCTGCTCTGCAACTGCGCGTTGAACGCGATCTCTGCATTAGGACACGTGCGCTATGGCCAAATAATCGAAGATCCCGATGCAAAACAATTGATGGAGCACATTGTGGATGAACTGCTGGCGGTGGCCGCCGCGGCTCGGGTCGTTTTGCCCAGCGTCCACGACCGCAAATCGGGAATGGCGGCGGCAATGCACCTGGCAAGGCAAATGGCGGACGCGTTCTCTTCAACTGCGCAGGATTTAAATCGCAGCCACCCAACAGAGATTGAAGCGCTGAACGGTTACATTTCTCGTCGTGGGGCAGAGCTTGGCGTCCCGGTGCCGGTGAATCATGCCTTATTCACGCTGGTGAAGTTAGCCGAACAAAAAGACGGCCGTTAAACCGACGTCGATTTTTTTTGAAAAAAAGATTTGCATGTGCAATAGTGTTATAGTTATCTATAACACTATATGACAGGCAGAATCTCATTAGTGGCTCCCGACGCCCCTTCGGGTGAGCGGAGATCTGAACAGTAACGAATGAATCGCGAATGGAATGACGCTCAACCAATCTACCGCCAACTTCGTGATCGCGGCGTGCATATGATTCTCGATGGCGTGCTCAAGGAAGGCGATCCCCTGCCATCGGTGCGCACTGTCGCGGCGGAGTTCCGGGTCAATCCGCTTACTGTGCTGAAGGCCTACCAGGAATTAGTCGACGAGGACTTGGTCGAGATGAAGCGCGGTCTCGGGATGTTCGTCAAACCCGGCGCCCGTGATCTGCTGCTGAGAGGCGAACGCCAAAAGTTTCTTACGGACGAATGGCCGCGGATCGCAGAAAAGATTCAAAGGCTCGGTCTGACACAAAGAGAGCTGGATGCGGCAGCTACGCGCCGAACGTCATCAAGGAAACGTTAAAGCCATGGCGACAATAGAAGCACGCGGTCTTCGGAAGACGTACGGCACGACTGTTGCGCTGGACGGCGTGGATCTGAATGTCGAAGAAGGTCGCATCCTTGGCATTATCGGCCCGAACGGCGCAGGCAAGACGACGGCGCTCAATGCCATTCTCGGGCTTACATCGTACCAGGGAGAATTGAAAGTGCTCGGACGCGATCCATGGACCAGGCGAGACGAGCTCATGCGGGACGTGTCGTTCATTGCCGATGTGGCCGTGCTGCCGCGCTGGATTCGCGTCTCGCAGTTACTCGAATACATGGCCGGCGTGCATCCGAAGTTCGACCGCACGAGAGCAGAAGCGTTCCTCGGAAAAACCACAATCAGACGTACGAAGAAGGTCCGGGAATTATCGAAAGGAATGGTGGCGCAATTACATCTCGCGCTAATGATGGCGATCGACGCGCGATTGCTCGTTCTGGATGAGCCAACACTTGGACTGGACATTTTGTATAGGAAACAATTCTACGACTCACTGCTGAACGATTATTTCGATCGCACCCGGACAATTGTGGTGACAACGCATCAGGTGGAGGAGGTACAGGACGTGCTCACGGATCTGATGTTCATCAACCGCGGCCGGATCGTGCTCGAATGCAGCATGGAAGAGTTCGACTCGCGCTACGTCGAAGTGATGGTGAATCCTGAACACCTCGCTGCCGCACGCGCGCTCAAGCCGATGCACGAACGGCCAGTATTCGGTCGCAGCGTTCTGCTCTTTGATGGGGCCGATCGCGACCAACTCGCAGCGCTCGGTGAGGTGCGTCGGCCCAGCATTGCCGATTTGTTCGTCGCGGTAATGAGCCCGCCTTCGAATAAGACTCAGGCGCGGCAAGCGAATGAAGTTGGAGCAGCTAAATGAATGCCACATCGAACACTCTGCATGAATCTGCCGGGGTCAACGTCCCCAGCTACAGCACTGCGGCGCGGACGTTCTACTGGTCGGTGCGTCGAGAACTGTGGGAGAACCGTTCCATTTATATCGCGCCACTGATCGTTGCCGGGGTCGAGTTGTTTGGATTCCTGCTCAGCTCAATTGGGCTGCCGGAACGACGACGCGCCGTTCTGTTGCTTGAGCCTGCCAAAACGCGAGCTGCAATCGAGGTCCCGTACGACATGGCGGCAATCATGTTGATTCTGACTGCATTTGTGATCGGTGTTTTCTATTGTCTTGATGCGCTGTATGGCGAACGGCGTGAGCGCAGCATTCTGTTCTGGAAGTCGCTGCCGGTTTCAGATCGCACAACGGTGCTTTCCAAGACGAGTGTTCCGTTGCTTGTTCTGCCGCTGATTACATTCGTGATCATCGTAACGACCCAGGTTCTGATGCTGCTTTGGACCAGTGTCCTGCTCATCACTCATGGCATGAGTCCCGCATCGACCTGGACATATTTGCCGTTGTTTCAGCAGTGCCTGGTGCTGCTCTACGGGCTGGCAGCGATCGCGATTTGGCACGCGCCAATTTACGGATGGGCGCTGTTGGTTTCCGGTTGGGCCCGACGCGCGACCTTTCTTTGGGCAGTGTTACCGGCAATCGCGATCGCTGTCTTCGAGAAGATCACCTTCGACACTTCGCATTTTGCCGGGCTGATCAAAGATCGCTTACTCGGGTTTGCACCCAATGCCTTCGCATTTGGACTGCATCGCGGCGTTGCAATCGACTCACTGGTACAACTCACTCCGGGCCGGTATCTGAGCACGCCCGGTCTTTGGCTTGGATTAGTGTTCGCAGCCGTATGTATCGCTGCCGCAATCCGGCTCCGCCGCTATCGCGGGCCACTCTGATTTCGAACTCAATTGAATCACAAATCAAACGAACTATGAAAATAGCTATAGGTGTTAGCGCGTGTTGGTTGTTGTTTGGGGCTTCACTGTTTGCTTCGTCATTGCAGGAACAGAACAAGGCGATCGCGAAACTCGCATTCGCTGAAATCCTCAGCGGCGGGCGCTTCGAACTCGCAGACGAGCTTTACGCCAGGGATTTCATCAACCATGGGATCCATCGAAATGCCAGCTTGGAGGAGGACCAGGCGGCTTTGAAAGGCTGGCATCAGGCGTTTCCGGACGTTGTCATTACGGCCGAGAAGCTCATTGCCGAAGGCGACCTCGTGACTGTGTACTGGATCGCGCGCGGAACCAACACGGGAGCAGGCAATGGGCTACCCGCAACAGGCAAAAAGGCGGAGCTCGCCGGGATTACGATCTGGCGGATCATCGACGGCAGGATCAAGGAGGAGTGGTCTGCGTTTGATCAGCTTTCAATGATGCAACAACTCGGGCTGCTCCCAGCCACCAAGTAGCACCAACAAAACAGGAGAAAATCCATGCACCCACTCAAGAAAGCGGCGCGAATCGCCGGCGCCATCTACGCATCGATGGTCGTCACAGGTCCGTTCAGTCTCATTTATGTTCCGAACAAACTTATTGTGCGCGGGGACGCTGCCGCGACGGCGGATAATATCCTTGCTCACGAAACCATGTTTCGTCTTTCGATTCTCGCCGACCTCGTCGGGCAAGTGATTTTCATCTGCCTCGCAATTGCCCTCTATCGCTTGCTCAGCAGCGTCAGTAAGATTTGGGCCGGCTTGATGGTCGCACTCGTTTTGGTCTCGGCCGCGGTCGGATTTCTCAACACGCTCAATAATATTGGCGCGCTGACTCTCTTCCATGGCGCGGATTTTCTTACCGTCTTCGACAAACCTCAACGTGACGCGCTCGGGATGTTATTCATCCGTCTGCACAGCCAGGGAATCTTCATCGATGAGATGTTCTGGGGATTATGGCTCTTTCCCTTTGGGCTGCTCGTCTTTCGCTCCGGATTCCTGCCGCGAATCATCGGTGTCTGGCTGATGATCAACTGTTTCGGTTATGTCATTCTCAGCGTAATCGCATTATTTTTTCATGAATACTACGGACCCGCTTTTAACTGGTTGCAACCGGTCCTGTTTGGAGAACTCGCCATCATGCTCTGGCTTCTGATCAAAGGCGCAAAGGTGCCAACAGACGGATTTCATTCTTCTGTAGGGGAAGGCGTTGTCTTCCCAGGGAAGCTAGCAGCTTCCCCTACAGGCGACCGATCATAAATAAGTCCGCGGCATCCGTTAGGCCGATGAAACTAATGCGTATTCTACAGTGGATCGCAGCCACGATTTTGCTCGCGTTGGTATTGTCGATCTTCGCTGGGTTTATCGCCTACTGGAGATCGACTAACGAGTGTGACCGCAAAACCGCTCCAAACAATCCTATGAAAGCTATCGTTCACTGCGAGTACGGTTCACCTGACCTTCTTAAATATGAGGACGTTGAGAAACCGTTCCCGGACGACAATCAAGTCTTGATCAAAGTTCGCGCCGCTTCCCTCAATTTCATTGATGCGGGTCTCATGCGAGCGCCGCTCCCGCTTCGACTAATGGCCGGCGGGCTGCGCAAACCAAAAACTACACGGCTAGGGTCCGATGTGGCTGGCCAGGTTGAAGCGGCTGGCAAAAACGTGACCCAGTTCAAACCGGGCGACGAGGTGTTTGGCCTCGCTCGTCATTCGCTGGCGGAGTATGTGTGCGCTCGCGAGGGAGCACTGGTTATCAAGCCAACGAATGTGACATTTGAACAAGCGGCGTGTGGCGGCATTGCGGCACTCACCGCGTTGCAGGGTCTTCGCACAGGAAAGATTCAGCGGGGGCAGAAGGTCTTGATCAACGGCGCGTCGGGCGGCGTTGGCACGTTTGCCGTTCAAATTGCGAAGGCTTTCGGCGCCGAAGTTACGGCGGTGTGCAGCACCAGCAAGGTCGATCTTATCCGATCAATCGGCGCTGATCACGTCATCGATTACACCAAGGAAGACTTCACCAGGAGCGAGCAACGTTACGATATGATCTACGACAACGTCGGCAATCATTCGCGTGCCGAACGCAGTCGTATTCTCACGCCTAACGGCATCTGCGTTTTGGCCGGCATCGGCGGAGCAGGCCCACACGAGGGTCAATGGTCCCGGATCGGCGGAAACTTCACAGCATTCCTCGCGTCGCGCTTCTCGCGGCAAAAGTTCCAAATGTACCGGACAACGACAAAACAGGAGGATCTGGCCGTGCTGCGCGATTTGATGGCCACCGGAAAGGTGACACCGGTCATCGACCGTACTTACAAGTTGAGCGAGACCGCGGAGGCGATGCGGTATCTGGAACAAGGGCACGCACGAGGGAAGGTCATCATTACCATCGAATAACTTATGACAGCCATGCCAATTGATAGTTCACAACGCACTGCCGCGAAAGTCGCAGGAGTCGCCGGGCTGCTCGCATTCGGCCTCGTCGTGTTCGGCAACTACGTATTACTCGGGCCGCTCATCGTCCCGCGCAACGCAGCGGATACCGCCCGAAATATCCTCGCACACGAAACACAATTTCGCGTTGCGCTCATCTGCTTCGTCACTTACGGCATCGGCACGATCGTCCTGCTCACTGCGTTATATGTCGTGCTCGCGCCGGTGAATCGCGGACTGGCGCTGGCCGGCGCCTTGTTTCGCCTTGTCTTCGCGATGTTGTGGCTCATTGCACCGCTCAACAGTCTGGCCGCGCTTCGGCTTTTCGGCGACGCGAGTTACCTGAAAGTTTTCGAACCCGACCGCTTGCAGGCACTCGCCCGTGTGCAACTCGCTGGAAGTTTCGATGATTATTACGTCGGACTGCCATTCTTTGCGCTTGCCGCAACGGTTTGCAGTTACCTATGGCTTAAGTCGCGATATATTCCCAGGCTGCTTGCAAGTTTCGGTGTTATCGCTTCTGCTTGGTGCGTGATCTGCGCCTTTGTATTTCTTATCTTTCCGGGCTACGACAAAACAGTTAACGCCTACTGGTTCGATTCGCCGATGGCGATCTTCGAATTGATTGTGAGCGCCTGGTTGTTGGTGAAAGGAATCGGAGTCTCAACTGATAGCGAACTGCACCGCATTGGCTCGGGCTCAAGTACACCCGTATCGCTGCGGCTACCCATGTTTCTTTAATCTATGAAGCTAAAACGAATATTGAAATGGGCTGCGAGCACAATTGTGCTCGTTCTAATCCTGTGGGCTTTTATCACCTACTGGACATCGACTAACGACTGCAAGAGTTATGCTTCCGCTCCTGCCAATCCCATGAAAGCTATTGTTTACTGCGACTATGGTGTGTCCAATGTCAAGCTTCAGGACATCGAAAAGCCCACGCCGGCGGACGATCAGCTCCTGGTGAGAGTTCGCGCAGTTTCGGTGAATCCGCTCGACTGGCACTTCATCGAGGGCACGCCATACATAGGTCGGTTTTTGTTTGGATTCGGGGCGCGCAAACCAAAAGAGACACGACTCGGAGTTGATTTTGCCGGAACGGTGGAAGCCGTCGGCAAAAACGTCACCCAATTCAAACCCGGCGATGAGGTCTTTGGCGGACGCGGCGGGGCGTTCGCGCAGTATATCTGCCCGCGTGCAACCCGAGCAGTCGCGTTGAAACCGGCGAATGTGAGCTTTGAAGAAGCAGCTTCGGTCAACATCGCGGGCATTACCGCATTGCAGGCCGTCCGCGACAAAGGAAAAGTCCAGTCCGGACAGAAAGTCTTGATCAACGGCGCGTCGGGCGGTGTCGGCACTTTCGCGGTGCAGATCGCGAAATCGTTCGGCGGGGATGTGACCGGCGTTTGCAGCACGCACAATGTCGATCTTGTGAAATCGCTCGGCGCCGATCACGTGATCGATTACACCAAAGAGGATTTCACCAAGGGCGCGGAACGTTATGACGTCATGCTCGACAACGTCGGCAACCATTCGCTGTCGGAATGCCGCGGCGTCTTAACTCCCAACGGCAAATACGTTCTCATTGGCGGTGGCGGCGCCAACGAGCAAGGATTTCTCGGTGGTTTGGGCAAAGCGCTTTGGGCGATGGTGTTCTCCAAGTTCGTCAATCAGCAAATGGGCATGATGATGGCCGACGCGAACCAAAAGGACCTCACCGTCCTCGCCGATATGATGCAGTCCGGAAAACTGAAACCGGTGATTGATCGCACTTACAAATCGTTAGGCGAAATTCCCGACGCGATCCGGTATCTCGAACAAGGCCACGCCAAAGGAAAAGTAATAGTGACTGTGGAATAACATTCTGTGTGTTGAAAGATCTCGCTTCTGCAGCGGACGCCTGATTATTGTCAGGCCAAATGAAAATCTTACGCATTCTCGCATTGACGCTGGCTGCGGGGCTTTGCATAGGGGCGGATCCGACTTGGAATCCGGCTAATGCGGTTAAGGAAGCGGAGCACGACATTCGCTCAGGGCACATCAAGTTTTATTGGTCGGGAAGCATTGCCTCGATGCCAGTTGGCGTCCCAATCGAGGTGGCTAAGAAGTATCCCAAGGCTGACGCTGGCAATGGATGCGTCACCAACGACATACCACTTCGAGAACGACAGCAGGAATATGCCCGCCGATCAACGAGAAGATGTACGCCTACATCACTCAGAAACGTTGAAGCCATTTTCGAATGTCATTCTGAGCGCAGCGAAGAATCTCTGATCATTTCTGGACCGATCGCCGCGGATAATCAGATGTTTCGCTTCGCTCAACATGAAAACGCTGTTTAAGATGATTATTTTATTCCCTGGAGCCTTCTTCGTTGCCGTTCTGCCGGTCATCAGAAAGCTCCTCCCAAGGCTCTTCATCCCGTGTTTCGGATAGACTGAGAAGTGTCGCCCCGAAGCAGCAACAAACGCACTCTAATGATGAGAGCCGTGCGACTCACTCAGATCGGAGAACCGCTTGAGGATGCAGACGTTCCAATTCCGGAAATCGGTCCGGGTGACGTTTTGATTCGCGTCGCGGCTGCGGGAATTTGTCACTCGGATGCGCATTATCGCGCCGGCATTTCCAAAATCGATCATTTACCACTGACGCTGGGCCACGAAATCGCGGGCCGCGTGGAGGAAGTCGGCGCGGATGTGACGCACGTCGCAGTGGGCGACCGCGTTTGCGTGCATTATTTAGTGCACTGCGGAGCTTGTGAGTTCTGTGTGCGCGGCTTGGAACAGTTCTGTCGTAGCGGGCAGATGATCGGCAAACATCGCGACGGCGGTTACGCGGAGATTATCAAAGTTCCCGGCGCGAATGCGTTTCCGCTTCCTGACGAGATTCCATTCGAAGTGGGCGCAATCATGATGTGCTCGTCGGCAACTGCACTGCATGCTTTGAACAAGACACGCCTTAAACCCGGCGAGTCCGTGGCGATCTTTGGCTTCGGAGGACTCGGATTTTCAGCGTTGCAACTGGCACGCGCTTTCGATTGCGGTGATGTCTATGTGGTTGAAATCAATCCTGCGAAACTCGCGTCAGCCGCAAGCTTGGGCGCGATCCCGATCGACGCCAGGGCAGCAGATCCGGCCGAGCAAATCAAAACAGCAACCGGCGGAAGAGGCGTTGATGTCGCACTCGAATTGATTGGCTCTGCAAAGACAATGCGCCAGGCCTGTACTTTGCCTGGGCCCTCTCGGGCGCGCTGCGCTTGTCGGGTTGACCGCCGAGTCCATGTCGATCTTTCCGTACACGGAGTTGATCAACAAAGAGGCGGAAATCATCGGGGTCTCCGATCATCTCGCGACTGACCTTCCAGCACTCATCGAATTCACACGCAGCGGAAAACTTCGATTTCCGCCAGAGACACTGCGCGTTGTCGACCTCAGCGCATCCCAAATCAATGCGGCTCTGGACGCACTTCAGGATTCCATTGATCACGTCAGAACGGTAATTGTTTCGAGAGTATGAACTGGGAAATGCTGTGATCGCGCCGAGTTAGATACGTTCGCGGAGCGTTACGCGAAGGCGTGGTGCAGCCAAAGCATGCCGGATCTCAAAGTTCTGCAACAGCGGCGGTGCGGGCGGCAATAAAAGCGCGCACAGACCGCTCGATTTCTTTCTGCGTAGTGGCCCAATCGCAAACGCTGATCCGAATGACGGTTTTGCTGCGCCAGGATGAGCCGCCGCACCAGCATTCGCCCGAGGCTTGAACCTTGTTCAGCGTTGCTTTCGTTAGTGCGTCGTTTTCGCATGACACGAGCACCTGGTTGAAAACCACGTCGTTGTGGATCTGAAAGTCTTGCTCGGCGAGCAGTCGAGCGAATTCCCGCGCATTTTCGCAAAGCTGTTCGACGAGGCACTGAACTCCCTCGCGGCCCAGAGTTTTGAGAACGGCCCAGAGCTCGATCGCACGCGCACGACTCGACATTGATGGCCGGAAATTCATGCCGTCACGGTGTTCGCTCCATTGAAAATACGAGGCGGACGCTTTGAAGGCGTTCATCAACGCTTCGCGATGCCGGCAGAGAATCATCCCGCTATCGTAGGGAACGTTTAGTGTCTTGTGCGCGTCGACCGACCAAGAATCGGCGTTTTCGATTCCATCACAAATTTCGCGCATGGATGGAACCACGCGCGCCCAAAGTCCGAACGCGCCATCAACATGCACCCAGGAACCGGCGGCGTGCGCGCGCTCGCAGATAGCTCCAACGGGATCGATAGCACCCGAGTTGACATTGCCGGCTTGTGCGATAACCAGCGCACCTTCATCAAGCTTGGGCATCTGGTCCGGTCGCATTCGTCCCTGATCGTCGGACGGAACGAGTTGGACATTGTCGGACCCGAGGCCGAGGATCGAAATTGATTTGTAGACCGCCGCATGCGCGTCGGCTCCGACGATGACGCGAATGCACGGTGCGCCGTAGAGACCTTTCTTGGTCACATCCCACCCGCGCCGGCGAAGTAATTCATTTCGACCCGCGCAGAGCCCGGAGATATTTGCAATCGTCGTCCCGGACACGAACCCAGCTGCGGTTTCATCGGGAAGACGAAGCAGCGAGACGATCCAACGTTCGCAGATCTCTTCGAGGCGCGAATCGATGGGCGACATCACATAATGGGCTGTATTTTGGTCCCACGCATCGCCTAACCATTTCGCCGCAAGACCGACTGGAAGCATTCCACCGTTCACGAAACCAAAGTATCGGCCGGCCGTTTGATTAACCGCGCCGGGTGAACCGATTTCGTGAAGTTGTTTCAGGACAAAGGCCGGGTCGCAGGAAGTTTCCGGCAGCGGTTCGTTCAAACTGTTCATCGCTTGCAATGATGCTTCGGTAGGGAATACCGGCCGTTGTCCAAGACTGTCGATATATTCGCCGGCAAATTGGCGAGCTTTGTCCAGCAACGATGAAAAACTCTCAGGATCAGCCCACGAGGGCGCGGATATAGGTTTCCCTGCAATCATGATCTGAAAAATTGTAGTGATTAACTAAAGCGTCATCTCTCAACACCGAAACTACTCAACATCTCAAATCTCAACCTCTCAACTTTCTTGATATGGCTGACACTTGTGTTCCAATGATCAGTTGTGATGCCTCCCAACACTTCGGCAGCACGTGACCACTGATGAATTAACCAGATTCGCCGAGCGTTACGCGAAGGCGTGGTGCAGCCAAAATCCTGAAAGCGTAGCGGCATTTTTCGCCCAGCGCGGTTCGATTAGCATTAACAATGGACCGCCCGCGGTTGGACGCGCGGCGATCGCCAGGGAAGCGCAAGCGTTCATGACAACATTTCCGGACATGATCGTGACATTCGACAAACTGGAGCCGCGTGGAGACAGCAACCGCGTTTCATTGGACATTAACCGGCACCAACACCGGACTCGGGCGGCACGGGAAACCCGTTCGCATCAGCGGCTACGAACTCTGGAAGATCGACAACGACGGCCTCATCGCAGAATCAAAAGGCCACTTCGACACCGCCGAGTACCAACGCCAGCTAAAATTGTAGGGCGACCGCATCGGTTGCCATTTTCGGCTTCGGCAAGCGGAGCGCTTGCCCTACAACTACCAATTGCGACACATGAATCTCAGCGATCTCGCCAATCTCGCACAAATCGTCGCTGCCATTGGCGTCATTGTTTCACTGATCTATCTCGCGGTTCAAATTCGCGGCAACACCAAAGTCGTGAATGCACAAGCCCGGCATTCCATTTCGGAGTTCGTTCTCCGCATCTCGATTTTTCGCGCAGAGCACGCCGATCGATTTGCCAAGCTTGAGAGCGGAGAAGAACTAACCGACGGCGACCGTCAGTTTCAGTATTGGAGTCATGTCCAATTTCTGCTGCATGCCGAGACCTATTTTCATCATCATGAGTTGGGGCTCATGCCAGATGCGCACTGGCGTCCGTATGCGCGATATATGACGAAGTTACATCCAATCGCCTGGCTTCAAAGAAGTCTGGGATGATATTGGCCGGGGTTCTAAGATTTCGTCCGATGGCTCGATGAGCTGTTTAAACGACCGGAGAACAAATGAGTCTCAACGATCTCGCTAACATCGGCCAAGTCATCGGCGCAATCGCGGTCGTGATTTCGTTGATCTACGTCGCATTGCAGATTCGACAAAACACGAACGCTGTCCGATCTGCCACCGCACAATCAGTTCACGAGCATTTTGCAAGCTGGTACCACTTGCTTGCCGCCGATCTCGAGCTCTCTCAGCTCGCCGTGAGCGGATTGCGAGATTACTCATCGCTTTCGGAGGCGGAGAAAGCGCGATTCATTGCGACCTTCATGGCATTTCTCTCTTACTCGCAAAACGCGTTTCACAAATGGCGCGAGGGACTGCTCGAGCCGCCGCTATGGCGGGGTTGGGAGCTTCTGATCATGAATCTGATCGCTGCGCCGGGTGGCAAGGACTTCTGGAAAGAACGCGGATATCTATTCGGCGACGAATTTCGCCGGCATGTCGAGAACGACCTTATGAAAAGAACCCCGCACCCCGACGCGAAACCGATGGGCGCTTTCAGCCTCGGCGAAGAGATTCTTGCCCGCGAATCACACGAAGCACGCTAAATCCGGATACCACAGTTCAGAAATTAGACGTCAGAAATGATTCGCGGTGTATTCGCGTATTTCGCGGGCTACTTATCTTTGCGGCTGCCACAGCCGCCACTACAACGATCGCGGATCATCGCTGCCTCGAAAGGCACCGAGCCGACTTTCTTCGCCTCTCCTCCTCGATCGAGGAGAGGATTGAGAGCCTGCCCTGAGCGGAGTCGAATGGGTGAGGAGTCGAGCCGATGCAACGCCTTAACGATTCAACGGTTCAACGGATCGCCGTGCCAAACAGCGATCGAGTTACTGCTTGTCGTATGCCGCTTTCTCTTTGGACTTCTTGCCCTGCTCATCAGCTGCGTGCGCCGTTACCATGCGGGACTTGCCATCGGCTGCTACAACAATGCGGCCTATGATGGTTGTCTTGCCATCCTTCTTTACGGTGAACGCCAGGATGTTGTCGTTGATCTTCTTGTAAGCCCGCATATCGGACTTTGGATCACCGGTGACGGCATAGTCGTTCCCGTCAAATTTACCGGTCCACTCATTATGCGTCGGCTTACCGTCCTTATCGGTGCCATCGATGGTAACTTTCACCTGGTCGCCAGCGGCCTCATAAACAACGGTCGTGTTCTTTCCCTCCCCGGGCGTAAGCTTCGATTTACCTTCATTTAACTTCCAGGTGCCCATCTGCGGGTCGTCGGCGGCGAAGCACGCTGCCCCCGCGAAAAAGCAAAGCACCAGAGCCAATCCAATAGTTCTTGTTTTCATCTGGCCAACGAGCACGGATTTTCAGTTCCCGTCAATGTTTCTTTTCCAACCCAAGAAAGGGCGTGAAGAAATCTCACCATTACTCTGGCGGCATACTTGATGCGATTATTTCCAACAAATTGTCCATTGGCTTACTTCAGATATTGCAGTATAACTAAGCATCATGAGTGAAACACAGAGAACAGACACAATATCCTTTACCGTTAAAGGCCAGGTGGTGATACCCCGCTGGCTGCGGAAGGATTTCGAGATCGGCGAGGGAACACGCGCTGTCGTTTACAAGTATAACGACCACATCGTCCTGAAACCGATTACGGCTCAGCACTACCGCCGGCTGCGCGGGTCGCTCAAAGGCACGAAGGCGATGGAGGTTTTCATGTCTGAACGAAAACGCGAGCGGGAGCTCTGACCATGGCGACAATGGTTTTTGACGCGCATGCGCTGATGGTGCTCTTCAACGACGAACCCGGCGCCGAGGAAGTCGAGAAGATTTTGCTCAAGGCGGAAAAGGGGAATCCGCGACTGCTGATGAGCGTAATCAATTGGGGCGAGATTTACTATTCCATCCTGCGCGGCGCGTCCCAGGAAATGGCCGATTCCAAATCACACGAGATCGCCGGGATGCCGATCGAGCTTGTGCCCGTGGATACACGCGATCTGGAACTTGTCCGGCAGGCAGCCGTGTTCAAGTCAACCAAGAAAATGTCTTATGCTGACTGTTTCGCGGCGGCTTTGGCGAAGATCAAAAATGCCGAATTGGTTACAGGCGATTCCGAATTCAAAGTCGTCGAAAACGAACTGAAGAAAATCAGATGGCTGAGATGAAATTGTGGAGGACCACGATATGACTAAAGCCGAAAAATCCATCGAGTTAAGACCTAAGGTCGCTAACGGAACCCAAGAGATTCAAGAACTGAGAAAACTCTCGACTGAGAAACTTATCATCTGGATTGTCGGACGTGGCCGGGAACTCGGCCGGGAACTGAACCTTGAAGAACTTGTAGCAGCATGGGATCTGATTTCTCCTCGTCCGGTTCCGCCTCCCACTGCTTTCGAACTTGGTGCTGGGAAACGACAATCAACACATGGTTCGCAACCATCTCGAGGAACAAGGAAATCTGTTTCGACGATTTGCTCTTCGTGATCTGCTGCGAGTTTCTCGTACGCCGGCGTTCTTTTTAGTCGCCTGTATGGCGCTTCATCCAGCGCGCTGATGGAACGATCAGCAGCGTTGGACCCGCGCGCGAGGGGAACCTTCCTATGCGAAACCTTCCAAGAAAGGTTTTTTAGGCTGCATCGGGACCTAATAGAAGACAAGCAAATCACATACTTCGAGTCCGAACCTGTAGCAGAACCGACGTTCGCCTAATGCCGGCGACAATCACAGAGGCGTTTCAACGGCTGAGAAGCAATCTAGAGATTACTGATCTCGAAGAGGAAACCGTCTCAGCTCGGCAGCATTAACTCGCGTAGTCCGCGATCGCTTTGGCGACGTCGAGTGTGGAGTTTTTGCCGCCCATATCGTATGTGCGGACCTTGCCTTCGGCGATGACGCGCGCGATGGCGGATTCGAGACGCGTGGCCATTTCGGTTTTCCTTGAGCCAGTCGAACATTAATTTGACCGTCAGAAGCATCGCGATGGGGTTGACCTTGTATTGGCCGGCGTATTTCGGCGCTGAGCCGTGCGTCGGTTCGAACACGGCATAGTTGTCGCCGAGATTTGCGCTGGGCGCGAAGCCGAGTCCGCCTACAAGGCCGGCGCACAAATCGCTGACGATGTCGCCGAACATGTTTTCGGCGACGAGCACGGAGTAATCCTGCGGGTTCTTGAACATCCACATGCAGATGGCGTCGATGTTGACTTCGTCGGCCCAAATGTCGGGATAATTCTTGGCGACGTCGCGGAAGCAACGCGTCATTAATCCGCCGGTTTCGCGCAGCACATTCGGTTTCTCGATCAGCGTGACGCGTTTGCGTCCGGTCTTCTTGGCGATATTCGAACGCTTCTTTGCAGATGTTCGTGCAACCCTGCACGCTCATGATGCGGGTGGAGAGCGCGATGTTTTCCAGGCCCGCTTTATCCTTCCACTTCTTCATCTTCGGATTCGCGCAGAGCGCGGTGTAAACCGATTCGGGCAACGGAAAGAACTCGACGCCGCCGTACATGCCCTCGGTATTTTCCCGGAACACGACCTGATCGATAGGCACGTCTTCGCCGCTCGGGTTCGTGATTTTGTTTCCGCGATAGTTCAGCGGGTTGCCCGGATAACTTTTGCACGGGCGCATGTTGGTGTGGAGATTGAACAACTGCCGCAGCCCGACGATCGGCGAGAAATAGCATGAGCCCTTTGCCTTTGAGTTCCGGGCTCAGTTCTTCCTTCGCTTTGTCCTGCGGCTTGCTGGTGATGGCGCCGAAGAGTGCGCACGTTGTGTCCTTGAGCGCCTTCACGGTGCGATCCGGAAGGGCGTTGCCTTCATTGCACCAAAATTCCCAGCCGATGTCGCAAGGGACGTATTCGGCATCGAATTTCATTCGATCGAGAACGATCCGCGCCGCTTCCATCACATCGTTGCCCACGCCGTCGCCCGGCATCCACGCAATTCTGTATTTAGCCATAGGAAGGCGACTTTATCGCGATGAAACGTCACCGGCAAACTTTGGATCAGAAACACACATGTAAGAGAAAGGAACGATCATGAAACCTTCAGACGAATTTCATCACGAATTGCGGCAAAGAATTCTCAGCTTGCCGGGTGTAACCGAGTGGGAGAATGCGGGAATTCACGAGGACGTGTTTTTTCGTTGGATCGAAAATGTTCATGCACATTCATAGCCGCGGACACTGCGACATTCGCTTGTCCAAAACTGATCAGAAGCAAGTTCTAGCTGCGGGCAAAGCGCGGCCGCATCGCCAGGCGCCGCAAGCCGGCTACGTCACGTTTATTGTGGACGAGGAAAGAAGATTTAGGGGCCGCAATGGATCTGATTTGGATGTCACATCATTCAATTTGCCGGCAAACAGAGTGTTCTGCGAACCGAACACTAACGATCGGCGGGCGACCTTCTTTTCTCTCTTTCGGAACGAGAAGATATTGGATTTTTCTCTTCACAATGGCCAAATCTGTTGTACAGATAACTCCCCCTTTTCTCCTTAGAGCAAGCGAACAGAAACAGCGACGTGAAACGAAAAGGAGATTCTCTTATGAACTACGTATTTAGGGGAAGATTGTGCGGATTGATCTGCCCGGAATGCCCGGAGCCATTATCTAATGTTAAAGTACGTCTCTATCGAATCCGCAGCGAGCAGAACGTCACGGCATTGGCCGTGGCCGCACCCAAGGACACATTCGCGATTTTGACCGATGAGCAGGTGCGCGCGAAACAATCGGCGCTGCTCGGCGAATTCGATTCCGACGAAGCGGGCAACTTTACCGCAGTGCTTGGGGAAAAGCAGCAATACGGCGGCGAAGCCTTTGAGGTCGACGTGTATTGCGGGACGGTGCCACGCCTTAAGCCTGGCCCCCGTCCTCCGCAGCCCATTCAGTTCTCGATCACGGTGGTTCAGCCGATGTGGCGCCAAGGCGAGACTGAGGTGCAAGCTACGTGGGATTATTGCCTTTCGCAGCGCTATTGGTGCCAGGTGCGCGCGCGTCAGGGTGCGTGGACGATTTGCGGCCGCGTGACAACCTGTGCCGAAGGCACTCCGGTCTTTGGAGTCACAGTGAGCGCGTTTGACGTCGATTGGTGGCAGGATGATCCGCTCGGGTCGGCGGTTACGGACAGCGACGGAAAGTTCCGCATCAACTATCTGGCATCCGACTTCCGAAAGACGCCGTTCTCGCCGTTAATCAACGTCGAGTGGTTCGGCGGGCCGGATGTTTACTTCAAGATCGAGCTCGGAGGAGGCGACGTGTTACTGAACGAACCGCCCTCGCGTGGGCGAGCGCCTGACCGCGAGAATATCGGTCCCTGTTTCTGCGTCGATCTTTGCGTCGAGGAGCCACCGGTGGTAAAACACGCCTGGTTCACGCACGTCGGCGACTTCGACATTAATTCCGACATCAACTGGGCAACTGATGGCAAGACAAGCGTTGCGGCGCCAACTTCCGGGATCGGCGCTCACGGTGGACCTGGTTTTGGTTTCTACGATGGTTGGTATGGTTTCGGTTTGAAATTGATCGGCGATTGTCCGACGACGCACCCGGGCGGAGGCGACCCAATGCGCTACCGCTTCCTGACTGCGGCGGCGGGAGCCCCCCCATCGGCGCTGACGCCGATCACGGCCGGCCAAGTCACGTCCATTCAAGTCGGCACACGTCCTATCATGTGGGATGTCTTTGGCACAGGACCAATCTCGACGTTCCAATCGATCATCGTCGCGCCTGCGGGAGCAACGGCCCCAGGACCGACTCCGCCGCCATCGCCGCTACCACCGCCCGGAACGCCGTGGGGACCGATCCCACCGGTAATTCTCGTGCCTGATGCGGATGGCTGGGTGGTCGTTGATCCCAACGCGACGAATGGCGGTTTTTCTGGACCTCTTCTGCGTTTTGTTTCCTCCACGGTTGTTCCCGGAGGAGCCGCGCCGGGCAGTGGTGCGGGTAATGCGCCAGCCAGTCCGAAGAATGGCAGCACTCAACAGATTGTCTTCCAAGCTGAACCAGTCACGGGTCCATCCATACCATCTCCGACTTTGACTAACAGCCTGAATAAGATCTTCATCAATAACTGGTCAGCGGTGAATGAGCTAGACATTCAGCAATTTCTAATGGGGGGCGCGGGCTGCTGCTCTGCGCTGACTAGCGACCTTGATATTCTCTACACGGCAGACCATGAACTAATGCGGAGTTGGGGGTTGAGCATCCTGAGTTGCGCCGTCAACTTTGGATGGACTGCGCCGATCCTGCCGAGTGGAACCGCTCCCCGCGGTGGATCGGGAACCGCCCATCAGGACATCTCGGGTTGGCCCGGCTGCTCCTACGCTGTTTATCTAAGTACCACTCGCGCATTGACCGATGGGGAAGTTGACGACCCTGGGACGACTTCGGAAAAAACCTTCTGCATCGACCGCTGAGACACGCTAGAAGTGCTCGTAACGGTCTCAAGTGGACGATCGCTCGGTCGCCTCGTCTCACTCAGGAAAAATACACAAGGTATGGAAGCCGGGAAAGGGCCGCTCCCCCAATGGGATTCTCGCTTTCTCGCAAAGCGGTTGCCGCATTCATGCTCGACGTGATCGAAAAAAAAGATCTCCGCAAAATCGTCGGCATCACGAAATGATGATTGCCGTGGCCGCGCTTATGTTGCGATCGACCTCGTCATGAGTTTTGCGTGTTCGTCTCAAGCCGACCACTTCGTCTCCCAGCATCCACGCAATTCTGTATTTGGCCATAGGAAGGCGACTTTATCGGCGAGGTCTGTGGCGCAAGCGCGGGTGAATTTTTGCGGCCACGAATTACACAGATGACACGGATTCGATCGACAAGTTCTGGGGAGCACAAGCCGTTGGCGTGTTGCATTCGGCGGCTCGCCGAATGCATTCTTCGATTCGAGGAGCACAGGCGCGAAAGCTCAGTTGACTTCACAACGCCTGATGAAAACGCAACGAGCAGAAAAGTCCGCGACGGCTGGCAACCGTCGCCAACAGGCTGGCGGCATGAGGACTGCCCCGGCAGCCTGTGCTCCCCAGAATTACGCCGGTCCTGCGTTTGCGCGTAACCGTCGAAGCGACGAAGCTTTTCGGCGCCGCCAGCGACGATCAATTCCTGCGCGGCGGGACTAAGCGGTGGGAACGGGAATGATTTTCCATCAACTGTGAGAACGGATCTTGCGTAATCGATTGTGATTTCCGGACCGACCGTCGTGGGCTGTCGATTCGTGAGCGTCGTGCGCAGATGCGTCACCAACTCCGGGCATTCAAACACGACGAAGCCGTTATTGAACGCGTTGCGCTTGTACGTTTCGGAAAAACTGCCGGCGATGACGCAAGGGATGCCTTTGAACTTCAGCGCGGTCGCGGCTTGCTCGCGACTCGAGCCGGTTCCAAAGTTAAGTCCGCCAACAACGACGTCGCCTTTTTGATACAGCGTGTTGAAGTTCGGATCGTAATTTTCAAATGTCACCGCAGCCATCTGCTCCCGCGTCATGTCGTCGCGGTAAGTGTGTTTGCTCCGCGTAAATCCCGTCGGTATTCAAATTGTCTTTGTCGATGAAGAGAACACGACCACACACGCTCGACGGGAAACCTTCCATGATCTGCACCGATCCTGCCGGCCTTGATTTTTTCTCGGGGCGACGGACCGCCGTGCCAGCGGGGCGTTCGCTGAAATTTGCCGGCGCGCAAATGAATCCAGCCAACGCGCTGGCGGCCACCACGGCAGGTGAGGCGAGATAAACAAACGCGTCGCGGTCGCCCATGCGTCCTTTGAAATTGCGATTCGTCGCGCTGATTGCGGTTTCGCCTTTTTGCACCAGACCGCGCCCCAGACCGATGCACGCGCCGCAACCAGGTGGCAACGGAATTGCGCCCGCGCCGATCAGAGTTTGCCAATCCCCGTTCGATTCCGAGCGCGCCTGCACTTCAGCGCTCGCCGGGGCGAGATAAAATTCTACGCCGTCGGCAACGCGCCGGCCCCGCGCGCGGATCACTTCGGCCGCGTCGTGCAAATCCTCGAAGCGCGCGTTCACGCACGACAACAAATATGCCTTCTGAATGGGCACATGTTTTCTTTCCATCTCTGGCAGCGACACCATGGTTTTCACTTCGTTAGGCCCGGACACATGCGGAACCACAGTCGCGAGATCGAGCTCCAGTTCGATGGCGTATTCTGCGTCGGCATCGGCGCTGAATTCGCTGCGATTTTCCCACCACTTATCGATCTCGGTGTTCGTGTAACCTGAACGACTCTTCGCGCTTCGTTTCCCCGGGCGCTTCGGATTTGTGAACTCAGGGACGCGCGAGCGCAAATAATTCACTGTCACCTCATCGAACGGAAACACGCCCGCGAGCGCGCCCCACTCGGTGGTCATGTTGGCGACTGGTCATTCGCGCTGACATCGGAAGATTCGCTACTCCGTCGCCAGCGAATTCCACCGCATGATTGAGCACCTCGTCTTTGTTGAAACAGTCCGCATAACGCGATGATCACGTCCTTGCCGACGACGCCGGGCGAAAGTTTTCCCTTTAGAACCACCTTCGCGACCGGTGGGACCTGCCACCACGTGACTCCGGTTGCCCAAATGCTAGCGGCATCAGTCCTGACGACCGGCGTGCCAAGGGCGGCGATCGCGCCGTAGAGATTCGAATGCGAATCGCTGGCCACGACCATCGAGCCGGGAACTACGTAGCCCTGTTCCACCATGACCTGATGCGAAATGCCGGTGCCGGCTGGGTAAAAATCGATGCCGTGCTCATTCGCGAAGGCTTCTATCTTTGCGTACTTCGCCAGATTTTCCGGCGTAGTATTTTGGATGTCGTGATCGATTGCGAAGACCGGTTGTGCCGGATCTGCGATTTTGGTTGCTCCGATTTGTTTGAATTTCGGGATCACGGCGCCGGTGTTGTCATGCGTCATCACATGACGGGGGCGGATCGAGATGAAATCACCGCTGCGCACCATGGTGCCGGGAGCAAGTCCATCAGCGTGGCGCGTAGCAATCTTTTCAACAAGCGTCAGGCCCATACAAACGTCGGCAACAAATTATTCAGCTCCGGCGTGCGCGTCCAGCGTTGCTTCAGTTTTTACTTTTTCGCGGCCTGTTTTCCCAGGAGCTTGGCGATATCGAAGTCTACGAAATCAGCATGATGGAAAATGATCGATTCGATCGAGCGCTCTACCTTGTCGCCTTCATGGCTGTGCGTGGCGATAATATGCAGAACTTCGCCGGGAATGCCGTGCTTGTACGCGAGCGCCACGCCGCTGAAGGGATGGCGCACCTGTTGCCCGAATTTTCCCTGGATCACTTTGCCCGAGGTGTCCTTGTCGTACTCGAGCGGTTTACCAACATCCGCCAGCAGCGCCCCCGCGATAAGATGATCGCGCTGAATGGGAATCCCGCAGCGGAACGATTTCTCCAAAACATCGGCGATCGCGATGCACTGGCGCGCGCACGAATTGAGATGCTCGACAAAGGTCATGTCGATATCGCCAGCCAGCAGCGTGAACTTCACCGCGCGCAATTCATCGAACGTCCATCCCTTTCCGCCGCATCCCGTATTAATGGCTTCGTTCCATACTGCTGCCACTTTTTCGCGCAGCGGTTGGTCTTTGATCTCCATTAAAGGCGGAAAGAGCTCCGCAATTTCTCTTACGCCGTAATTCATCATCAACCACTAATAGACACCAATCGGCGCGAAGGGCTTCGCCACGTTGAAGTGTTGCATCGTTAAATCGTGCATTTGGTGTAACGATGTAACCATCTAACGAATTACGTCCATATATTTTCCTCGTTCGTGCTTGTCATTCGTGGATTCACGGTTGGAAGTCGAGACTGCTTCGACGGTTGAACTAGCATATCTTTTGTGCAGACTTCCAACCGTCTTTCATGCCAACTTACGAATATTCGTGCGAGAAGTGCGGGCAGACTTTCGAAGCGTTCCAGTCAATGCGCGATGAACCGTTCCGTGAATGTCCGAAGGAGCTTTGCCGGTTGCCAAAGTGGGGACACGGCAAAGTGAAACGTTTACTCGGCACGGGTGCGGGTCTCATTTTTAAGGGCTCGGGATTTTACAGCACCGATTATCGCAGCGATTCGTACAAAGAAGCAGCGAAAAAGGACTCAGCTCCGAAAACAGCCGACGCTGGCGAAAAATCGCCCGCTTCGAAAGATGCGGCGAAAAGCCCTTCGCCTGGCCAGCCTAAGGCAGCTGAGAAGAAATTGGGGAAAGAATCTGCCTGACACTCTGGTGTCAGTTGTGCGCCATTTGCTCTGGCGCAAAACCGATCGGATCAGCGCCCGGTTATCCGTGCGGCAATTTTTGCAGTTGCGCGACGAACGCCTCCGGGCCGCCGGGGAAGTAACCGTCAAACTGCCAAAGCTTTTGGCCGTTGCTGTTTAACACGACGATCGTCGGAAACCCAAGAACTTCATACTGCTGCGCGAGTTGGAGGTTCTGCTTTTTCAGCTCGGCAGGCTGGGCCTTTCGGCGGGGAAAATCTAGCTCCACCAGCACGAGGTTGTCGCGCGCGTAATCTTTGAACTGCGGCTGCGACCAAATCTCTTTGTCGAATTTTATGCACCACCCACACCAGTCGGAGCCGGTAAAATTTAGCAGCAGAAGCTTGTTGTTCGCCTTCGCCTCTTCCTGCGCTTTCTTATAGTCATTCAGCCAAGCAGATTCCGCTCGTGCAAATGACGCAAACAAAACGGAGGCGGCGCCTGCGAAGAGAAATAATCGAGGGATTTTCACCTAAACATCTTCGATGAGATTGCAAATGGACGCAAGAGCGGTACGGCGCACCGCCCGGTGCGATGATTTATTTTTTCCAAGCCCGAAACAGCCCGGCGCGGCAACACCGGGCTATCAACGGAATTCTGGTCTAGCGAAGATGCTTCGAGACGAGCTTGGTCATCTCGAACATGCTCACCTGGCTCTTGCCATTAAATACCGGCTTGAGCGCGTCGTCGGCGTTGATCATGATTCTTTTCTTTTTGTCCTGCAGACCGCGCCTCTTGATGTAGCCCCAAAGCTTCTTGGTAAGCTCCGGGCGCGATAGCGGCTGCGACCCGACGATGGCAGCAAGCTTATCATCCGGCTGGACCGGTTTCATGAATGCGGGATTCGGTTTACGCTTGGAAGTTTTTTTGGTTTTCGGCATGGACGCTGACTAACGTTTCGCCTGCTAGAGAGCAAGAACTAAATTTGAGATAAATAAAAATTTTCATTGCCCGGCCAACCGGCGCACTGCGATGGCTGCAACATCGTCTGGAGCAGTGTTTGCAGAATTTCCAGAATTCTCGGGAGCTGTTTGCACCAAGATTGTGTTCAGCAGCGCCTCGGCGCTGGGTGCGGAGCGATCCAGCATTTCTTGTAACTGTTTGGGACTTAGCCGATGGCGCTCGTCTTTGCTCCAACGCAAAATGCCATCGGTGTAAAGCAGGAAAGCATCGCCGGGGTTTAAATGGATGGACGTTTCGCTGAACGCCGCGCGTTTGATTAAGCCCAGTGGAGGCGCTATCGAGGCAATTGACTGGGTCGGTCCGTTATGCCGAACAACCAGGAGGGGAGGGTGCCCTGCGCCGACAACGCCTGCGTGCCCGGTGGTAGGATCCAGGGCGACGCACATTGCAGTCATGAATGAGCGCGCACCGAAGATGCTGCGAAAATCATCATCCACAGCTTCCATCAGCGTGACCGGCGTATCGTGTTCAAGGCCGTGCTGGAAGAGAAGTTTTGCCAAGCGTGGTAAGCAACGCGGCAGCCGCGCCGTGGCCGGTGCCATCGGCGATCCAAAACAAGATCCGCCCGTTCTTCATTTGGAGCCATCCATAGATATCGCCGCCAACCTGGATCACAGGCCGGTAACAAGTTGCAACCTGCCAACCGGGCAGCAGCAGGGGTTTTTGCGGGATTAATGATTGCTGCGTCCAACGCGCGGCTGCCAGATCGCGCTCCAGATCGCGACGCCATTTCTCGAGTTCATCATTTTGCCGCTCCAATTGCCGGCGCATCGAACGGAGCCGAAGCTGCGTCTCGATTCGGGCGCGCAATACCGAGGCATTTACCGGCTTCGTCACAAAATCATCCGCGCCTGCCTGGAGACAGGAGACCTCGCTCTGTTCGCTGCCATGTGCAGTCAGCATGATGGCGGGAACTTGAGAGACGGCGGCATCCTCGTCCGAACGAAGACGCTTGAGCACCTCAGCGCCGTTTAGTCCCGGCATATCAAAGTCCAGCAGCAAAATCGCAGGCGGCTTGGTGTGAATTATCTGCAGTGCTTCGGAACCATCCCTGGAAACGCGACAATTGTAACCGGAGGTACTCAACAGTTGCGCCAATACCCTGCGACTCATGGCGTCATCGTCCACGACCAAAATCTCTGCATGTGAATTCTCGGGCATTTGTACTTCGGATTCGGATGACACGCGCCGGCGCATTGTATTCATGCTGCTATTTGTCAACAAATCTCAGCCGCGTGAACAAAGCGTGATTTAATGATTGGCAACCACTCCGACTCCGGATACGATTACAAAAAGTTTTCATTATGAAATTTTCACTCCCTCTTGCTCTGCTCGCGGCTTTCTTTCTCGCCTCATGCGCTGAGGAGCCGCCACCAGTGACCCAACATCACAGGGCGTCGACTTACGCTTCCACTCAGACGCAAGAATACCCGCCGCCGCAGCAACCGTTCAACCCGAATGGGCCGGTACAGCCCACGGGTACGCCGCCGCCACCCCCGCCGCAAGTAGCATCTACACCTCCGCCTACAGCTGCGCCGCCGCCGACAAAGGTGGCAAAGGGCGATTATCCGTACGGGATTCCTGTCCCCGGAAAACCGCACCTCGTGGAGAGCCCGTATTCGCCCGGCAAATATATCGATGTGGAAGGATTCCCTCCCGGCACTGAAGTGAAGGATCCTTACACGGACAAGATTTTCCTTGTGCCATAACGCAAGCCGCTCCCGAGTTCCGTTGATGCGGGTTACTGAATGCCAGATTAGCTCAGCACAGGCTTTTTATCCGAGCATTCGGCATGAACATCAGGACGTTCAGTTGATTGTATGGAGTTGCGGGTAAAGCGAGCCCCTCGAATCGATCTCGAAATCAGTGTACCGGGCGATAAGAGCATTTCACATCGCGCCGTGATCATCGCTGCTCTCTCGAACGGCGTGTGCACGCTGAACGGATTTCTTCCCAGCAAAGATTGCATGCACACGGTGAATGCGATGCGCGCATTGGGAATCAAGATCGAGCAGCCTGAGGCCACCAAGTTGGTCGTTCACGGAAAAAGGCGAATCCTCACTGCGCCAACCGCAGACATCAACTGCGGTAATTCCGGGACTACGATCCGTCTTGTCGCAGGTCTGCTGGCCGGACAAAAGTTCGAGAGTCGTCTGGTGGGAGATCCGGCACTCACGAAACGTCCAATGGACCGAATCATCGCTCCGCTTTGTGAGATGGGGGCGAGCGTTGTCGCTGAAGGTCCTGATGGAACGCCGCCACTGCGCGTCTCCGGCGGGTCACTTCGGGGAATTCACTATCGTCCCTCTGTGGCGAGCGCACAGGTCAAAGGCGCATTGCTCTTGGCGGGTCTCTTCGCCAGAGGCAAAACGACGGTCGAAGAACCGACACCTACGCGCAACCACATGGAGAAAATGCTCAATTATTTCCTGGTGCGTACGACTACAGAAGCTGACGGCAGCGTGACAGTTTTCGGCGACCAGGTTCCAGAGTCTCGGGATTTTGACATTCCGGGTGATATCTCTTCGGCGGCTTTTTGGCTGGTTGCCGCTGCGGCGCAACGGCGTGGTCATCTACTCATTCGCAACATTGGTTTGAACGATACGCGAACGGCGATGCTGGGAGTGCTGCTTCGAATGGGCGCGCAGGTCCGAGAGGCCGTCGAGGATGTTGAGCAGCTTGAGCCGCGCGGCGTTGTTGAAGTCACCGGTGTCCCGCTTAAGGCAACCGTCATTCAGGGGAAGGAAGTCCCACAACTGATTGATGAGCTGCCGATTCTCTCTATCGCAGGCGTCCTGGCGAGCGGGAAAACAACAATCCGGCATGCAGAGGAATTGCGCGTCAAAGAAACCGATCGCATTGCAGCGATAGCCCATAACTTGCGCGCTATGGGCGGGCAAGTTAACGAGTTAAGTGACGGTCTTGAAATTTATGGTCCGGCGCCGCTCCACGGCGCTCGGGTGCCGAGTTTTGGCGATCATCGCATTGCCATGGCCTTTGCCATAGCGGGCCTGTTTGCTGACGGCGAGACCGTCATTCAGGACGCCGAATGTATTCGCGATTCGTATCCGGGATTCGAAACAGTAATTGAAGAATTTACGAACCCAAAACGGATGCAGGTCAGCACGCCTGTGATCGGCTCGCTCGCTCCCGCGCCGGCGGAGGAAGGCTAGCAAATTCCGTTACTTACTGAATACCCATGGGATCAAACGCTTCCCAGCGGCGCTCAGATCGCGTCATCGCCATTGATGGTCCCGCGGCATCGGGAAAAAGCAGTGTTGCACGGGAGCTTGCCCGGCGGCTCGGTTTTATCTACGTCAACTCTGGTGGATTTTATCGTGCGATCACCTGGCATCTCCTGCAAAAAAACATCCGGCCGGAGGAGAGCGACCACATTGGTGCTGCGCTGGATTTAGCCGCGCTTACCTGCGCCGTTCAAGACAACGAGTCGCGCATCCTTGTAAACAATAACGATCCCATGGACCATCTGCGTGACGATCGTGTGAACGAAAGCGTCTCTCGGGTCAGCAGATTGCCGCGCGTCCGGCAAATCGTTTCACAGAAACTTCATGACTGCGCCGGCGGACATGACGTCGTGATCGAGGGGCGGGACATTGGGTCGGTCGTTTTCCGAGACACGCCCTACAAGTTCTATATCGATGCTTCGCCTGAGGTCCGTCTTCAACGTCGTGCTGCACAAGGGGAACGCGATGAAATCGCCATACGCGATCACGATGATGTTTCACGTGCGCTCTCGCCACTGGTGATCGCGACTGATGCGCACGTGATCGACACTTCACACGTCACAATTGATCAAGTCGTGGACGATATCATGAGGCGGCTGAAACAATTGGGTTTGGCTATCGGCGATCCTCCGCTCACGAAATCGCGCGCCCGGTGAATGAATTTCTACTACTGGGTTGGTTATCATTTCGCGCGGCTGGCCGGGCGATTATTGTTTCGATTTCGAGTGATTCATCGGGAGCGCATGATTCAGAGCGGGCCGGTGATTCTCGCGATGAACCACCAGAGCTACCTCGATCCGCCATTGGCCGGAACTGCGTGTGATCGGGCGATTTATTTTTTGACTCGGCGGACGCTTTTGAATGTGCCGCTGTTGGGTTGGGTTTTGCCAAAACTGAACGTTATCCCAGTCAATCAGGAAGGGGTCGATCGCAGCGCCATTAAAGCTGTGATCCGCGTCTTGCAGGCCGGCAATGGCGTCCTGGTTTTTCCCGAAGGCTCGCGGACACTCGACGGCAACTTGCAACCAGCCGAGCCGGGATTGGGCCTAGTGATTGCCAAAACACTCGCGCCGGTTGTCCCAATGCGGATCTTTGGCGCGCACGAAGCGCTGCCGCGCAGCGGCGGTCGCCTTCGTCTTGTGCCAATTACTGTTGTCGTTGGAGAACCGATTTTTTTCGACGCAGCCGACCTGGATTCGGCAGGAAAAAATCTTTACGCGCGGCTGAGTGACCGCGTAATGAGCGCAATCGCGGCGCTGCGTCTCGACTGACGTGCACTAACTCGTTGCGCTCGCTGCGTTAACTTCGATACTGGGGCGTGAATTTGCCAGAAACAGCAGCTGAAGAATCGCCACAGCGCCGAGCCCCAAAAATCGCTGTTTTGTTGATGCTAATCATTGTCGTTTGCTTGGCGATGCTGGCTGTGTTTGCCAACGTCCAACGTTTTCGGCGTGGCTTAGAAGTGGTCGTCGTTAGGCCGGCGAGTTTGCCCACGCCACGGGCTACGGAGCGCTAAGTTTCGTTTGACAACGAGAAGTGCTCCGTTTTGTTCGTCCGACACAACAAGACCAATCCACCGTCAATATGAAAAAACTTTTCGTCCTCACGATGCTGATTCCTTTTGCGCTGGTTTGCTCGTGTCAAAAGCAAGATTCAACCGCTGAACAACAACTCGCTCAACGCAAAGCGGAGCTGGACGCTCGGGAGAAAGCACTGGATGAAAGGGAGAAAGCGTTGGCCGCACGAGAGAACTTGGCCGGGAAGCCGAGGATTCCTGCGGTGCCCCGAGTCGCTCCGGGCGAACCTCAGCGGACCGTTCCGCCTGAATTCAAAAGCCTCATTGCAGATCCCTCTCAGGGAAGAGCTGACCGAGAACAACGAATTCAGGAGCGCCTCGCTGAAAGGCAGCGCAGGCTGGAAGAGGTACAAAAAATGAGGGCAACTCGGCCGCTACCACGCCCGCAGGAGACAGCTCCCGCCACCGAGGCAGCTTCGCCGACTCTATCGCCGACCCCAGAGTGACTGTCGGACGCTCGTCAGGCGCTCTTCTCGAAATCGGTTGGTGAATTTGTTGACTGCCTGGCAAGCTCGCGCGCGTATTGGACTGTATCGATGGAATCAACATTCTTGTCGCGTCGAACCGCTTTGATCCTTGGGAAACGCAGCGCCAATCCACTGGCGTGACGTGTGCTGGGCTGGATTGAATTGAAAGCCACCTCGAGCACGACATCCGCTTTCACCCAGCGATATCGGCCGTGATCGGCGATCGTGTTCTGTTTGAAGTGCTCTGTTAACTCCGCGATCTCAGCGTCAGTCAACCCGCTGTAGGCTTTGCCGATCGGCAAGAGTTGGCCGGAGATTTCGTCGCGCACTGCAAACGTGTAATCGCTTAGTACATTATTGCGTTTGCCGTGGCCAAGCTCCGCCGCGACAACCACCACATCCAGCGTCGCCAATTCGCGCTTCAGTTTGAACCAATACATTCCACGGGTGCCCGGCAGATAGAGGCTTTCCGGGTCTTTGATCATCAAACCTTCATTCAAGCGCCGGCGTGCATCCTGAAAAATTTGCTCAATCTCGCTGGCAGAATGCGCCGGCGTTACCTTCGCCCTGCGGAACTTAGGCGGTAAAATGAGTGTCCCGAGTTGCTGCCGTCGCTCCTGCAGCGGCGTCCGCAAGAGCGAGTGCCCGTTCATCCAGAGAACATCAAAAATCACGAAGGCGACTGGCACATCCGCTGGCGCGTGTGCAAACAGGTCCGCGTTCTCGTCCTTGCGCCCGAGTCGTTTTTGCAAATCGAAGAACGTCAGTCGCCGGCCTTCTGCGAAAGCTATGATTTCACCGTCGGCGATCAGCTCCTGGTCGAACTTCATGGCTTGTTCGACGAGCTCCGGGAACTGTCCAGTAATCCGTCTCAAATCGCGCGAGAAAATTTCGACTCTGTCTCTGCTGCGATGGAGCTGCGCGCGAATGCCGTCGAATTTGTCCTCAACATAGACTGTAGCATGGGTGGATGACCGCGGCTGGCGACTGATCGCAGAACTCTTCGCCTCGATAAAGCGGCTCCAAACAGCATCCGCGCCTGGTTCGGGAGTGGCGAGCATGCACTTGATCGGACGAAACATCGATAGTTCGGCTTGGTTCAATTCTTTTCGGGAAGCCAGCAGCGCGGTGCGTCCGATGTCGCCTAACAACATGTTGGCGTGTTTGACCTCTTCGAGCGAAACATCAAACGCCCTGGCGATCGCTTCCTCCACCAGGCCCTCGCGCAGGCCGATGCGAAGATCGCCTGTCAAAATCTTGACGACGTACTGGCCTTCGCGCGGGGACAAAATCGAAAATCGTTCCTGTAGCAACTTTGCCTTCGCGATCGGCCCCCGCGCGCGATGAAGATTTTGGAACAATTCAGCCGATTCACGAATGCTGAATGAATGCGGTGCCGTTCGCCCATCGAGTACTTCAAAAGCAGTTTTGCCCGCATCGCCGTTCCTGCCAGCGACGCGATGAAATTCAGCATCGCCGATTCTGGTCGCGTCCTGCAACGCCCGGAAGATTACTGCCCATCCGACCTGCAATACCCGCGGATCACTTTGAGCAAATGCCTTTCCGGTGAAATACGTGGCTGCAATCGGAAGCTGCTCCCTTGTTAGGCTCCGTAGGCAATCGGATAGCAAACGAATCTTCTCCGATCTTGCCGGAGTCGCTGCAATGGTTTCACCCACATCGGCAAACCGCAGAAATTCAGATCCTGAGGTTGACTGGCGTGGATTGCTTGGTGTTCTAACAGGTTCCGGGACGGATCGCGGTGCGCAATCCTTGGCTCCGAAGTGCAACTCCATCTGGTTTTCCTCGCTCAACGCCCATGCCTCTATTCCGCGACGGCGAAGGTCGCAGGCAAACGCTGCGGCGAATCCGTGGATTGTTAACACCCGGCGCGGCTGCACCAATTCGACGTATCGAAGCAAATCGTCGTAGTCCGCATGGTCAGACAAGGGAAAGGCTGCATCAACCTGGTAACGATAAACGGCATCGGGATCGACGGCCCAACCACTGACCAGCGCAACACGTTTGCGCGGGATTTTCTCCAGCATCTCCGATCGATTTGCACTCGGCGGACAGATCAACACTTTCCCTGCGACGTCACTCGGGTTGTATCGCGCGTATTTACAAAACGATTGGCCAAACTGTTCGTAGATACGGGTGATTCGAAAAATCGAGCCGTGCAACATGGGTGTTAAGCCGGCGCCATCCAGGGAACAGAGGATTTCCTGTGCTTTGCCTAACGAATAGCCGAGCAGCACGGGGACCTCTCCAGCCTCAATGGCTTCGCTGCAAAACGCCACCATTTGATCCACGACTGATTTTGTCTGTGGGAAACGATAACGCGGGAGTCCAAAAGTTGTTTCCATCACGAGTGTCTCGGCCTTACGCCACTCCGCTTGCTCGGCGGACTTCCCGGGACGCAGCTTGAAATCGCCCGTGTACCAGAAGCGTCCCCTCGTCAGCGAAAATCAGACACTGCGCTGAACCAAATATATGCCCGGCAGGTATCAACATCAGGTCGATACCGCGAACGGAGCGTCTTTCACCGAATGGCAGAGCATGCTCGATACGCGAGCCCGGCAGGCGGACTCGCATTAGGCGTGCTGTGCGTTGGGAAGCGATAATCTCCTTGTGCGGTGCGATGTGGTCGCCATGCGCGTGCGAAACGAACCCGAAGTCTTTTGCCTCCCATGGATCGAGCCAGATATCCTGTTTCGGCAAGTAAACTCCGTGCTCGTAACGAACTTGAATCACGAAAAAAAATACTTCCGAATCCCGGCGAGTTCCATAGCGTTCGTCGGACCTGTGGCACCTGTCCGTTGCGCGTTGACACCGACTTGATGGAGCCGCTTTATTATGGAAATGAGATTCGCCACGATAGTTTTCGTTTTGACGTTTCTTGCTCTGTCCGCTTCCGGCAAGGGGACTCGGCCAGAACCGAAAGTAGTAGAAAAAGTGACTCCGCTACCGGTGGCCTTGGACAAAGACTTCGAATTTAGAAAAACGAAGCTCTTCTTCTTAAGCGCGCTAGCGCCTACGGCAAGCCAAAGAGCGCACCAGACGACGAACAAGATTGGCGGAAAGTCAAATTCGCCGAACCAGGCAACTGCTACGCTTCAGGACGCCCCCATCACTTTTGAGAGGCAATATCGATTGTTTGGTGCGGTGACGGGGCTTGATCAACGCCAGCGTTTTGGTAATTACTTCGATTTCTTTTGGCGCGCCAAACGCCCCGCCGACATCACAGTGCGTCTGGAGTATCGTCAGGAAAAATTGCACGAACACGTCCAAGCTCAGGAAATCACGTATAAAAACGTGCGCGGCACGCACAAGACAGAATTCAAGGTGATCGGGGACGATTACCTTGACGATGGGCAAGTGATTGCCTGGAGATGCCTGTTAATCGCGAACGGCCGAATCGTGGCGGAGAACCGCTCATTTCTCTGGGAGTAAATAGCCCGACCGGCCGCCTCGCTATTCTTTCCCGTGCACCCGTAAGTCAGCAGCGATGCAGCTCTTTAAGAGCTGCACTCGGGATCAGTTGAAGGGAGATTTTCCCCAAGCCTCTGCCAGGTTTGACAGCATGCCTTTCGGACTGGTATCGTTTGAAAGAGTAACTGTGGACTCATCTATTCAAGTTGGGGTAAGAGGGCCGACCGTATGGGTGAAAGTGGAGGGAAAAGGCAGTTTCCTCAATAGCGGCAACCTCAAGGAGTTCGCGCGCGAAATGTTGGACCGCGGGTATCGCGAATTTGTGGTCGACCTTGCGGATTGCGCCATGATGGATTCCACATTCATGGGCACGATGGCGAGCGTGGCGTTGCGCCTGAAGGAACTCGGCCATGGCCATCTTCATATCGTCCATTGCGGAGACCGCAGCCAGCAACTGCTTTCTGGGCTTGGATTAGACCAGATATTCGACATCCACAGCGATGGCGCGGGCGCCCCGGAATGTGAGGCGCTCGAGCAAGCCACCCGAGACCAATCACCGCATTCGAGGAAAGAGGAAGAGGCAGAAACAATGCTGGAGGCTCACGAGGCGCTTTGTGAGGCGGCGCCGGAAAATATCTTTCGCTTTAAGGACGTTCTCGATTTCTTAAGACAAGATCTTCATCACGAGACGTCTTCGAAGTAAGCTGGCCCTGCGCAATGTGGCCGACCATTCTCCTTGGACTGCTTGTCGCGTCTGTGGCCGGGTGGGTTGTCACTGCTTACCTCCAGACGCAACGAATTCGCAGGCTGGAGCGCTCGCATGAGGAAATTCAAGTCGAGGAAACACTCGTCTTCGATTTCCTGCACGGTTTGGGCGAGGCTTTCCAGGAATCGATTCGACCTCAGGAACTACATCGGCTCATCGTCGAGGGCGCCACGCGTATTCTGGATGCACACGGCGGCGCGCTTTATGTGAGTGATCGCAGCGGCGGGAAGCTCACGCCCGTGTTCATCTCCAAGGGCTGTCCGCCGCTGGTTGATATTCCGCACGATATTCTGCAACAGGCGGCTGCCAATCCCGTCGCTCTGGAGAGTTTTCTGCGGCTCCACACGATTGGGCCGAGGGAAGGACTCATTGGGCGCGTTTGGCAAACAGGTCAGGCTGTGTGTCTGAACGAGTTCTCTGAAGCGACGGAATTGGCCAAGTTGCGCGGAAGCGCCTTTGGCAGCGTGTCAGTGATGGCTGCAGCGCTGCGTTATGGAAACCAGGATATGGGTGTGCTGGCGTTGGCGAACGGGCCAATGGGTGCGCCGTTTTCGCAGGCAGATTTTGTCGTTTTTAAATCGATTGCCGAACAATCCGCCTTTGCGCTCTACAACGCCATCATTTATTCGATGGCGAACGAAAAGAAACGCCTGGATCACGACCTCGAAATCGCACGAGACATTCAGCGTATCCTGCTCCCGTCAGAAGCGCCGGCCATCAATGGATTTCAAATCAGCGGTATTAATGTGCCGGCCCGCCAGGTAAGCGGCGACTACTTCGATTACATCGACGTGGATAAAGATCGGTTGGGCGTCGCGATCGCTGACGTCTCCGGGAAAGGAGTGCCTGCATCGCTCATCATGGCGATCTGCCGAAGCGTCTTGCGCGCGGAGGCGGCCCGGAACCCATCGCCTGCGGATGTCCTGCGAAAGGTAAATCGGCAGCTTTATCCGGATGTTAAGGAAGACATGTTTATCAGTATGGCCTATCTGATCCTCGATCATCATCACGACGGTGTTACGCTGGCACGCGCTGGGCATGATGCCCCGTTGTGGTACCAGCGGCAGTCACAAACCGTTACCGCGGTGAAGTCACCGGGAATGGTGGTGGGAATTGACAGCGGAAGCGTGTTCGATAGACTTACAGTTGATTTCGCGGTACCACTCGAGCGCAATGATTGCCTCGTTCTCTACACCGACGGCGTAACTGAAACGCTTAACTCCGAGGGAGACGAGTTTGGTGTCGACCGTATGATGCAGTCAGTCCGCGCCAGCGCAGACGATGGCGCGCAAGCGATTGTAAAGAGGATCATTGAGGACGTGCGTGAGTTTACCGGTTCGGTTCCGCAAAACGACGACATGACATTGATCGCCATCCGCAAAACATGAAAAAAATTCCTTCCCCCGAGCAAGACCAGGAAATGAATGTATCAGCACAGGCAAGGCCGGCACCCTCGCCCGCTCCTGCCACTGCGACCGATTCCGAAGATGCAATGGCCGGCTTGCAAGCCGATCTCGACCGGTTCCGCGATCTTGCGGCCCGCAGCCAGGCTGACTTCGAAAATTACAAGAAACGCGCTACCCGAGAAAAAGAGGAGGCGATTAAATATGCAAACAGCGCGTTGCTCCAGCAGTTGGCCTCGATTCTGGATAACTTCGAGCTCGGCCTGGCCGCGGCAAAAACCCAGGCACAGGAATCGCCGATTTATTCCGGAATGGTTCTGGTTCAAAAACAGCTGAACGATTTGCTCGCGGAAAACGGATTGGAACCGATCGAAGCCGAAGGCAAAAAGTTCGATCCGAACCTGCACGAAGCGGTTGGTCATGAGCCGAGCGAATCTCGCGAAGGAACGGTCATTCGCCAAGCCCGGCGAGGATATCGTTTGAAGGATCGTCTCTTGCGGCCTGCGCGGGTGGTTGTCTCCAGCGGTCCTGCAAAGAAGTGACCGTTCTTGCTTGCTTCCCTGGTTAGCCACATTACGTCACAAAGGACTAATCGCTGAATGGCCACGGACAAACGCGATTATTACAAGGTTTTGGGCGTCGAACGGACTGCCGCCGCTGAAGAAATCAAACGCGCCTATCGCAAGCTCGCCGTAAAGTTTCATCCCGACAAAAACCCCGACGACCCGCACGCCGAGGAAAAGTTCAAAGAGTTAGGTGAAGCGTACGACGTGCTGATGGATCCGGAGAAGCGCGCCGCGTACGATCGCTTCGGACACGCCGCGTTCGCGCAGGGAGGTGCTGGTTTCGGTGGCGGTTTTCATGATCCATTCGAAATTTTTCGGGACGTGTTCGGCGGCGTTGGATTTGGCGGAGGACTTTTCGAGACATTCTTCGGTGGCGGCTCCGGTCAGCGCACAGATGATCGTCGTCGCGGATCAGATTTGCGCTATGACATGGAAGTTAGACTAGAGGAGGCGGCTTTTGGCGCCGAGAAAGCGATCGAGATTGAGAAGCTTGATACCTGCGAAAAATGCCACGGCAGCGGCGCTGAACCCGGCTCGCGCAGGGTCAACTGCGCAGCGTGTGGCGGGCGTGGTCAGGTCATTAGTTCGCGCGGTTTTTTTCATATCTCGCAAACATGTCCTCGCTGCCACGGCGCCGGCGAGATCATCGAAAAACCATGCCAGAAATGTGGCGGCGAAGGACGCGTCGAAAAGCTAAGCCGGATCAAGCTGAAGATTCCTGCCGGAATCAGGGAGGGCACCCGATTACGTTCTTCCGGAAACGGCGAGGCTGGCGTTGGCGGCGGACCGGCGGGCGATCTCTATGTGGTCGTCCACCTCAAGGAGCACAACATCTTTCACCGCGAAGGCGACGATTTGTACTGCGACGTGCCGATCCCGTTCTGGATTGCGGCGTTGGGCGGCGAAATCGATGTGCCGACCCTTGAAGGCAAAGCGCAGCTCAAAGTCCCCGCAGGCACGCAAACAGCGCAAATGTTTAAACTGCGCGGAAAGGGGATAACAAACGTAAATGGGCGCGGTCACGGTGATTTGTTTGCGCGGCTGATCGTCGAGGTGCCGTCGCGCCTGAATCCAGAGCAACGCCGCAAGCTCGAGGAATTCGCTGCGCTTTGCGGCGATGAAAACACTCCAATGCGCAAAAGCTTCTTCGACCGCGCAACGGAATTTTTTAAATGACGGCTGCGATTTCCGTGTTTCGCAATGACCTCAAGCTAATCGAATGCCCCCGCGATGCGTGGCAGGGATTGAGCCGGCAGATTCCTACCGAACTAAAGGCGCGTTACTTGCGCGCACTCATTGGTGCGGGTTTCAAACATATCGATGCCGTAAGTTTCGTTTCTCCCAAGGCCGTCCCGCAAATGGCCGATAGCGAGAAGGTGCTTGAGCAAATCGATGTGCCGGACGATGTCGAAATCATCGGCATTGTTGTAAATGAAAAAGGCGCTGAGCGCGCCATTGCCACCCAAGCAGTTTCAATTCTGGGCTTCCCCTGCTCAATATCCGAGACCTTTCTGCGCAAAAACCAGAATCAAACGATCGAAGAATCCTACAAGCTTCTGGAATTGATTAAGAGAACAGCCGAAACCGCGGAGCTGGGTGTTGTGGCCTACATTTCAATGGCATTCGGGAATCCGTACGGTGATCCATGGGACGAGACCCGAATTTTGGAGGCGATGCATAAACTGGTTAGTCTCGGCATTGGATCCATTTCACTCGCTGACACCGTTGGGATGGCGAGTTCTGATTTGATTCACCGTTTGTTTGAGTCGGTAACAGGCGAATACGCAGAATGTGACATCGGCGTGCACCTTCACAGCGCGCCAGGCGAGGCCGCATCAAAAGTTCTCGCCGCGTACGACGCAGGCTGCCGCCGCTTCGATTCGGCCATCGGCGGCCTTGGTGGATGTCCATTCGCGCAGGATGCGCTGGTTGGAAACATTGCCACCGAGAGTGTAATCACGGCGCTTCAACGGCGCGCTGTAGAGTTTGGAATAAGTAGATCACTCGACACCGTGCTGACGCTAAACTCGGAGATCGCGTTGAATTACGCGTAGGGTCTCCAATCAAGCGTGTAGGCCACATGCATCGATTTTACGTTTCACCTGAGAACTGGGACTCTCGGGCACTCGCGTTGCGCGGCTCCGAGGCTCATCACGCGCGCCAGGTGCTGAGAATGAAAGCCGGGGAGAGACTTGTTCTTTTCAATGGGCATGGGCGTGAACTCACTGCGGAAATTATCAATCCTGACGGCGACGAAATCCGATTGCGAAAAGTACACGAAGCGCAAACACCACCACTGCGCTGTCGGATCGTCCTGGGACAGGCAATCCCAAAAGGGAAAAACATGGAGTTGATCGTGCAGAAAGCGGTTGAGATCGGCGCGACCGAAATTGCGCCGATCATCTCCGACCGCACGGTTGTTCAGCTCGATTCCGAATCGGCTGTGCAGAAACAATCGAAATGGCAGCAGATCGCTATCGAGGCGGCCAAGCAGTGCGGCCAAAACTGGCTGCCGCGCGTGCACCCGCCGAAAAACTTACCAGAATTCTTTTCGTCAGCGTCGGAGCAAAGCTTCGATCTTCGCTTCATCGGATCGCTCCAGCCCGACGCGCAACACTTTAAAAAAATTCTGGAAACATATTTCGGCGAGCACGGTGATCGTCCTCGAAGCGTACTTATGCTGGTCGGGCCGGAAGGTGACTTTACGCCTGCGGAGTTAGCGCTCGCGCGCCGTTATGGCTGTCAGCCGATCACCCTCGGACCAATCATCCTGCGAGTGGAAACCGCGGCAATCTACTGTCTGAGCATTCTCTCCTACGAATTGCTGATTTAGGGGGGTCGCGTTTAGTTGCCGATCACGACAAACGCTTAAGTCCAGACGGGCTATTTGGCAGTAGCCGTTTGCACACCAGATTCCTGTGTGGGAGCGACGGCCGGTTTCATCTCGTCAATTGGCGCGGCCTGGATGGATACTATTGTAGATTCCGCTTCGCCATGCTCCGTTTTCAAAGAGACGGTTTCACCGACTTCATGGCCGAGCAGTGCCTGGCCAATCGCGGTTTGGTACGAGATAATGTGCCGGTCGGGGTCACTATCCCATGCCCCGAGAATTGTGTAGGTCTCTTCCCGGTTTGTCGCCACGTCACGAAGAGCGACGATTGTGCCGATGGACACGCGCGATGTGTCCGGATTTTCAAATGAAGTGCCGCGGGCGTCGTGCAGCATCTGTTCCAGGTCGGCTTTGCGTCGCATTAGGACGCTTTGCATTTGTTTGGCCGCCTTAAATTCAAAATTCTCGCTGAGGTCGCCGTACGACCTGGCGATGGCGATTTCCTTGCTGTTCTCGGGAATTTTTACTTTCACGATCTCTTCGTATTCCGCTCTGCGCTTTTCCAAACTGCTCCACGACACGATGAGTGGCGCGGTTTTTTCCTGCGGTTGCGTACCCGCGATCGTGCTTTCCAACTCCGGATGAACTTTGACCATTCGTGCGAGGAGTGAGCGTTTCGTCAGCTCATCGAACACCGGCGTTAACTGAAGCCGACGCATCGCGTCGCGCGCCACGCCGACGTCGGTTTTCTGGAAGATTTGCCCAAGCAATTGCCTGTCTTCACCCACCGCCCGTTGCAATTTGCTGGCGCGCCCGGGAGAACTGTGCTGTTCGCGCTCCAGCGCGGCTAGAATCGCCCACAACAAATCCGGATTAACCAGCTCGTCCCAGCTTTCCTTTTCGCTGCACAACCAAGTGAGCATTTCGCTCGTGGCCGAATGTTCGCGAATGCTTCGCTCGAGCATTGTCCTAAGCTCAGCGTGCTGACCGGTTTCGTTCAAGATGCGCGGGATTTGCGCAACCATGCGACCGTGGCTCGATTCCATCAGGTGCAAGGCGCGTTCTGTCCAACCCGAGCCAAGTGCGGATGGCAACGCTTGCAAAACTCGTTTCTCTTTGGCCGCCGGCAAGTTCGGCAGGATCGATGTCAGGCGCTTTTCCTCTTCCACAATCAGCTTCGAAAGAGTCAGACCAATGTGGGTGGTGTGCAGTGACGGAACGCGCGCGAGCAGATCGTCTCGCGCCAGAATTAGTTCGAACGCCATCTCAGGATGCATTTTCTGGTTGCGCGCTGCGGCGTTCTCGATCGCCACAACGATCGGCTGAAGTTGTTTTTCCGGTTCCTTAAATTGCTCGTGAGATCTTATGATCTGCTCGAGCGCCGCGATTTGCTGCTTTGGCTGCCGCGCCTTGCTAAACGCAGCGAGCAACTCGTCCGCGTGCGATACGCCTTCGCCGCGGACTTGAATTGGATCTATCTTCTTTGCGGGGACCGAAAATGCGCCGCTTGCTTTGAGTGCTTTCCTGGTTGATTCCCACCAGCGTTTCCATTCAGCTTCAGTCAGGATGTCGCCAATGAGCCATTCCCCGATCTGCTGGGCGCTGGCTTTGCCATCCAAACTTTCCAAAATACTGCGTACGACTGCGACCGGATTTTCCCAGGCCAGATTCTTGATCGACCCGATGTCCATCGCTTTTCGGACTAGAAAATGTTGCGGGGCGAGCGGCGTCAGATTCTCTGCCGCGTATTGCGCCTGCATCGGATGAGATTTCTTGCCGTCGAAATCGATGACAATCTGGTTCAGCAACAGGTTCCATTCGCGGACCCGGCCGAATCCCCAGCTCTTGTGCAAACAGAATGTGCCCGGTTGTAGTTTTTGCAGTTGCTCGGCGGCCCTAGGACTAAGCTTTCCAGCTTCGGCGAGCTTTTCTAATTCAGCCTCCATTATGAAAACAAATGCGTCACCTGTGACGTATAGGTCGCATCGGTCGATCGCGCAATTTGCGATTGCCCCACGCCTCGCGGCATGAAAACCTCCCCGCCGTGACGACGAGCATCTGGTTTTGGATCGCCTTTCACATTGGCGTGTTCGTTGCCATTGGGATTGACCTTTTCACCTTTCACCGACGCGGCCGCGAGCTAAGCATGGGGGCCGCGGCGCGGCGAACCGCGATTTGGATTCTGGTGTCGCTAGCCTTCAATGGCGTGGTGTGGCGTGTGAAAGGGCCACACCACGGGCTCGATTTTCTTACAGGTTATCTGATCGAGTACTCGCTGAGCATGGACAACATCTTTGTGTTCGTGCTCATCTTCACGCATTTCCGTGTTCCACCGCGCGCGCAACACCGGGTCTTGGTCTGGGGAATTATCGGTGCACTTATCACGCGCGGCACGATGATCTTATTCGGTATCGCTTTAGTGCGGCGCTTTCATTTCATTCTTTATCTCTTCGGGTTCTTCCTGCTGATCACTGCGGCACGCATGTTTTGCGGCAAACATCCCGCGCGCGATTTCAGGGAAACGCGCGTGATGCAAATCTGTCGCCGGATTCTTCCGATTACCCCAGACTTTCACGATGAACATTTTAAGGTGCGCGTGAATGACCGCTGGATGTTCACCCCGCTTGCTTTGACGATGATTGTAATTGAAGTCACGGATCTGGCTTTTGCAGTCGATTCAATCCCGGCCATTTTCGCGATCACTCGCGACCCCTTCATTGTTTACACATCCAACATCTGCGCAATCCTCGGCTTGCGATCCCTTTACTTCCTGCTGGCGGGTGTCATGAATCGTTTCATTTATCTGCGAACAGGCCTGGCGTTCGTGCTCGGTTTTGTTGGGATCAAAATGATTGCCGCAGATTACCTTCCCTTACCCCGGGTGTTCTCGCTGGGAATCATTGCGCTGATTCTTGGGATTACGATTGCGCTTTCCATATTGAAGACCAGGAACGGCGGGGCTGCCGGGAAGCGAAAATAAATATTGCTATTGTTTCTCAATATTTGTTAACTGGCGCATAACGATATGAAACCCCTGATTCTTTTTTGGTCGGTGCTTGGCCTTGCCGGAATTTGTTTCGGAGATATCCAGGATCCGCCTGGGAACGATTACGGTCCAACGCGCAAACTCGGTCGCGGTATTTCGAATTTTGTCATCGCTCCGACCGAGTTCTTTGTGACCGTTAACCAAATCAACCAGACGGAAGGTAATTCTGCCGGGGCTGGTTATGGCGTTTGGCGCGGACTGGGACGCGCGGGTGCACGCCATGTGGCCGGCCTTATCGAGATCCTGACCTTTCCGTTTCCAATATGGCACGACAGCTATCAACCCTTACTGCCACCGGACATTCCTTACATTCATGCCGGCTACGCAGAATTCCCTCCCGAGGTCGGTAACGAGTCGAAATACCCCTACGTGCGCGATACGCACCACGATTTCAATTAGCGCGCGCTCTACAATAAGGGCGTACCATCGCTGCACGTTTACTTGCCGTGTGAACCCTGACCAGTGTGGAAACGTTCGCGCTGTCGATGCGAAAATCGGGTGAGTAGGAGGAAACCACGCGGAAAGCTTGGCACGAATCAAGGCGTTGACCCGCCTTAGCCTGAACACCAAAGTAACTCATACCAAGGCGGTTGGGACTATGCAATCGCGACGTTTTTCCGAGCTGCCGCTCGTCGGTATCGTAACGGTCAGCTACTTCATAGCCGGGAAACTCGGTTTGACCCTGGCCTCATTGAATGCAAGTGCGTCGCCAGTATGGCCACCCGCTGGAATCGCGCTGGCAGCATTACTCTTGCTCGGTTATCGCGTGTGGCCAGCGATCTTAGTTGGCGCATTCCTGGTCAACGTCACGACGGCTGGAAATCTGGCGACCTCGTTCGCTATTTCCACGGGCAATACCCTCGAGGCCGTGGCCGGCGCGTGGCTGGTGAATCGATTCGCCGAAGGCAAAAATGTTTTTGATCGTCCTCAACGCGTCTTCAAATTTGCGCTGGCAGCAGCGATTAGCACGGTGATCAGCCCCGTCTTTGGCGTCACCAGTCTTGCCGTGGCAGGCTTTGCACATTGGACAAACTACGGCGCGATCTGGCTGACTTGGTGGCTCGGCGATACGACCGGCGATCTTGTTTTCACTCCGCTTGTCCTTCTCTGGAGCGTTGCGTCGAAACAACGCTGGAATAAAAAGGAAGCCGCCGAAGTCGGCATACTCCTTCTGTTGTTAGGGATGTTGAGTGCAGTTGTCTTTGGCGGATGGCTGGAGATTTCAGCCAAGAACTATCCACTCACTTTCATTTGCGGACCCGTTGTGATTTGGATGGCCTTTCGCTTCACCCAACGCGAAACCGCGACGGGGATTTTCATCCTGTCAGTCATCGCGGTGTGGGGAACGCTGCACGGTTTCGGGCCATTCCTGAGAGAAACGGAAAATCAGTCGCTGCTGGGTCTGCAATCGTGGATCGCCGGTACCGACGATAACGGCGATGGCGCTTTCAGCCGGTATGGCCGAGCGACGGCATATTGAGGGAAAGCTTCAGCAGCAGAAGTCAGTCGTGGAAACTGCCAATCGCACCAAAGACCATTTCCTGGCGATGCTTTCACACGAACTGCGCACTCCCCTTACTCCGGTGATTTCTGCGTTGGAATCGCTCGAAACAGAACCGATGCAAACTGAAGCTACCCGAGCATCGCTGGCGATGATCCATCGCAACATCGAATTGGAAACACAACTGATCGATGACCTGCTCGACTTCACCCGAATCGCCAGAGACAAAATGGAATTGCGTTTCGCTCCAGTCGATGTGCATGCGGCGGTTGCCAATGTCGTGGAGATTTGCCGTGCCGAGGCAAGATCTAAAAGACTCCACGTACATCTGAATTTGCGGGCGAACTCGCATTACGCAGCGGCAGACGCTGCAAAATTTCAACAAATCGTCTGGAACCTGCTCAAGAATGCAATCAAGTTCACACCGGAGGATGGCGAGATTGCCATCTCTTCCTCCAATCCATCACCAGAGGTCTTGACGATTAGCGTGCGTGATACCGGGATCGGCATGGAACCAGAAGTCATGCAGCGCATTTTTGATCCATTCGAACAAGGCAACTGCTCGTTTGAGCACCGCGTTGGCGGTCTCGGTCTCGGCCTGGCCATTTCAAAATCTCTCGCCCAGGCGCACGGCGGCAGCTTGACTGCGGAAAGCGATGGGCGCGATCGCGGATCGACGTTCATCTTTTCAATGCCAACCCTTTCACCTTCCGAAGTAGCAACGGTCCCTACCAGAGCAAGTCGTGAACGGTCTCAGCAGGCTTTAAAAATTCTGCTCGTTGACGATCACGAGGACACCTGCTTTGCCCTGGAGAAATTACTAGCGCGTCGTGGGCATTTGGTCGCGGTGACGCACAACGTGCGATCGGCCATGGAAGCTGCCGTGCGCAATAAATTCGATCTGCTCATTAGCGATATCGCTCTGCCGGACGGAACCGGCATGGATCTGATGATGCAATTGAGCGCGATCTCCAATGTTCCTGGAATTGCAATCAGCGGTTTTGGCAATAATGGTGATATCGAACGAAGTTTGCGGGCCGGCTTTTCCGAGCATCTCATCAAACCCGTCAAGCTCGACAACCTGGAAGCCGCCATCGAACGGACGCTTGGCTAAACGTGACCCGTTCGCTAGGAAACCGACGTTTCAGAGAACTCTCATTAACACAGCGTTTCAACACGGGCCCGGCTGCGCGTACCCGCTTCAGCGGTTTTCCAGCATGGAAACTGTGTCATTGGCGGAGACACCCAACTAAATCAGGGTGTTATTGAAATGCGCCTTGTTGACCTGCGAATCGAGGACATCGCTTTCGGCGGAAGAGGCGTCGCGCGGGAACAGGGCAAAGCGGTCTTTGTTCCTTACACCCTTGAGGGGGAGCTTGTTTCGGCGGAAATCGTGCGCGAAAAAAAGCAATTCGTCGAAGCGGAGCTAGTCGAAGTAAAGGAAAGCTCACCGGATCGTGTTGAACCACTGTGCCATTATTTCGGCCGGTGTGGCGGATGCGCTTACCAGCACATCAGCTACGAACATCAGCTTGCGATCAAATGGCGACAGGTTCGTGATGCGCTGCAGCGGATTGGCAAACTGAAAGATGTTCCCATGCGACCGATCATCCCTTCCCCCAAACAGTTCGGGTATCGCAATCGCATCACCGTGCACGCGCAGGAGGGCGTGATCGGTTTTTTTCGACGCGATTCGCACCAATTGATCGAAATCGAGTATTGCCCGATTTCGACCGATGAAGTGAACCGTGCTCTGACGGAGTTACGCGTGCAACCACGCGTGCGCGATGCACATTACACGTTGCGGGCTTCAACCGGCCCGCGGGTCTTTTCCCAAACCAATGACGAGGTCGCAGATGCATTGCGCGACTTGGTTGTCGATCTCGTTCCCCCAAAGCAAGAACTGTTGATCGACGCTTACTGCGGCACTGGATTCTTTGCAAAAGCGTTGCTCGGCAAATTTGAACGCGTAATTGGGATTGATTGGGACAAATTCGCAATTGCGGTTGCGAAAGAAGACGCGACTGAGAAGGAAACCTACTTCGCCGCCGATGTGGAAACCGAATTGCAAACGGTAGGGGCGGTTCACCCGAACCGCCCAGGGCGCGGCAACGACACGTTGACCGGGCGATTGAGGTCAATGGCCCCTACCACAATAATCGTCGATCCACCCGCAACGGGCCTCAGTGAAGGAGTTCGTAAAGCCATCATCGATCTTGCGCCGCAAGTGCTCATTTACGTTTCCTGCAATCCGCCGACGCTGGCGCGTGACTTAAAAGAGCTGCAGGGCAAATTCACGATCGATTCGCTCACGCCGCTCGACATGTTCCCACAAACCGCCGAGATCGAAGTCGCCGCGCATCTGCTAGCTGTGCCACGCGCATCCCGAAGCTAATCGACGCGCATCTCTGCGTCTTCACACCATTCCTCAAAGGAGGCGTTAAAAAGCCGAGTTTCATTGACGGATCGCACTGCGATAAGTCCAATGGCAAGATGATTTCGGTCCTGGGTCCCGCCGCGGCACACCTGAACTGGCCCATCATGGTGCCGTTTGTGATCTTGCTGGTGGCGATCGCGCTCGCTCCGCTCATCGCTCAACGTCATTGGGAGCGTCATTATCACAAGCTTTGCATCGCTCTCGCAGGCATCGTTTGCCTCTATTATCTCTTGGTTATTAAGGAGTCCGCGCGCGTCGTCCACGCCGGAATCGATTATGTGACCTTCATGGTCATCGTCGGTTCTTTCTTCGTTGTCGCAGGCGGAATTCATTTGCGCGTCAAATCGCCAAGCGGCGCGGTGAGAAACACTCTCTTCCTCTTTGCCGGCGCGCTCTTGGGCAATCTAATCGGCACCATCGGCGCATCGATGCTGCTGATCCGCCCGTGGATAGCGATGAACAGAGGCCGCGTCGCGCCGATGCACATCGCGTTCTTTATTTTTCTGGTCAGCAACATCGGTGGCGCGCTTTTGCCGGTCGGTCCACCGTTGATCCTCGGGTTTCTCAAAGGCGTGCCGTTCAGTTGGACGCTGGAACATTGCTGGCGGCAATGGCTAACGACAGTCGGAATCGTTCTCCTTGTATTCGTCGTTCTCGATTTGATCAATCTTCGCTCTAACAAGAAAACCATTCATGAGGCGGAGCTGACTTCATGGCGATGCGACGGTGCGCACAATTTCATTTTTCTGTTTGCTATTTTAGCTGCTCTCATTGCGGTGCCGGCGGGTTGGCGCGAACCGCTGGTAATTCTGATCGCGCTTGGATCTTATCTAGGAACGCCCCAGCGAATTCGCGACGCCAATAATTTTACGTTTGCCCCGCTCGGAGAAATCGGCTGGCTCTTTCTCGGCATTTTCGGAACGATGATTCCGGTTTTGGAATTCATGGAAGGGTCAGCCGAGAAACTGGGATTGACTTCCCAGACGGCATTCTTTTGGGCAGCCGGCTTACTCTCCGCATTGCTCGATAACGCGCCGACCTATCTCGCTTTTTTCGCGGCAGCACTCGGACTCCACCGCTTCAACATCAACGAACCGTTGCAGGTGGCCGACTTTATTTCCAACAACGGCGGCGAATTAATCGCGATCTCGCTGGGCGCGACGTTCTTTGGCGCGCTCACCTATATCGGCAACGCTCCCAACCTGCTGGTGAAAACGATTGCTGAGCATGCGCATGTTCCAGCGCCAAGCTTTATCGGCTATATCTGGAAGTTCGCCCTTCCAATCCTAATTCCGGTATTTGTGTTGGTGTCGATCTTGTTCTTTTCGGGTAGCGCGAGCGTCGCCCCGGGTCAGCATTAATGTTTTTTTAACACTTTCCCGAAACAGTTTAACTAACGCCACGGCGAAAGTTCGCTCAGATTTGGGCAAGTTTATGAGTGAATTCATTATCGTAGGAATCGTCGTCATTCTGGGCGTCAACGGGCTTTACTCTCGCTTCTGCGAGGTTAATCGCGGTTCGTCAGGCGCGACCTCACGGCAAATTTCGCGCAGTCGAACGCAAATGCGTTGACTAGCCTTCAGCGGATGACCTTAATGGCCGGAGAATTGATGAACTTCTTATGAGCGATTTAATCTTTGTCGGAACTGTCGTCGTGTTCTTTATCGTGAGCGCGCTTTACGTCCGCTTTTGCGACAAGCTTTAGGAGAAGCCATGGGAACAATCATCGTCGCCATCATCGCTCTGTTACTGTTCATCTACCTTTTTGTGGCAATGATTCGGCCCGAAAAATTCTAAGGATAGCCAATGCAAGCTTCAGGTTGGATTCAATTTGCCATTTACATCGTCGCGCTCGTGCTGATCACGAAGCCGATGGGGCTTTATCTGCTGCGAGTGCTCGATGTCAACGGTAAAACATGGCTCGACCCGGTGCTGCGGCCATTAGAGCGCGGGACTTATCGCGTCATGGGTGTCGATCCGAATAAAGAGCACGACTGGAAGCAGTACACCCTCGCAATGCTGCTGTTCAGTTTGGTCGGCTGCCTGTTCACCTACGCGATTCTGCGGTTGCAATATTTTCTTCCCCTCAATCCGCAAAAGCTTGCCGGCGTCAGTCCGGATTGCTCTTTCAACACCGCGACGAGTTTCACGACGAACACCAATTGGCAGAGCTACGGCGGTGAGTCCACCATGTCGTACTTCTCGCAGATGGTCGGACTGACGTTTCACAATTTTGTCTCGGCTGCCACTGGCATCGCCATCGCCGCAGCGCTCGTGAGGGGAATTGCGCGTCATACGGCCAACACCATCGGCAATTTCTGGGCTCGATCTCGTCCGCGTCACTTATTACCTGCTCATCCCGATCTGTCTCGTGTTTGCAGTGTTTCTCGTGTCGCAGGGCATGATCCAAAACTTCAAGCCCTACACCAAAGCGACTTTGGTCGAGCCGATGAAGGTTTCCATCGCCAAAGTCGACAAGGACGGCAAACCGGTCGTCGATGCTACTGGGAAGCCGGTGATGGAAGAGCAAACCGTCACCGAACAAAACATCGTGCAGGGACCGATGGCTTCGCAGATCGCGATGAAGATGCTCGGCACGAATGGTGGCGGATACGTCAATGCCAACGCGTCGCATCCATTCGAGAATCCGACGCCGCTCTCGAATTTCTTCCAGATGTTGTCGATCTTTTCGATCGGCAGCGGATTGACTTACTACCTCGGCCGGATGGTGAAGAACCAAAAGCATGGATGGACCGTTTGGGCTGCGATGCTGGCGTTATTTATCGGTGGCACCCTCCTGTGCTGGTGGGCTGAATCGAACGGCAACCCGATTCATCAGCATCTCGGCGTGGCGGCGGCCAACGGAAACATGGAGGGGAAAGAAGTTCGTTTCGGCATCTTCAACTCCGCCTTTTTCGCCACGATCACAACCGACGCCTCGTGCGGCGCGGTGAACTCGATGCATGACTCCTTTACTCCACTTGGAGGATTTGTTCCGCTGTTTAACATTCAATTCGGCGAAATCATCTTTGGCGGAGTCGGCGCAGGTTTCTACGGGATGCTCGTCTTTGTCGTGCTCGCGGTGTTCATCGCGGGGCTGATGGTGGGACGTACTCCGGAATATCTCGGCAAGAAAATCGAATCCTACGACGTGAAGATGGCGATGCTGGCGTTGCTCATTCTCGCGATCGACATCCTGGCGTTCTCGGCGTGGGCGATCGTCAGCAAATGGGGCCTCGTGGCGCTGAACAACAATGGGCCGCACGGGTTGAGCGAAATTCTTTACGCGTTCACATCCGGCACGGGGAACAACGGAAGCGCGTTCGCCGGTATTAGCGCCAACACGCCATGGCTGAACACGACCATCGGCCTCGCCATGTTGATCGGCCGGTTTCTGATGATCGTGCCGATTCTCGCGCTGGCCGGTTCGTTAGTCCGGAAGAAAGTCACGCCGGTCAGTGCCGGGACGTTTCCAGTTCACGGCGGCACCTTCTTTGTTTTGCTCATTGGCACGGTGCTTTTGATCGGCGCCCTGAATTTTCTTCCAGCTCTGACCCTTGGACCAGTGGTCGAGCATTTCCTCATGCTGGGCGGAAAACTCTTTTGAAGATCGACAATCGATGAAACCAAAAGCTCGCTCTCTTTTTGATTGGAACATTGTCCGTCCTGCCATCGGGGACGCTTTCAAGAAGCTAAATCCGCGTCTGATGGTGAAGAATCCGGTCATGTTCGTCACGATGGTGGGCGCAGCACTCACTACGGTCGGCATCTTTACCGCCGAAGCCGGCTCTGCGCGGCTTCGTTGCGCAGTTGGCGATCTGGCTCTGGTTCACCGTTCTTTTTGCTAATTTCGCCGAGGCGATGGCTGAAGGGCGCGGCAAGGCGCAGGCGGCAGCGCTGCGCCGGATGCGCACGACTGCCATGGCTCGCCGATTGCGAAACGGCCGTGAAGAGAAAGTTCCTGCCCAGATATTGCAAAAAGGCGACACCGTCGTTTGCGAGGCGGGGGACGTGATTCCTGCGGACGGCGATGTGATTGAAGGAATCGCAAGCGTAGACGAAGCAGCCATTACCGGCGAGTCTGCACCGGTCATCAGGGAGAGCGGCGGCGATCGCAGCGCAGTGACTGGCGGCACGCGCGTGTTGAGCGACCGCATTGTCATTCGAGTGACAATGGAGAAAGGCCAGGGCTTTCTCGAGCGTATGATTGCACTGGTAGAAGGTGCGCAGCGGCAGAAAACGCCCAACGAAATTGCGCTGACGATTTTGCTGGCCGCATTGACATTCATTTTCTTGCTCGTCTGCGTCACGCTAAAACCTTTTGGCATTTATTCAGGCACAGTCTTTTCCATTCCCGTGCTGATCGCGTTGTTGGTTTGTTTGATCCCGACAACGATTGGCGGATTGCTGAGCGCAATTGGTATCGCCGGAATGGACCGCGTCCTTCAGCGCAACGTTCTCGCAATGAGCGGACGCGCGGTCGAAGCGGCCGGAGATGTCGATGTTTTGCTCCTCGATAAAACCGGGACGATCACACTCGGAAATCGCATGGCGGTTGCGTTTCATCCTGCGCCGGGCGTCGAGCCTAACGATCTTGCCGCTTCCGCCCAGTTAAGCTCGCTGGCCGATGAAACGCCGGAGGGCCGGTCGATTGTCGTGCTCGCGAAAGAGAAATTCGGATTGCGTGCACGGGAGATGCATGAACTGGAGGCGACGTTCGTGCCTTTCACGGCGCAAACACGCATGAGCGGTGTCGATCTCCATGCGAATGGCGCGCAACCGACGATGCGCATCCGCAAAGGCGCGGCCGACGCGGTGCGCAGCTTTGTCGAATCAGCGGGCGGCATTTTTCCGCAACCGGTCGCAAAGACGGTGGACGAGATCTCGCATCGTGGTGGTACGCCGCTCGTCGTTGCGTCCGACATGCTGACGCTCGGTACCATCGAGCTGAAGGACATTGTCAAAGGCGGAATGAAAGAACGTTTCGCGCAGTTGCGCAAAATGGGGATTCGCACGGTGATGATCACCGGCGACAACCCGCTTACGGCTGCTGCGATCGCCGCCGAGTCTGGCGTGGACGACTTCATGGCGCAGGCAACGCCGGAAGACAAACTCAAGCGCATCCGGACCGAACAAGCCGACGGGCGCTTGGTTGCCATGACTGGCGACGGAACCAACGACGCGCCGGCACTCGCGCAAGCCGACGTGGGCGTGGCAATGAACACTGGCACGCAAGCCGCGCGCGAAGCCGGCAATATGGTGGATCTCGATTCCAATCCAACAAAGCTGCTCGACATCGTTGAGATCGGGAAACAGATGCTGATCACACGCGGCTCGCTTACCACGTTCAGCATCGCAAACGATGTCGCGAAATATTTCGCGATCATTCCCGCGATGCTGATGGCCACATTCCCAGCCGTCGCTCCGCTTAACATTATGCATCTGCATACCTCGACCAGCGCGATCCTGAGCGCAGTTATCTTCAATGCATTGATTATTATTGCGTTGATTCCGCTCGCGCTGCGCGGCGTCGCATACAAGCCAATTGGCGCCCTGGCGATTTTGCAGCGCAACCTGCTCATCTACGGCCTTGGTGGTGTCATTGTGCCGTTCATCGGGATCAAGCTGATCGATCTGATCATTACGGGCATACGCCTCATCTAGTTATGAAAGAACTCTTTACTGAAATTCGCGGCGCGGTGATGTCCACGCTGATTCTGGCATTGGTTTGCTGCGGACTTTACCCGCTCATTGTGTTTGGGATCTCACAGGTGCTCTTTCATGACAAGGCGAACGGCAGTCTGATTGTCGATCAAAATGGTACCGTGCATGGGTCGAAGTTACTGGCGCAGGGATTCACTGATGCTAAATATTTTCACCCACGTCCCTCAGCGGCGGGCAATGGCTACGACGCGGCGAGTTCCAGCGGGAGCAATCTCGGGCCGACGTCCCAAAAACTGAATGACGCGATCAAGGATCGCATAGCAGCATATCGTGCCGAGAACGGATTAAAAGAAACCGATCCCGTTCCGGCAGACGCAGTCACTGCGTCCGGCAGCGGACTCGATCCTCACATCAGTTTGCAAAACGCAGAGCTGCAAATCCCACGCGTAACAAAAGCGCGTGATATGACCGAAGAGAAGGTGCGCGAGTTGATTCAGCAAAACACGGATGCGCGCGATCTCGGGGTTTTTGGCGATCCCGGAGTCAATGTGCTGCAATTGAATCTCGCACTCGACCAGCAGCACTGATGAAAGCGGCGCGAACCTACGTTTTCGTGTTTGTTCCGATTCTATTGGAGCGAGTAGCGAACATGAGAGGTGCGACTGGCTTCGGGGCTGGGTCGAACGGGAGTTCGCCGTCGGATGAGAAGCGCAATAAAACAGCACGGTGGCGAGTGCGGCGTTGCTCGGGAGGCGAAACACAGGGGCTACCCGATCATTTGTTCTGGACCTGGTTCATCGACAATCCGCGTCCGCAATCCAGCAAATGAAAAACAATCAATATGTCGATCCAAAAAAATTCCGCTCTTGTCTATCAAACAATCGGCCGCCACAATTCGGATTTCTGGGCGAGCCGCGCGTGAATGTTATGGGATTGAACCGCCTTCTCAACCCACTCTCATAGCCTTGACGCCTCCGCTCAGAGTGGAAATAATGGCGGCCTACCGGAGGACAACCAATGTTGCATCTCGATACAGGCAATACTGCCTTCACACTGCTGTGCGCCAGCTTGGTGATGTTAATGACGCCGGGACTGGCATTCTTTTATGGCGGACTCGTTGGACGAAAGAACGTGCTGGCCATCATGATGCAGAGCTTCGTCTCGATGGGCTGGACCACAGTGTTGTGGTGGGCCTTCGGATTCTCGCTTTGTTTCTCCGGCGATCAGAAGAGCGGCACGGACTTTTTCGGAATCATCGGCAACCTGAATTGGGCCGGCCTGCGCGGCATCACCCTGTCCACGCCATCGCCGAACGACACGATCCCAATGATCGTTTTCTGTGCCTATCAGATGATGTTCGCCATCATCACGCCGGCGTTGATCACCGGCGCATTCACCAACCGAATCACCTTCAAGGCCTACATGCTGTTTCTGACGGCGTGGCTGATCCTGGTCTATTTTCCTTTTGTCCACATGATTTGGGGCGGCGGTATGCTGGCGCAATGGGGCGTGAAAGATTTTGCTGGCGGCATCGTCGTCCACAACATCGCGGGCATGGCCGCACTCGCGTCCATTCTCTACGTTGGCAAACGCAAAGTCGCGGATCGCGGTCCGCACAGCATTCCGCTTGTTGCGCTTGGCACTGGCTTGCTCTGGTTCGGTTGGTACGGCTTCAATGCCGGATCCGAGTTTCGCGTGGATGCGACCACCGCGGTGGCGTTTATCAACACCGACATTGCCGCCTCGTTCGCGGCCATCGCCTGGCTGCTCGTGGACTGGCGAGTCTCGAAGAAACCGAAATTCCTCGGGTTGCTGACTGGCGCGGTAGCGGGTCTCGCGACCATTACGCCCGCAGCAGGCTACGTGTCGCCGACAACCGCCGTCATCATCGGACTCTTGGCAGGCGTCGTCTGCTATTACGCTTGCGCGCTGAAGAACAAATTACGATGGGACGATGCACTCGATGTGTGGGGCGTGCATGGTGTCGGCGGCTTCCTCGGCATCGTTCTACTTGGCGTGTTTGCTTCGACGGCGTGGAATCCGGCGGCCAACGGCGGCGTGAACGGACTGCTCGCCGGGGACTCGAGCTTCTTTGCGAAGCAGCTTGCGGCCGGACTGTTCTCGTCCGTCTGGGCCTTGGTTTTCACGCTTGGGATGCTGTGGCTCATCGATCGCATCACGCCGGTGCGCGTCGAAGATGTACACGAAGAACTCGGCCTCGACGAGGCGATCCACGGCGAGACGGCCTACGTAGAAGGATTGTAATCGCGCGTGTCGCGCGTCAACGTCCTGCGCCCAAACTGAGCATTGGACGAACCGCGCCGATCGTTCCTGCTAAACCATGAAACACCTTTTCATTTTCTCGCTTGCTCTTTGTCTCGCCGCAGTGGCTGTCGCAGGCGAGGAGCGTGGCATCCCGCCTGCAGCGGCTGAACAGCTGCCAGCGACTCCAACGCCAGCACCGTTAATGAATCTCCTGGACCAAACTGGTCTCGGTAAACCTCTCAGGGATCTGGGGCTTAACCTGTACGGATATGTCGAGGGCGGTTATTTCTATGACTTTAGCGCGCCGCATCATGAAGATGGCCCCACGTTCATGGGATATAACAAGTTCAAGAATAGTTTCATTCTGGATAACATTAGCTTGAACCTGGAGCGAGCCGTCGATCCGACTAAGAATCAGTTCGACGTCGGCTTTCGCGTGGAAGGCCTTTACGGCGCTGACGCCGCATTCATCCATTCAAACGGAATGTTCGATGATCAGACTGGCCGCAATCAATGGGACCTGCTGCAAGCTTGGGTAGATGTCACCTTGCCCGGCATACCAATGCGGGTTCGAGTAGGTAAATGGATCGAACTGGCGGGATTCGAGCATTACAGCGCGAACATCTATAACGCGTTTGGCGACCCTGCCAAAGCCTTCTATTCCCATAGCTACTCCTTTCTATACGCCGAACCGGGTACACAGAGCGGCGTATTATTCACTTACGTGTACAGCCCGAAGTGGACGTTCGACGCCGGGTTCACGCGTGGGTGGAACCAGTCAACGCGCGACGCGAACAACACCCTGGATTTCCTCGGACGCATTATCTGGGCACCGAGCGACAAGACTGCCGTTACCTTCGTAATGACGGAAGGCCCCGAGTTTCCGATTGGTGTCGGGCCAAATTTACCTCAAGGCGACAACAGTCATTGGTGGACGTATTTGGACTTGGTTATAACCCAGAAGATTACGGATCAATTCAGCGCCGGCGTGGGCATCGATTTCGTAAACGCTGCAGAGATTCCTGGCTTAAACGGCGGCGCCAAACAGTGGGGCGCGATTGATGGCTACCTCAGCTACGCAGTAGATCCACATTTCACTTTGAACACTCGTTTGGAGTGGTATCGGGATGCCGCCAACGGATTCTCGTACGGTGGGCCTGTTAGCGTTAACTTCTACTCGGCAAGCTTTGGCGTTGCGATCAAGCCGTTCCCCGAAAACGCATTTCTTTCACACTTACTGTTTAGGCCGGAGATCCGCTACGACCACTCTAGTAAGGCTGTCTTCGACAACGGCGACAAGGATCAGGTAATGTTCAGCGCGGACGCTCTCTTCACATTTTAGAGACGCATGCACGCGTCGAGATTTCACCACAGTCAACGTACCCCTCGCGCCGGGCCGATTGTCGAGCAGTTCTCCATTCGTTCGTAACAGAGGTTGACGCCACGTTTTGTCTTTGCGCGGGCGGACTTCATAGGTGTGCTGTCAGCTAGTCATCACAGCGGCCAGCGGTTGGCTCCAGTTTCTGGTTAGGCGTTTGGGGTGTTAAGTCGCCATAAATGATATCCCCATCGAGTAGCATAGATAAGGTAAATGCAGTAGAACGAAAGCAAGATAGCACCTAGAGGATCGGTCCTGGCGAGAAGGATCACCAGCGCGGCGACGAGGAGCGCATAAGGCACGAATGCGATAAAGCTTGCGCGTAGATCGCGCCAACGAAAGAACAGCACGCTCCAAAACGCATTCGCGAGTAAGAGCATAACCCTCAGCACCAGCGCAAACACCTGTGAGGACGACACAAGCCCAGTGCTCAGCACATGGCGCAAATTGACGAAGCACATCGCATAGAACAGGAAACCGATCACAAGCCAAAGTGCGAATGGTGGGGAATAGGTGGCATTCGAAGCTGCGCCAGTCGCTGACGAGCACCTGTGCCTACGGGTGCGCCCTCCAAAATTGCTGCCGTGACGCAAATGATCACGCCGAGAACGGTGGGACTTAGCATGGGCCTCCCTCAGAACAGCGCGACAAAGAGTAAGGCAATACCAACGAAGGCTATGTTCCAACATACAAGCGAACGCAGGAGACCTAAGCCGAGTGCCGCGGCGATCAAATATGCTAGGCGCGCCCAGAAATAGAGATGCACGCCCCAAATGGTAAGTGCGCTGTGATGATTGATGACGTGCGCAATCAGTACCAGCGCGGCGAAGAATGGAAATGTCTCAAGGAAATTCGTCGTCGCCTGATCCACTCGGTTCGTCAAGCCGTGAAGTGGCGGAACCACCTCCTCGCGGCTGCTAGCAGTCCAACGATAGTCGCGTTGCCAACTAATGAGATGCGAGCTCGCGATAAGGTGAACCATGCCCAGGGCGATGCTTGCCGCCAGCATCCATAATTCGACGGTCATACACGATTCGAGCGCCTAACGAGACAGAGATAAGGCAGGGCAGGGTGTCGTGGTAAACACGCTGAACGCATTTCGGAATGGGGTCGTTGGCTTCATCGACTGGTTAGATCCGCAATCTGCAACGTCAGTGTCCAAGGATAGACATGATTGCGACGAGCAAAAACCACGTGCTAAGCAAGAACAGACCGAGTCCGGTGCGACGAACCTGTCGGACTGTGATGCGGCCTTCGTGCGGCTGAATAGGAAGTGCGAAGTGTAGCAACCTGGGCGTGCGCGGTGCAGTTTCATTGGCCTGACGAACGATCATGTCGGGCTTGAAGCAGTAAACCGCCGCAAAGAAAGCGGTCACCAAACCAAACAGCAATGCGAGTATGGTGGAGATTGCCATCTAACGAGAATTCGACCCAATGTTTGGGCATTTCAAGAGAAATAGAAAACCGGTAGAAAACGACGGTTTCGGCGACAGGACCGTGCGGCTAAAAATCAATCTTCTTAGAAACGAGGGCGGCAAATTGGTGATCGGATTCCTCTCGTCATTGAAAATACCGACGAACACCGGCGATGCCGGAAACCATGTTTGGGAACCCGGTTTACCGGTGAACTATTCGTTGCCGTGGGTTTCACGTTTTTCGGTCAGACGAGGATCGACATTCTCGATCAGCCTGGCAGCAGTAGCATGCGCATGCAGTGGCAAAATTCTATCGGGCTGTCGCGCACGATCATCGGGAACCTCAGCGGCTACGTCGAATTTTACGATGCCGTAAGCACGGGTCGCAATCAACCATGGGTCGGCACATTCGATGCGGTTTGATTTATCAGGTGACGTCAAATTTCTCGGTCGACGCAAACTCGTTCTTGGGACTGATCGATAGCGCTCCCCGATTGCAATGTCTTCGTCGGCTTCGGACACCGCTTCTAGCGTGCGTCGAGCAGGTTAGCGCGTAACATTATTGCATGAGCGAGGCGGAACGGCCGGACCCAGATGCGTTGCTCGCGCAACTGAAGCGCGAAGAAGCGAAGTCTACTCGCGGGAAACTGAAGATTTTTTTCGGGATGTCGCCGGGCGTGGGGAAGACGTACGCCATGCTGCTCGCCGCGCGGGAAAAGCAGGCCGAGGGATGCGAAGTCGTTGTTGGAATTGTGGAGACGCACGGCCGCAAGGAGACGGAGGCGTTGCTGGAAGGCATGCCAATCATGCCTCGTATGCAGGTCGAATATCGCGGTACGACTCTTACGGAGATGGATTTGGATGCCATTCTCACCTGGCATCCAGGGCTTGCGGTTATTGATGAGCTGGCGCATACGAACGCGCCTGGCTCGCGTCATCCAAAACGTTATCAGGATGTGCTCGAGCTGCTCGACGCTGGAATCGATGTATACACGACGCTCAATGTTCAGCACGTTGGCAGTCGCAGCGATACAGTCCGCCAAATTACAGGCGTGCCAGTCAGTGAAACGGTTCCGGATTCCGTAATCGATCTGGCCGACGAAATTGTTCTTGTCGATCTAACTCCGGATCAGCTGCGCACTCGACTGGCTGAAGGAAAGGTTTATCTCGGCGAGCGCGCAGAATGGGCTGCGAAGAATTTTTTTCGGGAGAGCAACCTTACGGCCTTGCGGGAAATGGCGCTCCGAGTTGTAGCGGAACACGTCGACCGTGACCTGCGCGAGATTATGACGGAGGAAAAAATACCGGGTCCGTGGAAGAGCGGCGATCGCCTGCTCGTTGCCGTTAGCGCGAGTCCGTACTCCGAACGATTAATTCGTTATACACGCCGACTGGCCTCGTCCATGGAGGCATCCTGGATTGTGGCAAACATCGAAGGGCCTCGTCCGCTTTCGCAGGAGGAGCAGACGCGACTGACTCGCTATATCGCGCTGGCGCGCCAACTCGGAGCGGAGGTGATTACGACGCCGGGCAGGGACGTTGCTGAAGCGCTGCTGCGTGTCGCCCGACAAAACAATGTTACGCAAATTATAATGGGGAAACCGCTGGGGACGCCGTGGTTCAGTTTTCTCAAGCCTGATCTGTTGCGCTGGCTTATGCGCAATAGCGGGAACATCGATATTCACATGATTCCGTCCGAAGAAGGTGCGGGGCCGAGACGTGAATCGCTCGGAGAACGTCTGGCGCGCGCGCCCTGGCAAGAGTTTGGAATCGCGCTCGGCATCGCTGCTGGCGTTACCGGCTTCTCATTGCTGATCGTCGATTTTATCGATTACCGAGCGGTCGCGCTCTTCTACTTGTTCGCAGTCGTCCTCGCCGGAATGCGATTGCGCCGCTGGCCTACCTTCGTCCTCGCTGCTCTCAGTGCGCTGCTGTGGAATTTTCTGTTCATACCGCCACGTTTCACGTTTTACATCAGCAAGCTCGAGGACTTCATGATGTTCGGCGCGTATTTCGTCATCGCCGTTGTTATCGGCCATCTGGCAACCCAATTGCACGAACGCGAACAAGCCGAGCGCCGCCGCGAAGAACGCGCCACGGCTTTGTATCGTCTCACGCGGTCGTTGGCCGCCAGCCGCGATCTGAGTCAGGCGCTTCCGAAAGTTTTGCAGTTGATTCGAGATTTCTTTCAGGCGGATGCAGCAGTCTGGTTACGGGATGAAAATGGCCTGACGCAACATCCCGCCAGCACGTTCGTGCCATCGAAGAAGGACGAAAGCGTGGCGATGTGGGCCTTTCAAAAGAAACAAGCTGCTGGAAAGTCGACGGACACCCTTCCCGACTCAGAATGCCTGCACATTCCGCTGGTCACCGGCGACCATGCTGAAGGCGTGCTCAGCGTGCGGCTGAAGGCGTTGCCTACATTGGAGCAACGCGAATTGCTGGACGCGTTTGCCGCACAGCTTGCTCTTTTTTTGAACAAGGAGCGAGCGCTGGAAGAAAGTCGGGCCGCTCAGATTTCCAAGCAATCGCAGAAGTTGCAGAAAGCGCTTTTCGATTCTGTTTCGCATGAGTTAAAGACGCCACTCGCCGCCATGAGCGCCGCATTGCAACAACCGCGCCCCGATTGTGCCGAATTGCAACAAGCGGCGCGGCGTCTCACCCACACAGTGGATAATTTGCTTGACGCCACGCGCCTGGAATCCGGCCTTCTGCAACCTGTCCGCGAATGGTGCGATCCAGGCGAGCTCGTGCGGGAAGCAGTTGCCGCGTCGGGATTGAAAGAAGGCGACGTTCAAATCAACATTGCGAAGAATCTACCGCCGGTTTCCGTGGATTCAGGTCTGATTCAGCAGGCCCTCAATGCGTTGCTCTCGAACGCCATGATTTATGGCAAAAGCGATCGACCGATCGAAGTGAGCGCCGCCCGCGATGATTCCATGCTCGTCATTTCCGTCGCCGATCGTGGCGCCGGTCTCGAACCAGGAGAGGAAACAAAAGTATTTCAAAAGTTTTATCGCGGTCCGCGCACCCGTCCCGGTGGTCTTGGTCTTGGTCTGTCGATTGCACGACAATTGGTCGAGGCGAATGGCGGTGAGATCGTTGCCCAGAATCGCCAGGGAGGCGGCGCGATGTTTTCCATTCGTTTGCCTCTCGGTGAAGCAATGCGACTTCCTGGCGCTGAATTTATGGCGACAGGCATGTCTCCGACAAAAACTGTAGAAGCGGAGGTATCTGACGTTAATCCTGCAGCGGCGCATGTCTCAGCCGGCAAATGAAACCCGTCGCGCTGATCATTGACGACGAAGTTCAGATTCGGCGACTGCTGCGGCTTGTTCTCGAAACGGAGAACTATAAGGTGCACGAAGCGGACACCGGCCAGCAGGGCTTGATGGAAGTTGCCAACCGCAAACCCGATATCGTTCTTCTCGATCTGGGGCTCCCGGATACCGGCGGCATTCAAGTGCTACAACGGTTGCGGGAATGGAGTCAAGTGCCGGTGATCGTGCTGACCGTGCGTGATGATGTGCAGGAAAAAGTAGCTGCGCTCGATGCCGGCGCGGACGATTACATCACGAAGCCATTTAGCACGCCGGAATTGCTCGCACGTCTCCGTGCCGCGCAGCGAAAAACGCGGCCGTCGGAAGAAGTCTCTGTATTTCGCAATGGCGACCTGGTCGTTGATCTTACTGCTCATGTGGTTACGCGTGCCGGCCGTGAAATCAAACTAACCGCGACCGAATACGCTTTGCTACGCCTTTTCGTGAAACATCCAGGACGCGTCCTCACGCATCGCTACATCCTGCGCGAAATCTGGGGCCCGAAATCCGAGGAGCACCGGCAGTACCTGCGCGTTTACGTCACGCATCTCCGTCAAAAGATTGAGCTGGACCCGGCAAAACCGTCTTTGATCCAGACGCAGCCGGGGATTGGTTACCGCTTTGCGGATAGCTGCCACTGATCGGTGACCGAGAAAGAGCTTGCCAGCGAGCGAGCGCACAATCGAGATTCGCCAACGAATGGCAGAGTTGTTGGAGGATGTTGTTCTCGATGCGAGCGCAGGTGTGCATCGGCCGCGCAATCTGGATTGGAAACGCGCTGCGGCGCTGCTCTACGGCGATTGGGGAACCAGCAAGGCATACGTGATTGGTTTGGCGTTTGTCGCCGCCGGATTTTCATCGCTCCCGATTGTTCTTGCAGTTTGCGCCGTGACCGCCCTGGTCGGCATCAATTATATCGTTATCTGTCGTCACTTTCCCGATGGCGGCGGCGTTTACTCATCGGCGCGTTCACAGGGACGTTTGCTGGCGGTGGTCGGAGCGCTTTTGCTCGTCGCCGATCTGACAGTAACGGCCGCTCTCAGCGGTTGGTCGGCGCTGAGCTACATCACTTCAGGCGCCGAGGGCATCGTTTGGATCAAGTTCCTGCGCGACCACATCGCGCTCACAACGATCGGAGTGTTGTTGGTTATGGGCTTGATCAACTATCTCGGGCCGAAACATTCGGGGAGTTTCGCTGTGGTGCTGGCGTTGCCGACGGCAGTGATGGTAATCGTTCTGATCTTGCTTGGTGCGCCGCATTTGACGACGCGATTTCTCGAGCCGCCGCACCAGAGCCTGACTACGGTGTGGGTGCAATTCGTCGGCGTCATCCTGGCGTTGTCCGGTGCGGAGTCGATCGCGAATCTCACCGGCGTGATGAAGCTCGATCCGGGATCGACAATGGAACACCCAAGCGTCGCTCGTGAGTCGCTCAAGGCGATTCTGCCCGTGGCGATCGAAGTTGTTGTTGGCACAGCGCTTCTCGGGTGGACGATGCTTTCGCTGCCGTCCGTGCTCGGTAAAACTCTGCATCTAACCGACAAGAGCAGGATCGCCGCAGTTCTGGGGCAAAGGAGTGAAGACATGCTGCGCTTCGTCGGCGAGCAATTTGCAACCGCAACGTTCTCACCGGCCGTCGGACAGGTTTTTGGCTGGGTCGTTGGAATTGTTTTCTGCCTGTTGCTTTTGAGCGCGGCCAACACAGCGATCGTAGCAATGATCGGTTTGCTTTACATGATGTCGCGCGACCGCGAAATGCCGCGACAATTTCGCCAGCTCAATCGCAATGGCGTCCCCATGTGGCCACTGGTGATTGCAGTTGGGCTGCCAGTCGTCGTGCTACTTTTTGCCGGAAGCTTCACTGCGCTCGCCGGCCTTTATGCGATTGGCGTAGTCGGAGCGATCACGGTGAACCTCGGCTCCTGCACATTTAATCGGACGGTAGATTTCACCTGGTACGATCGCGTGCTCTTTGGCATCACGTTCGTGATTCTGGCTTTGGTCGAGCTGACCCTGGCCCATACAAAGCTTGATGCGCTTCAATTTGTGCTCGCGATTCTGATCGGCGGCCTGGCATTGCGCGCATACACGTTGAAACGGCAGGGCCTCACCACGCTAACGGTAACGCGCGAAGTCGCCCAGATGGTCACGCCTGACCTCGTAACCAGTATGCGACCGCATTTGGAGGAAGGCCAAAAAATCATGGTCGCGGCGCGCGGAATCACACCGGTGCTCAGCTTTGGCTTGGACGAAGCGCAGTTGCGCAAAGCCACGCTCTTTGTCCTCTACGTTAAAGAAGTTGCTGTTTATTACACGGCTGCCGGCACACGGCTTGGCCGCTCCGACTGGCAGAACGACCCGGAAGCAAATGCTATCATGTGCTCGATGCGCAAGCTTGGGAGCGAGCGCGGCATCAACGTGGTTCCGCTTTACGCCGTAAGCCAGGACGCCGCCACCACAATTGTCGATCTTGCCGCAACGATGGGGATGGATTTCCTCGTCATCGGTGCCTCGCAACGTCCGGCGATGGTGAAGCTGCTCCGCGGTAGCGTTGCCACAAACGTGGCCCAGCATCTGCCCGAATCGATTCACCTGATCATTTACGGCTAACGCTAATTTGTAGGGCAACCGCTTCGGTTGCTGCGCGGCTCATTTTTGAATACCGAAAAACGCTTGAAGAGCGCGCGTGCCCAGCGCTTTCCAAATCTTGATCACTTCGTAGGTGATGACCGTTGTGAAGGTCACAGCGAACCAAACGCAAACTGCTTCGATCGGGAGGCCGGACCACGCGCCGATGTAAACCCCCATGAGGACATCCGGCCGGTATTCCCACCAACCGTAAGGCAACGCGAGCGTCACCTCCCAAAGCAAACTGATCAGTAAAAGGAGGAAAAACGTGAAACTGAATGCGCGCCAGTTGATGAATGGCTGCGCGGTGTGAAAAAACCCAGCCGATGGAATAACCGAAGCGCAGACGAGATAGACGAAATACCACGGAAATCCTTCGGGCGCTCCGGACCAGAATTTTCGATAGACAATTGCCACTGTGATCAGCACAACAGCAAGCACCACAGACGCAAAATGAAAACGGACGATGCGTGGTATGCCTTTGGCCTTCGTTGCGTAATCGGGGACGTTGTAGGCAGCCATCCAATATTCATCGCACCAGATATAACTCAGCAGCACCATCGTGAACCCTGCGAGGTAAAAAACGAATTCTTCGATAGGAATAGCTCCGCCGACCGCGGGTATTTCCCACCCGAGCGTAGCGGCTTTGTTCCGAAAAATGAAAAAAGCGTTGCCAAACAGCAGGTCGAGCAGGAAACCCAGTGGCGTGAGCACAGCGAGCGTTCGCCAGAACGCCTTTCTCGGAAACTGCAAATCGGGCCGGCAGGCAAACCACCAACCCAGCGCGCCGATCGGAACAATAAACAAGAGCAGGCTCCATGTGTATCCCAGCGGCGTGGGATTGTCTGACGTGACTTGCAGAACCACCGGGTGAATGACGCTGTGCAATGCGATCGCAGCCGGAATAACGAGCACGGTCGCGATGGCAAAGACGACATAGAACGCTCTTCGCTCTTGCATGCGCCTAAGCTTAATCAGAAGAGTTTTAAGTTTTAAGATTTAAGTTTTAATTTTGGCGCGCATTCCTGTGCAATTAGAACCTAACCGCAAAACTGCTGTGACTCCGCCCAAGGTCCTCATCGCTGATTCCATTTCGCAACACGGAGTGGACGAGCTTGCGCGCGGGCGCGCGTTGGAGGTTACGGTTAAAACCGGCTTGAACGAGCGTGAACTTGTCGAGGTTATTCCGCCGTTTAGCGCGCTCGTGGTGCGCAGCCAGACCAAAGTCACGGCTGATGTCTTGAATGCGGGTGCGAAACTGCGGGTCGTCGGTCGTGCCGGGGTCGGAGTGGACAATGTTGATGTGGAGACAGCCACACGCCGCGGCATTGTCGTGTTGAACGCGCCGGGCGGGAACACCATTTCCACCGCCGAGCATGCATTTTCGTTGTTGCTTTGTGTTGCGCGCAAGATTCCGCAGGCCGATGCAAACGTTCGCGCAAAGAGTTGGGACAAAAAGAGTTTCGAAGGCGTCGAGCTCTACAACAAAACGCTTGGCGTGATTGGCATGGGCCGGATCGGCAGCGAACTGAGTCGCCGCGCCATTGCTTTCGGTATGCGTGTTCTCGCTTACGATCCGTATCTCTCCGCCACGCGCGCGCGGAGTCTGCAGGTGGAACTGGTGGACGAACTTGATGATTTACTTACGCGGGCGGATTTCATCTCTTTGCACACACCAGTCACTGCGGAAACGCGTCACATTCTCGATGCCGCTCGATTAACGAGAACAAAACGTGGTGTTCGCATAATCAATTGCGCACGCGGCGGTTTGATTGATGAAGCTGCGCTGGTTCAGGCGTTACAACAGGGGCATGTGGCCGGCGCTGCGCTGGACGTTTTCGAAATCGAACCGCTTCCGGCCGATTCGCCGCTGCGCAGCGCGCCGAATCTTGTTCTCACGCCGCATCTCGGCGCATCTACTGCGGAGGCGCAAGAGAGCGTTGGGATCGAGATCGCTCAATCCATTCGAGCAGTGTTGCTCGAGGGAACGATAACCAACGCCGTGAACATGCCCAATCTCGACGCGAAAACGCTGGCGATCATCGGGCCGCATCTGCTTTTTGGCGAGAAACTCGGCAAATTTCTGTCGCAGATTGCGCCGAAACGCGCTGAGTCGCTCAACATCAATTACAGCGGCAAAGTCAATGAAGTCGATACGACGGCGATTACGCGCGCAGTGCTGAAAGGTTTTCTCCAGACCGCCGGTGGCAGCGAAGTGAATGAAGTGAATGCGCCCGCGTTTGCTGAAGCTCTCGGTCTGAAGCTGAGCGAATCACGACTGAGCGCGCCCGGCGATTACACCGACATGCTCGAACTGTCGGCACTCGGCGAAGGAAAAAGCGTGTCGGTGGGCGGCGCATTTTTTGGGGCGACACCACGGATCGTGAGCATCAACAGCCGTCCGGTCGAAGCTCGTCCGCACGGCGTGGTGCTCGTGCTGGAAAATACCGATCGTCCCGGAATGGTCGGTCGGATTGGCACGCTGCTAGGTGAGCATGGCGTCAACATTGCCACCATGTCGCTGAGCCGGAATCAGGCCGGCGGCACTGCGCTCACGGTGTTGAATCTCGACACTGCTCTGACCGAAGAGTTACTGAGCGACATTCGTGCGAGCGAGGACATTCATTCGGCGCAGGTAGTTCAGTTGTAGCCCCGGCCCTGTGGGCCGTCAGCAAGTCGCAAGCAGGGACGCGCCACAGGCGGGTGACTACAGGCAATACACGCAGTTTTGGCAAGCCGGTCTAACCCAATTTGCTTGCCAGGTTTTAGTTAAACCGATACAACTCGGTCACTATGACCTTCGGTTCTATTATTTCGACCATTGTTGTCGGGCTTATTGTCGGCGCTGTTGCGAAACTATTAATGCCCGGAAAAGATCCCGGTGGTTTCATCGTAACGATCCTGCTCGGCATCGCCGGCGCATTCATCGGCACTTGGATCGGTCGGATGTTTATGGGCGAGAATTACGCTGCCGGCTGGATTATGTCGATCGTGGGCGCAATGATCCTGCTATTGCTATATCGACTGATCAAGCGGAAGACTTAAGGTGCGCTGTCTGTTGTAACAAATGCTCGCTGCCGCGAGCACCGAACCACTCGATCAGGCGTTCCCCGCGGCAGACACCTTCATGGGGGATTGTCGGTAAAAGGGTTTGTCAGTCGATTCGGCGGCGATTTCGGCTCAACGATCTAACGTCTGACGTTTGCCCCGTCTCGCGAATGCGAGATGATCATAGCTTCATGGCCGCGCCAAAAAAAACGTTGGTGATCGTTGCATTCGTCGCCCTGTATCTGATTTGGGGCTCCACTTATCTCGGCATCCGGTTCGCCATCGAAACAATTCCGCCGTTTTTGATGGCGGGTGCGCGGTTCGTGTTGGCGGGCATAATCATGTATGCGATTGCCTGGTCACAGGGTATCGGTAAATCGACATGGGCCAACTGGGGCACATCGGTGATTATCGGCGCGTGTCTGCTGCTGGGCGGCAACGGCGGCGTGACAATCTCAGAACAGTTTATCGACTCTGGCCTGGCGGCGTTAGTGGTGGCGATCGTTCCGATTTACATTGTGTTGCTTGGATGGATGACAGGAATGGCGCGGCGACCGACGCCGGTGATGTGGATGGGGCTTGCCGGCGGTTTTGTTGGCGTGGCAGTTTTATTCGGACCGGGTCTGCATTTTCATTCCGTCGGCGGCCGAAATCCTGCAATTGGAATATCGATCCTGCTCGTCACAAGTTTCATTTGGTCGGCTGGTTCGCTTTATTCGCGAGTTGCAAAACATGCGCCCTCGCCGTTTCTGACTGCCGCTCAACAAATGATCTGCGGCGGAATTTTGCTTTTGATTGCAGGCTGCGTCACCGGTGAACTGCCGCGGTTTCGTCCGAGCTCCATTTCGTCATTGTCGTTCTTTTCATTCATCTACCTCGTGCTGATCGGAGCTGTGGTCGGATATACAGCCTACATCTGGCTGTTGCGTCATTGTGATCCGGCGAAAGTCGCCACTTACGCGTATGTGAATCCGATTGTCGCCGTCTTGCTTGGCACTTTCTTTGCCGGCGAAACTGTGACCATGCGCACGTTGATTGCTGCTGCTCTGATCATCGGTTCAGTAGCATTGATCATCACCGCCCAGCAACTACGAGCGCGAGCCGAGCCAGCCATTAGCCCCGCGCTCGAACCTGCCGACTGAATAAGACACCAGATCCGCCTTCGCCCAGTTGGCGTCCAAGTTGGAAACTGCGCCTCGTTGCGCTTTAATTCGGCATGGCGCCTGAGCAGAAAGATCATCAACAGACGATCGAAGTCGCGAAACGCAATTGGCAGGCGGAAGTCGAGACCGCACAAACGTATCGCGATCTGGCGGAGCGCGAGCACGATGAAAAACGCAAGGGCATTCTCTTGCGCATGGCCGAAGCGGAAGAGCGTCACGCGCAAGGTTGGGAGAAAAAGCTGATAGAGCTTGGCGCAGAGCAACCCGTTTACCAAGACACTTTTGCGCGCCGGCTAAATCGTTGGTGGAACAAGATCGCCGGAGCGGAGATCGCGATTCGGCGGATGGAAGCGACGGAAGAGAAGCAGGAAGCGGAATTTCACGATCAAGCCGAGCGCGCGTTCGCCGGCGAAAAGGAGGTGCAGGAATTTTTGCGGAAGAGCGCACTGGAAGAAAAAGCACATGCGAGAGCGCTTAATGCTATGGCGCCATCAGTTAGCCCGCGCACCGCGCTGGATAAAATCCTGAAGCGCGAGCGCTGGCATGGGCGAGGCGGGAGTTGGGTCGCTGACGCCATCTACGGCGCGAACGATGGATTGGGCGCCGTTTTTGGAATTGTTTCGGGGGTAGCCGGCGCAACGAATAATCAGCAGCATTACATTTTGATCTCCGGCCTTGCGGGCATGCTCGCTTCCACGTTGTCAATGGGCGCGGGCGCGTATCTCGCCGCAAAGAGTGAAGCGGAAGTTTATGAAGCCGAGATTTCGCGCGAACGCGCAGAGGTTGAAGAAAATCCCGAAGAAGAAATCGAAGAGATGTCCCTCTTCTATCAATTGCAAGGGTTCACTCCCGAAGAATCACAGAAAATGGCGGAACGTCTCGCCGAACAACCCGAGCAATTCGTACAGGCAATGGCGCAAAGCGAACTCGGCTTATCAGAGCATCGTTTTCCGAATCAATGGACTGCCGCGTTCTCGGCCGGCATTTCTACTGCGATCGGCGCGTTTCGTCCCGATCATTCCGTTCTTTTTCTCGGGCGGACTGACGGCCGTCATTATTTCCTTCGGTATCAGTTTAGTCGCGCACTTTCTCGTGGGCGCATTGAAATCGCTGATCACCATCCGTTCCTGGTGGGCATCGGGGTTAGAGATGACCTGGATCGGTGTTATCGTCGCGGTCGTCACGTACGGGCTGGGACTTGCGTTTGGCGCTTTCGGCTAAGAGTCCCCGTCCCGAAAACATCGTGCTGGCGTGCAATATCTCGCACTTTCGTACTTTGTGCACCGACGCACAATGGTGTCCGAACTGCGAACCTAATACGATTAGATGTAACCGGATACGGGTCTCGGAGGTCACAAATCTTGGGCGTCACCGCATGCGGATGAGGTATGTAAAAAAATGTCTAAGCGACTCATTCTCGGAATCGTCGGCGCTTTCGTGCTTTTGATCGGATGGTGGAGCTTCCAGCATCGCGCGTCGCCTGATCAATCTCCGTCAACAAGGAGTTCCGGGCGACACGGTGCGGGGGCCGGCGGTCCAGTGCCGGTGGTTGCCGGTAAGGTCGAGCAAAAAGATATGCCGATCTATCTCGATGGTCTGGGGACGGTGCAGGCGTTTAATACCGTCACCGTGCACACCCGCGTCGATGGCCAATTGCAGCAGGTGCTTTTCACGGAAGGGCAGGATGTGAAAACGGGTGATCTCCTGGCGGTGATCGATCCGCGGCCTTTCCAGGCAGCTTTGGATCAAGCGATCGCAAAAAAGGCGCAGGACGAAGCGCAGTTGGCCAATGCCAAACTCACGCTTGCACGCAACACTGATTTGTTGAAAAAGAAGGTGATCGATCAGCAGGATTTCGACGCATCCAAGTACCAGGGCGATCAATTCCAGGCTGCAGTGCAGGCGGACCAGGCGGCGATTGAGGCCGCGAAGACGCAGCTTGATTACACGCAAATCAAGTCACCGATTGACGGACGCACCGGTGTTCGACTCGTCGATGTTGGCAACATCGTTCACGCGGCCGATCAAAACGGAATCGTCGTCATCACCCAGATGCACCCGATTTCGGTCGTGTTCACCCTGCCCGAACAAAAATTACAGGAGATTCTAAACCAAGGCGGCGCGAATGGCGGGTTGCACGTCTCTGCACTGGATCGTGGAGACACGAAGGCGCTTGACGAAGGTACGCTCGCCGTCGTGGACAACGAAATCGATCAGACGACCGGCACAGTGAAGTTGAAAGCGACGTTTCCTAACGATCAGTTGCAACTTTGGCCGGGAAAATTTGTTAACGCGCGTTTGATTTTGACCACGCGCAAAGGCGCCACCGTCGTTCCTTCAAGCGTAGTGCAACGCGGCCCTCAGGGAACGTATGCATACGTCATCAAGACGGACAAAACGGTCGAGATGCGGCCGATTAAGGTCGCGCAAACGGAGGCAAATGTTGCTTTGATCGACAGCGGATTGAAGGCTGGGGAGCAAGTCGTAGTGGACGGTCAATACAAACTTCAACCCGGCGCGCATGTTGAACTGACGACACCGCAACCGTCGCAGCAAGCGCGAACCCCACAACTGAGACAATCTAGCCACAAAACGGTGAGCTCAGGAAAACCGTGAGTATTTCCGAACCATTTATTCGGCGACCAGTTGCGACCTCGTTGCTGATGGCGGGCGTAATTTTGCTCGGCCTGCTCGGCTATGAATTGTTGCCGATCTCCGCGCTGCCGACTGTTGATTTTCCAACGATTGAAGTGACGACATTTTATCCCGGCGCGAGCGCAGAGGTGATGGTCTCGTCGATCACTACGCCGCTTGAGCGGCAGTTTGGGCAAATCAGCGGATTGGCGTCGATGAATTCCACCAGCTCGTTCGGTACATCGACAATCACATTACAGTTCGTTCTGGACCGCCCGATCGACGTTGCGGCGCAGGACGTGCAAGCCGCGATCAATGTCGCCGGCGGATTTCTGCCGCAAAATCTGCCGAACCCGCCGAAATACAACAAGGTCAATCCGGCCGACACGCCGATCCTTACGCTGTCGATTACGTCCGATAGTTTGCCCTTGGATCGCGTGAACGATTTCGCCGACACGTTGCTCGCGCAGAAAATTAGCGAAGTCACCGGCGTCGGCCTTGTCACGATTCAGGGAAATCAAAAACCGGCCGTGCGCGTGCAAGTGAATCCGGCGGCGATTTCCGCGCTCGGGCTCAGCTTGGAAGATGTGCGAACAGTTCTCGGACAGGCGAACGTGAATGCGCCGAAGGGCAGCTTCGACGGGCCGCGGCAATCGTTCACTATTGGATCGAACGACCAGATTTTTTCCGCTGACGCTTACAAACCGATCATCGTCGCTTACAAGAACGGCGCTCCGATTCGACTCGGCGATGTTGCGAACATTATCGACAGCGTGGAGAACGATCAGCTCGCGGCGTGGGTCGGCACCAAAAGCGGTGAGAAGCCCGCGGTGCTGCTCGACATTCAGCGACAGCCGGGCGCGAACATCATTCAAACGGTGGACCGCGTGAAGCAATTGCTGCCGCGATTGACCGGCACGCTGCCGCCTGCCGTGCACGTTTCCATTCTGGCTGATCGCACCGAGACGATCCGCGCGTCAGTGCGCGACGTGCAATATACGTTGCTACTGACCATCGCGCTCGTCGTGATGGTGATGTTCCTCTTCCTGCGAAAACTCTGGGCGACGGTGATCACGAGTGTGGCGCTTCCGCTCTCGCTCATCGGGACGTTCGGCATCATGTATCTGGCCGGATTCAGCCTCGACAATCTTTCGTTGATGGCACTGACGATCTCGACCGGCTTCGTCGTCGATGACGCGATCGTGATGATTGAAAACATCGTCCGCTATATCGAAGCAGGCGATGCGCCATTGGAAGCCGCGCTCAAAGGCGCAAAGCAAATCGGTTTCACGGTTGTGTCGTTGAGTGTCTCGCTTGTCGCGGTTTTCATCCCGCTGCTGTTCATGACCGGAATTGTCGGCCGCTTGTTTCGCGAATTCGCGATCACGATGAGCGTGGCGGTTGGTGTATCGGCGTTCGTTTCACTGACGCTCACGCCGATGATGTGTGCGAAGCTATTGCGCTCCGAAAAAGAAGAAGATAGAGAACACCAAGGCGCGTTTTATCGCCGGACCGAAGAATATTGGACGCGGTTTCACAATTTATATGAACGCGGGTTGCGCTGGGTATTCGCCCATCAGCGCTTCGTTTTGCTCGTCGCTATCATAACGTTGGTCGCAACCATACTCCTCTACATCGTCGTGCCGAAAGGGTTGCTGCCGCAGCAGGATACCGGCGTGATCGTCGGCGTGACGGATGCCGCGGAGAACATTTCCTTCAAGGCGATGTTGGAGCGTGTGCACGCCGTTTCCGATATCGTCAGGCGCGACCCGGACGTCGCGAGCGTGTCAGCCTCGGTCGGTGCTGGAACAGTGAACGCGACCATCAATACCGCCCGGCTTTACATCGTGCTCAAGCCGCACAATGAGCGCGTGAATGCCGAAAAAATCATCGAACGGTTGCGCAATGCCACGCGCGATGTCGAAGGCGTCTCGTTCTTCATGCAAGCGGCGCAGGATTTGCAGATCGATGCGCGCGTCAGCCGCACGCAATTCCAGTACATTTTACAGGATGCCGACGCGGCAGAACTGGCGGAGTGGACTCCAAAACTTGTGCAAAAACTTGGACAACTGCCCCAACTCACTGACGTGGCAAGTGACCAACAGGTGAACGGCTTGCAGTTGAACGTTGACGTTGATCGCGAGAAAGGCGTCCCGGCTCAACGTGCTAACACAAGCAATCGACGACACGCTTTACGATGCATTCGGACAACGACAGGTCTCAATCATTTTCACGCAACTCAATCAATTCCGCGTCATTCTCGAAGTGGAACCGAACTTTCGCGAGTCGCCCGATTTGCTCGACAAAATTTACGTCAAATCAAGCAGCGGTCAGCCGGTGCCGCTGAGCGCGTTCGCGACGATGCACGTGAGCAACACGCCGCTCTCCATCCCGCATCAGGGGCAATTTCCAGCCGCCACCATCTCATTCAACTTGCAGAGTGGGAGCTCGCTCAGTCATGCAATCCCGGCGATTCAAAAAGCAGAACGTGAAATCGGTTTGCCTGATACAATCGCAACTACATTCACCGGCGCGGCGGCGGAATTTCGTTCATCGCTAACGAGCGAGCCACTGCTGATCTTGGCGGCCGTTGTGGTGATTTATATCGTGCTCGGCGTTCTGTACGAAAGTTACATTCATCCGATCACGATTCTTTCGACCTTGCCATCTGCAGGCGTCGGCGCGTTGCTCGCGCTGCTGATTTGTCGCATCGATTTTTCTTTGGTCGCGCTTATCGGCATCATCCTCCTCATCGGCATCGTGAAAAAGAACGCGATCATGATGATCGATTTTGCGCTGGATGCCGAACGCAATGAGGGACTCTCGCCGGAAGAATCGATCTATCAGGCGTGTCTGTTGCGTTTTCGCCCGATCATGATGACGACAGCCGCGGCGCTGCTTGGCGCTTTGCCGCTCGCCCTCGAGAGTGGAACCGGCAGCGAGCTGCGGCGACCACTCGGAATTTCCATCGTCGGGGGATTATTGCTCTCGCAATTTCTCACGCTCTACACGACGCCGGTAATTTACCTTTATCTCGATCGGGTTGGAGGTTGGATGAAGGAACGCCGTCGTCGCGGTGAGGTTGCTCAAGCCGAGCTACCGTTAAGAACGTCGACAGGTCTGGAACACGAACCCGAGCCGCAATTCGCGGGAGTAAACGGTGAAGATGATCGACTTGGATTTTAGCCATGAATATCTCCGAGCCATTCATTCGTCGACCAGTTGGCACATCTCTGCTGGCAGCGGGAGTCCTGTTGCTGGGCGGCGTGGCCTATTATTTTTTGCCGGTGGCGCCGTTGCCGAAAGTGGATTTCCCCACCATTTCTGTCAGCGCGCAAGAACCGGGCGTCGATCCGCAGACCGCAGCGTCATCGCTCGCCGCGCCGCTCGAGCGCCGCTTCGCGCAAATCGCCGGCGTATCTGAAATCACTTCCGTTAGTTCGTTAGGCGGTTCGTCCATAACGATCCAATTCGATCTGAATCGGGACATCAACGGCGCCGCGCGAGACGTGCAGAGCGCAATCAACGCCGCGTCGGGGGAATTGCCCAGCGGACTGCCGCAACCGCCCTCCTATCGCAAAGTCAATCCATCCGATGCGCCGGTCATGGTGCTTGCGATGACTTCGGACGCGCTGCCTTTGTCGCAAGTCTATAATCTGGCCGATCAAATCATCGGTCAGCGCATCAGCCAGGTGGATGGCGTCAGCCAGGTGATCATTGGCGGCGGCGCGAACTCCGCCGTGCGCGTGCAGATAAATCCGGTCGCGCTCGCCTCGATGGGCCTGAGCCTGGAAGACATTCGCACGACACTTTCACAAGCGAATGTCCTTTCACCCAAAGGTGCATTTGACGGCCCGGAGCAGAGTTTCGTTATCGCGAGCAACGATCAACTAACGCAGGCCGATCAATATCTGCCGATTATCGTCGCGAACCACAATGGCGCGGCTGTGCCCTTACGCGATGTCGGCACCGCAATCGATGCACAGGCAAATCGCGACCAGGCCGGTTTGTTTAACAACAAGCGCGCTGTCTTGTTGATCATTTTCAAACAGCCGGACGCGAACGTCGTTCGCACCACAGATCTGATTCACGGCATCCTGCCGCAATTGCGGACCTGGCTGCCGCCGAGTGTCTCACTGGACGTGATGAGCGACCGCACAATAACGATCCGGTCGTCAGTGCACGACGTTCAACTAACCCTCCTTATCACGATGGCGCTCGTGGTGATGGTGATGTTTCTCTTCCTGCGCCGGTTCTGGCCGACGTTCATCTCCGGTATTACGATGCCGCTCGCGTTCGCGGGCACCTTCGGCGTGATGTGGCTGTGCAGTTACAGCCTCGACAACCTCTCGCTCATGGCATTGACGGTTTCGACCGGATTCGTTGTCGATGATGCGATTGTCGTAATAGAAAACATCGTGCGCTTCATTGAGAAGGGCGAGCCGCCGCTTCAAGCCGCGTTGAAAGGCGCGCGTCAGATTGGTTTCACCGTCATTTCGATTAGTCTCTCGCTCGTCGCAGTTTTCATTCCGCTGCTTTTTATGAGCGGCTTGATCGGGCGTTTGTTTCACGAATTCGCCGTGACGTTGAGCGCCGCAATTCTCGTTTCCGGCGTCGTTTCGTTAACGCTCACGCCGATGCTCTGCGGCCGATTTTTGAAAAGCGAAGAGCGACATCGACAACGCGGCGTGATTGATCGATTCAGCGAGCGTGGTTTCAACGCGATGCACAAGTTTTACGAACGGACATTGAAATGGGTGCTCCGGCACGAATATACAATGCTGATCGTTACGGCCTCGGTGATCGTCGCGACCGTTTATCTTTATTTTGTTGTTCCAAAAGGATTTTTCCCGCAACAGGACACGGGACAAATGATGGGCACGACCGAAGCGGCACAAGACATTTCCTTTGAGGCGATGAAAGAAAAGCAAGAGCAGGTCGTGAAAACTGTCATGGCCGATCCGGCTGTGCAGGCCGTCGGCTCATTCTTTGGCGGCGGGAGCGGCTCGGCGTTGAATAACGGCCGCATGTTCATCAGTTTGAAACCGAAAGGTTCGGGGAAAGGAGAACGCAAAGATGACGCGGGCACAGTCATCGCGCGTCTGAGAGGAAAGCTCTCGAAAATTCCCGGCGCGCAACTTTTTCTCACAGCAAATCAGGACATCCGTGTTGGCGGAAGATCGTCAAAAGCGCAATACCAATATGCATTGTCCGATCAAAACATTGATGAGCTCAATTCGTGGGCGCCGAAGCTCGTGAACAAGCTTCACGAATATCCGCAGATCAAGGACGCCACGAGCGATCAGCAATTTCGCGGATTGCAGGAAACCGTGGTAATCGATCGCGACGCGGCCGCGCGCCTCGGCATTCAACCGCAAGCAGTTGACAGCACGCTTTACAGCGCGTTCGGGCAGCGGCAGGTCTCGATCATTTACACGCAACAGAATCAATATCACGTCATTCTCGAGGTCGATCCGAAGTTCCAGCTCGATCCGAGTTCGCTCGACAAAATCTACGTCAAATCAAATTCCGGAAGCCAGGTGCCGCTGAGCACGATCGCACATTTTCAGTTGGACAACACGCCGCTCTCAGTCAATCACCAGGGCCAGTTTCCATGCGTGACGATCTCCTTTAACACTGCGCAAGGCGTTTCGTTAAGCGAGGCAACGCAAATCGTCGAGCGGGCGAAACGTGATCTTGGAATGCCATCAAGTATTCGCGGAAGTTTCGCCGGCACTGCGAAGGTTGCTCAAGCTTCCTGGGTGACAATGCCGTGGTTGTTTCTCACGGCGCTACTGGCCGTTTACATCATCCTGGGAATGCTTTACGAGAGCCTGATCCACCCGCTCACGATCCTTTCTACAATACCATCTGCCGGACTTGGGGCTCTCTTAGCCATGCTGGTAACCGGCAATGAGCTGGATCTCGTCTCGGTCATCGGAATTATCCTGCTGATCGGCATCGTGAAAAAGAACGCGATCATGATGGTCGATTTCGCGCTCGACGCTGAGCGTCACGAAGGACTCAGTCCCGAAGAATCGATTTACCAGGCTTGTCTCGTTAGGTTCCGGCCAATCATGATGACAACGATGGCCGCGATGTTCGGTGCGTTGCCGCTCGCCATCGGAATGGGTATCGGGAGTGAACTGCGCAAGCCGCTGGGGGTTGCTATCGTGGGAGGTCTCATCGTTTCACAAATCCTGACGCTTTACACTACTCCGGTCATCTATCTCGCACTCGACCAACTGCGGCAACGGAAACGGAAACCAGTTTCGGGTGCTATGAATCTGCGGCCGATTGGGTGGCCACCGCTTTCCGGATCGCCGGCAAAGTAGAGCTAGCGTGTTAGCGCACGGCACGGTGTCAGGCAAAGCGAGCGCTGCTGTCTCGTTAAGATCCGGGAATTGCGTCCCAGAATCGGGACGCGCAATTCCCACGAGCGGCAATACAAATGAAATTGTTTGAGTAAACGCAGTTCGGTGCCGGAGCCGAATTGACGAGAGTGAGGATTGTTGGCACGAGCATTGCAAAGCAATTGACACTCGCTCAAATACGAAGTTGAGAGATAGACGGTGACAAGAATTTTAATTGCAGACGATCAGCGCGACGTGCTCGAGGCGCCATTCTCACGTACGTAAACCAACCCAACCCACGGAATGAAGGACCTGCTAATGGATGTTCGCTATGCGCTGCGGGTGCTTTGGAAATCACCAGCGTTTACGCTCGTCGCCCTGGTTACTCTGATGCTGGGCATTGGCGCAAACATCGCCGTCTTCGGAGTCGTGAACGCGGTCCTGCTGCATCCGCTGGAAGTGAGCGATCCGCAGAATCTCTACCAGCTCCGCATCGGTTCGTGGACTAGTGGGAAGGCGCTGACGACATCGTATCCCGCGTTCGGGGACATCCAGCAGCGAAACACCACCTTTAGCGATATCGGGGGCTTCAATGGATACTGTCAGGCGAGACTGCGCTGGGGTGATGCCGTGAGGAATGTCTCCGGCTATGCAGTCACCGGCAACTATTTCGATCTGCTGGGAGTGCAGCCGCAAGTGGGACGATTGATCCATGCGGAGGATGAGCATGGCCCGAACTCAGCGCCTGACATCGTGTTGAGCGATAGTCTTTGGCGAAGCGCATTCAACGCTGATCCGGGCATAGTTGGCACGACCGTGCGGCTCTATAACGATCCGTTCACGGTGATTGGCGTGGCACCAGCGCGGTTCCACGGCACGGAGCGATTTGATTGGCCCGACTATTACATACCGATCGTGAACTATTTCGACGCGGCTTATCTTCAGAACCGGACCGGCAGGCCGCTGACGGTGCTTGGCCGGCTGAAGCCAGGCGTGACGCTGCAGCAGGCAACGGAAAACCTGAATGCGATTGCGACCCAGTTGGCCAGCGAGTATCCAAAGACAGACAACGGGGTGCCGCTGCGGTTGATCCATCCAGGACTTCAGGGGGACGCCGGTGACGTCGTACGCGGATTTCTTTATAGCGTGGCGGGGCTGGCTCTGCTGGTGCTGGTAGCGGCGTGCGCCAATCTCGCCAGCCTGTTTGCGGCGCGCGCGGCGGATCGCAGCCGGGAACTGGCGCTCCGTGTCGCTTTGGGAGCGAGCCGGTGGCGGTTGGTGCGGCAACTGTTAACCGAGGCGATAGTGTTGTCGATGCTAGGCGGAACGGCAGGCTTGGTGATCGCGGGTCTGCTGCTGCGTGTCCTAAACCAGTCGCTATCGCCGTACGGCCGTCTGGCAGCCAGCGTGGATGCGCGTGTCTGCCTGGCAGCTCTGTTCTTGACCTTGGTAAGTGCGCTGCTGTTTGGGATGAGTCCGGCGCGGCAGGTGTCGCAGAGCAGTCCGTTACAGGCGATGAAAAGCGGATCAGTAGATTCAACGCTGCTGCGCCGATTTACTCTGCGGGACCTGTTGCTCGGCGCACAAATTGCGATCTGCACGTTGCTCGTGACGGCCTCGCTCGTCGCTGTCCGCGGCATGGTTCGCATGTTGCACGCTCCGCTGGGTTTTCAGCCGCAGGGAGCAATGCTCGCCAACATAGACTTGAGTGAAATAGAACAGCGAGGTGACGAGCTGCTTGTGAAACAGAAAGCAATGCTTGAGGCGGTTCAGAGGATTCCAGGTGTAACGACGGCGGGTGCGGTGAGCCGCGTGCCCTTTTCCGGCGGGCTGCGCGGCGTTCCGGTTTTCCCGCCAGGAACGACAGATTTCAATCTGAACAATTCTGTGCTGGCGCCATACATGTTTACGATGTCGCCCGGTTACCTGAAGGCTGCGAACACTAGGCTCCTAACTGGACGGGATATCTCATGGCATGACACCAAAAAGACGCTGTATGTCGCGATCGTGAATCAAACCTTCGCGCGCGAGATGTGGGGCGAAACACCCGCTATTGGACAACGCTTCATTCTTAAGGATCACTTGACGGAAGTGGTGGGCGTGGCGGAGGACGGCAAGTACTACGAAATTATGGAGCCGCAGCAACCGGTCGTGTTTCTGCCGTTGTTCCAAACCGAGAACGGGGTCGCGGTCTTCGTGGTACGGACGCTACGGGCGCAGAACGAGACGGTCACAGCGCTCGAACGCACCCTGAGCGCTATTGAGCCGAATGCGCTGATTACTGTGCAGACCTGGCCGGATGCAATGGCGCGGGTGCTATTCCCAGCCCGTGCGGCGAGCGTAGGACTGGGTGTGATGGGCCTGCTGGCTGCGATGCTGGCGGTAACCGGAATCTTTGGCATGGCCGTCTACAACGTAAGCCGCCGGATGAAGGAGCTGGGCATCCGCGTGGCGTTAGGCGCGCGCCACGTACACGTTATGAACGCGGTGCTGAGCCGGCCAATCATGCTGCTTGGCGTGGGATCTATGTTGGGACTTCTCCTTAGCAGCCTTACTGGCTGGCTCTTGGAGCAGATTGTCTATCAGGCGAATCCGCGGGATCCCGTGGTCTTGGTCGGCGCGGTGCTAACGATGGCGCTTCTCGGCATAGCGGCCTCCGCCATTCCAGCGCTACGAGCCATTGCCATCGATCCATCTAAACTCCTGCGGGAAGAATAAACCGGTGACTGCGCTCCTATCCCAGCACGTTGCGAGCGTGAAACGATGCGCGCCCTCGTACTTGCCTGACCGGGAGGCTCTCTCGGAACTTTTGACTGGTTCGGAAACGCGCAGAACAGATTGCCCATGACGAGAATTCTAATCGCAGACGACCAGCGCGACGTGCTCGAAGCGCTGCGCATCTTGCTCAAGGGCGAAGGTTATCAGACCGAAGGAGTCACGTCGCTTGCCGGTGTCTTTCACGCGCTGGAAAAGAAGGAGTATGCCCTGTTGCTGATGGATCTGAATTACACGCGCGACACTACTTCGGGCCAGGAGGGCTTGTCAGCGATTCCGAAAATTCAGGAGATCGACAACACGCTTCCAATTGTGGTGATGACCGCCTGGGCGACAATCGAACTGGCGGTCGACGCAATGAAACATGGCGCGCGCGATTTCGTCACCAAGCCTTGGGACAACCAGCGACTCCTGGCGATTGTGAGGACACAGATCGAACTCGCGGCGGCGCTGCGTCGCGAGCGCAAGCTCGAAGCAGAAAATGAAATGCTGCGCGGCACCATGCCGGATTTGATCGCGCAATCGCCCACGATGCGGCCGGTGATCGAAATGATTTCACGCATCGCGCCATCCGACGCGAACGTTTTGATAACCGGCGAAAACGGCACCGGAAAAAGCTTGGTTGCGCGGGCGATTCACGCTTTGTCGCCGCGGGCGGCGCGCACGATGATTACCGTCAATATGGGCGGCTTGTCGGAGACGTTGTTTGAGAGCGAATTGTTTGGACACGTAAAAGGCGCTTTCACTGACGCAAAGACCGATCGGGCAGGACGCTTCGAGCTCGCCGATGAGAGCACGCTGTTCATGGATGAGATTGCAAATATTCCGCTTGCTCAACAGGCCAAACTTTTACGAGTGATTGAAACAGGCGATTTCGAACGGGTTGGCTCATCCAAAACGCTTCACGCGAACGTGCGAATGATCTCTGCCACAAACGCAAATCTGGAGAGCGAAATTACAGCCGGCCGGTTTCGGCAGGACCTGCTGTTTCGGCTTAACACGATTCAGATCGAGTTGCCGCCCTTGCGTGATCGACGCGAGGACGTCATGCCGCTCGCGAACAGCTTTCTTCGTCAACACGCAGAGCGCTACCGAAAACCCGTGGGCGGTTTCGATGAAAGCGCACGAGAGCGTTTACTACAACATCGGTTTCCCGGAAACATCCGGGAGCTCGATCACATCGTCGAGCGTGCAGTGCTTATGACGCAAGATCGACAAGTCCGCGCAGCCGATCTTGGTCTGACGGCTGGCGGCAGCGAATCGCGGAACGTCGAGGAGATGAGTCTCGAAGAGGTCGAAGCGTTCTTGATCAAAAAAGCGCTGGCCCGAAACGATGGCAATGCGCGCAAGGCCGCGGAGGCGCTGGGCTTGAGTAGAAGCGCGTTCTATCGGCGTCTCCAACAATATGGCCTTTGAGAATTGCCGATTGCCGATTGCCGACACCGAACGTGTTCGCGTGCTCGCGACGAAATGTCGGAGTTGCCGATTGCCATTTTAATGGCGCGCAAAACAAAAAGACCCGCCCGGCTTTCCTATGAAGGGAAGATTACCTGGCTCACATTTGTCGCCGTCGCACCTGCAATTATTATTGCGCTCGCGCTGCTTTGGTTCGGCGATCACACACCGAAAGTACAGTGGACACTTACGATTCTGATCGCTGGCTGCTTTACTGCCTTCATTTGGAGCACGCGCGAACACGCTGTTCGCCCATTGCAGACGCTGTCTAATTTGCTCGCGGCATTACGCGAGGGAGACTATTCGATCCGCGCCAGGGGCGCCCGTGAAGGCAGCGCGTTGGGTGAAGTGCTTCTCGAAGTAAATTCGCTCGGCGAAACCTTGCGGCAGCAGCGTTTGGGTGCCTTTGAAGCTACGGCCCTTTTGCGCACGATCATGAGCGAAATCGATGTGGCGATCTTTACGTTTGATCCCGAACGGCGTCTCCGCCTTATCAATCGCGCCGGTGAAACTTTGCTGGCACGACCGATGGACAAGTTGTTAGGCAAAACCGCGCAGGAACTTGCCCTGCAGGATTGTTTGAGTGCGGACGATGACGAACCGCTGACGTTGAATTTCCCCGGAGGGTCAGGGCGTTGGGGGATTCGACGGAGCACGTTTCGCGAGCAAGGATTGCCTCACGAATTACTCGTGTTGACGGATCTGAGTCGCACGCTGCGCGAAGAAGAACGCCGGGCGTGGCAGCGACTCGTGCGCGTGCTCGGTCACGAGATGAACAACTCGCTGGCGCCGATTAAATCGCTTGCCGCCAGTTTGGAATCACTCCTGCGCCGGGAGCCGCTTCCAGCGGATTGGAAAGATGATGCAAGCTCGGGCTTAAACTCCATCGCATCGCGCGCCGATTCGCTGAGCCGCTTTCTGCAAGCGTACACCCGGCTTACAAAACTTCCGCCGCCCCAAAAACAAGACATCGAGCTTGCGTCGCTCGTGCAGCGTGTGGTGGATCTCGAACCCAGGCTCAAGGTGCAAGTTCAATCGGGTCCGAAGACAGTGATTCGCGCAGACGCCGCGCAGGTTGAACAAGCGCTAATCAATTTGGTGCACAACGCTGTTGATGCCGCGCTCGAAACGCATGGAAACGTCACGCTTGGTTGGCGCGAGAAAGCAGGTTGCGTTGAAATTTTTGTTGAAGACGAAGGTCCGGGCATTATGAACCCGGCCAATCTCTTCGTTCCGTTTTTTACAACAAAACCTGACGGCTCGGGAATTGGTCTGCCATTGAGCCGTCAAATTGCTGAAGCTCATGACGGAACGTTGGCCCTCATGAACCGGGAGGATCGCCAGGGCGCGCGAGCTTTGCTGCGCTTGCCGAAGTAATACCGTAGTGCAAGCGTCCGCGCCCGCCGCGGCGGGCCAGAGGCGCGCACTACGTTTGTCCCAAAATCGGGACGATCGCGTCCCGCGAGTGAAAATGTCGTTGCGCGAGCAGGTGCAGATAGGATTAGCGCAAGTCTCTGATAATTCAGCAGATACAACTTTGTTTCTGAACTTGGCACGGCCATTGCAACAGTGCGGGGGAAATCACGATTATGGTTGGTCGCCTTATTACAAGAAAATTTTTGAATCCAGCAAACACACTAACTGCCTCTCACTATAGGAGCTGAAAGAAAATGAAATCATCACCAAATACCTCACCGAACGAGCGCAAGTTTCCGCTCGTCGAGTATCATTACCACGCGCCGATGCTCAACGCTTCGAGCGCGCCATGCATCAAGACATCGAAATCACTGCGCGACATTAGCCGGGATTATTTCGACGCTGAAGCGAACCGCGAGTTTACGAGCGAAGCAGCTGTGTTCGGTACGCTTATCGTCATGGCGATAGTGCCGATCATGACCGGTATGTCCGCGGTGCTCCAACTCCTTCGCGCTCTCCCGCTGTTCTGATCCAAGCGAAACCGTGATTCCAGAACGAAAACCAACAGATCAAAAGGTTGTGCGCCCCGCCGGCTTTGCGCCGAATCTTTCCTCGATGGACGTGCCGCGCACAGGCGTTGCGGCGAAAAAGCGCAAGCGCCGCATCATGATCATCGCTGCGTCTGCGCTGGGTTTGATCCTGGCGACAATTGCAATTTCACGCTTGAAACCGGCAGTGCCGAGCGTTGATCGCTCGACGGTGTGGATCGACACCGTCAAGCGCGGTCCGATGGTGCGCCAGGTGCGCGGCCTCGGCACTCTGGTGCCGGAAGACATTCGCTGGATTGCAGCAAATACGGAGGGTCGCGTGGACAAAATAAAGATCTGGCCCGGCACGCATGTGGAACCGGACTCGGTGATTTTGGAATTAACCAGTCCCGAGGTGGAACAGGCCGCTCATGACGCCGACCTCCAGGCGACGGCTGCCGAAGCTGAGCTAACTACGTTGCGCGCCACACTTCAGCGCGAGTTGCTCGATCAGGAAGCAACCACAGCCAAAGTAAAATCAGATTACGAGCAGGCGAAGATGGAACGCGAGACCAACGATCAGTTGGCGAAGAACGGTTTGATCGCCGAGCTACAATACAAAACGTCAAAGGTAAAAGAGGCGGAGCTAGCGAATCGGAACGAGATCGAACAAAAGCGACTGCAGTTTGCGCATGAGTCCATTGACCCGCAGTTAGCCTCGAAGCAGGCCGCGGTCGATCAGGCCAAACAATTGGCCAAGTTGAAGACTGACCAGGTGGAAGCGTTGCACGTGCGCGCAGGCATGTCGGGTGTCCTGCAACAACTGCCTGTGCAAATCGGCCAGCGCATGAAAGTCGGTGATAATCTCGCCCGCGTCGCGGACCCGACAAAGTTAAAAGCGCAAATTAAAATTGCCGAGACCCAGGCAAAAGACATTCAGGTCGGCCAGAAAGCGGTCATCGATACTCGCAACGGCGTCGCGAATGGCCACGTCACGCGCGTTGATCCCGCAGTGGAGCAGGGGACTGTAAACGTCGAAGTTGCCTTCGATGAAGCGCTGCCCAAAGGCGCGCGGCCCGATCTCAGCGTCGACGGGACGATAGAACTCGAACATCTCGACGACGTCATTTACGTCGGGCGTCCGGCGTTCGGCCAGGAAAACAACACGGTAGGAATGTTTAAGATTGTCAGCGGTACTTCCGAGGCAGTGCGTGCTCCGGTGAAGCTGGGGAAAAGCTCGGTGAACACCATTCAAATACTAGATGGGCTCCAACCGGGGGATCAGGTGATCCTTTCCGATACCAGTGCGTGGGATGCGCACGACAGAATTCGCCTTAACTAAAGAAAAAAATGAAATCGAATGAACTAATCGCAGAGGATTCAACCAATGTATTGGACGGAAACGGTATGTCTCCGTTGATTCGTCTTGCGGGCGTGACCAAAGTGTTTCTCACTGATGAAGTAGAGACGCACGCGCTTTCGGGAATTCATCTCGACATTCGAGAAGGCGAATACATTTCCATTGCCGGACCGTCAGGTTGCGGCAAGACCACGCTGCTTTCGATTCTCGGCCTGCTCGACACTCCGTCCGACGGCAGTTACGCGCTAAAAGGTCACGAGGTTGCGAATCTTTCGTTCGCGGAGCGTGCGCGCGTTCGCAATCGAGAAATCGGTTTCATCTTTCAAAGTTTCAACTTGATCGGCGATCTCACGGTTTTTGAGAATGTGGAATTGCCGCTCACGTATCGCGGCACCAGCGCTTCTGACCGTAAAGCGCTGGTGACTCAAGCGCTGGAGCGTGTGGGCATGGCTCATCGCGCAAAACATCTGCCTAGCCAGCTTTCCGGCGGTCAGCAACAGCGCGTCGCAGTGGCCCGTGCGCTCGCCGGCAGACCGGCGATTCTGCTCGCGGACGAGCCGACTGGCAATCTCGACTCGCACAACGGCGAAGCTGTCATGCATCTGCTCCGCGAACTGCATCAGGGCGGCGCCACAATTTGCATGGTCACACACGATGAGCGTTTCGCACAGCATGCCGATCGCACTGTGCACTTATTTGATGGCCGGATCGTCGAGGACCGCATGGCTGCATAGGAATACTCAATCTTCAAACGAAGCGAAAATGCAGACATTTTTTCCAGATCTTCGCTTCAGATTCCGAATACTTCGGCGTGGTCTCGGCGCATGTTTTTTGCCCGCCTGGCGGCGGTCTCGTATCGATCCGGTCCGGGTTTTGCGTGAGCAATGATGAATTAACGGCGACCTTTTTATGCTCAAAGACATTCGGTTCGCTTTGCGCCAGCTACTGAAGCAACCGGTATTTACAGCCATTGCCGTCGTTACCGTTGCGCTCGCCATCGGTGCAACCACGGCTGTTCTGAGCCTTGTCAATGGACTGCTGATTCGGCCGTTGCCATATCGAGCGCCACAGCAGCTCGTCCTGCTTCTTCAGCATTTCAAATCGCAAAATCTCGAGCGGATTCCGGTCTCGCCGCCGGAATTCAAGGATTACGAAACGCGCGCGCACAGTTTTGAAAAGCTCGGCGCGTTCGGGTACACAAATTTCAATCTCGCGGGCGAGGATAAACCGGAACGTATTCCGGGCGCGACTGTCACGGCAGGGGTGTTGCCTCTGCTCGGTGTCTCACCGCTCCAAGGCCGATTCTTCGACGCTCAAGAATGCACCCTCGGCCGCGACGACGTCGTGATCATCAGCGCGCGACTGTGGCAGCGTCGCTTCAATAGCGACCCGCAAATCATCGGGACGAAGCTTCTTCTAAACGGCAAAAATTTCACCGTTGTGGGCGTGATGCCGGCAGGTTTCGATTTTCCGCTCCAGCTTTTCAATCTCGGCAGTGGAGGTCAGTTTGGCGGGCGCGCCGAAATTTGGAAGCCACTCGCGTTCACCGATGACCAGATGAAAGCGCGTTCCTCTCGGAGTTTCTGGATGGTCGGGCGCCTGGCGCCGGGAACCTCAACCACACAAGCGCAGGCGGAAATCGAAACGATCAATGCGCAGATGCGCCGCGAGCATTTGGACAATTACAGTCAGGACAACAGTTTTGGCGGTGACGTATTGTTGCTGCAGGATTTGGCCGTGGCCGGGATGCGTCCGGCGCTGCTCATCCTGCTCGGCGCTGTCTTTCTCGTCTTGCTAATCGCGTGTGCGAATCTCACCACGATGTTGCTTGCGCGCGCGGCTGCTCGCGAACGCGAGATAGCAATTCGAGTGGCGCTAGGAGCCGGTCGGATGCGGCTGCTGAAACAAGTGTTCACTGAAAGCGTGTTATTGTCGCTGATCGGCGGCGCCGCAGGCGTTCTTCTCGCGTTATGGGGCGTTGAGCTATTGAAAACAATCGGTGCGCAAACCGTGCCGCGACTGCACGAGGTGAATATCGATCTTGTTGTGTTGGGAGTGACGCTGGCAATTTGCGTCGGCACGGGAATCATTTTCGGTCTCGTTCCCGGTTTGGCCAGCTCGCGGCCGGAACTAACTGAGGCACTCAAGGAAGGGGGCCGAAGTTCGAGCGTAGGCACGCGGCGCAATCGTTTGCGCAACGGACTCGTGATCGCCGAAGTCGCGCTTGCGCTGGTGCTGCTCAGCGGCGCGGGGCTTCTCATTAAAAGTTTCGTGCGCCTGCAAAATGTGAATCCCGGTTTCAATCCGCGTAACGCACTGACGTTCGAGGTTTCGCTGCCAAAAATGCAATATCCGGACGATTCATCGATTGTCCGTTTCAACAACGAAGCGCAACGCCGAATCGCTGCGCTGCCGGGAGTTCAGTCTGCTGGATTCAGTACAATTCTGCCACTCGCCGGGACAAACAGCGATTCATCCTTTGCGATCGAAGGGCGGCCTTCGGACAATAACAACCCGAGCCCCGATGAAGAAAGGCGCGAGGTTTCTCCAGATTATTTTCGTGCGCTCGGTACACCGTTGATCAGAGGCCGGTTTTTTACCGATGCGGACAACGCAGATGCGCCGCTGGTCATTATCGTTAATCAGACATTCGCGAAGAAATTCTGGCCTAACAAGGATGCCCTTGGAAAACGGATCGTGATGGGGAGCATGTCTGAGCGATCCGAAGTGGATCACGATCATGGGAATTGTCGGTGACATGCGCCATTTCGGTTTGGATGTCGATCCCAAGCCGGAGATGTACGTTCCATTCGCGCAGAGCGCATACTTCACCACGATCTACGTAGTGCGGAGCAATCAGGATCCACGAACTTTGCTTCCGGCGATTCAGCGCGAAATCCAGGCAATCGATCCAGCGTTGCCTCTGGCGAATGTGCGCACATTCGAGAGCGTGATCGCCGATTCAGTCGCGCCGCGACGGCTTTCGGTCGTTTTGCTCGGAGTCTTTGCGGGTGTCGCCGTGCTGCTGGCAAGCGTCGGGATTTACGGTGTGATGTCGTTTATCGTTGTTCAACGCACGCAGGAAATTGGTGTGCGGATGGCGCTTGGCGCGCAGCGAAGTGACGTTCTGAAACTAATCCTCGGCCGTTCGCTCAAGCTCATTTCTGCTGGGGCGGCCATCGGCCTCATCGTCGCGCTAATGAGCACGGGCACGTTGCGTGCCTTGCTCTATAACGTGAGCGCATTCGACACGCCAACTTTTGTGCTGGTCACGATTTTGCTCGCTGCTGTCGCATTGGCCGCAAGTTATCTGCCAGCCATGCGCGCAACCAGAGCCGATCCAATGACCGCGCTTCACGCCGAATGATATGAAAGATCTAACGTTCGCGCTGCGACAGCTCCGTAAATCGCCGGGGTTCACTTCCCTCGCTATCATTACACTGGCGCTCGGCATCGGGGTTAACTCGGCCATTTTCGCACTGATCAACGGCGTGGTGCTGCGTTCGACGATTCCGTTGCGGCCGGACGAGGTGGTGAACGTTTTCACTGTGCGCCAGAATGCGAGCCACGATTATCGTCAGTTCTCGCACACCGAGTACCGCGAACTGCGCGAGAATGGCGGTGATGTTTTCGCAGACGTTGCTGCTCTAGAGTTCGCGGTCGCGGGAATTGGTCAGGATCAAAACATGCGGCGGAGTTTCGCGTTCCTTACGTCGGAGAATTTTTTCTCGCTCATGGGCGTGCGTCCGGTCATCGGCCGGTTTTACAATGCAGAGGAATGCAGGCCGAACGCTAACCTGCCGGTGGTTGTAGCGAGCTACGCATTCTGGAAACGGATGGGTGGGCGCGAAAATTTTGTTGGCAGCAAGCTTCAGATCAACGGGCAGCCCTACACGGTGATCGGCATCACCCCCGACGGATTCAGCGGCGTGAGCGCTTTGGTCGCGCCTGATGTCTGGCTACCGCTTGGCGTTTACTCGCAGCTTGGCTCCGCGTTTAGCGATTCCGAAACTCTGCACGACCTGGCGGAGCCGAAAAATTATGCACTGAATGTAACCGCGCGTTTGCGCTCCGGGCTCAAAGTCGACATCGCGAAGTCGCGCCTTTCGGTGCTGGGGCAGCGTCTCACAGCTATTCAGCCTTCCGGCGTCGAGGGCGCGCGCGAGGTACAAATCCAAAAGCCGTCGCGGTTCAGCATAAGCAGTACCCCGCAGGACGACGGTCCCGTCACGTTGGTCGGGACGCTGTTCATGGGCATGTCCGGCGCGGTCCTGATCATCGCGAGTCTGAATCTGGCTAACATGTTGCTCGCCCGCGGCACGGCCCGCGCGAAGGAAATCGCAGTCCGGCTCGCGCTCGGTGCGTCGCGCTGGCGGATCGTACGCCAATTACTTTGCGAAGGTCTGCTGCTCGCGATTTGCGGCGGCATAGTCGGGCTGATCGTCAGCGTCTGGTTCAACGATCTACTGCTGCATTCGCTCGCGCGGTTGCTTGGCTCGGTGAATTTCTCGCTCGTGGTGGATCTGCGCCCGGATGCAACGGTGCTCGCGGCGACATTTCTGTTTTGTGTCCTCGCGACCTTGCTTTTCAGTCTTGGACCTGCGCTTAAAACGAGCAAGGCCGATCTCGTTCACGATCTCAAGCAGCAGGCAGGAGAACCGACGCGCACAGGCCGTTTCAATCGCTTCTTCGCACCGCGGCACATATCGGTAATGGCGCAGATCGCGCTTTCGCTCATGTTGCTATTCAGCGCCGGATTATTCTTCCGCGGCGCGCTTAAGGCGAGCGGTCTTAATCCCGGTTTCGAACCCGCAGGCGATCTTGTGACGGAGTTCGATTTCTCGCTCTTGAAGAAAGATCCGGCGGAAGCGAGGCGTTTGATGTTCGCTCTCGCACAACGTGCTCGTGAATTGCCCGGCGTCCAAGCCGCGGCGCTCGGAACGATGTTGCCATACGGCAACTTCACAACCACCCGTCGCATCATGTCTGCTCGAGAAGCGATGCCAACCGACTCGAAAGCGCCTGATCCAGGCGCAGGTGCGCTTTACACGGCAACGACTCCTACGTACTTCGACGCGATTGGGGTCAAGCTTCTCCGCGGTCGCGATTTCACTCAGGCTGAAGCGGAGAACAAAAATATGCCGCGCGTCGCAATCATTGACGACGAGATGGCGAAAAAGCTTTTCCCCAATACGGACGCAATCGGCCAGCATATCCGCTACACACAGCCGCCAAAGGACGGCTCGCCCAACGACATGGAAGTCATCGGGGTCGTGGGCTCCCATCGCCATGATGTGCAAAACGACACGCTTAATCGCCGATTGTTCGTGCCGCTCGCGCAAGGTTACAATGGCAACGTTTATCTGCACGTTCGATTCGCCACTAAAGATCGATCTGCCCTCATCGGGCTAATCCCGACGCTACGCCAAACACTTCGGGACATTGATCCCGATCTGCCAATACTCAGCATCGCGCCGTTCAGCGATTTGCTGGAGAAGAGTGTTGGCCTTTGGGTTGTGCGACTCGGCGCGGCGCTCTTCGGCGTCTTTGGCGGAATTGCGCTGCTCCTCGCTGTCGTGGGCGTGTATGGGGTGAAAGCCTACGCGGTCGCTTGTCGCACGCGTGAGATCGGCATCCGCATGGCGCTCGGCGCGCATCGCCGCGATGTCTTTGCGTTGATTATGCGACAAGGCGTAATGCAAACCGCGCTGGCTGTCGCTGTCGGCCTTCTACTCTCATTAGCCGCTGGCCGCGTTCTTGCCCAAATCTTGTACGAAGTCAGCCCAAGCGATCCGCTCGCCCTTCTTGCTTCGAGTGTAATGCTCGCCGCCGCTGCACTCCTTGCCTGTTTTCTTCCGGCGCGTCGCGCGACCCATGTCGATCCAATCGAAGCGTTGCGCGCCGAATAACATGAACGATCTAAAATTCGCTCTACGCCAACTCCGCAAAGCGCCGGGATTCACATTCATTGCCGTCCTGGTGCTCGCGCTTGGTATCGGTGCCAACACAGCGATCTTTAGCGTTGTTAACGCGGTGTTGCTGCGGCCGCTGCCGTATCCCCATTCGGAGCAACTGGTGCTGCTGCGCGAGAGATTGCTTGGGTCTGCCGGCTTCGAGTCGGGCTCAGTCAGCTACATGAATTACCTCGACTGGCGCGCCGCACAGAAGAGCTTCACCGATCTGGCTCTGGCAAGGACGGAACGTGTGAACCTTTCGGCTCTTGATGGAAAATCAACAGCAGAAGCAATCCGAGCGGCGCGCGTCACCGCAAATTATTTGTCGATCTTGAAACTCCCGCCAGTGATCGGCCGTGATTTCGTCGAGAGCGACGACGTTCCCGGCGCCGCGAAAGTAGCGCTGATCAGCGAGCGCGTTTGGCGGACGCGTTTTGGCGCATCGCCTGCGATCGTCGGTCAACGGCTGAACGTCGATGGCGTTCCACGCGAGATCATCGGCGTTGTGTCGGAGCGAGTTCGTTTTCCGCGCAGCAGCGACATCTTTCTGCCCGTGGCCGATCTGCGGGCAGACCATGATTTTCTCGCCCGCGGAAACCACGAGGCTTTTTCCGCGCTCGGTCGTCTGAAGCCGGGCGCGACGCTGCAACAAGCCAGAGCAGAACTGGACACCATCGCCGCCGATCTTGCCCGGCGTTATCCTGATTCGAATACCGGTCGCCAGGTTTCTGCAAAGCTGCTGCTCGAATATTCAGTCGGCGAATACCGATACCTTCTGGCTGTGCTGCTCGCGGCCGTGGCCTGCGTGTTTTTGATCGCATGCGCAAACGTGGCGAATCTTCAGCTCGCGCGTGGTCTTGCGCGGCGCAAAGAGCTAGCCGTGCGCGCCGCGCTTGGTGCCAGCCGCTGGGATCTGGCTCGGCAAATGTTGGTCGAGAGCGGGGTGGTCGCTTTGTTAGGCGGCATTTGCGCTGTGGTGGTTGCTGTGTGGAGTCTGGACATGATTCGCGCACTCGTTCCGCCGAACGTACCGCGATTTCAGGAAACCAACATCGACGCGCTCGTGCTTGGAATGACGACCATCATTTCAGTATTCGCCGGGTTGCTCGTTGGAGCGTGGCCAGCGTTGCGTGTTTCGAACAACGCCTCAGTGGCGAGCGAGTTGCACGAAGAGAGCGCACGCGGCACCAGCGGCGCGCAACGACAGCGCGCCCGCGGAGTGCTCGTGATTGCACAAGTCGCTCTTGCGGTGGTGTTGCTCGCTGCGGCGGGATTAACGCTAAAGAGTTTTTGGCGTTCGCAGCAGGTGCCGCTTGGATTTGATCCCCGTGGAGTTTTGACCATGACTGTGGCACTGCCGCAGTCGCGCTATGATTCGCCGGAGAAGATCGTTCGCTTTTACGATCAACTGCTCGAGAAAGTGAGACGCCTCCCGGGCGTGAGCGTGGCGGCGATTTGCAACAACGCGCCATTCGATCACGAAGAGTGGGATAGTACATTTCACATCACTGGCACGCCGCCAGATCCTCCCGGTAAGGAGCCGACCAGCGAAATGGCGATCGTTTCGCCGGATTACTTTCGCGCGCTTAGCATGCAGATTTTGCGCGGCAGAGATTTTGGGCCTGCAGATGTGAGTGGTCGTCCAGCAACGGCCCTGATCGATGAACTTGCCGCGCAGAAATTTTTTCCTGGTATCGACGCAATCGGGAAACAGATAGACGATCCGGTTACCACTGGAGATAGCAACGAGAAGCCCGTCCCGGTTACCATTGTTGGAATCGTTCCGCACACCCGCAATAATGCGCCCGGCGACAAAGTTGATGTTCGGAACTTGCCGATGATGTACTTCAGCGCGTCGCAGTTTGCGAAGGGCGAGGAGAACCTGGTAGTGCGCGCGCGAACTGGGTTGAATCCGCATTCGCTGGTTGCTCCCATCAAACAGCAAATTGCGACGCTGGATCGCGATCAGGCCGTGACCGAAATCGCCACGATGGAAGAAAACATCGGCGATAGCCTCGCTTCGCGGCGCCTGACAATGACGCTGCTCGGCGTGTTTGCGGGACTCGCGCTGGTCCTCGCGAGTATCGGGCTTTACGGCGTCATGGCATTAATTGTCAGCCAACGCACACGTGAGCTCGGCATTCGTTTCGCGCTCGGGGCGACTCGAGGTGATGTTCTGCGGCTCGTCTTTGGCCAGGGTGCTTTCCTGGTGGGGCTTGGTCTCGCCGCGGGATTGCTCGGCGCGTTTATTGCCAGCCGCGCTCTAAGAAGTGTGCTCTACAACGTCGCGTCGCTGGACACGGCGGCGTTGATCGGCGCAACGCTGGCGCTCTCTCTGGTAGCGTTTGTGGCCTGCTTTCTGCCCGCCCGGCGCGCCAGCCTCGTCGATCCAATCGAAGCCCTGCGCATGGAATGAACTCAGAATTGCTGATCTTAGACAATGAAAGCTCAAGGACTTCGACGTGGCGCAAGCTGTTCGCGGGAAGCTCCGCGAACCACAGGCTCCCACAGTTGCAGGATGCTCCCCAGATCTACATTCGCCCGCTTCCCATAAATCGGCAGTCGCTCGACCATGATTAAACTCAAAAATCTAGAACGCAGTTATCCTCTCGGGAAAGAGAAGTTTTTTTACGTCCTGCGCGAGATCAACCTGGACGTTGAGGAAGGAGACTTTGTCTCGATCATGGGGCCGTCCGGCGCCGGCAAATCCACGCTGCTGCACATTCTCGGCATGCACGACCACGGCTGGCGCGGTGAATATTTTTTAAGTGAAACTGCCGTTCATCATTTGAAGCCGAAGGAACGCGCCGCGCTGCGGAACGAGCAGATCGGCTTTGTGTTTCAGCAGTATCACCTCCTCGATGACCTGACGGTTTACGAGAACCTCGACATACCACTGTCGTATCGGCGGTACAGCAAAAGTGAGCGCGCCGCGCTCGTGGCCGACATGCTCGACCGTTTCCAAATCGTCGGAAAAAAAGATTTATATCCGCGCCAGCTTTCCGGCGGCCAGCAACAACTGGTCGGCGTTGCACGGGCGATCATCGCTGAACCGAAGCTTTTACTCGCCGATGAACCCACGGGAAACCTGCATTCGAGTCAGGGCGAAGAAATCATGGCGCTGTTTCGCAAACTTAACGACGAAGGCATGACGATCATTCAAGTCACTCACTCGGAAAAAAACGCCTCTTATGGGAAACGCATCATTCAGCTTCGGGACGGCTGGGTCGTTCCAAACAGCTCAACTTCCTAACTTCTATGTTTGATTCATTCTTTCAGGACATTCGCGTCGGGCTGCGGCTTTTATTCAAGGATAAAGCGTTCTGCTTTTTGGCCGTGCTCGTGCTCGGGCTCGGCATCGGCGCCGCGACGACGCAGTTCACAGTTGTGAACGCGATCGTGCTGCGAGGATTTTCTTTCCCGCATCCCGAGCAGTTGATGTCGGTTGGCTTGCTCGATCCAAAGGCGAGCGATCAAAACAACAACTTCGGATTGGGCTTCATTCCAACCGCGCAGGATTACGAAGACCTGAAGAACGCGCAGCAGTCGTTCGCGATGATGGCCGGTTATCTCAACGGATCGACAATCAACATCAGCTACAGGAATAATCCGCAGCGTTACACCGGCGGTTATGTGACTGAGGATTTTTTTAGGATTCTTGGCGTCTCGCCGATTCTTGGCCGCGATTTCACCGCGGAAGACAACAAACCAGGCGCGGAGAAGGTCGCGATTCTCGGTCACGAAATCTGGAAACGCGACTTCAATGGCGATCCCAGCATCATCGGACAAAGCGTTCGGATGAATGGCAAGCCTGCAACCATCGTCGGCGTGATGCCGCCGAATTTTAAATTTCCGGTGTCGGAGGAACTCTGGACGCCGCTTTACAATCAATTTCCGCCGATTCCGCGCGGCGAGTTGCGGATCGCAGCCAATAACAGCGCGCCCGCGGTGATGGGTCGGCTCAAATCGAGTGTTACCCTGGAGCAGGTGAACGCAGAGTTTGCCGGGCTGGCCAGGCGTCTGGCACAGGAATACCCGAAGACGAACCAAAATTTCACGTCGGCAAGCGTGCAGCCGCTGTTGAACTCGATGATTGGTCCGCAATTTCGCCAAACGGTTTGGGCGATGCTTGCCGCCGTCATTCTGGTGTTGCTGATCGCGTGCGTGAACGTGATGAACATGCAATTCGGCCGCGTGGCGTTGCGCGCGAAAGAACTGGCGATTCGCGGCGCGCTGGGCGCAACTCGTTGGCGACTGGTGCGGCAAATGTTGACCGAAAGTTTCGTGGTCGCGGGACTCGGAGCGGTCGCGGGAATTCTCCTCGCCTTCTGGGCAGTCGACGCGTTCACGCGCGTTACGAGCGCACTGTCGAATCCATTGCCCTACTGGATTCAATTCACGATCGATTCCCGCGTTCTCGCATTCACGGTCGGAATTACCTTGGTGGCAACAATCGCTTCGGGGCTTTTGCCGGCACTGATCAGCGCTCACGGCAATGCCGCGGAGATGATGAAAGAAGGCGGGCGTGGCAATACGAACCGGCTCGCCAACATTATCATGCGCGTGCTTGTGGTCGGCCAAATTGCTTTGACCGCTGGGCTGTTGATTGCGGCTACGCTGCAAATCAAATCGATCCGCAATCAACTCAAGCTCAATTACGGTTATGATGAAAGCGCCGTTTACACCGCCCGCATGGCCTTACTGGAAGGCGCTTATACTGAGGACGGGCGCCGTGAGTTTTTCAAACGTGCCGTGCGCGAATTGCGCGCGAATCCGCAGTTGGAAACGGCGGCGCTGAGCGACCGCTTTCAAATGGCCTTCGCCGGCAGCGGCCAGTACGAAGTGGACGGACAAAGTTATCTGACCGATCGCGACCGGCCGCGCGGAAATTTTGAGTCGGTCTCTGACGATTATTTCAGCGCGCTCAGGCTGAAAATTTTGGAAGGCCGCGATTTCACGATCGACGACGCCGATTCGAAAGAACCGGTCGCGATCGTGAATGCGAGTTTTGCGCGCAAACATTGGGGCAACCAAAGCGCGGTCGGACACCAAGTCCGGATTTTCAATCCCGGCCAGCCGCAGCCGTGGCGAACCATTGTCGGCGTGGTTCCGGACACGTTGATGCAGGGGCCATTCGATCAGCAAACCGACAACGCGGGTTTCTACATGCCGCTCCTCGGTGCACAACCGGCAACGCAATTTTGCACGATCATCGTTCGGCCGCGCGCCGGACAGAGCGCAGAAACGCTTGGACCAGCGCTGAGTAAAGCAGTCGCTCAGCTTGATCCGGATCTGCCAATCTATTTTCCCGGCACACCAGCGCGGTTACACAACGCGTTGCTTAGTGGCAACCGAATCATCGCGAATCTGTTCGTGATTTTTGGCGCAGTCGCATTTGTGTTGTCGGCCGTTGGCCTCTATGGGGTGATGAGTTTCTCGGTCAGCCAGCGCACGCAGGAATTTGGAATTCGAATGGCGCTCGGCGCGGATGCGGCGCGGATTTTCCGAATGGTGATGCGACAGGGCGCATGGCAGCTCCTCATTGGTCTTGTGCTTGGCGCGGGTGGGGCGGGGTTGCTGCTCGGAGTTTTGGCCGCAGCGGCGTTGAAAAATATTTTGTTCAAGGTCAACGCGCTCGACCCCACCATTTATTTCGCCGTCGCGGGACTGCTCACGCTCGTGGCCGCAGCGTCTTGCTTCGTTCCCGCGCGCCGCGCGACGCGCGTCGATCCGGTGGCCGCGCTTCGTTATGAATAATTTTCCATTCGTTACCCGGCGGAGGCACAGCTCTCTCGTTTTTACAATTGTCGCCCTAATTTGCTTTGCATTTCAACTCATGGGCACGACGGCTACGGCCGCAGAGGCTGCTTCAGCGCTGGAGGGAAGGTGGTGCGGAAAGATTCAGATCCCGGGCCAGGAGCTGGTCTTGGTTGTCGATCTAGCGCACGGAGCGAACTGGAACGGCTCCGCGATTTTGCCAGGATTGAATGTGAAGGGGGCGCCGCTCACTGAAATCAACGTCCAGGGCGCCGATGTTTCTTTCGGTATTCAGGCTATGACGGGACCGGCTGTTGAACCGCCGAAAATTAAAGCGCATTTGAGCGACAAAAAATTAGTCGGCGATTTTCTACAAGGCGGAAACACTGCTCGATTCATTTTGGAAAAAATCGGGCCGCCGCAGGTCGAAGAGCCGCCGCGCAGCACGCCGGTCGCAAAAGAATTCGAGGGAGATTGGAAAGGTGATTACGAGCTACTCGCTTATCCACGCAAAGTAACTCTGAAGCTGCAGAATCATGCGTCGCAGCCGGCATCGGCTGACTTTGTGATCGTGGGTCGCAAGGTGAATAACCTGCCGGTAAATCGAATCACACAGCAGGGAAACTTTATCACGATTGAATCCAGCGCCTATGGACTCACCTACGAGGGCCGGCTCGAGAACGGAGAAATTCACGGCACCCTGCTTCAAGGGCCTATCGAAGTCCCGCTGGTCTTGCGCCGGCCGAAGTAATCGCGTCCACTTCCCATGAAGTTATCTCTCTTTTTGATTTTGTCGGTTGATGTTTGCAGTCTGGCGCTGAGCGCCCACGGGCAGACGATGTTCCGCGGCAATGCCGCACACACCGGCGTTTATTCGGGCCCCGCTCCGCGCCAGTTCCATCGTGTAAAATGGAAATTTCCGACTGGCAATCGCATCGTCGCGTCGCCGGTGACTGAGGGGAGGTTGATCTACTTCGGTAGCGACGACGGCAATGTTTACGCAGTCGATAGCGAAACGGGCCGCCAAGTCTGGAAGACCAAAACGCGCGGCCCCGTCTCAGCAACTCCGGCTGTCGCGAACGGCATGCTCTACGTCGGCAGCTACGACGGAAATTTTTATGCGCTCAATGCCCAGACCGGAGAGTTGAAATGGAAATTCGCCACCGGAGGCGAGCGACGGTTCGAGGCGAAAGGATTGCACGGAATGCAACCGAAGAATCAGACCATCGCCGATCCGTTCGACATTTTTCTGTCCAGCCCGGTCGTAACAGATGGCGCGGTTTATTTCGGAAGCGGCGACGGACATGTCTATCGTCTGGACGCGAATAGCGGGGAACTGAACTGGAAGTTCAAAACCGGCGATGTGGTCCACGCCTCGCCCGCCTTCGCGGACGACACAATATTCGTCGGCAGTTGGGACAGTTATTTTTACGCCATTGATGCAAAGAGCGGAAAAGAAAAATGGCGTTTCCACGGTGGCGAAGACGCGCTCATTCACAATCAAGTTGGCTTTCAATCCTCACCTGCGATCGTGGACGGCGTCGTCTACACCGGTTGCCGGGACGCGCAGCTCTATGCTCTGGACGCGACCAGCGGGAAGCAGAAATGGAAGTTTGACAATCAGCTTAGCTGGGTCATCACCTCGCCCGCGGTGCTCAACGGTAAAGTGTATTTTGCCACATCCGATTCGGCGCTCTATCACGTCGCCGAAGCCGCGACAGGCAAATCCCTCGTGAAGGAAGACGGAGGCGCCTACATGTTTTCATCTCCGGCGGTGGTCAAGGACACCGTTTTCATCGGGGTCCTGAATGGAACCTTCATGGCGCGCGATGCCGAAACCGGAAAAGTGCTATGGGAATTTCAGACCGATGCATCAAAGGAGAACAAAGGTTGGGTGCTCACCGCAGAACGCCGCTTCAACGCGCCGATGCTTTCCTTCGACAACTGGAAAGAAGGACCACTTGTCGCGCAAGATCGAGAGATCAGTGTCGGTTCGATCTTCTCTTCCCCGCTGGTGGCCAACGGCACAGTGTACTTCGGAAGCACAGACGGTTTTCTATATGCGATCGATTAACGCCACGGCCAGGGCAAACACGCTCTCCTTTTCTCTCGCAGAATTCTTGCTCAAATTTTCTTCGATCGAAGTAGCGACCACTTCGTAAAGAGAAGCTTATGCTGGAAGATCTCCGATTCGCGCTTCGTCAGCTTCGCAAATCGCGCGGGTTCACTTTAGTCGCGGTCCTGACGCTGGCGCTCGGGATCGGTGCAAATACTGCGATCTTTTCCGTCGTCGAAGGCGTGCTCCTGCGCCCGTTGCCCTTCCCGAATGCGGAACGACTCGTTAGAATCTACGAAGCCCTGGATGAAAATGGCGCGCGTTCGGGAACATTGAATCTGAGCGATCGCACGGTTGTGCGGTTCCGCGAGTTCGGCCGCAATATTTTCGAAGATGTTGCCGGTGGAACCGGTGGGGCTTCAGTCGTTAGCGCGAAGGCCGGTTCGCCAACGCAAACCGTCCCCGCCGCGCTTGTAACCTCCAACTTTTTTGATGTCCTCGAATTACCGCCGTCGCAGGGCCGCAACTTCGCGGAAAAAGAAGGACTGGATCGGGCAGCAAACGTTGTCATCATCAGCGACGATTTCTGGCGCAACACGCTGAATTCACGCCGCGACGTCCTCGGCAGCACGATCGTGATCGATGGCACACCACGGACGATCATCGGCGTGATGCCGAAAGCATTCCGCCATCCCTATCGCGCGAGTCTGTGGCTGCCGCTTGCGCTTGAACCGGACAATCCGGCGACGATTAACAACCATTATCTCTATGGTGTCGCGCGGCTGCGCCCCGGCGTGACACCGGCAAAAGCAGAAGAGGCCGTGAAGCGCATGTGCGCCACAATCAATCGCGACGATCCGAATCCAGCAAACGTGCGGGCCGCTTATATCCCGCCGTTGCGTGAGAAGCTTCGTCATGGATTTGCGCCCGAAAATTCTCGTCATTATTGGCGCTGCGGTTTGCGCGCTTTTGATTGCGGCTGCGAACTTCGCCGGTCTATTGCTCGCTCGCGTCATTGAGCGGGAAGGGGAGTTTGCGTTGCGAGCTGCGCTCGGGGCGAGCAGGCAACGGCTCGTTAGGCAACAACTCATCCAGGCGTTCTTAATTGCGCTCATCGGGACCGTACTCGGTCTCCTCATAGCGTCGTGGATCACGCCAATGCTGTTCGCGCTCAGCCCCGAAGGCTCGGACGCAACAGGCAGCGCGATGCGTGAATTCGATTACGCTGCGCGACTCGATCTGCCGGTGTTCGCTTTCGCTGCTGGTATGATGGCACTGGTCGGTTTGGGGTTCGGTTTGCTGCCGGCCTTGCGCGCATCGCGCACGGATCTACGGGGCGCAATGAGCGTGATCTCACGTGGCGCAACACTCGATCGCAATGCGCGGCGATTGCTCGGCTCGTTCGTTGTGATCGAGCTCGCGATTGCCGCTGCGCTCCTGACAGCCAGCGTTACCGCAACGCAATATTTCCGGAAGCTGGTCGAGGAGCCATGGGGCTTCGACACGAAAGATCGGCTGGCCTTCAACGTCACCGTTCCTGATCGATTCTTTCCGACTGCTGCGGCGAAAGAGAACGCGCTCGAAGCGTCGCTCGCGCAATTGCAAGCGCTGCCCGGCGTCAAATCCGCCACCGTCGTTTCGCCGTCGCCTATGGACGCGCCATGGACACTGATGCCTTTCAACGCAGAAGACGCTCCCGCACCCGAGCCGCGCGGAGTGTACACGGCGTACTCGCGTGTTCCCGTGCCCGGCTACTTCCAGAGCATGGGCCAGCCGCTCTTACAGGGCCGCGATTTCAATACCAGCGACACTGCCGACTCGCCGCTGGTCTGCATCATCAGCCAAAGCATTGCGAAACGTTTTTGGCCTAACGATTCACCAGTCGGAAAACGCATTCGCTGGGGACGACTCGATGGGACTCGCCCTTGGTTCACGATTGTCGGCGTCGTCGGCGATATGAAAGCGATCGCCGACCCGCGCGACGGCGAAGTCGTCGGAATGATCGCGCGGCCACTCGCGCAAATGCTCGTGCACGCTACGACACCGCTTGAAGACATCACCTTCATTCTGCACACTGATGGCCGGGCGGTGACGGAGCCGACGATCCGCGCCGCGCTGGCGCGCGCGAATCCCAATCTCGCCGCCTACAATTTTCTCTTACTCGAAGATGCCGCAGCGCGCTCGCGCACGACCGAGCGATTCATTTTCGTTCTCGTCTCATCGTTCGGAATCGTCGGGCTCGTGCTCGCTGCCGTGGGTTTGTATGGTCTGCTCGCGCTCCAGGTTGCACGGCGCGAACGCGAATTCGGCATCCGCAGTGCACTCGGCGCCACCGCGCGCCAGATCATTCAGCTCGTCGCGCGAACAAGGCGCAGTGTTGCTCTCGTTAGGCTTCACTGCCGGCGCGCTCGCGACCTATGGAGTTGTGCGCCTGGTGCAAAATCAATGGGCCGAAATGCCGGGGCCGAATCTGATCGCGTGCATTTGCGCCGCGATCGTGCTCGGCATCGCGGTCGATCATCGCGTGCTGGTTGCCCGCGCGCCGCGCCGTCGCGCGTTGATCCTGTTATTGCACTTCGTGCCGAATGATCATGAATAGCAATTCTCCATAAACCTTATGATCTCCGATTTCAAGTTCGCTCTTCGTCAGCTCTCGCTAAATCGCCAGGATTCACTATGGTCGCCGTCATGACGCTCGCGCTCGGGATCGGGCTGAACACGGCGATCTTCAGTTTGATCAACGATCTGTTCCTGCGCGGCCTGCCGTTTCAAGAACCGTCGGCGCGTTGTTCATTTTTCTGGCGGCGACAAATCGCGCGAATTGGTCGACATTCGGCGTGTCGGCTACCGCGGTATCAACATTGTCGCGACGGCCAGACGCATGTTTGAGGACTCGCTGCCGAAAATTTGTTTGCCTTCACATTGACCGGCCTTGGCGATCCTGTGCAGGTTTCGGCGGCAGAGCTGACTTCGAATTATTTCGATGTGCTTGGCGTGCGCCCGATTCGCGGCCGCAATTTTTTGCCCGAGGAAGAGGAAGGCGCCGACGTGGCAGTGATCACGAAAAATTTTTGGCAGAAACGACTCGGCGGCGATCCGAACGTGATCGGGCGCAGCATCACGCTCGACGGCGTGGCGCACACCATCGTCGGCGTTCTGCCGAACATGCCGGCGACTTGGTCTGGGGCGAATCCGAATGGCCGAGGTCTGGACAACAAAGCCATTCATGATTCCGGGATTTACGTACGAGCGAATGATGCGTGGCACGAGTTTTCTGCGCGTCATCGGCCGAATGAAGCCGGGAATGACTATTAGAACAGGCGCGGCCGCGCTCCATCGCTCGATCAAAGTTATCGCAGCTCAATATCTGAGTAAGATCGACAGCGGGTTGACGACTACGTCTGAAAACGCTGCCGGAGGACGTGACGCGAAAATTTTCGCGCCGGATTTGCTACATTGTTCGCCGCGGTGGCATTCGTTTTGCTGATCGCGTGCAGCAACGTCGCCAATCTTTTGCTGGTTCGTTTCAGCGGACGCCGCCGTGAGATCGCGTTGCGAATGGCGATTGGCGCGTCGCGCACCGGAATCGTGCGCTTATTCGTTTTCGAAAGCTTGCTCGTCAGTCGTCATCGCGGGAGCAGTCGGCGCGTTCGTCGCGTGGCAATTGGTGCCAGTCGTCCCGAGAATGGCGTCGAATTTTCTTCCGCTCGAAGCCAGACACGTGCTAACGCGTCTCTCTTTCCGGTGCTCGTGCTTCACGATTGGATTATCCATTCTGACCGGACTGCTGATGGGAATTTATCCGGCACTGCAAGGCTCGCATGCCGATCTGGTTGATGGCTTGAAGGAAGGCGGCCGCGGAACCAGCGGCAGCGTGCGACAACAGCGCTTCCGCAAAATTCTCGTCGGCGCGCAGGTCGCGCTTTCTGTGACTTTGCTTGGCGGGCGCGGCGTTGTTGATCACCAGTTTCATCCGGCTTGAGCCAGCAGAATCTCGGATTCCGTTCCAGAAATCTTTGGACTGGTGTAATTACATTGCCGAGGCGCAATATCCTGATGCGCGCGTCGCGCCAGCGTTTCGTCGAACAGACTGCTCGACGCGTTGCGTGACGTTCCAGGATTCGAGAGCGCGACTATTAGCGGCGACATTCCGCTCTAGCCGGGGAGGCAACGCACACTCTACGCCCGCGGCTGATCGCGATGTGCCGCCAGTCGAAAAACGTGCGGGCGCGCCTTCCACGACATTTCTCCCGGTTATTTCAAGACCTGGGGCATTCCGGTTCTGGCCGGACGCGAATTCGATGAGCACGACATTGCCGATCGGTCAGAACGTCGTTCTTGATCAGCCAGATCGGGGCGCAAGAAAGTTTTGCCAACGAAAATCCGATCGGCAAAACGCTTGCTGGTGACGAGCGCCGGTACACCGTGCGAGATCGTCGGCATCGTCGGCGACGTTCGCTCCGATCCGGTCGCACGAAGCGCCGGGAATGGAATTTTATCGGCCGTGGGCGCAGGAGAATTTTCCGTTCGTCAACATAACGGTGCGCAGCACATTGAAGCGCCGACACGGTCACAAAACTAGTGCAGTCCGCGCTGGCACGGTCGATCCCGGTCTCGCAATTGCGCGTGCCGCAAGCGATGGATACAGATCGTCGCGCAGGCGCTCGGCCAGGCGCGTTTGATGACGATGCTGCTCGGAATTTTTGCCGGCGTTGCGTTGTTGCTCGCGGCATCGGAATTTACGGCGCAGTGGCTTACACGGTCGAACAACGCACCGGCGAGATCGGTGTTCGCATGGCGCTCGGCGCGCAAACCCGCGACGTGCTGCGCCTCGTTGTGAGCCAGGGAATGAAACCGGTCGTGATAGGACTGGCCATCGGTATCGCGTCGGCATTCGTGCTCGGCCGTTTGCTTAGCGTCGCAGCTGTACGAGGTTTCGGCGCACAATCCTGCGCTGCTTGTCGGCGCCGACGATTTTGCTTGCATCGATCGCATATGCATTGCCTGTCTGCTCCCGGCACGACGCGCTACACACGTTGATCCGATTCAAGCGCTGCGCGCGGAGTGATATGCACGATCTCAAGTTTTCACTGCGCATGCTCGTCAAGGCGCCGGGCTTCACCGCGATTGCGATTTTGACGCTTGCGCTTGGTATCGGCGCAAACAGCGCCATCTTCAGCGTGATCGACGCTGTCTTGCTGCATCCACTTCCCTTCCCAAAACAAATCAGCTCGTCGCAGTTTGGTCGCGCGTTGCGAACGACAACGTGGAAAAAGAAAACGAGTCGATCCCCGATTATGTCGATCTTCGCGATCAATCGCAGACTTTTTCCGCCCTCGCCGCTTACGTGCGGACTGGCGCCGTGCTCAATGGAACAGAGGAATCGCGCGAGATGCATGGCGTCGCCAGCACCTCGGACATTTTTAGGCGCTCGGCGTTCCGCCAGCGCGCGGGCGTGTTTACACGCGTGAAGACGACAACGTCGATGCGCGGGTTGTTATGCTGACCGATTACGCTTGGAGAACCTATTTCAACAGCGACCCCGAGATTGTTGGAAAACAGGTCAGCTTATCGTGGCGTTTGTACACGCGTGCTCGGAGTCATGCCGCCCGGCTTTCAATTTCCGGTCGAAGGCGAGCGCGCGGAGTATCTGATTCCGCTGCATCCGCTCGTGCCGGAGGCCGTGAACAATCGCGACTCACATTTCGTTCGCATGGTCGGCCGAACGAAACCTGGCGTAACGCTCCAACAATGCGACGCCGAAATGAAGACGATCGCGGCGCGACTGGAGAAGCAATATCCAAAATCGAACACGAATCGATCTGAGCGTGTGTATTCGCTTCACAGTGACATCGTCGGCGATGTGCGCCCGGCATTGATCACGATCCTTGCCGCGGTGGTGTTTGTTTTGCTGATCGCGTGCGCGAACGTAGCCAATCTCTTGCTCGCCCGCGTGACCGCCCGCCGTCGCGAGATCGCGATTCGGACCGCGCTCGGCGCAAGTCGCGCGCGGATCGTTTCGCAGCTCCTGGGCGAAGGTTTTATTTTGTCAATCTTTGGCGCTTTCGGAGGTTTGCTGATTGCTTGCTGGGGAATCGATCTGCTTCGCGCTTTCGGTCCACAAGATCTTCCGCGACTGGGCGAAGTTGGGATTAACGCTCCTGTCTTTGCCTTTACGTTCCTCGCAGCAATCCTTAGCACACTGCTTTCCGTGGCTAAGCCCCGGCGCTGCAAGTGACGCGGCCAAATGTAAACGAGTCGCTGCAGGAGGGAAACCGTGGCGCAATCGGGCCGGAGTCGCATCACTTGCGCCGCTTGCTCGTCATCGCGCAGGTAGCGTTGTTGTTGCTGCTTCTCGCGGGCGCTGGTTTATTGATCAAAAGTTTCGCCAATCTCCGCGCCGCCAAGCCGGGTTTCGATCCACAGCATGCACTTGTCGCCGAACTCATTTTGCCAAAAGCGAAATATCCGGAGCCGGAGAAACATCGACAATTCTTCGACCAGGTTCCAGCCAAACTCGGCGCGGTGCCCGGGGTGGAGGCAGCCGGCGCCGCGTTCCCGATGCTGTTTTCCGGTAATGATAGCACATCGGCGTTCTCGATTGTCGGTCAACCCCCAGGCCTGCCGGACAAGAACTGCAGGCCTCCCATCTCACAGCGACGCCGGACTATTTGCGCGCGATGAGAACGCGTCGTTACGTGGACGTGTGTTCAATTCGGGTGACACGAAAATTCTCCGCCGGTTGTATTCGTGAACGACGTACTCGCGCGGCGTTTCTTTCCGGGCGGCAATGCGATTGGGCAGCAAATCGTTTTGACTCGGGGCGAAAACAATCAACCTCCGCTGCCGAGAGAGATTGTTGGTGTAGTTGGCGGTTCGCGCCACCAATCGCTTGCTATTCAGCCGTTGGCCGAGTTTTACATTCCGGCTGCGCAGGACCCGCAACGGCGAATGGATCTGGTCATCCGGAAGGCAGCAAGCGATCCAGTCGGACTTCAGACATCATTGCGCAGCATTGTCCACGAGTTCGACAAGGATTTGTTCGTTCCAACTCTTGAGCCGTTCGAGAAACGCATGAGTGATTATCCAAATGATTTTTGAATCCAAATTGGACCCTGGGTGCATCTTTCTTCCAAAGATGTTTGTGACAACACTTGCTTGTCCGTTTGCTTTGAATATTCGTGGCGCTGTGGTGTCTGATATGTCTCGGAAACTTCATATGCATCTGCGTTTTGTAATTCTTGTCGTTGCGGCGCTCATCGCGTCGGCAATTTTCGCGCAGGACAAAAGCCAGCCGACCGTGGATGAATTGGTCGCCAAGAACATCGAGGCCAAGGGGGGCGCGACTGTGCTGAATAACCTGCAAACGTTGCGGGCAACCGGAAAGTTGCTGGTGCCGATACAGGGGCAGATCGAACTTGGCTACACGCAAATTAGGAAGCAACCCGACGACGTGCGCACCGAGGCTTCTCTCCAGGGGATGACTCAGATCGAGGCGTATGACGGGAAGGAAGGCTGGAAGGTTTCGCCATTTTTCGGACGCAAAGATCCGGAGCGCATGTCTGCCGATGATGTTAAAGCGCTGGTTGAAGACACCGAATTGGGTGGTCCGTTGGCCGATTGGAAGGCAAAAGGGAGCACCGTGGAGTATCTCGGGACTGAGGACGTCGATGGGACGCCGGCGCACAAATTAAAGGTGATGCGAAAAAACGGGGACGTGAGTTTTGTCTATTTGGATCCCGACCACTTTCTTGAGATCCGGATCGTGACCCAGCGAACCTTGCACGGCGCGCACGAAGAAGTAGAGACGGACCTTGGCGATTACGAAAAAGCCGGCGGCGTCTTTGTTCCGACCTCAATCGAGATCGGATCCAAGGGCGCGGCGGACAAGCAAAAGATCGTCATCGACAAAGTCGAGGCCAACGTGCCGGTCGATGACGCGATATTTCACTTCCCCGGCCAAATAAATGTCCCCAACCGCAGCGCTGATTAATAGATGAGGATATCACCAAACCGACGCGAGGACGCTCGTACACTCCCAAAGCGTCCGCAAAACCGAATTAGCACGTCTATGAATTTCGCACGCAGTGCTGGACTCGCGAAAAGTTTCGGAGTTGGAGTGCGATGCGTTCTCGCATCGCTTTTTCTTTGCGCCATTCCTGTGTACGCAACTGACGCTCCATTTAATTCGGCGAGCATTTCCGGGCTCGGGGCGCGTAATATCGGCTCAGCGGCGATGAGCGGACGCATCTCCTGCATCGCGGGAGTGCGCGAGCCCTCGGGCAAGATCACGCTCTTTGTGGGTGCAGCCAGCGGCGGCGTTTGGAAATCCGATGACAGCGGAACGCGGTATCGCCCGATATTTGACGAACAACCTGTGCAATCGATCGGCGCCATCGCGCTCGACCCAAAGAATTCGAAGAATGTTTGGGTTGGCACTGGTGAGTCGTGGACGCGCAACAGCGTGTCCGTTGGTGACGGAATCTACAAGTCAACCGATGGCGGCGAAACATGGTCCCACGCCGGTCTGGACAAATCAGAACGTATTTCGCGAATCGCTGTTGATCCGAGAAACAGCGACACGGTTTTCGCGGCGGTTCCCGGGGCATTATGGAGCGATTCGCCTGATCGCGGTCTTTACAAAACAACCGATGGCGGCAAAACCTGGCAGCAGGTTCTCAAAGGGGCGAATTTTTCCACCGGTTGCACGGATCTAAAAATCGATCCGACCAATCCCGATATCATGTTTGCCGCCATGTGGGATTTCCGGCGCAAAGGCTGGGAATACCGCTCGGGCGGCGACAATCCTACCGCGCCTTCGGCCAGCGGATTATTCCGTTCGACCGACGGCGGTAACACTTGGACAGAGATCACACCGGAGGCCAACAAAGGTTTCCCGAAGAAACCGTATGGTCGGCTGGCGGTGGCGATCGCGCCTTCGAAACGCGAAACGCGTTTACGCGTTTGTCGAGTCGCCCGATAGCGCATTGTTCGTTTCCGAAGATGGCGGCGCGACTTGGGAGAAACGTGATAAAAGCCAGTGGATGGTCTGGCGACCGTTCTATTTCGCGAACCTGACTGTTGATCCCAAAAATCCAGACCGCCTGTTCAAGCCCGACGGCTCACTGATTGTGAGCGAGGACGCCGGCAAGAGCTTCGCGGTGGTGGGCGGTTTTCAAGGCGCGCACGGAGACGCGCACGACGTGTGGATCGATGCGACCAATCCGCAGGTGGTGTTCGTGGGAGACGACGGCGGGATGTGGTATTCCTACAACGGCGGCAGCAAATGGTGGAAAGGCCGAAAACCTGCCGGTCTCCCAATTTTACCACGTCAGCATGGACAATGACGATCCTTACCACGTTTACGGTGGTTTGCAGGACAACAGTTCGTTGGTGGGCGACTCGCAGTATCCCGGGCGGCATCACCAACTCGCGGTGGGAAAACATGTACAATGGCGATGGCTTCTGGATGTTCCCAGATCCGGCTGATTCCAATTACATCTACGCTGAATATCAAGGCGGGGAGATCGGCCGGGTTAATCGTCACACGCATGAAGCCCGCAACATCAAGCCCCGGCCAAATTACAATGAGAAACTCCGGTTCAACTGGAATACTCCAATTGCGCTTTCGCCTAACGAGAAAGGGACCATCTACATCGGCGCGCAATTCCTGTTCCGCTCACGCGACCATGGCCAGACATGGGATCGCATTTCGCCGGACCTGACCACGAATGATCCGGAAAAGCAGAAGCAGGAACAATCGGGCGGCGTGACCGTGGACAATTCGTCGGCGGAAATGCACACCACGATTTATTCCATCAGCGAATCGCCCAAACAAAAGGGCCTGATCTGGGTCGGCACGGATGACGGCAATCTCCAGCTCACGCGCGACGGCGGCAAGACATGGACCAATGTTGTCGGCAACATTCCCGGGTTGCCAAAAAACTCATGGGTGAACTGGGTGCAGGCCAGCAACTTCAATCCCGGCACGGCTTATGCAGCCTTTGACCGACACACGTTTGGCGAGATGGCGCCGTACGTTTTCAAGACCACCGATTACGGCAAAACGTGGACGCCGCTGGTTACACCTCAGGATCCGAAGAGCGTTCGCGGATACGCGCACGTAATCAAGGAGGATTTGGTTAAGCCCGATCTTCTTTTTCTCGGCACGGAGTTCGGACTCTGGGTTTCGATCGACGACGGGAAAAGCTGGGCGCAATTCAAGGGCAACCATTTCCCGGCCGTTGCGGTTCGCGATCTGGCAATTCAGCCGCGGGACAACGAGCTGGTTCTCGCGACCCACGGCCGCGGGATTTGGATCATTGACGACATCACGCCGTTGCGCGCGTTGACTCCGGATTTGTTGAAACAGGACGTCGCGTTTGTTTCGGCGCGCCCGGTGCAACAGCGCATCGAAGGCCAGGGCGGGTGGGCCAATGGCGACGCGGTTTTTGTCGGTGACAATCCGCCGGACGCCGCAGTGATCAATTACTACCAGCGCGAGCGGCATTTATTTGGAAAAATGAAACTCGAAGTTCTGGATTCGTCGGGCCGCGTGGTCGATGAGTTGCCGGCCAGCAAGCGACCGGGCTTGAATCGTGTGATGTGGACCATGCGCGCAAAACCGCCGCGCGTGCCGCCTGCTGCGCAGGTTGCGGCCTCTGCCATTCGTGGGCCGCGACTGGTGCCGGGTGATTATACTGTGCGCCTAACGAAGGCAGGCAAGGTTTACGACACAAAACTAACGGTCGGTCTGGATCGGCGTGCGAAATTCAGTCCGGCAGACCGCAAGGCACAGTTCGATGCTGCCATGCGCGTCCACGCCTTATTTGGCGACGAAAGCGCGCTGATGGATCGCATTATAGCCTTGCGAACAGAGCTTGCCCAGATCGGCGCCCCGTTGCCGGAAGGCGATTCCCTTCGCAACCAGATCTCGGGTTTTGACGGGAAAGTGGACGCCGTGCGAAAGAAGATCGTCGCGACAACGGAGGGCGGGGCAATCACGGGCGAGGAACGGTTGCGTGAGCACACCGACCAGCTTTACGGCGCGATTCTTAGTTACGAAGGTAAACCAGCCGCCTACCAGATCGCTTACATCGACACGCTTAAACGCGAACTCGATGAGGTGACGAAACAATTCGATCAACTCCTCGCGCAGGACCTGCCCGCATTAAACGACTCGCTCAAGTCAAAAGGCCAACAGCCCCTTTCGCCGCCACCGGCGAAAGTCGGAGCGAATGGTGCGGCGCACAACTCGAGCGGCGTGACAGCAGCGAGCGGAACGTTGCCCGCCGATTTTCGCATCTCCTATTAAAATTCACGCTTCGCAGGTGCCCGAACTCGCTCGTGCGCACCGTTGCAGAGCATTTCAACAGATTCCTAGCGAATCTCGGTGAGCGCGCCTCGCTTGGGTGTCACGTTACTTTTGATTCGCGCGATCCCGCTGGACTGCTTAAGAGCGATGTCATAGGACTCGCCGGCGTAAACCAGGATCGGCGCGCCGAACTTCTTGCCCTCTGCAGCGATCTCGTTTGTTCCGGCGCGAAGCGCGTAAATCGCTTCCACCTCCAGCCCGCTTACCTTTGGATCGTTAACGATAAATCCGGCGATTTCATTGTCGGTCGTGATCCGCCTGGACTCGCCGGCCTTTAGCGAAACGTTCTTCACGAGAATGAATTCGCTGCCGTCAGCCGTCTTGCACTCCACATCGTAAGTGCCCGCAGGGATTGGCAGCATGGCTCCTGGCTTATCCGTCCGCTGACGAATCAGCCGGCGTCCGGTCGTTCCCGCGTCGAAGACGACGATTTCCTTGATTTCGGGAAATTCTTTTAAGGTGAGCGGGTCGACGACAATGCTGCCCAGGATCGGATTGGGATCGATCCTGGCCACTGTTCCCTCCTTCACCTCGATGTTTGCCGCCAAGAGGAAGGTTCCTCCGCCTTTTGTTCTCGCCACGATGTCGTACGCGCCCGGTTCGACAACAACGGTGCTGCCCGGCTTTGGTTGATACTTTACCGGGTACATGCCGCTCAGATCAGTTCCGGCTTGTACGACATTGAACTCATCCAACGCGTCGGGCGAAGGCTCAAACTTTTCGACCACGATCGCAGGCACGGTGCTTTTCTCGAATTTGACTGCCGACGCCGCGATTGCCGGACGCTCCAATCTCTCCTTCACTGATGGAGCCGCAGCCAGGGATTCTGTTGTCTTGGCCAAATTCTTCTCGCTGTCGATTGCTTCATTTGCCGTTTTCCTGGCTTGCTCCGTTTTCTCTCTGGCGAGCTCGGGCTTCTGCTGTTCTTCTGCTGCTTTCGCCTCTTTAATATTCGTCGCGACCTGTATGATTTTCGTTTCATAATCCTTGGCTCCGCTGATGCAGAGCTGGAACTGGTCTGCGTTGATGCTGCCGGCCTGCTGCGCGATGCAACAGGTCTTTAAGTGGAGCGCGACTTTTTGAGAGCCTTCGGTCAGCTCCTGCACTTTCTCACGGCCGAGCGCGAGTCCGCCTTTGATGTTGATGAACTCCAGATTTCCACGCAATCGATCAGCGGTTTGTTCAAAGATACTGTCGCATTTCGAGCGACCGGTGCCTTGGTAAACAAAATAAATGATGGTCAACGAGACTATTGCTGCCGCGACAATGATGAGCGGTAACTGGCTCTTCAAAACATTTCGTTTCGCGACCACTGCGCCCTCCGGCTGACCAGTTCTTTCCTGCCATAACCGGCTTTTTATGACAATGCTTTTATTGGCATGCCCACTGAAAAACATTCGATTGGTTCCGCGGACGCTGGGAGTTACTGTCCGAACGAATGGTGGAGAAGCCTGCTGTCGCTGTTGTTTTTCATCACATCGGTCCTTATCACCATGCGCGGCTTAACGCCGCGGCCGACAGATTATCGGTGACCGGTATTGAGTGGTCAGCCAAAGGGTATGACGCATGGGGTGCATCGGAGGCTCCTGCGAGGTACACCAAAGTCTCCTTGTTCACGGAAGCAGCCGACCACTACCCGGGCAGCCGCCAACGCCGGGAAGCGTTTCGCTGGGTGTTGGAACAGGCAAACCCTGATGTAGTGGCAGTCAACGGCTGGAAGAATTTTGGATCGTTGGCTGCTGCCAATTGTTGTGCGCGCCGGGGAATACCCATGGTCGTCATGTCGGAGAGCGCCCAGGGGGATGAACCTCGCACTTGGTGGAAAGAAATGATTAAACGGCGAATCGTCGATTCGTACGCTGCGGCACTCGTCGGCGGTCAGCGGCACGTCGAATATCTGGTTGAACTTGGGATGCCGCGCGAACGGATCTTTACCGGATACGATGTCGTGGACAATGACTATTTCCGCGAGAAAACGGACGAGATCAGAAGTCGGAGCTCGGAAGCCAGACGGAAGTATCAGCTGCCGGAGAATTACTTTCTTGCCTCAGCGCGATTCGTCGAGAAGAAGAATCTGCGGAGGCTCATCACGGCTTACGCGCGAATATCGACGGAGATCATCCGCCTTCGCCAAGGCTACGGCGGACAGGGAAGTCGGAGGCAACGTGCCGTGGGATCTCGTGGTTTTAGGTGATGGGCCGCTGCGGGAAACTCTCAACAATCTAATCTCAACTCTCAACTTGCATGACACACGTGCATCTTCCCGGGTTCAAACCGATACGACCAATTGCCAATTTACTACGCACTGGCGAAGACATTCATGCATGCGAGCACGACTGAGCAATGGGGGCTGGTAGTGAACGAAGCGATCGCCTCAGGGTTGCCGGTGATTGCATCGAGCCGATGCGGATGCGTGCCGGAACTGGTGAATGGCAACGGCTTTACTTTTGATCCATTCGATGAACATGAGTTGGCCGAGCGACTGTTAAAAATGGCTTCTTTGTCGGATGACGAACGAAAAAGCCTCAGCGATGCGAGCTACAGAATTTCAGCGAACTTTGCGCCAGAGCGTTTCGGGGAGGGCTTGGAGCAAGCCGTGCGACTCGCACTGGATCATCTCCGAAAAGCCTCGCTAATCGGTCGCTCGTTGATAATCGCCATAGAAAACGCGCGTCCCAAGCGGAGATCCAACCAACGGTGACGGAGGACTGCGGCCTCTGTCTCTAAACAGATGAAAGTCGGTTTTCTGGTCAGCAGCGTTTCGCGCGAAGCAGGCGGCTTGTTTCAAAGTGTGCGGGGGCTTGCTAAAGCGACGATGTCCGAGGACGCGACGGTGAACGTATTTGGCATCAGCGACGCAAGGAGCGCAATCGATTCGTTAAAATGGCGACCTCTTTCTGTTCAAACATTTCAACCGCAGTTCCGCACATGGGGTTATTCAAATCAACTCATGCCGGCTTTGCTTGCCGCTGATCTCGACATCTTGTCCGTGCACGGTTTGTGGAAGTATTGCTCGGTTGCTTCGCGCCGATGGCATCGGCGGACAGGTCGGGCCTACATCGTGCATCCAGAGGGGATGCTGGAGTCCTGGGCATTGCGAAATGGGAGATGGAAAAAACGGATCGCCGCACTGCTTTACGAAAATGAACATTTGCACAAGGCCGCTTGCCTGCGCGCCTTGTCCGAAGCGGAAGCGCAATCGATCCGCGGCTGTGGACTGACGCAATCCGATTTGTGTGATTCCCAATGCTGTTGATTTGCCTGACATAAGTGAGAGATCAAGCCCGAAAAGCCAGTGGGAAGGTCGAAAGGTTCTTCTCTACCTGGGCCGACTCCATCGAAAGAAAAACCTCGCAAATTTGATCCGCGCGTGGAACGAAATGTCCAACTCTGAGGATTTCGGCAGCGACCGTTGGGTCCTTGCAATCGCCGGATGGGATCAGGGCGGCTACGAAAAAGAACTGAAGCGTATTGCAGCTGTCCCTTCGGTCGTTTTTCTGGGTCCGCTGTTCGACGAAGACAAGGATACGGCATATCGCGTCTGCGACGCATTCATTCTACCATCATTGAGCGAAGGCTTGCCGATAACGGTGCTGGAAGCCTGGGCGTATGCGAAACCGGTGCTGATGACACGCGAGTGCAATCTGCCAGAAGGCTTGACTGCCGGGGCAGCGCTTCAAATTGGGATTGCCCCGGAGGAAATAGCCGCCGGTGTCAAACAACTCACCGAAATGAGTGATGACGATCGAAGAGCAATGGGCGACCGTGGGCGCACTTTGGTAGCGACAAAATTTTCATGGCCGCAAATTGGCGAACAAATGCGCTCGGTTTATGACTGGGTGCTCGGCGGCGGGCAAAAGCCGGAGACAATCAGGCTTAACTGAGTCTTGGGCAGGAGGTCAGAAGTCCGGAGTCCGAAGTCGGAGATATCGAGGCGATGAGTAGCGAGCCGAACAAGCGTGTTAATTCTGCGAAGGATTTGGACGTTTTAGTAAATTGACCGATTAGTCACAGTCGTTTTTAATCGCGGAATCTACTAGCCGACATCCGATTTCAGACGTCTGATTTCTGGTCACTCGCATGCTGGACGTTGAACAAAATCGCCGCGTCAGAAAGTACTCATCGGGAGAGATGACTCGCCGGGTTTTGTGGACTCTCGTGCAGCCGTTTTTCCGTTTCAGTCCGAGGCCATGTTTTGCCTGGAGGAGACTTTTGCTTCGCTGTTTTGGAGCAAAGATCGGACCGTAGGGTACACGTTTATCCTTCAGCGACGATTTATTTCCCATGGAACCTCGAAGCAGGAGATGAAAGCGCGATTGGTGAGCATGCTTTCATTTACAATCTCGGCCGGGTGACGCTGGGGTCGCGGGTCACGGTCTCGCATCGCGCGCATCTTTGCGCGGGAACACATGATCACACAAAGCCGGATTTTCCGTTGCTGCGTCCGCCGATTGTTATTGGCTCCGATGCGTGGATTTGTGCGGATGCGTTCGTGGGACCGGGTGTAACGATCGGTGAAGGGGCGATCGTTGGTGCAAGGGCCGTTGCGATGAAGGACGTGACGCCCTGGAGCGTAGTTGTTGGAAATCCGGCATGCGAAAGCAAACGGCGCGAGGTTACTCAATGAATGAGCGAGCTGAGGCGCCGGCGCCGTTGTCCGTGCTTGTCCCGGTCAGGAATGAAGCGGCGAATCTGCGCGATTGTCTTGCCAGCGTTTCATTCGCCAAGGAAATCGTGGTGATTGATTCGGAGAGCACAGATGGCACTCGGGCAATAGCCGAGGCAGCCGGCGCCAGGGTGGTGCAGTTCGTTTGGAACGGAAAATTCCCGCGCAAAAAGAACTGGGCTTTGGAAAATATCCCCTGGCAACATGAATGGGTGTTAATCGTCGATGCCGACGAACGCATCACGCCGGAACTGCAACGCGAAATCGGAAAAGCGATCTGCCGCCGGGGTGTGGACGGATTTTACCTGAACCGCCGATTCTGGTTTTTGGACGGCTGGATAAATCATTGCGGTTATTTTCCGAGCTGGAACATGCGCCTGTTTCGGCATTGGCTTGGACGATATGAACAGGTTGAAACAGGCGACAACTTTCTCTCAGGAGATAACGAAGTACACGAGCATGTATTGCTTCATGGCCAGGCCGAATATTTAGCCGCGCCGATGGAGCATTATCCTTATCCTGACATTGCCACCTTCCTTGAGAAGCATAAGCGGTATTCTGCGTGGGAAGCAGCAGCGTCGAAAACACTACATGAGCGCACACGTGAAAAGATCTTGCGAGCGACGCCCTTTGGAACAGCAATGGAACGCAAGCGCTGGCTAAAGAAAGTCGCGATGAAAGCCCCGTTTCGCCCCAGCTTGCGTTTGCTTTATCATTACGTTTGGGAGCAGGGTTTTCTCGATGCCTACCGCGGCTGGATGCTCTGTCGCCTCCTCGCATCATACGAGCGCATGATCGTGCTGAAAGAACGCGAATTGAAAGAGGGTGTCTCTGACTCCAGCGCGGTCTGACCTACAGCAACTGCAAGCCTACATGCCTTCGACCAGGATCATGTTTGTCCTGGCGGTGCGATGCCGCATTTTGCGCGGCTCGCGGTATTCTTCGCAATTGAGCCACTGCTTGGCGCGCTCGGCGGATTCGAACTCAAGCACTACGATGCGTTTCGGTTGCCAATCGCCTTCGAGCACCTCGGCTTTGCCGCCGCGCACGATGTATTTCCCGCCGTATTTCTCCACTGTTGCGCCGGCGAGCTTCTTGTATTCCTCGTACCCAACAGGGTCGAGGATCTCTATTTCAACAATGATGTAGGCGGGCATGGCTGGAATAAAATGTGGAAAGCCGAAGATTTAAAACGGCAAATTCAGCCGCCGTTGTGGCTCCGGTCTTTTGCGGCCAGTTCGGGAATTTTCCTTCGGCGGCGGAGTCTCAGCCAGTTGTTCCAGGTTTTGCGCAAACTATCTCGCGGGGTCTGATATTGCTGATTCAGTTCGTTGCTTTCGACGATCTGCGCGAGAATTCCTTTTACAGAGAAATCGTCGGTGTTGACGATTGTGTAAGCTGTGCCCACAGTGGCGGCATGATGCGCGTCGCTAGCGGCAGTCATCGGTAAACCTCGGATCTGCGCATATTTGAAAGCGTAGCGGTTGTAACGGCGGAGCGTGGTTGCCGCATTAAAAACCTCGATCGCGTCCACGGGAAGCGTCTCCAGAGTTGCGAATCGGATTCCGGCGCGGAACAAATCGTAAGGATGTGGAGGAATGGCGAGCCCGCCTCGCTCGTGAATGATATCGCAGACTTCACGCGCCGGTTTTCCTTTCAAATAGGGCAGCTCGGCTCCGATACAAAGCAGATGGCCGTCGGCGGTCGTGACCTCGACTCCCGGAAGAACGAGAAAATCGTTGACGGGCAGTCCATCGAGTCGCATCAAGCCCTTCTCGAGCAGGTAATTGACAGCGTCGCAGGTGTTGTGATCGGTGATGGCGATGCCGTTCAAACCTTTGGCACGCGCAGCCGCGATCAAATCTTCCGGACTGGAGATACCGTCGCCGGAAAAGAAGGAATGCGTATGCAGGTCAATATTCAGCGGCATGGCGGCAGACCGGTTAAATAGTTAAAAGAGTTACAAAGTTAAAAACGGAAGCGGGAATTGCGCGCGGTAACACTTCAACCATTCAACCTTTCATCTTTTTTAACTTTTCACCCCAATCTCTAAACAAGCTCTTCTACAAGAATGCCCGCCTCGGCTTCGCTCTCCTTGTGAATTCGATCGAATTGGTGGTCGTAGAGACGGCGATAGTACCCGGATTTGGCGAGCAACTCGGCATGTGTCCCGATCTCCTTGATCCGGCCGGAATCCATCACAATGATTTGATCGGCCGACAACACAGTCGAGAGCCTGTGGGCGATGGCGATCACTGTGCGTCCTGCGGCGAGTTTGGCCAGCGCCTTTTGAATTTGCTGTTCGGATTCAGAATCAAGTGATGAAGTGGCTTCGTCGAGCAAAAGAATTGGCGCGTTCTTCAGAATAGCCCGCGCGATAGCGAGACGTTGCTGCTGGCCGCCGGAAAGCATGCAGCCTTTGTCGCCAATCACAGTGTCGTAGCCCTTTGGCTGCGCCAAGATGAATTCGTGCGCGTAAGCAGCTTGCGCGGCTTCGTAAATTTGCTCCTGCGTAGCATCCAGTCGTCCGAATAGGATGTTGTTAAAGATCGTGTCGTGAAATAAAAACGTCTCCTGGGTGACGAGCCCAATCTGGTCGCGCAAGGATTTTTGCGTGATCGATCGCAGGTCTCGCCCATCGATCTTCACCGCACCGGAAGTCGGATCATATAAGCGCAGGATTAATGACAGAATGGTACTTTTGCCCGCGCCGCTGGCCCCGACGAGCGCGAACGTTTTTCCAGGCTCAATGCGCACGGCCACGTTCCTGATGGCGTCTCTGTTGGTATTTGCGTAGCGAAAGGTGACATTTTCAAAATCAATCCGGCCCTCAGATGATTTCAGGACAACCGCGTCTGGCGCGTCCTGCACAGTCGGTTTTGAATCGAGGATTGCGAAAATTGCACCCGTCGCAGCGATGGATCGCTGCATCACGATATGTATCCGGCTCAGGGTTTTGATCGGATCGTACAGAATGAAAATTCCTGAGATCAGGCCGAAGAAACGGCCGACGCTCAGGTTTGCCGCATACACGTAAAGCAACGCCATCCCAACGCCGATGGCGGCGATGATCTCGACCAGCGGGCCGACCGCCTCCATGGAGCGAATCATGCGCATCATCTGTGAGAACTGCACTTGATTGCTGCGCTGGAACTCCTTTTCCTGGTAGCCCTCGCGCGCAAAGGATTTGATCACCCGAATGCCGGCAAACGTTTCCTGCATGGTTACCACCATCTGTGCCATGCCTGCCTGCTCGTTTTGCACCGCTTTCTTGGCGCGTCGCCCGTAAATGCGGAGCGGCAACAAACAGGTCGGGAAGAGAATCAGCGTCACGAGCGTGAACTTCCAATCCATGAAAAGCAACACGCTGATCGCGCCGATTATGGTTATAGGTTGTTTGAAGATGTCGCTGCTAACGCTGGTCAAAGCCATCTGCATGATGCGGGTGTCGTTCGTGATTCGCGACATTAGAAATCCCGATCGCATCTTGTTAAAGAAATCCATGGAATGCCGCACCATCTTGCTGAAGAGCTGGACCCGGATGTCTGAGACCACTTTGTTGCTTACCCACTGCATGCAGTACGTGCTTCCGTAGGAACAGAGACTGCGTACGGTCATGATCGCCGGAATCGCCAGGCAGATCAGAAGAATGGAATTAATCTTGGGCCCTGTATCCAGCGCGTGAAGTTTCGAGCTTATGCCCATCGGCTTGGGTCCGCCGCCTTGGAAAATAGTGCTGGTGACGCGGGCAATTGCGACTGGGAAAAGTGAATTCACTCCCCCGTAAGCAAGACCCAACGCCAGTCCGACGATAAAGCGCGCTTTATAGGGTTTAACGTAACCGTAAAGCCTCCGGTACGGACCGGAAGCCGCGCGTAACGTTTGCCAGAGGGACTGCTTTTTCCTACCCGGTTTTGCGCCGCTCATGAAGTTTGCACTGCCGCACGACACGGCAGCAGCGATTCCATAGCACTGATCACCGCCTGCGTCGAGATTTCGCTCATCGCAAAACGCGGCCGAACCGGTACGAAATCGGTCATCGGCACGCCTGATTTACCTTGCAAAATCAGTGCGGGACTTTCCCTGGGTCTCCAATGAAACGGATTCGTCGGTCCGAACAGGATCACCTGCGGCGTGTGCGTCGCTGCTGCCAAATGCACGGGAGCCGAATCGACTGTCACCAGGAGTTGTGCCTGCGCAATCAACGCCGCCAGCGTAAGCAAATCTGTCTTCCCAGAGAGATCGATGACTTTTTGCCGCGTGCGCTTCGAAATTGCTGCGAGATGCGTTTGTTCGTCCGCAGACCGCCCGCTGGTCAAGACAAGATCGAAGTCGTTGTTTTGCCCGAAGCGTTCAATCACCTCAGCCCAGCGCCCGGGTTCCCAGAGCTTTTGGCGGCGGGCCGAGCCAGGATGCAGAATCAGGTACGGTCGCGTGATTTTCGAATCGCGACGAAGCGCATCAGCTTTTTCGTGTGCGGTTTGCGGCAGGCTTAGTTGCGGACCGGTGGAAACAGCGCGGACGCCGAGCGGCTCCAGCAATGCCAGATTGTAATCAATCGTGTGCATGTCCCGCACGCGGACGCCGACGAGATCGGTGTAAAGGCGGGCGCGTGTTTTCGATTGGTCACGCACCCGGTAAGAAGCGACGCGCCTGCGTGCGACCGACAGAAGCGTAAGAAGCGCAGAGCGATCATTGCGCGTGAAATCAATGCAGTAATCGAATCTTTTGCCGGTCACAGAAAGAAAAGGACCGATATCGCGGAGATTTCGTCGTGCGACCAAAATCCGGTCAACCTTGGCGATGGCCGGCAGCAGCTCGGCGCATTCGTTCGAAACCGCGAGCGTCACGTGTGCATCCGGAAAGCTCTCGCGCAACACCGCAATCGCCGGCGTCGTCAGAATCAGATCACCAATTCGCTTAAGTTGCAGGATAAGAATTTTCATCCGCCTTCGTTTCACTGCGGGGCGACAGGCAGGCCGCCTGTCACATTACAATCATCGCGCCATGCGCATCGCGGTTTCATACGCATCCAGCAATCGCGTTCGAAAATGGTCCCAGGTGAAATTCTCGACCACGCGACGGCGCGCTGCAGCGCCCATTCGCTGCACGATTTCGGGATGCCGATATAAATGCTCCAGTGCTGCTGCGATCGCGTTCACATCTCCCGGCTTCACGATGATGCCCTCAACGCCATCGCGGACCACATCGCCCGCCTCGCGCGTGGTGATTTGCGGTAACGCGCATGCCGCCGCTTCATATGTGACCTTGGCGCTCCCTTCCCATTGCGAGGGGAAAACGTGGATCGTTCCCTGGTTGAGATAATTCTCGGGATCACGCACGAACCCGACAACGCGAATGTTCTCGCGCCACAATTGATTCAGAAATGGCTTCGCTTCCTCATGCACAAATCCGACTAACCACAGCTCGGCATCGGCCAGATTCAGGCGGTGCCACGCTTCGAGGACATGTTGAATCCCTTTTCGCTTGATCAATGCGCCGGCAAACACAGCGCGAAATTTTTCCGGCCGCGGACCCGGCTTGAAGCGTTCCGCATCCACTCCGCGCGGGAGATAAAACAGTTTTTCCTCTGGAAACCCGCGGACGCGAAACGTCCTGGCTGCCCTATCGGACAAGACCAGCAAAACATCAGCGAGTTCGTACTCCTGTATGAATCGCTTCCGTTGGAGCAATAGGCGGTTTTTCCACCTCTCAAACCTCGAACCTCGTTCTGGTGGGGCGGGCATTTTGGACCGCACGACCTTCTCTTTGCCGCCGTCGCGGTGCCAGGTGGGGATTTCAACGATGGATGGGATGCCGCGTTGTTTTGCCACTTTCAGCGAGCGCAAGCAATCGCCCGACCAGCTGTGAAAGAGATCGTAACGCCCGGTCTCCAGATGCCGGGAAGTGATCCAGTCGAGATATTTCTTCTTCGCTCCATAATAGTAAGGCCGTTCAAGGAACGAGATCAGACGCACTGGATGCCACCGCAGGGAATGGATCAATGAAGAAGGGATCTCCTTCTGACGGTTATCATACGCGATTGCCTTACCGAGAAAGCCTCCACGATACGAGGCGCGCAACGTTTCAAACGCATCCGTATCCAGGCCGGAACCGCCGATGCGAGCAAAGATCGAATAAAGCAAACGCCTCGGTAACGTCCGCGCTACAGGCGCGGAGCAGACCGCCGGGGCAGGAGCATTTAGGGTTTCACCCAGCATTGGGTTACAATTATTCTGGCGAACATGGAGCAAGTAAAGTGGTGGTGGAAAATTCCGGTTGGATCTGTCAGGGCGAGAGCGTCGGAACAACGCCATGTGGTCGCCTGTCCCTTTGTAAAGGGGGGAGGGTGAGGGTTTCTTCGGCAAGTTGTGCCGCCGCAATCGGAACCCCTCACCTCAGTCCTCTCCCCTTGCAAAAGGGGAGAGGCGGCAGACACAACCGCCGTGTGTCGTCACTTGCACGATGTGATGAGCATGGAAAAGAAACTCCGCATCGCATTAGTTCGCCGCGGTTATTCGCCCAGCGGCGGCGCAGAAGCGTACTTAAAACGCCTTGCCCATGGAATCGTAGAGACCGGACACGAGGTTCAGCTCATCGCCACGGATGAGTGGCCGGAGGAACAATGGCCATTCGGATCCGTCAGACGTCTGCCGGCAAAGACAGTAATCGGCTTTGCCGATGAACTTGAACAAATTCGACCTCAGCTTCGCTGCGATGTCTTGTTCAGTCTTGAGCGGGTCTGGAGCTGCGACGTTTACCGCGCCGGCGATGGCGTCCACCGTGCATGGCTCGCTCGCAGGAGAAAATTCGAGATTCCTTTAAAGGAGTTTGTGCGCGCCGCCAGCCGGAAGCACCGAGATTTGCTGCACCTGGAGGAATCGCTTTTTGGAAAGCGCAATGCCGGGCGCGTGATCGTCGCTTCGCAAATCGTCGCCGATGAGATCGTCGATTTTTACGGTTACCCCGCGGACAAGATTAACCTCGTACATAACGGCGTTCCGCTCGATAAATTCCGGTTTGATCCCGACCGTCGCGAAAAATCGCGTGCGCAGTTGAACCTAAAGCCGGACCAAATTGCATTGTTATTTGCGGGTTCCGGCTGGGAGCGCAAAGGCTTGCTATTCGCAATCGAAGCGATGGCGATTTGCAAGAACCGGAAACTGCGCCTGCTTGTTGCCGGGCGAGGTAATGCTAGACCGTACAAAACGACACGCTTACTGTTCTGGCGCGAAGACCCGATACAATTTCTTGGCGAGGTTGCCGACCTTGCGCCTGTGTACACGGCTGCGGACATCTTCATTTTGCCGACAATTTACGATCCGTTCTCCAATGCCTGCCTCGAAGCGCTGGCCTGTGGGTTACCGGTGATCACAACGCGTTCCAACGGATTCAGCGAAATCATTGAAGACGGCATTAACGGATCAATCATCGACAGCCCGGCAAACCGGACTGGTTTGCGTGACGCAATTCGTTTCTGGTCAGATTCCGCGCGACGCGACACCGCGCGCTGCGCGAACATCGAGCGGGCGTCGCAGTTCGACATTTCAAAAAACGTCGAGCAAACGCTGGACGTTCTAACGCGCGTTTCTTCCGTGTAGCGCAGGCGTCTCGCGAGCGTTACACGGCCAATGCGGCGTCCGCGTCTGGAAAAATCTGGAAGACCTGATCGAGACGCGAGATTTCGAAAATCGAGCGCACAGTTTCCTGTAATCCAGCCAGCGCAAATTTGCCTCCGTATCCTTCCACCCTCTGCATCGCTCCAATCAACGCAGCCAGCCCGGCGCTGTCGATGTAACTGACGTCGGAAAGATCGACTACCAAACGCTCAGGTTTTTTATCGATCATTTCGTTCAGCGACGTAGTGACGGAGGGGGAGACGTGCAGATCGATTTCGCCCTTCAGCGGCAGAACGTTGGAACGGCTCTGACGCAGCGCCCTACTGGATGAGGAAGATTTGTCTTTCATGTCACCTTGCATTCGTTAGTGGTCTACCATCCGAGGGTGTCCATAATTGTTTCCACGTCCGAGAGATCATCAATCAGAAAATCAGGGTGATGCCTGGCAAGCTCAGCGCGGCTCCATCTGCCAGTTGCGACGGCGACGGTACGTGCGCCAAGAGCTTTTCCGCAGGCGATGTCGCGCGGCGTGTCGCCAATGACGTCAATCTCGGACGCCGCGAACTCGCGCCCATGCTTCTCTTTTGCGCGGGCGCGAGCGAACCGCCCGAGCTGGTTGCGGTCGCGGTGGTCGTCGGCGAACGCACCGAACTCAAAAAAATGCCAGACGCCATAATGCTCGAGCTTCAGTTTCGCGCCGCTCGAAACATTACCCGTGAGCAGCGCCAGCACGACATGCGGCCGTGATTTCAGCCGGTCGAGCAACTCCAGTACTCCGGGCAACAGTTTGCCTTTCCGGCGCGGCAGTTCGAGCGAAAGAAAATGCACGTAGCTGTCCAGGAACGCGCTCACGTTTTCGTTACTGGCAGAAATTCGGTGCTTATTGAGGATGCTTAGGACGATGCCCGAATCCGTCATGCCGGCGATCTCGATGTCGTGCAGATCATCGTCAATGCCAAATCGCTCCTTGAAAGCCGATTTTAGCGCCTGGACGCCTGCACCGCCCGAATGGATTAAGGTCCCGTCAATGTCGAAGAGCAACAAACGCTTTGTTTGCTGTGTCGTCCCGAGCGAGGTCGAGGGATCCCAGCGAATCATCCCCAATTTTGCCACGGGATTCGTGCGGTTCAAAGACTTGGCGCGTGCATCATCAGCACCGCGATCATGCTCCCGAGAAACGCGAGCAGCACGATCGCCAGGCCGACGAAAATTCCAGTGCGAACCGGGTCGTTCTGCCGTTCCGGGCGGCGAAATGGAGACGCGCCGGCGCGATGAGGCTGCGCTGCGGTGTCTGCCGCGAATTGTGCCTTAATCTCTTCAGGCTTGGGCAGCGGCTTTGATCCGCTTATGTCCGATTCGTACCGCGCCTCTGCCGAGCCAAACCGAATCCGGTCGTCAAATCGCAACACAGCTTCGGTGACGGGCTTTCCGTTCACGCGTGTGCCATTCGTCGAATCGAGGTCCCTCAAGCGATATGTCTGGCCTTCCAGCACCAATTGGGCATGATGCGTCGAGATCGACGGATCGTTAACGACGATCCTATTGTCCGGTCCGCGCCCGATCGTGATCGCCTCGTCCATCAGTTCATGGGCAATGCCTGAAATGATCAGCCTTGGCATGTTGCCAATGTTAATCGAATGAGTCGAAATGGACAAATGATGCGTTGGCGTGCCGATTGACCACGCGCAGCCGCACCCGCATAGTGCCGCTCTCATGGCGATTGAGTTGACGCGCAATTTTTGTATCATCGCGCACATCGATCACGGCAAGACGACGTTGTCGGACCGGTTGCTCGAGCGCACAGGCACAATCCAGGATCGAGAGAGGCAGGACCAGCTTCTTGATTCAATGGACCTGGAGCGGGAGCGCGGGATCACGATCAAAGCGCATCCGGTGACGATGCGTTACACGAGCAAATCCGGCCAAAACTATCAGCTGAACCTGCTCGATACTCCGGGGCACGTCGATTTCAGCTATGAAGTTTCACGCAGTCTCGCTGCATGCGAGGGCGCCGTATTGGTTGTCGACGCGGCGCAGGGAGTCGAGGCGCAAACGGTGGCGAACGTTCACCTCGCGCACAAACAGGGGCTCACCATTGTTCCGATCATCAACAAGATCGATCTGCCGAATGCCGACGTCGCGTCGGTGCTGCGGCAGTTGGAAGAAATTTTGGCTATTCCCGCCGAGGAAGCGATCCAGGCGAGCGCGAAGCTGGGGATTGGGATTGATGAAATTCTCGAAGCAATCGTGAAGCGCGTCCCGCCGCCGCAATCGCCCACAGACGAAACGCTGCGGGCGCTCGTTTTTGATTCGGTGTTTGATGTATATCGCGGCGTGGTCGGCTATGTGCGCGTGGTTTCGGGAACAATGGAAGCGGGCCACGGGATCATGTTGATGAGCAACAACACACGCCAAGAAATCAAGGAAGTCGGCGTGTTTACCCCGAAGATGCGCGCGGAGGAACGGCTGAATCCGGGTGACGTCGGTTACTTTATTGCGAACATCAAATCAACTGCCGATATGAAAATCGGCGATACCATCACCGACCAGCGGCACCCCGCGCGCGAGCCGCTTCATGGTTTTCAGGAAATTCATCCGATGGTCTTCAGCGGGATCTATCCGATTAACACCGGCGACTTTGAGCATCTGAAGACGGCAATCGGCAAGCTGCGCTTGAATGATTCGGCGTTTGTGTATCAACCGGAAAGCTCGGTTGCGCTCGGCTTTGGATTCCGCTGCGGATTCCTGGGCTTGCTTCACATGGAGATCATCCAGGAACGGCTCCGACGCGAGTACAACATGGACATCATCGCCACGAGTCCAAGCGTGATTTATGAGGTGTTGACCACTCGAGGAGAAAAACTGTCGATCGATAACCCGGCGCACCTTCCGAACCCGAGCATGATTCAGGAAATCCGGGAGCCGATCGTAAAAGCGTACGTGCTTTGCCCGAATGAAAATATTGGTGACATCCTGCAATTGATTTTGGAGAAACGCGGGCAGATGGACCGGACCGAGTCGCTCGATACGCGCCGGGTGATGTTGCATTGCGAATTGCCACTCAACGAAATTCTCGTGGATTTTAACGACAAAATTAAGAGCATCACGCGCGGATACGGTTCGATGGATTACGAGCACGCCGGGTATCGTCCGGCGAAACTGGTGAAACTGGATCTGCTCGTCAATGGCGAACCGGTCGATGCGTTCTCGACAATCGTGCACAAAGACCGCGCCGAGGCGCGGGGACGGCAACTCGCGGCCAAATTGAAGGAGGTCATCCCGCGGCAGCTTTACGCAGTGGCGATTCAGGCGGCCATCGGAGGGAAAATTATTGCGCGCGAGACTGTTTCCGCTTTACGAAAAAATGTGACTGCGAAATGCTACGGCGGCGATATCACTCGCAAACGCAAATTACTGGAGAAACAAAAGGAAGGAAAGAAACGGATGAAAAGCATCGGGAAAATCAACATTCCGCAGGAAGCCTTTATCGAGGTGCTGAAGGCGCAATGAACCTTTCTGTCATGTCGAGCGAAGTCGAGACATCTCTGCATTGTTTGCCTGTTGGATATCGAGAGATTCCTCGACTCCGCTTCACTCTGCTCGGAATGACGACCGGGCTGGAGGAAGCCCTTATCGAAGTCTAAACACGCAATGAAGATCTGTGATTCATTAAACCGTTACATGGTTAAATCGATTTGCCGATTCAACGATTTAACCTTTCAACGATTTAACGAGGCGAAGCCATTCCTCATTTAACTCATGTTCACGTCGCGCCACATTAAACACAGCCGGCTCCTTTTGCGCCATGCCCGGAAGTATCTGCGTTACAAGCACGATCTGCTCAGCGCCGCGGACCGGGAACAAATCGTCGCTGAAATGCAGGCACTTCGCGGTGTGTTACGCGGGAGGGACCGCGATAAAATTCACAGCGCAGCCGCAACGCTTGATAAGACCCTGCACAAACTCACGCCCGTGACATGGGAGTCGCATTGGCGAGAGAACTGCGAAGTAATCCTGGTGGCGATCGTGATCGCGGTTGGGATTCGCTCTTATTTTCTGCAGCCATTCAAAATTCCCACCGGCTCCATGCAACCGACGTTAAACGGCATCATTGGTCACCCGAGCAGCGAGCCGCCGCCAAATATTCTGCGACAGATCGTGGAGTTCGTTGTTTCGGGCCGCAATTACATCAACGTGGTCTCGCGTGAGGACGACCAGATTTTTGAAATCGTGCCGAGGAAAGTCGCCTTCTTTTTTACTTTTTCGCGATTGGCCTTTGAGCGGCAAAGCTTTCTAGTATACGCGTCGCCAGACACGCTTCGTTCGGATTTTAACGTCTTTCCCGGTCGGCTTTACCATCGCGGCGAAATTATTGCCAGAGGCGCAATCGATACGGGCGACCAGGTGTTTGTGGATAAATTCAGCTACAACTTTATTAAGCCGCATAACGGGGACGTATTTGTCTTCAGGACGAATAATATTCCGGGTATTCACGAGGATCCCGTCGCGGGTGCACCTTTTTATATCAAACGTTTAGCCGGCTTGCCGGGCGATACGCTGCGCGTTGATCCGCCGTTTCTGTACATCAACGGCAGAAAAGCCCAGGGCTACGGGTTCGAGCGGGTGATGTCGGCAAAACCGCCTTATCGCGGTTATGCATTGGGTCGTGATTTCCTGGCGAAACCTGATCAGACGTTCGTTGTCCCGTCCAACCGCTATTTCGCGATGGGTGACAACAGTTACAACAGCTATGACAGCCGCTATTGGGGAACCGTTCCGGCGGAAAATTTAGTTGGCCGGGGCTTGTTTGTTTACTGGCCATTTCACCCTCATTGGGGACTCATTCGTTAGGCCGCTGATGGCGTGTTGGAGTGATGTTCTGACTGGCGTTGCTCCTGTTCGAATTCTTGCTGACGTGTGGCAAGTCGCACCAAGCGTTTACGGTTGGCTGGGGCTTTGCGGCGGGTATGCACTGGTGATGCTGTTTGCCCCGGTTCGGCGGGCGCTCGGTGACGGTCTTCACTGCCTCGGCCGATACCAACGCATCTGGATCACTTTCGCGGTCTTGGGGTTCGGTTATTTCGTTTTTCAATTTGTCACTTTTACGCCGATCCGAACCTGGGCCGATTTGGAGCTGAGCCAGATCACTTCGTTGCCGCAGTGGTCCTGGCCGCGACTCGGCGAGATATGGAAGGAAACCCGGTTACCCGCATTGGAAGGCGTGGCAGGGATTTTCGATAACGCCACAACGACGTATCCGCTCTCGGTGTTTGCCGCAATTCTGATGATTATGAACTGGCGCGGGCTGCACGGCGCGTTGGTGCGTGCGTTGCGAAGGCGGTATGGGGTCTGGGGTTATCCCGTTTATTTGATTCTGTTGCTGAGCGCGCTGGCCTCGCTTCTGAAGCCGATTGTGTTCTGGAAATTACCGGATTGGAGCGGGCTCTTTCCTGCAGCCGGTCTGCTGCGGATTTCAGCTACAGTGGATGCGACAGCATTTATCTTTGAATACCTTTTAGGCATTTATATCCAGGTGTATCTCATCACTGTTTGCCTCGCGTGGACCAAGGGCGTCAGCTTTGAGGAAGGCGAACTGTTCCGGTTCGCGATGCGGCGGTTTAGTTACGTTTTGGAATGGGCTGGCATTGTTGTTGCAGTCAGCACGTTGATCGTGCGCTTACCGCTCGTTCTTGCCTACTTCACGAACATCCCCGGGGTGCTCGATTATCTGCCCATTGCGCGGGTTCTTATGAGCGGGTTGATTATCGCGTTTTGTTCGGTCCAAATCTCACTGGCGCTCCACAACGAAACGTTAATCGAAGCGATGCGAGCGCACCTGCATTTCGTCCAGAAAAATGCCGTCCGGCTTGCCTGGTTTCTCGTGATTTGCGGTATCCACTTCTATGGCGTCATGCTTTGCGACGCCGTTCTGCGTGGTGCGATTGCCGATCGACTGGGTGCGCTTTTCCTCTGGAAGTTCAGTTTTGCCTGTCTGCGAGGAATGGTCACTGGCTGGCTGTTGGCTTCATGGGTCTGCCTGTTTCGTCAATGCGAAACCGGCCGGATTCATCAGGAAAAATGGATTCAATATTGAGAAAGCAGCCTGCGAGAAGGCGACTGTGAATGCGAAGACTATCACGCGCCAGAGCAAATCGAATTTGGCCCTGGCATTTATTTCGTTAGATCGCGAGCGCAAGCGGGACATCACGATTTTTTATGCGTTCTGCCGTGTGGTCGATGACATTGCCGACTCACCGGAACTGAGCGTGACCGAGAAACGAGTGCGTCTGGCGAAATGGCGTCAAATGCTTCGGGCTACCGTTGCAGATGAACCGCCGCTTGCCGTCGATGCAAGGCAGCTGATGCAAAAGTATTCGCTGCCGGCCGAGATGCTGGAGGAAATCGTTGCCGGAGTAGAGATGGATTTGAGCCACCTGCGATATTCCACGTTCGAAGAGCTTCGCGTCTATTGTTACCGGGTCGCCAGCGCAGTTGGGTTGGTCAGTATCGAGATTTTCGGGTATCGAAATCCACGCTGCCGGGAGTACGCGATCCAACTTGGACTTGCGCTGCAAACGACAAATATCATTCGCGACGTGTGGAAGGATTTTCAGGCCGGGCGCGTTTATTTGCCGCAGGAAGATCTGGCACGGTTCCACTACACTGAAGCGCAGTTAGCGAACCGACAATACGGTGAGCACTTCCTTCAGTTGATGCAGTTCGAAGCGGCGCGAGCACGTGAATTTTTTGCGCGTGCGGCGGCTGCGCTCCCGGTCGAAGATCGCCGCGCAATGGCGCCCGCGGAACTAATGGGGTCGATTTATCGCGCCCTGCTTCGACGGATTGAACTGGACAAGTTCCGAGTTTTCGAAAAAGAATATCGCTTGAGCAACCTGGAGAAGGCAGGCCGGATCACGTCGCAGTTATTCAAATCTTTTTTGAATTTGCCGCGCCGAGCATCCGTCTGAGTTCTTGGCTGCGAAAACCTTACAAAGAATTAAAATATGAAAACGAAATCTCTGAAAATTGCCTCGGCATTAACGGTTGGTTTGTTTGTGCTCGGCACAACACTTCATGCGCAAGGTATCGACTCGCGCATTGGTCACGAGGTAATGGAAGCGACGGCAATCACAAAGGCAGATGCTGAGAAAAAATATCCGCCGCCACACGGGGGCAGCTATCCGCCTGGAAACCGAGATCCACATGAGGCTTCCGGACTTGTAACTAGTCCGTATCCTCCGTATCAGAAGTATGAGTGCGCAAAGATCGCGCACGGCGGACTAGTCCTCGACGTACGCGCGAAGAAGGTGTTTGTGAGGCCATAAGTCGCGCCACGTCTATAAAAGGGGTAACAGGGAGATCGCTGAGTCGGTCGATTTTGGCGATAGTCGTCGCTTCGTCAGAACACGTCCACAACATCTGGCGCATTTTGCGGTTTAATGCGGCAAGAACATCTGCGTCATGAGAAGAGAAATTAGTGTGGTTACGCTGGGCGTCGCTCTGAGCTTTTGTATTCTCACTTCCTGCGAAACCCCAGTCGGGCAGGGTGCGGCATGGGGGGCCGCCACCGGGGCTATCATTGGTGCTGCGGCGACAGGTAATGTGCGCGCCGCCTCAATCGGCGCAGCTGCAGGAGCCGCCGCTGGCGCTCTAACCGGCAAAATTCTTCAGGAGAATCAAGCTGCACAATACGGCCCGCTGCCTCCGGGCGGTTATCCTTACGCAGGCTGGGCCGGAAGACCGGGCTTTTATTATAGTCCCTACACCGGGCGCGTGTACGACCTTCGCGGCGTGCCGCCCGGTGGACTTACTCGCGACATCGATACGGGTCGGCTTTTCCGGAGACCATGATCAAGGAGTGAGGGCTTCTCAACCGTTAGGTTTGTTATCGATGGTTGCCCAAGCCGTCGCTCTCGTGGGCGGATCGATTCAGCTCTTCGCCCTTTCGGCTTTGTGCTGGAGTGTGTCCACTATTGCCCGCGCTTCCTCTGTCATCCTAATTAATTCCGGCCACTGCCGATGATAATTTTCGCCCGGCAATTTACGCGTTGCGTCAAATCCCATGTGAGAGCCAATGTTCTGTTCGCTCGGCGCGTGATCGAGTGAGTCGCTCGGATTTTTGATCATCGTTGTGTCCCGCGCAGGATCGGTGTTCGCGCACAATCGGAAAAGCACGTCGCTTGTGTTGTGCACATCGCAATCTTCGTCCACCGCGATGATGTATTTGCTGAACATCATCTGGCCCATGCCCCACAGGCCGTGCATCACTTTGAAAGCCTGATACGGATATTGCTTTCGGATGCTGACGAAAACCAGATTGTGAAATACGCCTTCGGGCGGCAACGTCATATCCACGATTTCCGGGAAATTCATTTTGAATACCGGCAGAAGAATTCGAACGGAAGCGTCGCCGATGTAGAAATCTTCCATTGGCGGTTTGCCGACGATGGTTGTCGGGTAAATCGCGTCACGCCGGTGCGTGACCGCAGTCAAACGGAAAACGGGGTAGTCTTCAATTGCGGTGTAAAACCCGGTATGATCACCAAACGGTCCTTCCGGGTGCGTCTCGCCAGGCTGCACATAACCTTCCAGAACAAAATCAACGTCTGCCGGCACCTCCAGGTCGATCGTTTTGCAGCGAACCAGCTCGATTGATTTTCTGCGCAAAAAGCCAGCAAACAACAGTTCGTCCAAACCATCCGGCAACGGCGCAGTGGCCACGAATGTGTAAACCGGGTCGCCGCCGAGTGTAACAGCTACCGGCATGCGCTCGGCGCGTTCGTAGTAGCGTTTGCCGTGCCGCGCACCGACTTTGTGAACTTGCCAATGCATTCCGGTGGTGCGCTCGTCATAGACTTGCATCCGGTAAATGCCGACGTTGCGCGCACCGGTTTCCGGATCGCGCGTATGCACATTCGGCAGCGTGATGAAACGCCCGCCGTCTTTTGGCCAGCATTTGAGGATGGGGAGATCGCTCAGCGAAAAGCCGTTCCCACTGTCGCTTTGATGCACCACTTCCTGGCACGGCGCGTCACGCACTGATTTCGGTCGCGCGTGGAGCAGATGAATTCCCTGCTTCAGTAAATTCCAGCCTTCTCGCAGATCAGTAGGCGGTTTCGCCTTCAGGATGAGTTGAATCTCGCGGGCGACATCTTCAACGTCGGAAACCTGTAAAGCCATGGCCATGCGGCGGCGTGATCCCATGCTGTTGATGGCGACAGGAAATTCCGATCTTTTTCCATCCACCATCGGTTGCTCGAACAACAGAGCTTTTCCGCCTCCGGGCGATTTCATCTCGCGGTCGGCCCATTCAGCAACGAGCAGATCGGTGTCGACCGGGATCGTGACGCGTTTCAGTTCGCCTGCTTGTTCGAGAGCTTCGAGGAACTGTCGAAATGAGCGGTAAGCCATGATCAGACCCGCAGGAATGCTCGTCCGTTGCAGCGCACAATGCGACAGAATTTTCGAGCGGCTTCTAGTTCGATGCGAGGTACTGGAACGACACGACCCTGCCCTTGGCGAAAGTGACCATCTTGTCGGGATAAGGGATACTCGGCGGAATGTATGAATAAAAGAATGGATCGTAGAAAGGATCCCCGAAGAAAGCCCAGGGGCCCCACGGTCCATATGCCGGATAATACGGGTACGTTGCGTAGTAAATGTAAACCCAAGTCTCCGTCGGACCGCCGCCCATGTTGCCGACAATCTTTCGATCGGGAGAACCCCACGCCAGCCACACGGCCATCCGCGACATGCCAATCCGAATTTGTCCTTGGGTTACGAGCGCCTGGTCCCGATGTGAAAGACTTTGGTAAAGGTCTGGATGATCAGAAATTCGCGTTTGCGGTGTTGAACAACTCGTGAGAATAAGCGCGCCCGTCGCGACGGCGAGCGTCGATACACCAGGAAGAAAACGACGTAGCATGCTCCGAGGAAAGCATATCGGCCAGCAAGTTGGCAAGCTAAACTGTGCACTGAACCGCAGCGTCATGGCAACGCCGGATCGAACTAACGAGCGGCATGACGTTACAGCGGCGGTGGCGGGGGCACGTATTGAAAGAATACAACTCTGCCCTTTGAAAAAGTAGCGCCTTTGGAGGCGTAAGGGAACTTTGGTGGGATATACGACCAATCGAATGGTCCGTAATAATAGGGGTCGCCGTAGCTGGGAGGTGTTTGGTAACGTAAATAGAGCCACGTTTCGGTGGGACGATCACCCATGTTGTCTGGAATCTTTTGATCGGGCGTGCCCCAAGCCAGCCACACCGCGTCCATCGTCATACCTGCGCGAATCTGTCCCTGACTTACCAATGTCTGGTCTCTCGCCGAAAGATGCTGATAAATTTCGGGATGTTGCGAGATGCGCGTCTCCGTGGTTGCACAACCCGTGAAAATCAATGTCCCAGCTAGTATCCCGATTGTCAGCGCGACGGAGAGGATTCGACGCTGCATACGGGACGATCGTACCTTCGTCATCTGCAGTCAACGGTGGTTGATTCGCCATTCCGTTCTCCGTAACGTGTCGGCGGATGCAGGATCATCACGGCCATCGGATCTCCTATCTGCGCGTCTCGGTCACCGACCGTTGCAACGAGCGCTGCACGTACTGTATGCCACAGGAGTTGCAGGAGTGGTTGCAGCGCGAGGAAATTTTGACCTACGAAGAAACGTTGCGGGTCATTCGTATCGCGGCTGCGCTTGGGGTGTCGAAAGTGCGAATCACCGGTGGCGAACCGCTGACGCGTCGCGACGTGGTCAATTTCGTTAGGCAAATTCCCGAGATTCCAGGGATCAGAGATATTGGGCTTTCCACCAACGGCACGTTGCTTGGACGCGAAATCACGCCGGGGGAAACCATGGCAAGAGCATTGCGCGCTGCCGGTGTGGGATCGATTAACATTTCACTCGATACGCTGGATCCGGCAGTTTATTCGCAGATCACGGGCCGGGACTTTCATGCCCACGCGCTTAATGGAATCGGGGCAGCCATCTCCGCTGGATTCGATCAGATCAAATTGAACACTGTCCTTATGCGGAGCCGCAACGAAGATCAACTGCTGGCGCTAATTGAATTCGCCGCGGCGCGAAACCTTGTGGTTCGATTCATCGAAATGATGCCAGTGAGCACCACGGAAGTTCTAAACGAGAGCAATTTCATGTCCGTACTTGAGGCCAAACGGGCAATCGAATCGGCTTACGGAACTTTAATTCCGGAGACGGAATTTCGAACAAATGGTCCGGCTACTTACTACCAGGTTCCCGGACGCGCACAGCGCATCGGATTCATCGGCGCGATGACGAACCTGCATTTTTGCGATAATTGCAACAAACTGCGCCTTACGTGTGATGGAAAATTGCGTCCTTGTCTCGGCAGCTACTTGGAGTTTGACATCATGAAACCGCTGCGAGCCGGCGCGAGTGATGAACAGCTGACGCATTTCTTTCTCAGCGTTGTCGAACGAAAGCCACGCGAACACGACTTTCGAAATAATTACCGGCCAAATCGCAAGATGATTGCTATTGGGGGATGAATAAGCGCGGGCCTTCGTCTTTTCCTTCCATGTTGAACGAAGCGAAACATCTCTGATTTGGGCGCTTCCACTTACCAAAAGAATGATCGAAGATTCTTCGCTTCGCTCAGAATGACAACCAAGGCAAAAATCAAGAGACTGACTCACCTCAGCAGTGATGGCCGGGCGCAGATGGTTGATGTTTCGGCGAAGCCGGTGAGCAAGCGAAGAGCCATTGCATGTGGAAAGATTCGGCTCCAGCGCGACACGCTCGATCTCATCGCAAGAGATCAAATCGCCAAAGGCAACGTGTTCGCGACCGCGCGCATTGCCGGGATTCAGGCCGCCAAGCAAACCCCGCAGCTGATTCCGCTTTGCCATACTCTGCCACTCAGCGAAGTGAACATCGATATCGTCACCCGCGGCGATGGTGCGGAGGTGAAATGCACTGCGCAGACAATTGCGCAGACCGGAGTAGAGATGGAAGCGCTGGCCGGCGTCACCGTCTCGTTGCTCACGATTTATGACATGTGCAAGGCGGTGGACAAAAACATGGAAATTTCCTGCGTCCGGTTGATTGAGAAGACAAGAAGCGCTGTGGCGGCGAGCTATGACCGCGGGAGCAAAAAATCGCGGCATTCATAGAGACACCGCTGCAAAACATGCAAATACAAGTTGGCATCATCACCATTTCCGATCGCGCCAGCGCCGGTGATTACGACGATCTTGGCGGACCTGCGGTAAAAGAAGCGGCGCAGACCGCTGGATGGCAGGTGTTGGCGGAAGCCATTGTGCCCGATGACGCAATCCGGATTCAAGACACTATTCGCTCGTTTTCTAAACAAGGTTGTGGCTTGATCCTGACGACCGGCGGTACCGGCATCGGCCCGCGGGACGTCACGCCGGAAGCAATTCGCACGATCATGCGAGTAGAATTACCGGGTTTTGGAGAAGTGATGCGCGCCGAATCGATGAAGATTACGCCGAACGCCATTCTTTCACGCAACCTGGCTGCGGTCGTCGATCATGCTCTGGTAATTGCGCTTCCAGGCAAACCGAGCGGTGCTGTGGAATGTCTGAGTTTCGTGCAAGGCGCGATTCCACATGGCGTCGCGGTCGCGCAAGGCACGCCGACGTCGTGCTGAGTCTCCGAATTGCTGCTCACTTTAATCCGGCCAAATCAAAAGCCGCATCAGCTGCGCGCCATAGTTTGTGAGATGCGCGGTTGTTCCGCGGCCAGAAACTATGTCGCGAGTGAGATAGGAGCACTCCGCCGAGCTCTTTTTTACGTAGCTTAGCTCGGGCTGCGCTACGTGTCTGTCGCTGGGTTCAACCTTCAAAGGAACACCGGAACGCGCGAACGATACTTCCCACGAAGCTGCATTGCCTCGCTTTTCTCCTGTAATCATCCAGGGATACATCGTTGCTAAATCGAAGTGCCGCGCCTTCGGCAATGTGATCTTGTAGAATGTTTCTTCATCTTTCAGAAACTCGGGAATTGTGAGTGCTGGATTTTTTCGGAGCGCCACATAAAGCCGTGCGATATCGATGCCGGCGAGGTTCATCCCATTATAGATGTCGTGGTGATTGGGATCGTTTCGAAAAAATGTGTTGTACCAAGCCTCAAATTGACGGCTGAACATCAGGTCCAATTCCAAATGCAGATGGGCGCGCTCGCGGTTTATGCCCGTTCCGGTGTAGCCCATGACTGCGATTCGCTGTCCGCGTCTGACTGTTTGGCCGGGCTGCACCGCGATCGAGCTGAGATGTCCGTACAAACTGTAGTAGTTCGAGCCGTACCAGCGGTGCTCGATCACAATGTATTTCCCATAATTCGAGTAGCCGGGCACTGGATTGACGTGCACGACATTTCCATCCGCGATGGCGCGTACTTCGTCGAGCGGTTCGCCGTTTGCGTCGCGATGAACGGGGCGAATATCGATACCTTCATGAAAACGAGTGTAAAGGACGCCGCCTGCCGCATCTGTCGGATCACGCACAAACCCATATTGGCCGCCCTCCCACGGCGTCGATTTCACACCCTTGTAATTGCGCTCCACGTATTGGTAAAACTCAGGGCCATTTCCCGAAAACAGCGCGTCGTTGTCCGTCGGCAAAACAATATCGAGAACCTGATTTTCCGCTGCCTGAATCCTCATCGAAATTGACAAAGAACAAGCGAAAACAAGTGCGGCGAACGATAGTCGCATGAACGATTAGGAAGTTAGCGTTTTCGTTGCCCGATCAAGCGCCATTCTTTTTTCATTAAATCTATGTCCGAGGCGGACAAGCCCGAAGGAATATAAATCTTGCCGTCCGACACGCGCTTATCGATCTGCAGTTCGGTGATTAGTCGGCCGTTTACGAATACGAAGAGAAAACCGCCGCGGTGCTCGATGCTCAAGGTATCAAGTACGACGCGCCCATGCTCGTCGAGCTGAAATAGTGCGCCATATGTTCCGTCTTGAGCTCGGTAGGGAAAAAAGGCGGCCACATCGTGCTCCGAAATCCAGGGCATCTTTTCGATGGCGAGATCTTTGCCGGAAGCCCGGGCGCGTGCGGAAGTTGAGAATGCTTCAGTATCCTGAGGGTTTGCTTGCGCGTGGACGCGAAACGTGCAGTGTCGTTGTTTTCCGAATCCATTGCTCACTGCAAAAACCAGGCAAAGCGTCAACACATACAGAGCTTTCATACCGATTGACTCCGAAGCATTCGCGAGTTCATAAAGGGTTTGACAGGAATTTTGCAACCCAGAAAAGTTTTGGGCTTGTTTAGGGCCCCATGAAGCGCCGCATTGTTTTGCTCGTTCTGGTAGGTTTTGTGGCCGGGGCCATTTTCAGCCAGGACGTCACGCCCACGTCCACGCCAGCGCGTAAACGAGGCTGGTTGAATCGAATTCTTCATCCGTTTTCTCCAAACGTCGTTCTGCAATACAAGGATCCGCGACTGCGTGGGCTCGCTCTCGATCTGCAAATCACGCCCCAAACCGTAAAGCTTTCTGAAGTTCGCCAGCTTACCGTTAAAGTGACGCTGGCAAATTTGTCCAAGCGACCGGCCACGCTTGATTTCCCGAGCAACCAGCGCATCGAGATCTATTTGATGAATTCCGCGGGCGACATTCTGACAAAGTGGTCTGAGAACCACGCGATCATCGAAAAACCTGCGACGATCTTGATTAACTCCGGCGAGCGGATCGAGTACAATGAAACGATCTCGACGCGCGAGCTCACGCCTAACAAGGTGTTTATAGCCGAGGTTTTCTTTCCTCAGTATCTGGAGCTGCGAATTCGGCAGAAGTTTCTCGCGGTGCCTTGAGAAGAGGTGATGGAGTATGTCTTCTGAAGCATTTCCGACACTCCAACACTCCCAGATTCCATCACTTCTGTTTTCCGACTACCACACTCATCCGCAGGGGCACCGGGTGCAGCGGTATACGCAGGCATTGCTCCAGCCCTGGGCGGAATCGGCGCGCAGATTAGGGCTAAAAGATATCGCCTTCACGGATCATGATCGTTACCACGCCGGAATCGATTTTGGTGAAATCGATCGCTTACGGGAACGAAATCCCGATTTGCGAATCCGGACCGGCATCGAACTGGATAACGATCCGGTCCATTCCGCGGCCGGCCGCAAATGGATCGAAAAGCATTGGGACAAGCTGGATTTTGTCCTGGGCTCGGTGCATTTCCTGAATCGGAACGATCCGATGTTCGACAGCGTGCCTGCTGGCGCGGCACAATTCGAGCACCAGAACATCGATGCGATTTACGCCGATTACTTTCGTCGCGTGCGCGAAGTGGCCCGCACCGGACTGGTCGATTGCCTTGCGCATCTGGATCTGGTCAAGATCCATGGTCATCGCCCGACTGCAGACATCGCTACGTTGATCAATGAGACACTTGAATTTATTCGGGCACGGAACTTGGCGATCGAGCTCTCCACTGCCGGCTGGCGCAAGCCAGTGAATGAACTTTATCCCAGCGACTCTATCATTAAGCTAGCAATCGAGAAGACGATTCCCTTTACGACCGCCTCGGACGCGCACTCGCACGTGCAACTCGGCGAGAATTTCCCCAGCTTGGCGCACAAAATCGCCGATCTGGGCATTCGCCGGATCTGCGTGTTCGAGCAGCACAAGCGTGCCGCAATCTTCCTACAACTGTAGATCGAGCTGCGACCGCTTCTCTATCGAAAACGCCTGTTCGGTTTCCGGCGGCAGCAGCAAAACGAAACCCAGACGCTGAGCGAGACGTTGGCAAGTCTCGGGCGCGAACCCTTCGAAGTGATTGCCGGCGAATGCCCAGACACTCCGCACGTCTGGAAGATGTCGCTGAATCTTCAGCGACCAACTTTCCAAGGCGGCTTCGCGTTTCCAGAGTAATTTTCGGTAACGATGGAGATGGCCGCCGTCGACATCGTATTTCGTCGTGTAATCACCAAGCAAACGCACGTAAAGAAAATCGGTGGTGCACGGCAGAAATTCAAAGGGCGCAAGATTTCGCTCGTTGAGCGAAGTGGTATCGGCCCAAACCCAACAGATGCGGTACTTTTCTATCAGTCGTATAAACTGCGGGCGATGCCAGCCTGCGTGGCGAAATTCGATCGCAAACCGGAAATCCCGCGGCAGTTGCACTAGAAATTTCCGCAGGGCCTGCTTTCCGTCCCCTGGCGCAAGAGAAGGCGGGAGTTGAATCAAAATTACCTGGAGTTTTGGCCCGAGCGGTTCGATCGCACGGAGGAAGGAATTTAGCTCGGCAGCGCAATCGTGGAGACGGCAGACGTGGGTAATCTTGCGAGGAAGCTTGCAGGTAAACCGGAAACTGGCCGGAGTCGTTTCGGCCCAACAACGAACGGTGTCTTCCGCCGGAACAGCGTGGAAGGTGGAGTCCACTTCAACCACTTGGAAATGGTTGGCGTAAAATTCCAACCAATGCGACGCCGGCAAATCGTGCGGATAGAAAACATCGCGCCAGTCTTCGAAGCTCCATGCGCACGACCCGATGCGAATTTTCTGCTGATCGAAAAGATTCAAATGCAATTGAGAGATTATTCAGTTTTGTCTGCCGGAAACATGCCAGATCGAGTGAGAAGAGTGCCTGAAACTTGACGGGCTGGATAAGTTAACTACCCTGCCACACTTGGATGCAACAGCTTATTCGTGCCTTTTTGGTTTTTGCCGTCACACTTTTTCTTTTGCCTGAACCGGGCATCGCTTCCATCATCTTTCGCGCCGATAAAAAAGCGAAGTTCGTGTCTCCGGGCGAAGAAGAGATGAGCGGGGATGCAGCGGAGCTGTATCAGATCGGCCAGACCGCAGAGAAAGAGGGAAATCCTAAACGCGCGATCAGGGCTTACAAAAGCCTGGTGAAACGTCATCCGAAAGACGCGCTGGCCCCGACGGCACTATATCGATGCGCTCAATTAGAGGAGCAGATCCATCTCTACACATCGGCGGCTGATTCATATCTCCAGCTGGTCGAGAGATATGCGAGCAGCCCGCATTTTGATGATGCCATCGAGGGACAGTTCCGCGTCGGTGAAATTTATTTAAATGGAAAGAAGTTGAAGGTGTTAGGGATTCCAGTCGCGTCGGCCTTGGATCGTGCGGTGACGATTTTCGCAAATGTCGTGCGCACCGCACCATATGGAAAATACACGGCCCGGGCACAGTTCGATATTGGCCTTGCACGTGAAAAGCAGGGAGCCAACGATGCGGCTGTCCAAGCTTATCAGGCGGTGGTCGATAAGTTCCCGAACGAACCGATAGCCGTGGATGCGCAATATCAAATCGGTTATATCTGGTTTACGGCTGCGAAATTAGGTACAAATGACGCCGCTGCCGCAGCCAACGCGAAAACGGCCTTCCAGGATTTCCTCTTCCACTATCCGAAAAGCGAGAAAGCAGCGCAGGCACGCAAAAACCTCGACATTCTTGAGCACAAACAGATAACCAATTCTTACAAGGTCGCGAAATTTTACGACAAGCAAAAATATTATCGGGCCGCTGTCATCTACTACAACGAAGTGATTCGGCAGCAGCCAGGGTCAGAAGAAAGCAACGAGGCGAAAAAACGGATCGATCAGTTGCGCGCCAAATTTGGTGATGCTGCGCTTCAGCCGGCTATACACGTGTCGCAGAATGCGAAGAAAAAAGCCGACGGGCAGGGGTCGCGGACTGCTGGAACTGGATCTGCGAATCCGGGCGCAGCCAATAACGAAGCGCCTTTACCTTCGTCGGCGTCGGACAGCTCGCTTCCGCCGCCGGCTTCGCTCGCGCCGGATACGACTACTGCGCCTGAACCGCTGTTGCCTCTGCCGGGTACGAGCAGTAGCTCTGATCCTTCCAATGCTTCCGGAGCGTCGGCTGTCCCCGAAGCGTCCGCGTCACCGGCGCCTTGAAAGCCCCACTTGCGACAATTTTTTGCCTCGCGGTCTCTGGGTGTCTTGGGTATCACGTCGGGCCGGCAAAACCGTACTATCTTAGAGACGTCCACACCATTGCGGTGCCGACGTTCAAAAATCGTACCCTCGTGCCACGCATAGAGGTTTTGGTCACAGATACAGTGATCAAACAATTCCAACAGGATGGCACTTTTCGGATTACAAGCGACGACAAGGCAGATGCTACGTTGACTGGGGAGGTATCTCGTCTCACCCGGTTGCCGGCGCGCTCAGTGCGCGGCAATGTGCTGGCCACAACGGAATTTAGTCTGGCGCTGACTATAAGATACTCGCTGACCACGCGAGACGGCAAACAGTTGGCCGGCCCCGCGGACGCAGTCGGAACCACCAGCTTCTTTGTCAGCAGCGACGTGACCACTGACGAAAGACAAGCCCTGCCGCTCGCGACGGAGGATCTCGCCACCCGATTAGTTGCCCAACTAAGCGAGGGATGGTGATGAGATGAAAGGTGAAGAGAAGCTCTGGGCGATCCTCAACGACAAGCTTGACAATCTGCGTGCCACGAATCGTCTGCCTCAGGCAATCCGCGTCGCCGAAACGGCGCTTGAAGTTGCGAGACGGGCATTCAAAGGCAACCAGACTGCACTTGCCACCAGTTTCGAAAAATTAGGGCAGCTGCTCGAACAAAAGGGGGATCACGCAGGGGCCGAGGGATATTTGCTGAAGGCGCACGTGATCCTGGAGAAGGGCAACCCGCCGGATCAGCGCGCCATCTACCGCTCGGCGAGACGACTGGCGCTGCTCTTTGATAGTCTTGGTCAATCCGAAGAAGCGATCAATTTCTATCAGAAAGCAATAGCCGCTGGAACCGAAGTCGAAGACGTCCCGTATTCAGATATTGGGACGATGTTGAACAATGTTGCGCTCATTCTGCGCAAGTCGGGCCGGCAAAAGGCGGCAGAGCCGTGTTACCTGCGCGCTTTGGAGATTTATGAGAAGCAACTCGGACCCGACCACGCCGATGTAGCATCAGTGCTGAACAATCTTGCGGTGTTTTACACCAACGAACGCCGCTACACAGAGGCCGAGAAATTACATCTTCGTGCGTTGGCCATTCGCGAGAAATTGCAGCCGCATCCCATCGCGGACATTGCGCAGTCGAAATGCAACCTGGCGGTAGTCTATCATTCGCGTGGTGATTACGCCAAGGCAGCGGAGCTCTATCAATCCTCGCTCAGGAGCTGGGAACAAGTGCAGGAAAAGCCTTCCAAGGATTACGATATTGTCGTATCCAATTACGCCGATCTTTTGCGTTCCCTTGGTCAGGTGCGCAAAGCACACCAATTGGAGGTACGCGCGCGCAAGAAACGATCCGGTTGACTTAACCCAGCAATGCCTCCGATTTCACCTTGCAGGCATCCGGCCACGCGCCCATTGTAACCTGCTGCTTTGCTCGCGTGGCGGAACCGGCAGACGCGTACGGCTCAGGACCGTATGGGGAAACCCGTGGAGGTTCGACTCCTCTCGCGAGCAGTTCCTTCCGCCTGTGAAACAACGTTCTACAGGCGCCGGCAACTGCTCGATCGCTAGCCGCGCCGCAGTTGCTATTTCCCGCCAGCTCTCCTTCTCGCCGCCCAGCGAGCCTTCATCAGCTCCGAAAGCCTCTTTCGGCCCGCAGGAGTAAGCCCGCCTTTTTTTCTAGCAGAGGGTTTTTGTGTTCCTCCTGCTTTGCGTCGTGCCGCCCAACGAGCTTTCATTAATTGAGAAAGCTTCCTTCGGCCGGCCGGGGTGAGCTGACCTTTTCTCTTCGAAGGAGCTGCCCCTCCCATACCTCTCGTCTTTGCCCAACGAGCTCTTGCTGCTGCCGCTAGCTTCGCTCGGGTGGAAGGCGAGAAGTAACGTGCGCCGGTCGCAGGACCGACTCGCCTTTGGCCGGTCGCAGGACCGACTCGCTTTTGAAGTGTACCTCGCAAAATCGAGGAAAGGCGTCGTTGCAGACTGTCGATTTGTTGGCGAATTGAGATCGCTTCCTGTAGATCTTTAACAGATATGTCCATGCCGCTAGATAACCGTGGTTGGCAACTATGGCAATTAGTAATTTTTGTTGCCGGTTCGAGTCTTGTCCCTCCGTATTGGCTCGTTAGTTATGCGATGACTCATAAGATGCAGGACTGTAACGAATGCGAACTGGTGATCCATCAGATCCTCACATGATTATCAAACCTTTGTACGTTCGCGAGATGTTCGGCTCGATTGCAAGGCGCTACGATCTCACAAATCACCTGCTGAGCGGTGGGATCGACTTCTACTGGCGCGCGCGCGCGGCACACATCGTCGCCGGCTGGCGCCCGCGTAGCATCGCTGACCTTGCAACTGGTACGGGAGACTTAGCGCTTGCCATGCAAAGAAAGTTGCCGGACACCGATGTCACGGGTGTCGATTTTGTGCCGGAAATGCTGGAGCTTGCGCGACAAAAAGGGGTGCGACACGTGCTGTTGGCGGATGCGATGAAACTCCCGTTTGTCAACGCCTCTTTCGACTGCATCACAATCGCATTCGGTTTGCGCAACCTGGAAGACTGCTCGGCCGCGCTTGCTGAAATGGCGCGTGTGCTCAATCGCGGCGGCCACCTGCTCGTGCTCGAATTCTCACTGCCCAGAACCCCATTCTTGCGCGCGGCCTATCGCTACTATTTGCACCGGTGCCTGCCCTTCATCGGCTCGCTTCTAACACGAACGAAGAGGGCCTACGATTACCTTGGCGATTCGATCGAGGAATTTCCAAGTGGCAATGCGATGTGCGAGTTGATGCTGGCAAACGGTTACGTCTCCCCGACCTTTAAACCTTTGACGGGAGGCATCGTCACAATTTACACTTCTATAAAACCGTAGGCGCAGGGGAAAGTCCCTTGCCACGATCCGGAAAGAGGGCTACAAAAAACTCGGTGTGATTGATTACATTCAAAAGGGCGGATTATTGATGTGGCCGATCCTGGCCTGCAGCATTATCTCCATTGCTGTCTTTGGCGAGCGCCTTTTTTATCTCCATCGCGCGACAATTCATGTGGGCGAATTCTTGAAAGGACTGTCGAATCTAATTCGTCGTCGCAATTTCGTCGAGGCGCTGCACGAGTCTGCCGGCACGCCCGGGCCGGTAGCGCGAGTCATTCATGCTGCGATTATCCGGCACGATGAGCCTCGAACGGAATTGCGCGACATTGTGCAGGAAGCCGCCCAGCTCGAAGTACCAAAATTGGAGCGGTTTCTTCCCGTCCTTGCTACCGTCGCTTTCCTCACCCCGTTGCTGGGACTGCTTGGGACCGTTGCGGGGATGATCGATGCCTTCGGGACGATTGCCTCAAGCGGTGGTTACGCTACGGTAACGGAGCTTTCCGGTGGCGTTTACAAAAGCCTGCTGACGACTGCGGCTGGGCTGGTTGTCGCAACACCCACGTTTGTCGCCTACAGCTATCTCTCTTCCCGCGTAAACACCATCATGCACGACATGGAACGCGCTGGCATTGAGATTGTCCACATGTTGACTGAAAGTCGTCCGATCAGCGGCATCATCAGTTTTCAACAACCTGATGAAACGGCCCGGGAAATCGAGGCACGGCAGGACCTTTGAGGTCGAATCGCTGCTTCGTCGGTGGAATCCTTCAAGGGAGGCTTCCCAGTAGTAACCATGAAACTCAGTCGAACAACAACCTACAACTTTGGATGGCTTTTGCTTGTCGGGCTCGTTGATCTTGCTTTCCTGCTCGCTTTTTTTCTGTTGCTGAGCTCGAATTTCATCCTTCAACAAGGCGTCTCGATTTCGATGCCGGTTTCCCGGTTTACACTCGCTCCGAAGAGCAACGAGCAAATCATTAGTATCACCGGCGGCGCAGTTCCCGCGATTTATTTTCAGGACCAGCGAGTTACCATCGAGCAGCTCGGGCAGCTACTTGATGCAGCGAAGCGCAAGGACCAATCAATCATTATCAAAGCTGACCGTTCTGCGTCATACGAGACGGTCGCCGAAGTAACAAACGCTGCGCTTGAACACGGTATTACTTCCGTTGCCCTTGCTGCAACTCCGCCGCGATGAACAGCGTTGCCTCCGAGATTGCAGGCGAACCACTTCTGTTTAGTTGGGATCCGCCTCGGCGGGAGAAGACGGTGCTTGCATCGTTTCTGGTGTTGTCGCTGCTCGCACACGCCCTCTGCTTTTATGTTTTCCAAATTGTTTATCCCACGCCGGTAGTCGTTCTGCCGCCGCCAGCGCGCGTCACATTTATCGCTCCGGATTCCGATGAAGGCCGGACGCTCCTTCAATGGATCGATGCAGAAGATCCTGCACTGGCTTTCACGACTCATCTGCCGCCGGGAGCAAGCCTTCGCACTCTCCCGACTGCGGAGCATGTGGCGTCCTATTCTGCGTCAAGGCCAATGCTGAAGGATTTACCGCCGTTGAAGCCCGATCTGCGCATTCCGAGTTCCCAGCCACCGGGTGCCGTACGCTCGCTTTCGCGAAAAACTGCTCCGGCGACAGCGAACGGCAGAACATCGATTAGTTTTTCCAAGGAGCTCGATGAATTCGGCGCCCCGAGTCTGCCACCGTCGCGCTTCGCCACGTCCAATAAAGAAACACCTGAAACGCTACGGTTTCGCGTGGCCGTGAACGATTTTGGAGAGATTCGGCATTGCTTTCCGATCAACTCATCAGGTGATCCGGCTCTGGACGAACAAGCCCGGTTGCAAGTTATCCGTAGCCGGTTCCCGTCGCACAGAAGAGCGGGCGGTAACCCCGGCCCGTCTCTCGTTTGGGGCATCGCCACCGTCCAATGGGGCAGCGACGTCGTGCGCCCGCAGCAAGCATCGGCAGCCAGCGTTACACCGTGATTCGCGTCAGTCTTGCCACTTTAGTCACGATTTATCTGCTGCTTTTTCTTGCGGCGGTCTTTGTATTTTGGATAGTTGGAGAATGGAACCGCCGGCGCCGCGAGCGACGGGCTCTACAGCATCGGTTGCGCTGCGTGATTTGCGCGTTCGAATTTGAAGATCGAACCGATGCGCTGCTTCCTCGGTGTCCGCACTGCGGAAGTTTAAACGAACGATTCAGAATGGAGAACATTTAATATGGGAATGTGGATAGGCCGAAACCGCAAAGCGCGGGTGACCTATGGCTTCGACGAGATTGCGCTCGTGCCCGGGCGGGTGACCATCAACCCAAACGAAGTCGATATCACATTTCGTTTGCCTCGCAAAGATGCGGCGCCGCTGGAGATGACAATTCCTATTCTCGCCAGCGCCATGGATGGCGTGGTCGATGTGGGCTTCGCCATCGCAATGAACAAGCTCGGCGGACTTGCCGTTTTGAATCTTGAAGGAGTGCAAACCCGTTATAAAAACCCGCAGGAAGTTCTGCAAAAGATTGTCGAAGCGAATAAATCGGAAATCACTGCGCTGCTGCAGCGGATTTACCAGGAACCGATCCAACAGGACCTCATTGCCGCGCGTGTGCGCCAGATCAAGGACGCCGGTGTTGTCGCTGCGGTCAGTTCGATTCCTCAGCGCGCCGCCGAATTTGGAATGATTGCGCAGGAAGCTGGCGCAGACGTTTTTGTTGTGCAGAGCACGGTTTCTACAGTCCGGCATATTTCGTCGGAGTATAGGTCGCTTGATCTGGAAAAATTTTGCCGCGAAATGCGCATTCCGGTTATCGTGGGAAATACAGTAGGCTACGATGTGACTCTCGAGATCATGGAATGCGGACCGGCTGCGGTTTTGGTGGGAGTTGGACCCGGAGCCGCCTGCACCTCGCGTGGTGTGCTCGGGCTAGGTGTGCCGCAGGTTACCGCCACGGTCGATTGCGCGGCGGCGCGCGATGCTTACTTCAAAAGGACGTCACGGTACGTGCCGATCATCACGGATGGTGGAATGAGCAGGGGTGGCGACGTGTGCAAGGCGCTGGCTTGCGGCGCAGACGCAGTGATGGTCGGCAGCGCCTTTGCCAAGGCGCAGGAAGCGCCGGGACGCGGCTACCATTGGGGCATGGCTACTCCGCACGCCAACCTTCCGCGTGGCACACGCATCAAGGTGGGTACCACGGGTTCATTGAAGCAAATTCTCTTCGGCCCGGCTGAGGTGGATGACGGTAGCCAAAATCTTGTCGGCGCAATCACCACTTGCATGGGCAACGTAGGCGCGCGCAACATTCCTGAGTTGCAGCAAACGGAAATCATCATCGCTCCTTCCATTAGAACAGAGGGAAAACTCTTCCAGACAGTGCAGAACGTCGGCATGGGAACCAGTTGACCGTTTCACGCTTCCACGCTTTAACGCTATAACGCCATGGCCGAGCGCAGAGTAGTTATCACTGGTATGGGTGTAGTCACTCCGGTTGGCAACGACCTCGAGACGTTTTGGTCGAATCTGAAGAACGGCGTAAGCGGTATTCGTACAATCGACGCGTTCGATACCAGCGGATATGATTGCCGTATCGGGGGACAAGTCCGCGATTTCGATCCGAAATCCGTCTTCAAAAATCCAAAGGATGTCCGCCGCACAGACCGATTTTCACAGCTCGCGATGGCAGCGGCAAAAATGGCCCTCAAGGACAGCGGAATTGATGTCGTGAACTTAAAGCGGCGAGACCGTTTCGGTGTTCTGGTCAGTAGTGGAATTGGCGGACTAAAAACACTTCAGGATCAATTAACGATCCTCCTGACCAAGGGGCCCTCCCGAACTTCGCCGTTTACGATTCCGATGTTGCTCAGCAACATGGCAAGCGGCCTCATCGCGATGGAGTTTGATCTGCACGGGCCTAACATGTGTATCGTTACTGCCTGCGCGACATCAAACAACGCCATCGGTGAATCCTGGCGGATCATTAAGTTTGGCGATGCCGATCTCTTTCTCGCTGGCGGTTCGGAGGCGAGTATCGTCGAGATTGGCCTCGCTGGATTCTCTGCAATGAGAGCGCTGAGTACACGCAATGATGAACCCGAACGTGCGTCGCGACCGTTTGATCGCGACCGGGATGGTTTCGTTGTGAGCGAAGGCGCAGGAATCATGGTAGTCGAGGAGTTGGAACATGCGAAGGCGCGCGGCGCGAAGATTTACTGCGAGCTCACGGGATACGGTCTTTCTGCCGACGCCTACCACATGACGGCCCCGCCGCCAGATGGCGAAGGCGCGGCGCGCGCCATGCAATTGGCGTTGGAGCACGCGCGTCTATCGTCCGATCAGGTCGATTACATCAACGCGCATGCTACGTCGACCGACATCGGCGACATTTGCGAGACTCGCGCGATTAAACAAGTGTTTGGAGACCATGCCTACAGGGTTGCGATCAGCTCTACCAAATCCATGACCGGCCACTTGTTAGGCGGCGCTGGTGGAGTGGAGATGGCCGCCTGCGTGCTCGCAATCCGCGATTCTGTTGTCCCGCCCACGATTAATCTGGAAAATCCAGGCGAAGAATGCGACCTCGATTACACACCGAATGTCGCCCGCGAAAAGAAAGTCCGCGTCGCACTCAATAATTCTTTTGGGTTTGGCGGCCATAACGCCACCTTGGTCGCCACTGCATTTGAAGAATAGTGGTTAAGCGCGACCGGCGCCCCCCATGCTAACCGCTTTGACTTTCACTCGTCACTTGTCACTATTCGCTATCGCAACGCGGGCATAGCTTAATGGTAAAGTTCCAGCCTTCCAAGCTGGCCATGCGGGTTCGATTCCCGTTGCCCGCTCTTTTACCTACGAAAATAGGACTGAAAACACCCTCTCGAACGCAAAAGTCAGAACGTAAAGTTAGACATCGTCCAGTTCTGTCGTTCGGTTCCCGGCTTGCCGTCAATTAGCAATGGAAAAAGCCAGTTAAACTCCGATTCGGCGTCCGACTTTTGTTCTGAATGGCCGTTTCCCGCGCTCAGGACGGTCGCAGAATCGTTTTGATGCGCCGGCAGGGGCCCACCTTGCTAAACGCCGAATGATTCGGCACAATTCTCGCCGTGCAGCCTTTCACCCACTTCCCTCCTAGCGGGCGGGCTGAACCCTTGGAAACGAATCGGCCAGACCCATCTGTCGTCGCAGGCGCCGCTCATCTTTCCCGAGGAGTTTCGATCAAAGGCTCCGTCAAATTCCTGAACGAGCTGCTCCTCGATGGCGAGGTGGAGGGCGAAATCGTTTCCACCGGAACGCTTACGATTGGGGAGCAAGCGCGCGTACGCGGTGAGATCAGGACGAAATCGGTGAATGTGCGAGGGACGGTGGAGGGCAATATTTCGTGACTGAACGCTGCGAGCTCCAGGCGAATTGCACGGTGCGTGCTGACATCGAAGCGCCCCGGCTGGTGGTTAATGAGAACACGACATTCCCTGGCAGCGCAAAGGTCGGGACCGGGAAGTCACTCCCGGCCTGACTTTCGCCTGCCGAGCTGGATGCCGGTCAGCAATGCAATCGGCTACGCAAAGTTTCGCAGTCGCTCACAGAGGCCGTGATTCGTGTTTACGATGAAGCGGGCAACGTGATCGGTGGCGCGGCTTTAGGGATTGTTGACCACTTGCGGCCGCAGGTTTGGTCGCTTCAAGCTGGGCGCTCACCTTCTGTAGGCCCGCGGTAAGCGCTTCAATTTGCTTTTGTTGACGTGCGGCGTTCGCTTCCAAGTCCTCCACTTTGCGATGTTCTTTGAGGAACTCATTGAGCAACATCGCGTTCACCTGGTCGTAGCGAACCGTGTAGATCTCGCCGTTCTTGTCGCGCACCACCAAGTCTTGGTTTACCTTGGCCACTTCCCTCGGCGATCAATCCAAATTGCGGCGTATTTTTCTTGTCGTTCTTGTAGTGAAACCGTCACTGGCTTGAGCGCGAGAATGGCTTCGCTGGCTTTGTCCATCGGTTTAATCTCGTTCTTGAACCGGGCCGAAGAACTGGCAGTGCCGGGCTGACCCGCAGAATCGATCAGCACAGGAATAGCGTCGCCGATTGCGGTTGTTGCGTTGCGAATGTTGCCGATAAAGCAGCTATCGCTTACGTTCGCGCCCGGCGAGCCTATGCAGATAACGTTACTGGCAGTGCCGACGGCATTGCCGGCACTCGCTCCCAAGGCCGTGTTACCGTTGCCGGTGCTAGACAAGAGCGCGTTCTCACCGATGGCGGTGTTTGAGCTTCCGGTAAAGTTGAGGGTAAGGGCGCTGTTACCGACAGCCGTGTTTTCGCTACCGGTAGTGTTGGTAAAGAGGGCGAAAATGCCGGTGGCCGTGTTTTGATTACCCTCCGTGTTGCTAGTACATCGCGGTACGCCGGTGGCGGTGTTTTGTGAGTCGGCGTCATTGAAAACTAGGGTATCCAAACCGACGGCCGTGTTGGAACCGCCAGTGGTGTTGCTGAAGAGCGCGGCGTCACCGATTGCCGTGTTGAAGTTACCGGTGGTATCGCTGTTGAGCGTTCGAGCACCGACGGCCGTGTTCCCCGTGAAATCGGCAGGGGCGATACAGTTCTGGACCGCGCCAAAACCGACGGCCGTGTGGCGGTTGCCATCAATGTTAGCCTCGAGCGCCCCAGCGCCAACTGCCGTGTTACGGATCGCGGTGCCGTTTCCGCTCGAGTCATTGTTCGTGGGCGCGAAATCGCCGATCGCAGTGTTGCCAGAGGCGTGGATATTGCTAGAAAGCGCGCTCTCGCCAAGAGCGTTGTTGCTACTCTCATCCACGTTGGAAGAAAGCGAACTATCGCCGACAGCATTGTTGAACTCGCCTGTCGAATTGTTAAAAAGTGCGAACGCTCCATTGGCCGTGTTGTTGCTCCCAGCAGCGTTGAAGGTAAGCGCGTCTACTCCAGTGGCCGTGTTCAGTTTGCCGGTGGTGTTTAGCAAAAGCGCTGAAGCACCGATGGCCGTATTGCTGTCTGCGGTGTTGAGGGTAAGCGCTCCACCGCCAACAGCGGTGTTGAACCTGCCAGTCTGGTCGGCACCGAGTGCAAACCAGCCAACCGCCGTGTTGTCAATGCCCGAGGTGAGAACGCTAAGAGCGATTTGCCCCGCAGCAGTGGTGTAGTTGGGATAGCCCCCGAAAGGAGGCGGGCTCACCGCTTGCGCTTTCGGCAAAAGCCCAATGCAGACAATCATCATCAGAATGTGAATTAGGTTTTGAGTTTTCATGTTTATTTTCTTTCTTTGGTTGCCCCCCGGTGGGTTGACCCTTAGAAGTGCAGGTCCAGAAAAAGGGAAAGAAAGCTCCGGGAGAAAGGCTTTCTGCCTTGACCCCGTTCCAGACGACACAGAGCTTGTGAGAAATGCCGACAGCTGTCTATAGGAATAAGGTCTTATAAGATAGACTACCGAAAAGCTGCGAAACTTTGTGGTTCTATAGTTTCCCCAACTTCTCACGAACCAGAAGGGCGGCGGTTCTCCCCAATCTTCGCGTGTGAGTAGAACAAGCAGCACAAACCCCTTCACTGCGTCCGACTTTTGTTCTGAAGAAGGCCTCCGCCTCGCGCACGCCCGCGAAGGATCGTACAGGTGACAATGCCTGCGTCGCGTGCCGTTGGAGGCTGACTTCGCGTCTCAGCAATTGATTCCAACGGGCGAAAAATCTGGATTGCGGAGTTTGATGTCACCAATGGGACAGCCAGCGTGGCTCTATGCGGGTCATCTCAGCCATCCTTTGCGGCTGCTAAACGTATAGCACTAAGGTCTCATATGCGGCTGTCGGGAAGCGCTGCTAAAATCGAATCGGAAGAGGTGACGACTGCGAGCGTGATGGTGCGGAGAGGCGGTACCGGGATTAACACTGTGCTTATTCATGACACCGGCTGGGTTAAAGTCCCCGTTCAATTCCTAGCCCTCGCGGTCGTTGCCAAAGCCGAAAATAATCAGAACTCTTTGAAATTGCCCGCGTGCTCGTGCGTTTCGATCACGTTGCCAGCGTTATTGTAAACTCGAATCACAGCGTGATGTGAACGACTGCGACGGCATCATGGCCGGATCATTTGCGCCAGCGATCAATCTAAAAGCGCGTACAGCGGCAAGGCGGTGCGTTTTCCCGCGACATTGTCGTTGGCTGGAACTTCGTCGCTAACAATCCGTAGTAATACTTACGCGGCCCGGTAAGGCGCGACGTGCCATGGTTAGGGCGCGGCGTAGCCCGGTAGGCGCGGCAATGCCCGGCAAAGGCGCGGTTAGGCGCGGCAAGGCAAGGCTTCAGCGCGGTCAGTGTAAGACATTGCCCGCGCTGTTTTTTTGCAGTACGCTAATGACATCATGGGCGGCTCATTTGCCGCCCGGCAATCAAAAACGATTCTGGCGGCCTCTGGCGGGTTGGAACGGCTCACCAAAAACAAGAGCCGTAAAACCGGCAAATTGTTTTGCCGGACAAAGTCGGACACTCGGACTGCGTAAATCTGCGCAAATCGTGCAAATGCTCTGATTTGCATTTTCCCCTCTAACGCGCAGCCTAGCGCATGTTTGTGACGGAATTGCGCAAAGCCGCGAAAAGCTCAAAGTGGGTTCGATTCCCGTTGCCCGCTCATCCTCTTTTCCCTAAGAACGTTAAAGCCTGGCGGCTGCGATTGTCCTTCAAACATGCAATGGCACACCATTCAAGAGGTGAAAGCAAAGGAGAATGGGAATAATTGGGGCATCGAGGTAGGTCGAAACAACTGCCGCTGTCGGAACTTGAATTTCATCCTTGCAGTCGAGCGCAAAACCGTTAGCATCGGCACCATGAAAATGTTCCCTCCCAGCATCAGTATAGTTCTCGCCGTGATCCCCATCGTCCGGATTCGCGCAACACATACTCGCGTGTAAAGGAACCGATCAGGTTCTGATTGGCTCCAGTTCCGGATTTCAAATGGAGGAAGGAAAGATTTCTCCAATCATCGGTAACAGCATTGTTACCATGCTGTGATGGAGACTTGTCGCTTCTCGTGTTACGCCTCAGGCAGGAGGCGAAAAAGATATATGTAATACGACAATGATCGTCCCTCGCCCTGTGAAGAGGAAAATAGACAGAATCGGGCGCATGAAGTATAGGAAGGTTATCGCCGACAATCTGAGGAGGGCCGGATGGAGTTGGGGCTGCGTCGCAACTGTGGATTACGAAGGGCAAACAATCTGGACTGTGGACGCGCATCGCGAAGACATCAGGAATTGACTCCGAAACGAGTCTGGCAACCGGACCTCGAGTTGCCTTAAGGCATGGATGAAAGGAAGAATGCAAACCCAAACGAAAGAAAGAGGGAAAAAGTGAAAACCTTACCCGCAATTTTAGTTGGCCTGCTGGCGCATTTCGCCGTCGGCGTATCGACCGGGAGAGGGCAAGTAATGTATGCCCTCGAGCCAACTGCAATCCCGACTGGAACGCCGCCACCCGGCGTAGTTGAGACCTACAAGGTCGTTAATGGCATGAACATTCGAGCGACAGTGTACAATGTCGACGACAGCAGAAGACATCGGGTAGCGATCGCGATTCATGGAGGTGGCTACAGCGCCGGCGGGATGCAAACAGACGTTGCCCAGGAGCTTTCGCAGTATGGATTCATGGGGGTAGAGCGATTGAATATCGCCTGGCGCCGCCTCATTTTGAAATGAACACTCCTGCGCATCCCTTTCCAGGGCAAAACAATGTCCACGACGACGGTTATTATCCCGAGCAGACAGATGACGTAAGGGACGCCATTGTTCATTACCGGAACGATCCACGCAGCAACGGCGAAGTCGTCGTAATCGGCGGCAGTGCTGGCGGGTCTCACAGTCTTTATTTGGCCGCTACAGGCACATCAGGATATGACATGCCGGACCTTGCGGTGATGCTCTCATGCGGTATCTCGAATCTCGCAGACCCCAATCAGTACGCGCTCGATTGCGTAGATGGCGAGACCTGCCCCCACGAGGCCGTAACAAATTATCTGAACATTCCTGATCCCGCACCACATCCGCCAGTCGGAAGCGACCTGGTGCTTGCACAGGAGGCTTCGCCAAGTCACTGGATGCACGTCGGCATGTGTCCGTTTTGGGCCATGTGTTCAAGCAGAGACTCCCTGGGCATTCCAACATCAACTGGATTCAACATTCGCTCGTACTTATCAAATAACACCCCAGGTGTACTTGAGAACGGCGAAAACGGCATTATGCCAACAGCCCTGGCAATCGGATTAAGAGAATCGAATGCAAGGGAGCCGGAGGCTGACTCATTTGAGGCAACAATTGTGGACGTGAGCGTTCACTCACATTCATTTGACTACTGGGATCAGGTGAAAGGCGAAGTGATACCATGGATCAGCGCGCCGATCCCGCCAGGTGGCGGTACACCGACTCCAACCGTAACGCCAAGCCCAACGCCTACACCTACTTCAACCGCAACGCCGACGCCTACAGCGACCGAGACACCCACCGCAACTGCTAGCCCGACGCCTACAGCAACTGCAACATCGACCCCTACGGCAACACCGAGGCTGACGCCGACGCCGAGGATTCCCCCAACGCCGAGGCCGAGTCCTACACCGGCACCGCGCCCGTAGAACCAGTGGGTTTCGAGCGCTGCATCTAACCCATCGATGAAACCGGCGCCCCGTCTCGAAAGGAGCTCAGCGTGTTTGCGGCAGCACACTGCCGTGGCTTATCATAGTCTTTAATTCGCCTCACTAAATGGAATGACGCGCTCAACGTTCTAAGCCTTCGTCGAATCGTCGCGGCGTCGATCCGATTTCTGGCGCGCTGCCATTCGGTCGGCCGTCGAACGGCGAGCCGAATGCAGTCAGCAATACAATCGGATACGCGCAGTTCTACAGCCGCTCACGCGATGCAGCGTGATCGAAACGCGCGAGCACGTGGGCGATTTCAAAGAGCCGTGAGGGTGCCGCCGTGAAACAAAAAGCCGCCACACGGTGAAGCGTGACGGCTCACTGTTGAAATGCTGCTGCTTAGGTAGGCGCGGCTTTTAGGGGTTGTTGACCACTTGCGGCGCAGGTTTGCTCGCTTCAAGCTGGGCGCTCACCTTCTGGATTTGCGCCGCCTGTTCTTTCACGGTTGCCGCGAGGGCGATCATTCCAGATTTTAGCTCCACGATTGTCTTTTCCTGTTCCTCGACTTTTTTGTGTTCTTTGAGGAACTCGTTGAGCAACATTGCGTTGACTGCTTGATAGCGAACGGTAACGATTTTGCCCTCCTCGTCGCGCGCCACCAGATCAGGATTCACGGTGGCCACGTCCTCGGCGATAAGGCCAAAATCAGGCGAGCGCGCCGGATCAATCTCCCGCTTGTAGCGGAAGCTGACCGGTTTAAGTGCGAAAATTGCTTCGCTGGCCCTATCCATAGGTTTGATGTCGTCCTTGTAGCGTCGCGAGGAGACTTGGAAGCCAAGTTTGCCGCCAGCGCCTACAGTAACAAAGATGCTGTTAGCCTGCGCCGTCGAGCCGATGTTTCCGATCCGGGTGACGTTGCTCTCGCCAGCAACACCGACGATATTCTGGCCGATACAGACATTACCACTTCCCGTGATATTGAAACCGGCTTGAAAGCCCAAGGCAACGTTAGAGCTGCCGGTTATGTTCTGATCGAGCGCATGGCCACCCACGGCCGTGTTGAGGGTACCTGTTGTGTTGTGAACGAGTGCGTTATCACCGTCGGCCGTGTTATGGTTACCGGTTGTGTTGGAAAGGAGCGCTTGAAAACCCGCGGCCGCGTTGTGAAATCCGGTTGTGTTGCTAAATAGCGCTTGCACGCCGGTGGCGGCGTTCTGAAAGCCGGTGGTATTGCGGAAGAGCGTGTCAACGCCGTTGGCCGTGTTGAAGCTGCCGGTGGTGTTGCTGATAAGGGCATTGACACCGGTAGCCGTATTTTGGGTGCCGCTGGTATTGCTGAACAGGGCGCCGAATCCATCTGCGGTGTTGAAGTCGCCGGTGGTGTTGAGAAAGAGGGCTTCAAAACCAAGAGCGGTGTTGTCGATCCCGCTCGTCAAGCTGAAAAGGGCGTTAGTTCCCTCAGCTGTATTGTTGCCCGGATAGCCTCCGTCCGGCGCCGGGACGACGGCTAGTATTTTTGGTGAAAGCCCAAAACAGCTAAGCATGAATGCGATGAGAAATGGCAGAATTGCACTCCTCAATTGAATAAATGGATTCGTGGCAAACTCTTTGGGCTTATCGGCTGGAGAAGAAGTGTTCGTTTTCATAATAGTCCTTTTGACCAACAGTCTGCTCAACCGTTCGCTTCCTGCATCCAAATCCTGGTAACAGGTTTGTTACATTGCGCTTCTCCCATCGATGCGCACCGGGAGCGGTTCCGAGCCACCGTCTCTACTATGTCGCCGGTGTCGTTACGATGAAACTGGCACCGTGATCGAGACGCACGAGCACAAAGCCGATTTCATAGGGGTTCACAGCCATTTACGTGCGCGAAGCGGCTCGAATCGTTAAGTAGGATCGGGGGGATTAGGACGTCCGACGCCCGTGCCGCCCAACATAACATAAACAGCCGACGATGATCAGCACGTAGAGGACCATTACCGACGCGACCGCAAGTAGAATCAGGTGTTGCATACTTATCTCCTTGGTAACTTTGATAACGTGACGATTCGTTTTCCTGCTCCGCCTTCTTTGTCTTTTGCTTTGCAAAAATTGCCTGCCCTAAAAGCACGCTGTTTTTCTTCACGGGTGAAACATAGCGAGAATCGAGCATTCTAATTCCAGAAACGCCGTCAGCTTTTCATTCGCCCGCACAACGAAACGCTTTCCGTCGTCGCGGGGCGCGTCTGCAATCCAAATCTTTCGCCCGCAAGAATCAATCGCTGGGACATAGCCCCAATTCCAACCGGCTCGCTTCAGACTATCGGCAATAATCCTTTTGCCAAAAACCGCAATGCACTCTGATCGCGTGGGCGTTGCAACGGGGCGTCCCAAAAGCGAAACAACCAATCCCAACCGCGGAACGACTCCGCCACACTCTTGCTACGCGAGTAGGGACTCAATCGTTTTGTATTCAGTAACTTACGGTCGAGGTACACTTGGTGGCATGCCCCATGCATAAAGCGCTGGTGTGAACACAACCAATACTATGAACAACAAATTCGAATCCACTTACGCCCTACTAGTCCGGTCGGAAGAAAAAGGTCGCGGCGTTCTCGAGATTGGGGTTTTTGCGGCCTTTATTCTGAGTGTCGTCTTCTCAATCTTGCAGTTCGCACAAACGCCAGTGACAGTCCCAGCGCCTGGAACTAAGCCGTGCGTAGCATGCCACACCACTACGTCGGAGTTTCGTGCAGGCACCTGATGTCTTTGGGCTCTTCTTGCGCATTACTTCCGGCGGACCACTTGCGGCTCTTTTCTCTGGTTCGTTCGCGTAAAGAACATCGTGGTATCGATCTAATCTCCGACGGGCATGCCATTCGGTCGCATGTGGTACGCGGGGCTGGGCGCAGTCAGCAAACGCCCGGCTACGCAAAGTTTCGCAGCCGATCACATAATGCTGTGATCGGGGTTTATGGATGACGTGGGCAATGTGAGCGAGACGCACGAGCAAGTGGGCGAGTTCAAGGAGTGGGGAGGCAATCGTGTTTGGCATTTCGAGCCAAACAAAAAGCCGCCACGCGCTGAAACGTGATGGCTGATTACCGGGTTGCCCGCTGGGGGGCACAGCAAAAGAGTTTATTTGACGGCCTTGCTCGCGCCGGGCACATCTTGCTAAAAAGCTGACCATTTTTTTGCCGGGGAGCGAATTTTTTTACCGCTGTTTCTGCCAACACCCAAAGAGGAAGCAGAGAGGTGCGCTTTGCACGCGAAACTGGATGTGATAGCAGGAAAGCTTATGGAGTCGCGCGAGCCTAGCGCGCGGCGAAATCTTTCGGACAATTTCGGAGCGTCGAAATGCGGAACTCTGCGCGATTCGTGCAAACTGGCCGATTTGCTTTTTCCCTCGTAACGCGCAGTCTAGCGCATATCTGTGGCGGAATTGCGTGAGATCGCGAAATTTCGAAAGCTGGGTTCGATTCCCGTTGCCCGCTCATTATACGTCTTCACGCGCGAATTCCGCCAGCCATGGGCTATAAACATTTCTAGAAATTGTCCTAAGACATGGCGAGGCCGCATGTCGCCTGACTTATGCGTCTTCATCACAAAATTTGAAGAAGTCCCGAGATCTCCCTAGCAGAGGCCGCAGGATTTGAAGAAACCCTGCGGCTCTTATTGGCGCTATTCCAGGAAGCGGCGATCAATCGACAACGACGTGATCAACAATGCGTGAATCGCCGGCCTGTGCGTAATAAATGCGCACGTGAGCGCCGGGCTTAATCGCGGTTCGGATCACCTCGCCGTTCTTGTCCACAACGTGACCAGACCCGTTGAGAACATAACTTCCTGGAGTATTGGAACGATCCTCACGAACAACAAGAGTCTTGACCGGCTGATAAGTGGCCGCCGACCCTTCCTCGGTTGTCATTTTGATGATCGTTCCCGTGACCGTTATTTCTTCTGTCGTACTTAATCCCTGCTTTGTGCTTTTCGCACTTGGCTGCGCAAAGGCCAGCGGTGCAACCAGCGCGCAGCAGATGAGGATGGTAACTGGTTTCTTCATATTATGTCTCCCTATTGATGTTATTGGTTGTGCGTGATGAGCGCTTTCCCTTTACAAAGGGATTCCGCGGTGCGTGCTGCACGAAATTTAGATTTTTCCCATTGCTTGCGTATCTTCCGGGATCTTGATACGAGACGTTAACGTGAATACCCGTGTGGGGGACAGGCACGGTGGGAGCGATTTGTTTCCTTCGACCCACTGGAGCGTGGTATTCGCGGCCGGGAGAACCGAATTCGAACCGGACATTGCGAGCGCCGCGCTGGCGGAGTTGTGCCAGGTCTATTGGGCGCCGCTTTACAGTTTCGTGCGCAGTCGCGGGTACACTGTGCATGATGCACAGGATCTCACCCAGAGCTTTTTCGCATTCCTGCTCGAACATAGACTTTACGCCCGCGCGGATCGACAGAAAGGCAGGTTCCGTTCGTTTCTGCTCGCCTCAATAAAAAATTTTCTCGCGGACGCTGCTGACAAAGAACGGACGCTCAAGCGTGGCGGTGCACAAAATTTTCTGCCGTTGCATGAAGCGCAGGCGGAAGAGGCGGAGTCGCTTTTTCAGACTCACAGTGGTGCGAGCAATGGAGATCTGCTCTTTGATCGCAGCTGGGCAGAGGCTTTGGTTCACGCTGGATTAGAACGGCTCTCTGCAGATTACAAACTTCAGGGCAAGGAGCAGCTGTTTAATGAATTGAGGATCTTCGTCGCAGGTGGCGCGGCGCCGCCACCAACTTATGCGGAGCTGACAGATCGGCTGCAGATAACTGAGTCAACGCTTCGGAGCCATGTCACCCGTCTACGCGCCCGTTATCGTGAAGCGTTGCGCGCTGAGGTGCGCCGAACCGTGGATACGGAAACGCAGGTGGACGAAGAGTTGCATGAGTTGCTCCAGGTGCTGACGGACGTTTAAGGTACGCGCGTTATGTGGATACCGCCGGCATCTGGCGTCGCGGTTTGTTCGATATGCGGTGAGCCGTTGAACGCCAAGGGTCACTGCCTGGCTTGTCTGCTTCGAACGGGCTTAAGCGAAATAGTCGCTGAAACTAAATCGCCCGCCTTGGCCTTCGGCGACTTCGAGGTCGAGCAACACGCAGATGGCTCCTGGTGCGAGCTCGGTCGCGGAGCGATCGGAGTGACCTACCTTGCTGCAGACAAAGTGTTACGCCGCAGGGTCGCCCTAAAGGTGATCGAAGTCCCTGCGGCAGCACGCGCTTCGCAAGCTGTGCGCGAACGTTTTTTGCGTGAAGCCCGCGCTGCGGCTGCGCTCCGGCACCCGAATGTAGCTGGCGTTTTCCAGTTTGGTGCTTCACCCGACGGCACTCGCTGTTATTACGCGATGGAACTAGTTGAAGGCGAAACCTTGGGGGCTCGCATACGCAGAGATGGTCCGCTTAATGCAAAGAACGCTTTGGACATCGCAATTCAGATCACGCGAGCGCTGGTGGCTGCGGCGGCCCACGATTTAATCCATCGCGATCTGAAGCCGAGCAATATCATGCTGACGTCGGAGTCGGAAGTGAAAGTCATCGATTTCGGTCTCGCCAAGGCGATCACTGATGCCGGCGGGGAGATGGATCTCACTCACGGTGAATTTGTTGGCACGCCGAGTTTCGCGAGTCCTGAGCAATTTGGAAGCGGCCCGGTTGATGCGCGATCCGACATCTATTCCCTGGGAGCTACGCTCTGGTTTGCGCTAACCGGATTGGCACCGCACTTTGGCAAGACACTGGAAGAGATTCGCGATCGTAAAACGCGCGACGAGCTGCCGGTCGCGCAATTAGTCGCCAGAAAAGTTCCTGAACCCCTGGTACAACTGCTACGCTTCACGCTTGCCACACATCCCGGGGAGCGGCCTGCGTCGGCTCGTGAATTGATGGAGGCCTTGGAATCTTGTCGCCGAAAGCTCACTCGCCGCACCGGGCTCCGCTACCGACAACCTGCCCTCCGCACCGAAGCGTTTACCAGGGCGTTACGCGACGCGAAAGCGTGTGCTAGCAATCCCGAGAGTTTACAGGCGCTTTTCGACAGCGCCGCAAGGAAAGCGGCGTCCGTCTCGAAGAAGCCGTTTAAAGGCAACTGGGCTTACCTTCAAACGATGCTGCGTTTAGTTCGCGCCTACCATCGGGGAGAATACCATCAAGTTTCCGATGAAGCCCTGGTGTGGATCATTGCAGCCTTAAAATATCTGGTGGACCCATTTGATTTGATTCCGGACAAGACGCCGTTTCTCGGGTTGGTCGATGATGCATATATCGTCGAACTTGTTGCGCATAAGACTCGACGAACGCTCGACGCTTTCATGGCGTGGGAAACGACGGTGCGGTAGAGATCCGGGCGGCACAGACTGGCAGCTCCGCGCGCGCAAAATGCGAGTTCCTTTTCCGTTGCGCGCTATTGGTTCGACGCAATCAAATCGCGATTTCGCCAGGCGTAGCCCAGCCCGGAGTAAATTGTCAACGCCACCGTGATCCACACTAGGACGGGACCGGCGTCACCCCAGGCGCGAACCCACCATGTTGTTGTCTCATTCGCGTAGTGCAGTTCCGCAATCGAAAGGAGGGCGAGGAAAAAGATGATCGTGACGATTTGCCACGATGTTTTCTGTTTGCCCAGCGACTCTGCCGGGAGAATTCGCCCATTGGCGCTGGCCATTAGCCGCAGACCCGTGATGAGAAAATCCCGCGCCACAACTGTCGTCGCCGCCCATGCCGGCACGGCTTTCAGAGGAACCAGTGAGATGAATGCTGCTGCGACCATGATTTTGTCCACGAGCGGATCCATCAATTTGCCAAAGTTTGTGATGACGCTGTAGCGGCGGGCGATCTCGCCATCGACAAAATCAGTGATACCGGCAATCAGGAAGATTACGAGCGCGGCCGTGCGCGCATAATGCCAGGCCGAACTAAGAGACACCACAAAGAGCACAGTCAGCGCCAGCCGGCTCAGGGTAAGTCGGTTCGCCCAATTCATACTGTAGCCGCCATCCTGTGGCTGGCGCGACGCGGTTCGACTGCTTGAAACCGTGGCTTCTTCCAAATCGGCACTCTTTTTTTCAACTCATCAACGATCCACTGACTTGCTCGGAAACCTTCGCTGCGATGCGGACTTGCCACTCGCAGGAAAAGGGATGGTTCTCCAACTGCGATAAATCCAATTCGGTGGTGAACGATAACGAACTTGAGCCCAAATTCCTCTGCGGCCTGTTGGGCAATTCGCGTCAACTGGTGCTCAGCCATCTCGCAATGCGCCTCATACTCAATTCCCTCGATTTGGCGCCCATCCTCAATTGGTCGGACCACGCCCCAGAAATCAACAACCGCGCCGGCTCCGGCGACATTGCTCTCCGGCGGCGTGAGTGGCGCCTGTGTCACCGAAATTTCACAAACTACATTTGCCATGCGATCAAACTGCTCGGTAAAGTGGTTCTTCTCTATTTAAGCCACCACAAAAGGAGATACCAAAATGAACACGAATCAATGTGATATTGGACTGATCGGTCTGGGGGTCATGGGCGAAAATCTCGTCTTGAACATGGAATCCAAGGGTTTTTCGGTTGCCGTGTTTAATCGCACGACGGAAGTCACGGAAAAATTCGCCGCGGGACGCGCCCAAGGAAAAAACATTCGGCCTACTCGCACGTTGGAGGAATTTGTAGCGGCGCTCAAAAAGCCGCGGATCGCCATGATGATGGTGAAAGCGGGTCCGCCAGTCGATTCTGTGATTAGCCAACTTGCTCCGTTGCTCGAAAAAGGTGACGTCATCATCGACGGTGGAAACTCCCTTTTCACCGACACGCAACGCCGGGAGAAAGACCTAGCCGGGAAGGGGATTCATTTCGTCGGTATGGGGGTTTCGGGAGGTGAAGAAGGCGCGCTCAAAGGTCCGTCGCTCATGCCTGGTGGTTCCCGCGAGTCATGGGAAATCATCGCGCCAATCTTCCGCAAGATCGCCGCGCAAGTTGACGGTGAACCATGCTGTCGATACATGGGTCCGGACGGCGCCGGTCACTACGTCAAGATGGTCCATAACGGCATCGAGTATGGCGACATTCAATTAATTTGCGAAGCCTACGCCATCCTTAAAGGCATACTGGGAATGGACGCGCCGCAACTTGCGGATGTCTTCGCGGAATGGAACAGAGGTGAGCTTGAGAGTTACCTCATCGAGATCACAGCCCAGATTTTCCGCAAAATCGATCCTGAAACGGGTAAGCCACTGGTCGACATGATCCTCGACAAGGCTGGCCAAAAAGGAACTGGCATCTGGACCCTGCAAGCCGCCATCAAGCAGTACGTCGTGATTTCCACAATCAATGCGGCGGTCGAAGCGCGCGTGATCTCAGCGCGAAAAGAGGAGCGTGTAGAGGCGTCAAAAATCCTGCCCCAACCCAGAATGCGAACGTTCAAAGGCAACCGCGTTCGTCTCATCGATGCGGTGCGCGACGCGCTTTACGCGTCGAAAATCATTTCGTACGCACAAGGAATGGAGCTTCTTCGCTCTGGCAGCACAACGTACGAATGGAACCTGAACCTCAGCGACATCGCTACCATCTGGCGCGGCGGCTGCATTATTCGCGCCAAATTTTTGAATCGCATCGTCGAGGCGTATAAGCGCGATACTGCGCTGCATAATCTTCTCCTCGACCGGTATTTCACGAGGATCATCAAAAGAGCACAGCCGAAATGGCGCGTCGTGGTTTCGACAGCGATTAAGTACGGTGTGGCTGTCCCCGCGTTTTCCGCCTCGTTAGCGTATTTCGATAGTTACCGCTCTGCCCGGTTGCCGGCGAATCTCCTGCAAGCGCAACGCGATTTCTTCGGCGCGCACACCTATGAGCGCATCGACAAGCCCGGAGTATTTCACACCGACTGGATCGAGTCCGAGGAAAAACCGGCAGAAAAACAGGCCGAACCAAAGACGCACGAGCCGCATCACACGGGGGAGTAGGGATTCGGTTAACGACCAAAGAGCAGTCCATTGCGGCTCGCGTTCTGGTTCCACCTTTGGCGCGTTATCTTAGTCGTTCCCATCTTTTCGCCTAACGGAGAAGTCTTTATTCTATGGTTGAACAAAGTTCGTACGGGAGTAATCATTCAACTACGGGGTTCGGGGCAAAGTAATATTTCAATTAAAAAAACTTAAATTTATGGCACACGTCATCACAAAGTACATCGTTTACAATCACAACGGAACCGGTGTGAGGCATCATCATTTCACTGCTTCAAACAATATCACCACTGTAACGGATGAAAACTACCCCGGCACCACCGACGATAACCCCGGTTCAGGCATTGCCGATGGATGGCCCACATTACCGTTTGGAGGGGATAATCTTCCATTTGCTTTTATGTCAATAAATGGTGCAGCTGATGGCAACCATCTTTATACCTCTGCCGGCAATCAGACATTTCCAGTAGGCGCGTCCGATGTAGAAGTTTTGGTTGTCTATGGTCCCGTGGGAGGCATTGGAGTCGGGGGAGGTCCGGGAATCTGGGTTGATGCTTTTAACGTTAATACCGGAGACTTTTCCGATGATCTCCACTTTATCACTATCCTTACACCGCCTACTCCTCCGGACACTGTTGATAATGACAAGACAAATTTCGCCAACTCTGATGGCGAAGTGTCGTCACTAAGTGCCGAGCACATAAGGGCGAGTGCCACGATAGACGGAGGCGTTCCTTTTCTGGAATGGAAGAAGATTATACCATCCGAATCGATTCTTAATTTAAGGGATTTCGACCTTGCCCAAAATGAAACTGGAGAAATCTGGTTTGCATTTTATCAATCTCCCCGTCCAGGACCGCCGATTAATTTAGGGAAGCTGAAGCAGTATGTTGCCGGCGGTGGATTCCAAATCATCATCGAAGACGATGGCATTCACATCATTCATGGTCCAGTAGGGGGGGGCGGTCCCGTGGGGCCACCGGTGGGGCCTTTGAGGGTGGCTTCGTCCTTGGTCAACAAATTGTCGAGGGAGCAAAAGGCCACATTGAAGCAATATCAGAGCGAATATGCGGCCCTGACAAAATCCATCACTTCGCAGACGAGCAAAATCACTGCCATCGTTTCAAAAGTTACAAGGCTGCTAGGGATATAGGCGCAGCTGAAAGAGCAGGCGACGCAAATCCAGAGGGCGAGCGCGCAGGTCGAATGTGCTTGCGCCGCAAGTGGCTGCGAACCCGCACGGCGATTGAAGTCAATCGTGGCTACCAAGCCGCCATCTGCACTTTTATGAGGTTAAGCAGTGCACGCTCAACATCGATCGTCTCGGCGCATGCGACCGGCATCTGATTTCGATCGTATCGCTCCGAATATCGCGATCTGGCATGAGTACGATTCTGCCGTTAAGGCAGAACTTTATTCGATTTGCCTCGCCACTGAGAGCGGAACGTATTTGGTCGATCCAATTCTTTTGCAGCGCGAAGCATTCGCTGAAATGATGGGCTCCCGCCCTGTTGCGGGAATTGTCCTGACCAATTCGAATCATCATCGCGCCGCTGCGCAATTGGCCGAACAGCTCTCGGTCACGATCTTCGCGCATGCACACACGTTTCCGAGTGATCAACCCGGTTGGTTAACAACCGTTGCTGACGGCGAGGAAATCTGCGACCAATTGCGCGTGATTGCCATCGACGGCGCTGTGTCGGGTGAAATCGTGCTGCATTATGCGGCCAATGGTGGAACGCTGGTTGTTGGCGACGCGCTAATTAATCTTGAACCATATGGCTTTGCGTTTCTGCCGGCGAAGTATTGCTCTGATCAAAGAGAGATGCGCCGCTCGTTGCGAAAACTCTTGGACTACGAAGCCGAGCGAATTCTGTTTGCGCATGGCCCGCCAATTTTGTCCCGGGCGGGCCAACGGTTGGAGGCTCTCCTGATTAGCAGTTGGTGACGTCGACTCTCATGACGACCGTTCAAACCGGACCAATCACTCGCTTTCTCCGGCTGATTCGCTTTTCGCACACGATTTTCGCCTTGCCGTTTGCGCTTGGTGCGCTCGTGGTGGCTGCGAATGGTTGGCCGTCATGGAGAATCCTTTTGTTGGTGATCGCCTGCATGGTGTTTGCGCGCACGGCAGCAATGCTTTTCAATCGGCTCGTTGATTGGTCGCTCGATCAACGCAATCCTCGCACTCACACGCGTCACTTGCTCATTTCGAAATTGTCAGCGCAGCTTTTGCTGGTTCTCAGTTCTGCCGGGTTTGTGCTGACGGCATCTGCAATCAATTGGCTGACTTTCGTCCTTGCGCCGGTTGCGCTCGCGCTGATTTTTTTTTACTCGGTGACAAAACGGTTCACCAGCGCAACGCATTTTTTTCTCGGACTGGCGCTGGCCATCGCTCCAATTGGCGCTTGGATCGCGCAGACAGGACGTATTGATATTGCGCCGCTGGTGCTTGCGGCGGGCGTCATTTGCTGGGTGGCAGGATTCGATCTGATCTACGCGACTCAGGACTACGATTTTGATCGGCGCGAAGGCATTCGTTCGTTGGTGGTAAAACTCGGGATTGCACGCAGCCTTCGCCTCGCCCAGCTATTGCATCTGCTCACTTTTGCCGCGCTAGTTGGTTTTGGCGTCGTAGCGAGACTTGGCCCGCTCTATTACTGGCCGCTGCTTCTGATCGCGGCAGCGTTGCTTTACGAACATAAAACCGAGAAACGCGATCTGGCCGAAATTAATCGCGCATTTTTTCAAAGCAACGCATTCGTCAGCGCGGTGTTTCTCCTCGCGGTCTGTTCGGACCGATTGATCAGGTAGCGGCGATTGACCTCAATCGCCCTGGGCGGTTCGGGTGAACCGCCGTTATCTACATGGCGTTTAACATCGCCACGCGCCGCAAGTGGCGACCACCATCGAAGCCGGTCTCGAGCCAGATGGGCACAATTTTTAGCGCCAGGTCTTCAGGAATCAAACGCTCACCGATCGAAAGCACGTTGGCGTCGTTGTGTTGCCGTGACAGGCGGGCTGATTCTTCGTTCCAGCAGAGCGCACAACGCACACCATGCACCTTGTTTGCCACCATTGCTTCGCCGTTACCGGAACCGCCGAACACAATGCCACGGTCGCATTCGCCCCGAGCCACCGCTTCCGCTGCCGGTCGAATGAAAAGCGGATAATCCACCGGTTCTTCGCTGAACGTCCCGACGTCCTTCACTTCGTGCCCAAGCGTGCCGAGCAATTCTTTTACCTTTTCCTTGTAACGAAAACCGGCGTGATCTGAGCCAAGCGAAATCTTCATGAGACACGAATTACACCAATTCGCAGCAAATGGTAGGGCGCGTCACTCCTGTGCGCGCCGAACTCGTGTGACGCCGACGGCGTTGTCCCGATACGGCGGGGCTCCGCGTACCGCGCGGCGTTCAACCAGCTATTCGCCGTGCAATTTCGCCAGTTCGCTCCAGAGTGCGCGTTCCCGTTCGGTCAATTTCTTCGTAATGTTGATCTGAACAACAACGTAGAGATCGCCGCGTTTTCCTGAGACTCCGGGCAGGCCGCGTTCTCGCAGGCGAAACCGTTGCCCGCCTTGCGTTCCCGGCGGAATTTTCAGACGCACTTTTCCCTCGAGAGTAGGCACTAGCAAGTCGCTGCCCAGCACTGCCTGCCACGGCTCGATCCTCGCCTCGTGAATTAAATCGCTCCCTTCGACTGCAAAGTCCGGATGCCTGGCCAATCGGACGCGAAGAAAGAGATCGCCACTTTTTCCTCCACGCACGCCAGCTTCGCCCTGACCACGCAAACGGATCCGCTGGCCTTCACGGACGCCGCGGGGAATCTTGACCTGATACTGCTCCACTTTGTCCGAGCCGGCTCGCCGGAGCGACACCGTCCTCGTGGATCCATGGAGTGCTTCCTCGAGCGTGACCATGATGTCCGCTTCCACATCGGCCCCACGCTCTGCCGTTGCACCGCGCCCGCCGGACCCCCCGAACGCCGAACGTCCGCGCCCACCGCCAAAAAAGGCTTCAAAGAAATCGCTGAATCCAGTCCCGCCGAATTCAAATTCCACACCACGGCCATCGCCGCCCCACTGATAAAATCCGCCGCCGGGCTGCTGTCCTTCCCACTGAGGTGGCGGTTGGAAACCGCCGGGCCGGTTCCAATCGGCGCCGAGTTGATCGTATTTCTTTCGCTTTTCAGGGTCGCTCAGGACCTCGTACGCTTCGTTGATCTCCTTAAATTTTTCTTCGGCGGCCTTTTTGTCCTTGGCCACGTCGGGATGATACTTGCGTGCCAGTTTGCGGAAGGCGCTGCGGATCTCGTCGTCGCTAGCCGTCTTGGGCACCCCGAGTGTCTCGTAATAATCTCGAAACTGTACCGCCATTTGCTCTCAAGCTTGTGCCTCCGCTTGAATCGCGCAACTTTTTGCACCATGCGCGAGCTGGGAAAATTCATCGTGATCATCGGGGTGACTACCACATTCGTTGGGTTGCTGATGTGGAGTGGTATCGCGCCGAAATGGCTGGGCCGATTGCCCGGCGACATTCGGATTGAGCGCGGGCATTCCGCGTTTTATTTCCCAATCGTCACCTGCATCATTCTCAGCATCGTGCTCAGTCTGCTTCTCTCACTCTTCTCGATCTTCCGGCGCTGACGATTTTTTGCAATCGGGCTCGGGTCTCCAGCGTTGTAGCCACGGGCCTGCGGCCCGTCTGACCTTGCGCCTCTTCGCGCGATGTGCGAACGGCCCACAGGGCCGTGGCTCCAAAACCGATCCAAACCAAGCTCGACCAGCATGTGGCGACACTGCTGAAATGCCGGCGTTGCCCGCGAATGCAATCGACGCCGGTGTCGGGCGGCGCGGTCGTCAGCGACGTGATGATCGTTGGACAGGCGCCCGGTCCGCGGGAACCGACGTTGAAACGGCCGTTTGCGCACACTGCGGGCAGAACGCTTTTTCGCTGGTTCGAAAAATTTTGCGGAATGAATGAAGCCCCTGTTCGATCAACGATCTATTTCGCTGCCGTCTGCCGCTGTTTCCCGGGTAAAAATTCCGGCGGCACCGACCGCGTCCCGTCTCCAGATGAGATTCGCAATTGCTCGTCCTGGATGGACGATGAAATTCAAATCTTGCGGCCGCGTCTGATCATTCCGGTCGGTCGACTGGCCATTATCCAGTTTATCGATTGCGCAAAGTTGGAAGACGTAATTGGGCGAAAATTCCGAGTCACACGTGCGGGACATCGCTTCGACTTGATTCCGTTGCCGCATCCCTCGGGCGCATCGCCCTGGCACAAGATTCCACCCGGTTACGGACTGACCGAGCGCGCGCTCAAATTGGTTGCGCATCACCCTGCGATTAAAAATCTCGCACGAAGATCACAACGCTCACAACGATAACGTCCTTTGCGTCCGTTGCGTCCTTTGTGCGAGAATCTCCCATGGACACTCCAACTCGCGCCGACATTCCCGAATCGGACAAATGGGACCTGAGGCATCTGTTCGCCAAGGTGAGCAAATGGCAGGAGGATTTTGCCTGGTTACGGCGCGAGTACCCGAAGCTTGAGCAGTGGAAAGGCAGGGTGGGTGATTTAGCAGAGACGCTGGCAGCCGTTCTTGAGTTTGAGAAAGCGCTCGAGCTGAAAATGGAGCGCGTCTACCACTACGCGTCGTTGCAGGTGGCCGAGGACGGCACCAACAACGAATACCTCACGCGGATCGGCCAGGTTCAAAATCTACTTACAAAAATCAGTGAGGCGGCGGCGTTCGTTGTTCCGGAAATCCTTGCGATCGACGACGAAAACTTTACGACATTCGTTGCCGATCCGGCGCTGAAAGATTGGCGAATTAAACTGCACAAAATTCGGCGGATGAAACCGCACGTGCTATCCGTCCCCGAGGAACGTCTTCTGGCACTTAGCAACGTCGCGCTCAGCGGTTATGACGACACGTTTTCGCAGTTGACGGATGTGGACATGAAGTTCGGCGTCCTGCTTGACGAAACCGGGCGCGAACGACCACTGACTCAAAGTTCATTCAGTTCGTTTCTGGTGAAGCGCGATCCCGAGTTGCGCAAACGCGCTTTCCATCAGTTCTACGCTGAGTTTCGCGATCATCAGTACACGCTGGCCGCAGCACTGGCGTATTCGGTCAAGGCAGATGTGTTTCACGCCAGGGCACGAAATTATCCATCGGCGCTCGAAGCGGCGCTGTTCCCGGATGATGTGCCGGTCGCTGTGTACGAGGGCCTAATTCAATCCGTCCGCGCGAATTTGAAGCTGCTGTTTCGCTATTTCGAATTGCGCCGGCGCGTTCTTGGTTTGGGTGAACTGCATCATTACGACACGTACGTGCCACTCGTTCCGGAGATCCAGACGCGATTCACTTTCGATGAGGCGGCCGAAATGGTCCTGCGCGCGCTCGCACCGCTCGGAAAGGAATACGTCGATGTGCTGGCAGAAGGTCTGCGCTCGAGCCGCTGGTGCGATCGGTACGAAAACAAAGGCAAACGTAGCGGCGCGTTTTCATCTGGCAGCTACGGCGCCCCGCCTTACATCCTCATGAATTACAAGCAGGACGTCTTTGCCGATGCGTACACCCTCGCCCACGAGGCCGGGCACTCGATGCACAGCTGGTTCTCGCAAAATTCCCAGCTCTTTCAAGATTATGAGTATCCGATTTTTCTCGCTGAGGTAGCGTCAACGTTCAACGAGGAATTGCTCACGCATCATCTGCTCCAAACCACGAGCGATTCGAAGATGCGGGCCTATATCATCAACCGCCAAATCGACGACCTGCGTGGCACGCTGTTCAGGCAAACCATGTTTGCTGAGTTTGAGAAAATGATCCATGCCGTTGAGGAAAACGGCGACGCGTTGACGCTGGATCTTTTCAAATCGAAATACCACAAGCTGCTTGAAACCTATTTTGCCGAAAACTTTGTTATTGATTCCGAACTTGATCTTGAATGCCTGCGCATCCCGCATTTCTATCATGCGTTCTATGTCTATAAATACGCGACTGGGATTTCAGCGGCCGTGGCCCTTTCGCAGCGCGTACTCTCCGGCGCGCCAGGAACTGTCGAGGCTTATCTGAATTTTTTGCGCTCGGGCGGCTCGAAATTTCCGCTCGAAACATTGCGGGCCGCAGGCGTGGACATGACGACCGCTGCCCCAATCGAGAGGACGCTGCATTTGTTCGAACGACGGCTCGGAGAATTGGAAGCCCTGGTGCTGTAAATCAAGGAGCGGCGTCTTTCCAAAGCGCCGTCTCACTCAATGCTTCTGGCAAACTCGCTCTCGTGCAAAACAGACTCGCCCTCGCGGAGACGCCCCTTTTCCGGATTGCGTCTGATGTAACGAACACAGTTGGCCAAGTGGTTCCTGTCGCGAACAAGCCGATCGAAATAGTCCCGCTGCCAAAAATTGCCTTTGCGTCCAAGCAACGGATTGATCTTGCGCGCCGTAAACCCCTTCCAACTCAGAATAATCTTCTCCAAAGACCACGCCGGGTTGAGCACGAAAACCACGTGCACGTGGTTTGGCATCACCACCCAAGCGATTTGCGAAACCCGGTCGCCATCAAAGTGGCGTAGCGCTTCTGCAACAACTGCCGCGCAATCGGGACGTCGCAGAACACACGAGCCGTGACCCGCATCAAGCCAGCGCTCAATCGCACGAGAAAAACGCTCGTGATACTCACGTTCGGTTTCGACATCCCATGGTGGCGGATGGAATCGCAGCCACGCCTTGCGATCAGACTCCCATTGCTCGCGCAGGTGGTGAGGTACGGCGTCGGCAAGTCGAAACGTAACGAAATAAACCGCGCCTTTCTGCTGCCAGTGCGGGAGACGATTCGCTGTAAAACGGATTTCGTCGTAGGGATTGAAGAATTGGAACTCGCTCATTTCCAACGAGCGGCGGTTTCTTAACCGCCGAGGATAAACGGGACGACGGCGCTTTGGAAAGACGCCGCTCCTTGTTTTAGTCTTTCAATATGCACCTCGATGCCGAAGAACTTCGCGCGCGACTAAAGCCGCTCTTTCAGGAAAACTTCGAAAAGTTCGGGGAATTGGGCGCCGCGGTTTCGGTTTGGCAAAACGGGAAACCGGTGGTCGATTTTTACGGCGGGTTTAGCGACGCGCGCCACGAGAAGCCGTGGACGGCTGATACGCTCGTCTTGGTTTGGTCGGCGACTAAGGGAATCGCCAGCGCGTGTTTGTTGCATGCGTTGCAACAACACGACATTGAGCTCGATCGACGCGTCGCGGAGCTTTGGCCGGAATTCGCGCAGGCTGGCAAGGACAAAATCACGCTCGCGCAGTTGCTGTCACATCAGGCCGGCCTTTGCGCGTTGGATCGGCGAGTCGATGCGCTCGACTACAACGCAGTGATCCAAGCGCTAGAGACACAAAAACCGCTGTGGACGCCCGGGACCGCGCATGGTTATCACGCGCGCACGTTTGGATTTCTTTTGGGCGAACTCGTGCGTCGTATCACTGGAAAAACTTTGTCCAAATATTGGCAGACAAATTTTGCGCGACCGCTCCAACTCGACTTCTGGATCGGTCTGCCGGAAAAAGAGAATGCCCGCGTGGCGACGATTTACGCGGCAAAGAGCGGAAAGCCGCCCGAGCCGAAAAACGCCAGTCCGGCTCGGATTTTACCTCGATCTCGTCACGCCCGGCACATTGGCACGCAAAACGTTTACGTCACCGTACGGCCTGCACGTCATCAGCAAGATGAATGATCCTGCAATTCGCGCGCAGCCGATTGTCTCCTTCGGCGGGATTGGGAGCGCGTCAGCGCTCGCGAAATTTTATTCGATGCTGGCAAACGGCGGAAGCTTTGATGGCAAGAGCTTTTTCTCGGAGAAAACGATCGCATGGATGACAACGACTTTATCGGACGGCATCGACCGCGTTTTTCAAATCCCTACGGCGTTCTCGGCCGGATTCATGAAGGATTCACGACGTGCTGCGCGAAAAATGTTCGGACCATCACGAACCTCTTTCGGCCATCCCGGAGCGGGCGGCAGCAACGCCTTCGCCGATCCGGAGAAGAAAATCGCGTTCGCTTATGTGATGAACCAAATGGAGCAATCGCTTTTGCCCACTGAAAAATCATTACGGCTCGTAGAGGCGATTTATGGGTGGGGCGATTGACTCAATCGCCAGCATTGGCGGTTCGGTGAACCGCCCCTACCTATTCGCCCATGATCGCCAATGAAATTTCCTCCATTTCATCTCCTGCAGATGGGAGATGAGCTTCGCGATTTAATTGCTGCAGTCCGGGCGTAACCTTTGATAGGATTTTACGCAGTAAAAGAGAGGGAGCGCTCGAGCGACTCTCCGACAATGATCAGCGCACTCAGAGTTTGCCCGAAGTGCGGCACGGAAATCCCTGCCGACGCACCAGAAGGCGGCTGCCCAGGTTGCCTTCTCGAAAGCGGCCTGAATCTGCTCTCGGACGAAGCTGTAGTCCCGCAGGCGCGGCGGACGACCTCGGCCACGCGGATAAACCAGCGCATGCCGCTACGAAGAGCGAGCGCGTGGCGAAGATGTTGGGAGAACTGGGCGACTACGAATTACTGGAGGAAGTTGGTCGCGGCGGTCAGGGCGTGGTATTTCGCGCGCGACAAAAGAGTCTCAATCGCACCGTCGCGTTAAAAGTCATTAGCCTCGGTCATTGGGCGACCAAAGCGGATCTGAAACGTTTTCGCCGCGAAGCCCTGGCCGCAGCCAGCCTCGATCATCCAAGCATCGTACCTATTCACGAAGTGGGCGAGCGCGATGGGTCATGCTATTTCAGCATGCAATTCATCGAAGGCGGACAGCTTGATGAGGTCGTCAAGCATGCGCCGATGTCGACCCGTCAGGCAGCGGAATTGATCGCAAAGGTAGCGCGCACTGTTCATTACGCGCACGAACACGGGATACTGCATCGAGACATTAAACCGGGAAACATTCTGCTGGATCAAAAAGGCGAACCGCATCTCACCGACTTCGGGCTGGCGCGACTCCTCGAGAGCGAAAGCACCGTCACGCGCACGCTGGAGGTGCTGGGCACGCCAAGTTACATGGCACCCGAACAAGCCACCGGTAATAACGTTCAGCTTACAAGCGCAACAGACGTGTACGGACTCGGTGCAGTGCTTTACCAATTGCTCACAGGCCATCCACCGTTTGCCGGGGGCACGACCTACGAGACCATCAAGTTAGTGCTGGACACCGAGCCGCGACCACCGCGCCTTCTGAATCCAAAAATCGGCCGGGAGCTTTCGACCGTTTGCCTGAAGTGCCTCGAGAAGGATCCAAAGCGCCGTTACTCTTCCGCTCTCGCGCTGGCCGAAGACCTCGAACATTGGCTAAAGCACGAGCCGATCTGCGCAAAACGAAGTGGAATTTTCACCCGCGGACGCAAATGGGTGCGAAGGAATGCAGCTACTGCTGCGTTGATTGCATCGTTGGTTGCTTTGGCAGCGATTGTGAGCTGGAATTTTTGGGAAACCGAACTAAGCACCCGTCCATTAACAAAGGGAATAGCCGTTATGCCATTCGAAAATTTGAGCCTTGATCCAGATAACGCCTATTTCGCGGACGGCATTCAGGCGGAGATCCTGACGCGTCTGGGTAGCATCGGGGAATTAAAAGTAATTTCGCGCTCTTCCACTCAGCACTATCAGAGCAACCCCAAGAATCTCGGCAAGATCGCGAGGCAACTTGGAGTAGCGAACATTCTTGAAGGTACCGTGCAAAAAGTGGCCGATCAGGTGCGGATCAATGTTCAGTTGATTGACGCGCAAACCGACTCCCACCTCTGGGCAGAGAGCTATGATCGGAAGTTGACCGACATCTTGTCGGTCGAGAGCGAAGTGGCCAAAGCTGTCGCCGACCAATTGCAGGCGACACTCACCGGTCAGCGAAGAGCAAGTTATGGCTGCTAAACCGACAGGCAATACCGAGGCTTACGATGCCTATCTGCGCGGTCTGGCTTATACACTAAAAACCTTTCCCACAAGGCCGAATACGCTTGACGCACAGAAATATTTCAAAGAAGCGGTGCGCTTGGATCCCAAGTTCGCTCTCGGTTGGGCGCTGCTGTCATACATTGATGCGCGCGGCTACATTACGCAGAGTCTTCAGCCAACGGCTGCGCTGCGTGAAGAGGCACGGCAAGCCGCCGAAACTGCGCTCGCTCTTCAGCCTAATCTCGGGGAGGCCGTATTGGCGAAGGGCTCCTACTACTACTATTGTCTGAAGGATTATGACACAGCAGTGCGTTACTTCGAACAAGCACGTCAGCTCCTACCAAATAGCAGCCGGATTCCTGAAGTGCTGGCTTATCTCGCACGGAGACGAGGCCAGTGGGACCGGAGCGAAGCCTACTTCAACGAAGCCGAACGGCTCGACCCGCTCAATGTTAGTCTCCTCGTCCAGCGAGCGACTAGCTATGTCTGTCTTCGTCGTTTCCCGGAAGCGGTGCGGCAAGTTTGATGAAGCTCTCAATATTGCGCCAGACGACTTAAATATCCTGGTGCAGAAGGCGGCTATTGCACAAGCGCAGGGTGACTTGCCGCATGCCTCTGCTCTTCTCGCTCGGCTCCGCCTCACGGCCGATAAGATCGAGGGCTTGGAAACTCGAGTCTACCAAGCGATCCTGGAGCGCCGTCCTGCACCGGTAATCCCCTTCATAAAGGAGGTACTTGCCAAGCCTGATCCAGCGTCGGGTTACTTCAATGGCGAACTGCGCCTTTGGTTGGGTTGGGCGCAGGAAGTGGCTGGCGACCATGTCGGCGCGCGGGAAAGTTGGCGACAGGCACGCAGCGAAATGGAACCCTTTCTCAAAGAACAGCCCGACAATTTTAGTCTCATTGGCGATCTCGCGCTGATCAATATGAGCCTCGGTGACAAGGCCGCCGCATTGGCTATGTCCGAGCGGGCGATCGCCGCGAATCCGGTCGAGAAGGACGCCGTGGCTGGTCCCATTCCAATTGAGATCCTCGCGCGAGTCGCGGCGCGCATGGGAGAGCCCGACCGCGCCATCGCCGCTTTACAGAAACTTCTCTCTACACCGTATTCAGGCGCATTCGCGTTTGGCGTACCGCTCACTCCTGCGCTTCTCCGGCTCGATCCCATGTTCGACCCGCTTCGAAGCGATCCGCGCTTCCAAAAACTCTGCAAGGAAAAGCAGCCGTGATCAGTGTAATGAGAGTTTGCCCAAAGTGCGGCGCGGAAATCCCTGCCGACGCACCGGAAGGCGGCTGCCCAGGTTGCCTTCTCGAAAGCGGGCTTCGCATTCTCTCGACAAGAAGCTGTAGCCGGGGGCGACTTGTCCGCCGTAGCCCCGAAAGCGTTCGGGGCTGCGAAGGCTGGATCGGCGAAGGCGGATGACCCCGGCCAGGTGGATAAACCAGCGCATGCCGCCACGAAGAGCGAGCGCGTGGCGAAGATGCTGGGAGAACTGGGCGACTACGAATTACTGGAGGAAGTCGGTCGTGGCGGTCAGGGCGTGGTATTTCGCGCGCGACAAAAGAGTCTCAATCGCATAGTCGCCTTAAAAGTCATTAGTCTTGGTCAGTGGGCGAGCAAAGCACACGTGAAGCGTTTTCGCCGGGAAGCTGAAGCCGCCGCAAGGCTCGATCATCCGAGCATCGTTCCCATCCACGAAGTGGGCGAGCGCGATGGCTCAATGCTACTTCAGCATGCAATTCATCGAAGGCGGCCAGCTTGACGAGGTAGTTAGGCGCAGAGCCGATGTCGATCCGGCAAGCAGCGGAATTAATCGCAAAAGTGGCGCGCACCGTTCATTACGCGCACGAGCACGGCATTCTGCATCGAGACATCAAACCTGGGAACATTTTGCTCGATCAAAAACGGTGAACCACATCTCACTGACTTCGGCCTGGCCCGACTGGTCGAGACGAAGAGCACAGTCACGCGCACACTCGAAGTGCTGGGTACACCCAGTTACATGGCGCCGGAACAAGCAGGCGGGAAAAATCCCGCAGGCGCGGGACTTACAGCGGCGACAGATGTGTACGGACTTGGCGCGGTGCTTTACCAATTGCTTACTGGCCATCCGCCTTTTGCTGGTGGTACAACCTACGAGACCATCAAGTTATTGCTGGACACTGAACCGAGGCAGCCGCGCCTTTTAAATCCAAAAATAGATCGCGATCTTTCCACGATTTGCCTCAAGTGCCTCGAGAAAGATCCAAAGCGTCGTTACTCTTCAGCTCTCGATCTGGCTGAAGACCTCGAACACTGGCTAAAGCACGAGCCGATCCTAGCCCGGCACACAGGAATCTTCACTCGTGGCAAAAAGTGGGTGCGACGCAATCCAACCAGCGTGCTACTTGTAGCGTCCCTGATCGCTTTGGCAGCAGCCATGGGGTGGAATGTTTGGAAAAGCGAACTAATCAGGCGTCCCGCACCAAAGGGCATCGCCGTTCTTCCCTTTGAAAATCTGAGCCACGATCCAGAGAACGCCTATTTCGCGGAAGGAATTAAAGAGGAGATCCTGACGCGGCTGGCCAGCATCGCAGACTTTAAAGTAATTTCGCGCAGTTCGACGCAGCAATATCAGAATAGACCTCGCAATCTCTCGCAGATCGCTAAGCAGCTTGGCGTAGCGAACATTCTTGAGGGTAGCGTGCAGAAAGTCGCCGATCAGGTGCGAGTGAATGTTCAGCTGATTGACGCGCGAACCGATTCTCATCTCTGGGCAGAGAGTTATGATCGCAAGTTAACTGACATCTTTGCAGTTCAGACTCAGATCGCTAGGGAAGTTGCCGATGCGTTGCAAGTGAACCTAACCACCCGGGAGAAGCAGACGTTAGCAGTTAAACCGACAAACAATCTGGAGGCGTACGATGCGTATCTGCGCGGCCTCGCTCTCGAAGCACGGTTCTACTCCGCGTACTCTGCCGATCTCCTAAGGAAAGTCACCGGTTTTTATGAGCGGGCGGTGCAGCTTGATCCCATGTTTGCGCTTGCGTGGGCCCGGCTTTCGCGTGTGGACGCGGTCCTTTATTTTAACCAGAGCGACGACAATCCAGCCGTTCGGCGCGATGCAGCGAAACGTGCTTTGGAGAATGCTCAGAAACTGGAGCCAGACTCGCCTGAAACTCTGCTAGCCCTCGGTTATTACCGATACTGGGTGTTGCGTGATTACGCGGCTGCCAAAACGACGTTTGCTCGCGTCACCAAAATGTTGCCAAGCAGCAGCGAAGTCTTACACGCTCTCGCCAGAGTTACCCGGCGCGAGGGACACTGGGATCAAAGTATGGCCTACTCCGAGCAAGCCCTCGCCTTGGACCCACGCAATGTGGAGTTAACCACGAACGCTGCTTGGACACGCGCCATGCTGCGACAATTCCCAGCAGCGCTGGCGCTCTGTGATCGAGCACTGGACATTAAGCCATACGACCCGGATGTGATGGCGTTAAAGGCTCGCATGTATCAAGCGCAGGGCAACCTGCAGGAAGCGGCCAAGTCATTGTCTGAAATCACCGAGCTGACTCCTAATGACGACACGTTCGTAATCAAAATCACTCAGTTGAGACTCGAACGAAAGTACGGTGAGGCTATTCGGTTACTGCAAGCCCGACTGGCTCAATTCGATTTTTCTTCTCAAGACGACAAAGGCCGTGATCAGGCGACGCTTGCTCTCACGCAACGTTTGGCTGGTGATATGCCTGGCGCAAGAGTTACTGCTGAACATGCGCGCGATACACTGGTGCAACTCCCAAACGATGCCTTTATCCTCGTAAACCTATGTCAAGTTTATGCTGCGATGGGGGAGAAGGGCGCGGCTCTAACGGACGCGGAGCGTGCAATCATGGTTCTGCCGCGTGCTAAAGATGCGGTGAAGGGCAGCAGCTCCAAAGAGAGCCTGGCATTGGTTCAGGCTATGTTCGGCGAGAATAGACATGCGATCTCAACTCTCACGCAGCTGTTACAAACACCGTATAGTAGCTGGCTTTACGGCCCAGCGCCTATTACGCCGGCTCTTCTTAGGCTCGATCCGATATGGGACCCTTTGCGCGCCGATCCCGTCTTCCAAAAACTCTGCGAGGAAAAGCAGCCGTGAAGACACGAATTACACCCGCCTTCGCAAGGCTTCGGCGTGGCAGGCGAATCGTCACGAGACACGAATTGCACGAATTGTCACGAACACGGCTGATCAATTGGTGTGAATTAGTGAAATTCGTGTCTCATCTTCTAAATTCGTGAAATTAGTGTCTAGAGTTTGCCCAAAGTGCGGTTGGGAAATCCCAGCCGACGCACCAGAAGGCGGCTGCCCAGGTTGCCTTCTTGAGAATGGCCTTCGTCTAGTCACGGACGCGCCCGTAGCCGCCAGCGGGGACTGCAGCGCGGTAGATTTCACAGGGATTCCAAGCAAGTTCGGCGACTTCGAGATTACACGTCGCGAAGATGGCTCGTTGTGGGAGTTAGGCCGCGGCGGGATGGGCGTGACCTATCTCGCCGTGGACAACGTGTTGCGTCGCAAGGTCGCCTTGAAAGTGATCGATGTGCCGGCAGCCGCGCGCACTTCGCACCCAGTGCGCGAGCGTTTTTTGCGCGAAGCCCGCGCCGCGGCTGCTCTCCGGCATCCGAATGTGGCCGCTGTTTATCGCTTCGGTGCTTCTTCGGATGATAGTCATTGCTACTATGCGATGGAGCTGGTTGAGGGCGAAACCCTCGAAGCTCGCGTGCGGAGGGAAGGTCCGCTCAACGCAAAGCTGGTTTTGGAAATTGCGATGCAAATTACGCGGGCATTGATGGCTGCCGCAGCCCACGGTTTAATCCATCGCGACCTGAAGCCCGGCAACATCATGTTAACGCGAGGTGACGCTGACACGGTGGAACTGGAAGTGAAAGTCATCGACTTCGGTCTGGCCAAGGCCATCGCGGACGCTGGAGGCGAAATGGACCTGACACACGGGAAGGATTTGTCCGGTACACCAAATTTCGCGAGCCCTGAGCAATTCGGGAGCGGCCCAGTCGATGTGCGCTCGGATATTTATTCGCTCGGCGCGACGCTCTGGTTTGCGCTTACTGGGAAAACGCGTTGGCCGGGCGCAACATTGAAGAAATTCGCAGCGCTCAGAAATCGAACGTGCTCCCCGTCGAACGACTGAAGGCAGCGCGCGTTCCACGTAGCCTGAGATCGCTGCTCCAATCGATGCTTGCATTCGAGCCGGCGGCGCGGCCTGCCATACAGGATCTGGCGGCACAACTGCGACGTTGCGCCGGACTAGCCGACATAGAGATCGCCGCTGACGTAAAAAAGGAAATCCAGCTGGAGATCGCGCATGTTCTGTTCATCGACATTATCGGTTACTCCAAGCTTTCGATTAATGAGCAGCGCGCCGCTGTCGATCTCCTGACCCAAATCGTTCGTGCGACCGAACAATTTCAAATAGCTGAGGCGGCCGAGCGGTTGATCAAGATTCCATCTGGCGATGGCATGGCGTTGGCCCTTTATAACAGTCCTGGAGTTGCCCGTTCGCTGCGCACACGCAGATTAGTCGAGCGCTCAAAGAGCATCCGCGCTTGCGCATTCGTATGGGCATTCACAGTGGACCGGTCAGCGGAGTCGTCGATGTTGCTGGCCGGACGAATCTCGCCGGCGCTGGGTTAAATCTGGCACAGCGCGTCATGAAGGGTGGCGACGCCGGCCACATTCTACTCTCGAAACGCGTCGCCGAAGATCTGGGCGAGTTCGACGAATGGCGGCCGTTACTACACGATCTCGGCAGGTTGTACAGTAAAGCACGGTGTGCAAGTAGCCGTGCTCAATCTTTGGTCCGATGACGTCGGGAACCCCCAGCTCCCACAAACGTTCCGAACTCTCAGGAAAACAGCGCGCCCGGCTACGCTGGGCGGGACCGCTCGGGCTCACGGTGATCGTCGCTGGCGTCGCGATGTTTTCTCGTAATCGTGTGCGACCAGCGCTGACTGCGCCGGAAAAAAGCATCGCAATTTTGCCTTTTGAAAACTTAAGCGAAGAAAAAGCAAACGCGTATTTCGCCGAGGGCATCCAGAATGAGATTCTGACGAGATTAGCGAGCGTGCGTGATCTCAAGGTTATCTCCCGCACTTCGACGGCGAATGACCAGAGCAAGCCAGACAATTTAAAGACGGTGGCGCAAGAGCTCGGCGTTTCCACGGTATTAGAGGGTGCGGTGCAGAGGGGTGGCGACAAAGTTCGGGTGAACGTGCAGTTAATCGATGCCCGTGCCGATACGCATCTTTGGGCAAAAAGTTACGACCGTGACGTTAAAGATGTCTTAGCCGTTGAGAGCGAAGTAGCGCAAGAAATCGCGGAGGCATTGCAAGCGAACCTTTCGCCAAGCGAATCCCATGCTCTGGCCTCAGTCGGCACGCGCGACGCAGAAGCTTACGATCTTTTTTTAAGAGGCGAGTATGAGTTTCACCAGGCCGAAAGCAGTTTCGCCGCGGATGCCCTTGACGGTGCCGAGGCGCTTTACCAGCAGGCACTGGCACGCGATCCAAATTTTGCCGAGGCGGCTGCTCAGCTCGCACGCAGTCGGCTATTACGGCACTGGGAGGTTTCTCCTTTAGCTCCAGCAGAATTACAGGAGGTGAAGTCGCTCATCGACCGCGCTCTGGCGGTGGCTCCAAATTCGCCGGAAGCGCACTTTGTACTTGGGTTATTCTTCTATTGGGGCCATCGCCAATACGAGAATGCGCTGACGGAGTTTAACCGCGCGCTGGAGTTGCAGCCCAACAATGCTTTGGCCCGACAATACTGTGCTTGGGTTTACCGCCGCCGCGGCGAATGGGAGCGATCGCTGGCTGATTTTCAACGAGCGCAGGAACTCGATCCGCGCGATGCTCGGAATCCGATGGGAATCGGACAGACCTATACGGCATTGCGTCAGTGGAAAGATGCGGAGCGAGCCGAATTGCGAGCACTTGCCATCGATCCGCATCGGGCGCTGGCAGCGCTACTTCTTCTTAGCTCTCGCCTTAGCGAAACAGGCGATGTCGAGTCGGCCCGGCGAGCTCTCGATGGTTTTCCAGAGGCCATTAAGTCACTTACTCGCGGCATTGGTACAGGTGGCGATGTGGTAAAGATCATTGGTATCTGGGTTTATCTCGATCTGATGGAAAGACGTTTGACCGATGCTTTTCAAGCTTTCGAAAAGGAGGCGGTCCACGGCGACCGTGCACATCTCCAGCAGCTTGCCGGGCGCGTCGCCCTTCGAGTGCTGGCAGGTCAGACTGAGGCAGCGAAATCCGCGGGAGAAGAAGCGCTGCCGTTACTCGAGGCCAGATTGAGCGAGCGGCCAGATGACACTCTCGCTATGACGGAACTCTCTTGGGTTTACCTCGCGCGAGGACACAACCACGACGCTTTACGCGTTGCCAGACAGGGGGCGGGATTTAGTTCCAATTGAAAAAGATGCTGTGGACGGTCCAGGCTTCCAGATCGGACTCGCGCAGATCGAGGCGCGCGCCGGCGCACCTGAGGAAGCTATTAAAAGACTTCGCCGTTTGCTCTCCATCCCGGCCGGCGAGGAAGTATCCATAGCTCTTTTGAAGATCGATCCGGTGTGGGACCCAATCCGTAATCGTCCGGACTTCCAGCAGTTGCTCTCAGGCCCGGAGCAGGTCGGGCCTAACAAGTAGCAGGAAGTGAATCTGAGGAACTTCGCCAGGCGAATTCCGATCCCGCTTTCCAAAAACTCTGCGAGGAAAAGCAGAAATAATTTCACCCACCTCCGCCGAGGCTCTGGCGCGGCAGGCCACGGATCACCCCGCCTTCGCACGAGGCTACGGCGAGGCGAGCACGGATAACACGGATTAGGATCATTCAGAAAGATCCGGCAGGGCGCGACCGCGCTGTTGCAAATCCGATGACAATTGTAGGGCGTCCGCCGCGGCGGACGCCAGCAAGAGGTCCACCCTATTACATCCGGGTTGTCCCGTTTTTCGGTCGTTCCAATCGGTGACATCCGCTGCCTGCCCGCCATAGCCTCGGCGAAGGCGGGTAATCCGCTGCTAGAGCATTTTAAGAAATCTTGTAGCCACCGGCCTATGGCCGGTTCACTTGGCACCGCTTTCGGATTCCAGGGAGGACGGCCCACAGGGCCGTGGCTACAGCGGCCACAGTTTCATTTAAAATGCTCTAGTGCGCCGTAGTGCCGAAGGCGGGTTTCGCCGATTCAACGGTTAAACGATTCAACGATTCAACGATTCAACGTGGCGAAGCCATTTTCCGCGTAACCTCGCGCCGGATTTTACGCATTACCTGATGTGAAAGGCCAGAAATGAGTTCTCAAAGACGAGAGGTCAAAGAAGGCCAAAACAATGAAAGGAAATTCAGTAACATGAAAAATCGAAACATCCAATTAACAGCAGTATTGTTTGTGGTAGCCTTGGCGCTCGCGCCATTCGCCAGTGCAAAACCGTACCCTGACGGTGGGCCTACCTACACGGTTGCTAACGAGGCGCCGCACCCTAGCCCTGGTCCCACCCGTCCGCCCGCTAACGAGGCGCCGCGGCCTGATGGTGGCCCTATAAGCGCCTCCGATCCAACAGGCCCTCAGGATGAGCAAATGCCGGTTATCACTATCAATAGCACCGGCGATGTCAGTCGGGGCAAGACAGGTTCATTCGTCCTGGACATGAAGCCGCGGCTCGTGTTCGGTGCAATGTTCGTTAACTTCAAGGTAAGCGGCACCGCCATCCCAGGAGTTGATTACGTTGCGCTTGTCTCGCCGGCCTACATCGGACAATCCGGCTACGGAACAATCCTGGTGCAAACGTTGCCTGACCCCAGAGGATCAGCCAACCGCCAAGCGTACAGCGTTGTGATAACCCTGGACTCTGGCGCAGGATATGCCGTAGGCGCACCTAGCTCAGCCACAATGTGGATTAAGCCTTGAGCTTGATTCCTCGACAGGCGGCAGGAACGGAACGCTGCGCTGTCCCCGAGAAGCATTCGGGGCGGCGCGGCGATCGCTATTTTGCGTCCTCAGCTTCTGCAGTCGTGTCCGTCGCTACGCCGGCCCTTCTTCAGCTCGCTCCGATTCCGGGATCCTTTGCGCTCCCATCCAGTTTTCCAAAAACTCTGCTAGGGAAAGCAGAAATAATTTCACCGACCTCCGCCGGAGGCGCCGGCGTGGCAGGTTCCGGATCACCCGCCTTCGCACGAGGCTACGGCGAGGCGAGCACGGATAACACGGATATAGGATCATTCAGAAAGATCCGGCAGGGTGCGACCGCGCTGTTGCAAATCCGATGACAATTGTAGGGCGTCGGCCGCGGCGGACACCAGCAAGAGGCCAACCGATACATCCGGGTCGCCCGCGTCGACCACTCCAATCCGTGACATCCGCTGCCTGCCCGCCATAGCCTCGGCGAAGGCGGGTAATCCGCTGCTAGAGCATTTTAAGAAATCTTGTAGCCACCGGCCTATGGCCGGTTCACTTGGCACCGCTTTCGGATTCCAGGGAGGACGGCCCACAGGGCCGTGGCTACACCGGCCACAGTTTCATTTAAAATGCTCTAGTGCGCCGTAGTGCCGAAGGCGGGTTTCGCCGATTCAACGGTTAAACGATTCAACGATTTAACGTGGCGAAGCCATTTTCCGCGTAACCTCGCGCCGAATTTTACGCACTACCTCAGTGAAAGACGAAACCAACCAAACAAAACAAATGAGAGGAGCAATTATGAAAACAAAACTAATAGGAACTAAATTCAGGTCTGCCCTTGGACGAGTCGGACAGTTGTTCAGCATGGTAGCGTTGGGAGCGGCGATTCTGACCTGCTCCAGCGCGTCCGCGCAGAACCTGTTCGTGTCGGGAAGGGATGCCGGCGGCGGCGAGATCTTTCAATTCACTTGGGACGGCGCGCAAAGCATCTTTGCCTCCGGACTGTACAAGCCTTGGGACATGGCTTTTGATAGCGCCGGCAATCTGTTTGTCGTGGATTACGAGATCCTGGGCGGTGACCTCGTTGGCAACGCCGCCATCTTTAAAATCACGCCAAGCGGAGCGCAAAGCATCTTTGCGTCCAGGGTGAGTTATGCTTCCAGCCTGGTGGTTAATAAGGCGGGCAATCTGTTTGTGGCGGACTACGACAACGGCATCATCTATCAATACAAGCCGAGCGGGTCGCGGGCCACCTTTGCCTCGGGGTTGAATCACCCTGCGGGTATGGCTCTGGACAGCACGGGCAACCTGTTTGTGGCCGATAACAGCATCGGCAACATCTATCAAGGGAGCATCTATAAATACAAACCAGACGGGTCGCGCGTAACCATTGCCGTGTTAAATGCCGGTGATCGCCCGGCGGACCTGGCCTTCGACAGCATGGGCAATCTGTACATGGCGGATTTAGGCGGCAACATCTACAGATATGCTCTGGGCGGAGTTCTACGCCGGTACAGTCGGACGACCTTTGGTTCGGTGCCGAACAGTGCACAAAGTCTGGCCTTTGACAGCGCAGGCAATCTGTTTGTTGTGGATCCGGGTAACGCGAACGGCAAAGGCAACGCCATCTATAAATTCACTGCACAGGGAGCGCGAAGCACCTTCACCCCCGACGTAGACGGTGTAGGTGAAAGCTTTGCATGTCTCGCCTTCGCGCCAATAGCGTGTTGCCAATAAGGAGCAGGAGTGAATATGGCGATTGCCCTCATCGCCCAGGGGCGGTTCAGCGAACCGCCCCTGTGGAGTTTTGCAAACTTTCCGTGTTCCCTCGGGAGAATTCTTGAGGTCGTAAACGGAGTTCCTGCAGCAGTGAAAGATGAAGCAGTAGTAACTGTGAAAGGAGAACCGGTTGTGGACGGTTCGGGTGGAATTGAAGTGGAACCCCACTCTGTTACGGCCTCAGATCCCGTGTACGTCGCCAGCATCTGACAGATAGCCCTGAGTCGCTGCCTGTTACACCTCACCTTGGTAAAAAGGTTAGGCGGAGCTGAGGAATCTCGCGCCGCTAACCTGTTCTGAACAATTAGTAACGTAGCCGAGCACAAGCAGAGGATCCAGCCGAAGACTCACTACAGTTCCTCGAACAGGCCCACGGCCTCGACACCTTGTGCGTAACCTCGCGCCGGATTTTACGCACTACTTCAGTGAAAGACGAAATCAACCAAACAAAAACAAAAAAGAGGAGCAATTATGAAAGCAAAAGTAACAGAAGCTAAATGCAGCGCTGCCCTTGGACGAGTCGGACAGTTATTCAGCCGGGTAGCGTGGTTGGGAGCAGTTATTCTGATCTGTTCGGGTGCGTCTGCGCAGAACATGTTTGTGTCGGGAACCGATGCAGGAGGTGGCGAAATCTTTAAGTTCCCTCTGGCCGGACCCGAAACCATCTTTGCCACGGGACTAGTTGACCCCTGGGATCTGGCTGTTGATAGAGCAGGCAATCTGTTTGTGGTGGATTCCCAGTGCGGCGAACTCTACTGCGGCGCTAAGGTCAATAAAATTACTCCACAAGGAGTGCGAACCATTCTTGCCTCCGGCTTGAGTTATCCTTCATACCTGGCGGTTGACAAGGCAGGCAACGTCTTTGTGGCGGATTACGACAACGGCATCATCTATCAATACAAGCCGAGCGGGTCGCGAGGGACCTTTGCCTCGGGGTTGAACCACCCTGTGGGTATGGCTTTGGACAGCGCGGGCAACCTGTTTGTGGCCGATAACAGCATCGGCAACATCTATCAAGGGAGCATCTATAAATACAAACCAGACGGGTCGCGCGTAACCATTGCCGTGTTAGATCCCGGTGATCGCCCGGCGGACCTGGCCTTGGACAGCATGGGCAATCTGTACATGGCGGATTTAAGCGGCAAAATCTACAGATATGCTCTGAGCGGAGTTCTACGCCGGTACAGTCGGACGACCTTTGGTTCCGTGCCTAACAGTGCGCAAAGTCTGGCCTTTGACAGTGTAGGGAATCTGTTTGTTGTGGATGTGGGTGATGCGAACGGCAAAGGCAACGCCATCTACGAATTCACTGCACAGGGAGCGCGAAGCACCTTTGCCAAGGGAGAGGCTCTCGGTGAAAGCTTCTTGTGTGTGGCCTTCCAGCCGATGCAAGTGTGCTGTCAATGATTTCCCCTTGAGCTGAAATGGATGTGCTAATCCAAAGTGTGAATCCGCAGCAGGTAGCCGGGGGTTAGTGACCCCGGCTACAGTTGCAATAGCGAATATCTCTGGGCAGTGCAACAGCGCTCATTTGCCGATCATGGTGGTAAAAACTCTACGGCGGTGCGCGGCGCGGCGATGTTCGAAGAGGAAAATGCCCTGCCAGGTTCCGAGCTGCATTTTTCCATCGACTATCGGCACGGTTTCGCTGGTGCGCGTCAGTACCATGCGAATGTGTGAAGGCATGTCATCGCTGCCCTCCGAACTGTGCGTGAAATAATCGGCGGCTTCCGGCACGAGCCGGTCGAAAAACTCTTCCAAGTCGCGGCGCGCGGTCGGATCGGCATTTTCCATGATGACAACGCTGCAACTGGTGTGCTGAACGAAAACAGTTACCGTGCCCGTTTGTACTCCAGACCTGTCGATTTTCGACTGCACTTCGTCGGTGATTTCGTAAAGACCCTTGCCGTTGGTTCGGACTTCAAGTTGATCGTGGTGGATATGCATTTTCAGGCATGTTATTCAGCGTGGGGTTAAGGGCCAAGCAAGGAACGATGGCTTGGGAAAGCGTCACTTGTCGGCGGTCTGGAGACCGTCGCTCCTTGACGCGCGCGTTGATCTCTGCGCCGGTTGATGGCCTATTATGGTCGATGCAGGCGGACATCGAGCGCGTGTTGTTTGATGAGCCGGCAATTCACAAACGGCTGGATCAAATGGCCGCCGAAATCACGGCTGATTACCGTGACCGCGAGTTGACGGTGATCGCAGTTCTGACAGGGAGCCTCATATTCATGTCGGATCTGCTGCGGCGAATTCCGCTTCCCTTGAAATTGGATTGCCTGAGTGTCGTGAGTTATCGCGGAAAAGCGCAAACGAGCGGGCAAGTGATTTTCAAGAATTCCGGTCTTCCCGATGTCGCCGACCGAGATGTCTTGGTGCTGGATGACATTCTCGACACCGGCCACACGCTGGCCGCCGTTTGCGAAAAGCTGGAAATGGCCAAGCCTCGCAGCCTTCGGGTGTGTGTATTGTTAAGCAAAAGGAAACAGCGGGCGCGGAATGTTAATGCGGATTACGTCGGCTTTGAAATCGAGGATGAATACGTTGTTGGTTTCGGTCTCGATTTCATGGAGCGCTATCGCAATCTTCCCTACGTCGGTGTGTTAAGAAAAGAATTGTTAGAACAATTTTGACTCGTCATGTCGAGCAAGGTCGAGACATCCCGTAGCGTTACCTGTAAGGTAGCGCCGCGGGATTCCTCGACTTCGCTCGGAATGACGTGATCAAATGAAAGTGCGAGTGCAATTTTACGCGCAATTGCGCGATCTGGTTGGAATGCGCGAGTTGGAACTCGAGCTTGCGGACGGTGCGACGGTTCGCGATTTGCTCGAGCAACTGTATGCGGAACGACCTGCACTTGGTGCGCATGACAACAGCATTTTGATTGGCGCAGGTTTGGAATTTGTCGATCGCAATTACAAGCTGAACCCGGGCGAAGAGATTGCCATCATGCCGCCGGTGCAAGGCGGGTGAGGTTCGGCGCGTGCGAAATTTCTCGACTCTTATCACTATTCCGCGCGGGCACGGCTGTTGTCCGGCGACATGTCTCCTTGGATCGACAAGTCGTCGTCAATACCGCGTTTCAAAGGGCAAATGCCGCGCTTCTTTGAATTGGCGACAAAGTCCAGAAATTCGCGTGCTGCTGCGCCAAACGTCATCGTCGCTGCCTTTTCGAGGGCGTGTCCAATGTTCAGTCCGCACAGGTAAAGAAGTTTGAATGCCGCCTTGATTTCGTCCCGGTCCTTTGCAGTGAATCCAGCGCGACGCAGTCCGACGATGTTTAATCCGAAGACAGCGTTGCGCTCCGCTGCGAGGACGAACGGAGGCAGATTCTTCCCAAACGCAGAGCTGCCCTGCACCATGACCAATCGTCCGATGTGCATGAACTGGTGAAACGTCGATCCACCACCAAGAAACGCTCCGTCATCGACGCGCACGTGTCCGGCCAACAGGCAATTGTTGGCGATGATGACTTCGTTTCCGATGATGCAATTGTGCCCGATGTGCGCTCCCGCCATCAGGAAATTTCTGTCGCCGATTTTTGTCGCGCTGCCGTCGGGGCTGCCGCGGTGGATCGTGCAATACTCGCGGATGATGTTGTCGTTCCCAATTTCAACCTTGGTTTTTCGTTCTGGCGAAAAAGAAACATCCTGCGGCGGCGCGCCAATGATGGCGCCGTGTCCGATGAAATTTCCGTGTCCGGTTATCACCTCGCCTTCGATCACCACGTGCGATTGCACGACCGTCTGATCGCCGATTGTTACGTGCGGCCCAATGATCGAAAACGGGCCGATCTGCACATCGCCGCCGATTTTCGCATGCGGATCGACGATTGCTGTGGGATGAACGCTTGCGCTGCTCATGTTTGTCTCAATGGATTTGTACGACACCGCGTGTATCGGGTCGTCTCTCCTTTCTCAAAGGAGAGGGGGAGGGTGAGGATTGATTCAGGGCGAGTTCGTTTCGACCCCTCACCTTCATCCTCTCCCCTTCGGCAAGGGGAGAGGTGAGATAAGCGCCACCTGGATGTGGCGATAGAAACCCTCGGGCTCATAACACACCAGCTTCCTTGAAACTGAAATATCCGGGGCTTCCTTCCAGTGGCGCGCCGATGATGATGTGATCGAGCAATTTGATCTGTAGAAGCTCGGCGGCTTCGGCCAGGCGTCGCGTTAGACTATGGTCGGTTTGGCTCGGCGACGGATCGCCGGAGGGATGATTATGCGCAACGATCACTGCGTAGGCTGAGTAAGTGATGGCGGGCCGAAAAATCTCGCGCGGATGGGCGATGCTCTCGTTCATGCTGCCCACCGACACTGACTCGACACGCATCAAACGGTATCGTGTGTCGAGCAAAACAACGCGCAATGATTCAGTGCGCAACATTCGCATTTCGTCACCCAACAATTTGTAGATCAATTCCGGTGAATCGAGTTTTTGGTGCGATAACGGCTCCTGGGTGAAACGCTTTCCAAGATTAAACGCCGCCACAAGTTCCAATGCTTTGGCCGGGCCGATTCCCTTGATTGCGCTGAGTTCCTTCACCGAACAACGGCTTAGCTCCGCGAACGATTTGTATTTGTCGAGCAACTCGCGGGCGACGTCTACACGTTCATGCCGCGGCGGCCGGTGCGCAGCAGGATTGCGATCAATTCCGCGTTGCTGAGAGCGTCAGCCCCTCGAGCGAGCAATTTTTCCCGCGGCCGCTCGTCCTGCGGCATTTCGCGGATTTTAAGCTGCGGCATAACTGGGAACGGCCTCAGCGCGTGATGGCAGGTTGCTAAGAGTCGGGACATCAAAGTCCCTCCCACATTTCATCAGACGCGGAGTTGATCGAACATGTCGCACAATGCATCGCCGAGCGAGAACAATGCGTCGGTGTAACGACTTGGCTTGATACCATCGAACGCGCATTGCGCTTGGCGAATCAGATCGCTGCCCATAGCGATTGATTCGTTTAATGCACCGTTGTTCGCGCCGTTCTTTAACAGCTCAATCATTTCTTCGATCTTTTCGTCCAGCGCAAACTGACAACAACGTTCCCGTTCAAAATCCGAAGCGGACCGGAGGAAAATCAACACTGGCAGGGTAAACTTGCCTTTACGCAGGTCGGTTCCGAGCGTTTTGCCGGTGGCGCTCTCCGTGCCGGCAAGATCGACACAGTCATCGTAAATCTGATAGGCGGTCCCGATTTGAAATCCGAAATTCTTGAATGTTTCAATCACGTTGGGGTCGGCTTCGCTGATGACTCCGGCCAACTCCGCTGCGGCGGAAAAAAGCGATCCGGTCTTCATTTCGACAATGCGCAAATAATCCTCGAGCGTCAGGTTCAGATCGAACCTGCGCTGCGTCTGAATCATTTCCCCGGAGCAAACCGTCGCAGCTGTGCGCGCGATAGCGCGCCCGATCTCTGTGTTGTCAAAATTTGTCGATAACGTGAGCGCGTGTGCGAAAAGGCAGTCTCCGAGCAAAATGCTCAACGAATTTCCCCAACGCGCGTTTGCGGTCGGCTGCGCTCGACGCCGTTCCGCTTCATCCATCACATCGTCATGCACCAGCGTAGCGATGTGGATGAGTTCGACGATGACGGCCAGATCGATATGTCCGGAATTGATTGTGCCTGTGGCGCCCCCCGCGAGCAGAGCCAGCAGCGGCCGAAGACGTTTCCCACGGCTGCCGACCGCATAAACGACGTACCCTTCGATTGCGGGATCGAATGCCGCAGCCTGTTGCCCGATGCGCGTCTCGACTTGTTCGAGATGCGGTTGAACTAATTTCGCCACTTCGGCAAGACAAAGCGCCGGCGAACCGCCCGCGCTCGCAATTGCGCCACGGTTCGTGCTGGATCGCGTGCGGGCGAAGAGTTCCACGAAGCGAGAATAACGGGGCGGCCATACTAGAGCAAGCTTGTAGCTCGTTTTCGGCGAAGTTTGCGACCGAAACGCTGGTGCTATCGTTTATGCAGCCAGGAATCACTTCCGTATTTTTGCTCAACTAATTCGCGCGCTCGCTTCAGGATTTCTTCATCGATCCTGAACTGGCTGCGGTTCGCCGACAAACTGCGCGCAAATCTTTGGGCGAAATCAGTCGTGATAGCGACACCTTGAATGCTGCCCTGTTGCAACAATCCACGGCGCGTTCGCCGTTGCGCTGCGCCGGCGACCTTACGCCCATCAACCATCACATCTGCGCGGACGGGATTGGCGAAGCAGTTGTCATCGCTGGCCGTAACGGCGGCCTCCGTGGCTAAAGCCAGACCGGCGTCAACGCCGCCGGCTACAACTGCCTGCTCACCGATTCCGTTTAAGGTGTCGGCTAAAGCGCGATGAATCTTTTCATAGATCGTCATCGATGACTCACGAAAAGCCGGATCGCTCGACGGAAGTACAATCGAGTAGGTGAGATCGTCTCCGTGAAAAACGATTCCGCCGCCCGTCCAACGTCGAACCAAATCTCGCTCGCCTGCACAAGTCGCCACATCTGAAAATCTCCCAAAATATCCGAAGGACAGGGCAGGAGACTGCCAGCCATAAAAGCGGATGGATGGAACGGTTGCCGACTCCAGCAGTGCTTCATCGATCGCCATGTTCATTGCCGCCGAGTGCACTGCGACATCTTTGTAAACAGCCAGTGTAGCGAACAACTTGTCCGTCATTCCGAGCGGAGCGAAGCGGAGTCGAGGAATCTCGGCGCCTCAGGGTGGGTTATTCCACGAGATGTCTCCACTTCGCTCGACATGACAATTACCTATGCAGTTCGTCCAAAATCTTCGCCACTGCTTCCCGTGGCCGCGGGTGCCCAGTAATTGGACGCCCAATGCCAATGTAGTCTGCGCCTGCTTGGAGTGCCTCGCGCGGAGTCATGAATCGTTTCTGGTCGCCCGGTTCTGCCCAACTGGGGCGAATTCCCTGGACTGCGATTTTGATTCTGTTTCCGAATTCCGCGCGCAACATTTTGATTTCATGCGGACTGGCCACGACTCCATCGATTCCTGCCGCGACTCCTAACCTGGTCAAGTGCAAGACCTGGTCCTCTACTGTGTTAGCGATTCCAATTTCGCGCAGCGTTTGTTCGGTTGCACTTGTCAACACAGTGACTCCCAGGAGCAGCATGTTATTTGTGCAGGCGGCGGTCGCTGCGCGGACCATTTCGCTGCCGCCGCTCAAATGGATCGTGAGCATTTGCACGCCAAGTTGATTCGCGGATTCGACAGCTCGCGCAACGGTGTTCGGAATGTCGTAAAGCTTGAGATCGAGCCAGACTTTTGCACCGGTGGACAAAACCGCGCGCACAATTTCCGGTCCTTCGGCTGTGTAAAGTTGGAGGCCGATTTTGAAAAAGGAGATTTCCCCGCGGAGCTGCTCAACGAGTTCGAGCGCCTGTTTCTTGGTCGCGACGTCGAGTGCGACGATGATTTTGTCGTTTGTCATTCCGAGCGAAGTCGAGGAATCCCGCGGTGTTACCTTTAGCTGGTAAGGCGGGATGTCTCGACTAGGCTCGACATGACCATATATGCAAGTTCTCGCGCCCGCGAAGATCAATCTTTCGCTGAGGATCCTTGGCCGACGCAGCGATGGTTTTCATGAAATCGAGACGCTCATCGTACCCGTTTCGCTGTGCGACGAGATTCAAATTGAGCGCCGCAGCGGCAAAAAAGGAATCGAGTTTCAGTGTGACGATCCATCGGTGCCGAAAGGCGATGATAACCTCGCCGTGTGCGCGGCGAACCTGTTTTTGGAGAAAACCAAACTTGACGGCGGTGTTTCGATCGAGCTGAAAAAGAAGATTCCACACGGCGCGGGTCTGGGTGGAGGAAGCAGCGACGCCGCCTCTACTCTGCTTGCGCTCAACGAACTGTTCGACACGAAGTTACCGCCAGAAGCGCTGGCGAAAATCGCGGAGGGAATAGGCTCCGATGTACCATTTTTCATTTTTCGATCCGCAGCAGTATGCAAAGGACGCGGCGAACTGGTGAGCCCAACAAGATTGCGTGAACAATTATCGGTCTTGTTGTTGAAGCCTGAGTTCGGCGTGCCTACGCAATGGGCGTACTCGCACTGGCGATACTCATGCGAAATTCCAGACGTCTCTTACGCCGGTCAAGAGTTTGCCGGGCAAACGTTCCTGAATGATTTGGAGCGCCCCGTCTTCGAAAAGTTTATTTTCCTGGCGGAAATGAAAATGTGGTTGTGCAAGCAAGCTGAAATCGGCGCGGCGCTAATGTCTGGCTCTGGTTCCACAATTTTTGCGGTGCTGCGCGGCAATGCAGATGCCGATCGTCTGGCGAAGCGAGCGAAGGTTGAGCTCGATCCGGAACTGTGGACGTGCGCATGTGAAACGATTTGATTCTGGGTAGGGGCGGTTCACCTGAACCGCCCGGGCGATTGCGGTCAATCGCCCCTACCTTATTCGCCCAGGCGTCGCCTGAACTGCGCTCGTCCGTATTCGCGGTTGAGCTTCGAGATGAAACTGGCGCTGATCTCTGCGGGACATACCGCTTCACACTCGTAAGTGTTGGTGCAATTGCCGAACCCCTGCGCGTCCATTAAGTGCACCATTTTCAATACGCGGCGCTCACGTTCCGGCCGGCCCTGTGGTAAAAATGATAAGTGCGAGACTTTTGCGGCAGTGAAAAGCATTGCCGATCCATTTGGGCACGCTGCCGCGCACGCGCCGCAGCCGATGCAGGCCGCCGCTTCCATGGCCAGATCAGCATCCTGTTTGGGAACGGGAATGGAATTCGCCTCGGGCGCGGAGCCTGCGCGCGCGGAGATGAATCCGCCGGCTTGCACAATCCGATCCAGCGCACCGCGATCGATCACGAGATCTTTCACGATTGGGAATGCGCCGACGCGAAACGGCTCGATGGTGATGGTGGCGCCGTCGCGAAACTTCCGCATGTACAGCTCACACACTGCGCCGGGATGATCAGGGCCGTGGGCTTCGCCGTTCACGGTGAGCGAGCAGGTGCCGCAAATCCCTTCGCGGCAATCAGAGTCGAACGCGACTGGTTCCTCGCCGGCGTGCAGCAAATTCTCGTTGAGGATGTCGAGCATCTCGAGGAACGACGTGTCTGGCGAGATGTCGCTGATATTGTAATCGACCAGTTTGCCGCGTGATTGGCGATTCTTCTGCCGCCAGATTCTCAACTGGAAGTTCATGGTATTATGTCATCCTGAGCGGAGCGCAGCGGAGTCGAAGGATCCCGCGGAGATATCGAGGGTATCGCACCGGGATTCCTCGACTTCGCTTGAATGACAGAAAGGTTAGTCACTTATAGCTCCTCTGCGCCAGATGCACGGCCTCGAAATGCAATGGTTCGCGATGAAGTTTCGGGCGTTGACCGTCCCCTTGAAATTCCCACGCGAACACGGCGGCGTGGTTTTCGTCGTCGCGAAGCGCCTCGCCCTCGGGCGTTTGATGTTCTTCGCGGAAATGCGCACCCGCAGATTCATCCCGCTGTAGCGCATCGATACACATCAGCTCTGCGAATTCGAGGAAATCGGCGACTCTCCCAGCGCGCTCGAGCGATTGGTTATAATCTCCTTCATCTCCCGGCACCCGCACGTCGCGCCAAAACTCTTCGCGCAGTTCCGGAATTCGTCGGAGCGCTTCGCGCAATCCTTTCTCGTGGCGCGACATCCCGCATTTGTCCCAAAGAAGGAGTCCGAGCTCGCGATGGAACGAATCGAGCGAGCGCCTTCCGTTGACCTTCAGTAGTTTTTCGAGCCTGGCTCGGACACTCTGTTCCGCTTGCTGAAATTCCGGGGAATCGGGAGATGGCCGCTTTCCCATCTGGCCGGCGAGATAATTCGGCAGCGTATTGGGCAGAATGAAATAACCGTCGGCCAAACCTTGCATCAGTGCGCTGGCCCCGAGCCGATTGGCGCCGTGATCGGAAAAATTCGCTTCGCCGATCACGAACAATCCGGAAACATTGCTCATCAGATCGTAATCCACCCAAAGACCCCCCATCGTGTAGTGCACTGCCGGGTAAATGCGCATGGGCACTTTGTAAGCGTCCTCGCCGGTAATTTTTTCATACACTTCGAAGAGGTTTCCGTAGCGCTCGCGAATTGTGTTTTCACCAAGTCTTTTGATCGCGTCGGCGAAATCGAGATAAACGCCACGTCCTCCCGGACCGACGCCGCGGCCTTCGTCGCAAACTTCCTTCGCTGCGCGCGATGAAATGTCGCGCGGCGCGAGGTTGCCGTAGCTGGGATATTTCCGCTCGAGATAATAATCGCGGTCCGCCTCGGGAATCTCGCCTGGTGGCTTAAGGCGATGTTCGCCACGTTTCGGAACCCAGACGCGCCCGTCATTGCGCAGCGACTCGGACATCAGCGTGAGCTTGGATTGGTAATCGCCGCTGACAGGAATGCACGTCGGATGGATCTGTGTGAACGATGGATTCGCAAAGAGGGCGCCTCTTTTGTAAGCGCGATAAGTCGCTGTCACGTTGCTGCCGCGCGCATTGGTCGAGAGATAGAACACGTTGCCGTATCCCCCGCTGGCGAGCACGACGGCGTCCGCGGCGTGCCTCTCCATTTTTCCCGAGCGCAAGTTTCGAGTGATGATTCCCTTGGCCTGGCCATTGACGATCACGAGATCGAGCATCTCAGTTTGCGGAAACATCCGCACTGTGCCTGCGGCGATTTGGCGGCAGAGCGCCTGATAACAGCCTAACAAAAGCTGCTGGCCGGTCTGTCCGCGCGCGTAAAACGTCCGTGAAACCTGTGCGCCGCCGAAAGAGCGGTTGGCCAGGTAGCCGCTGTATTCGCGGGCAAACGGCACGCCCTGCGCCACGCATTGGTCAATGATGTTGTTGGCGATTTCAGCGAGCCGATAAACGTTCGCTTCACGGGAACGGAAATCGCCGCCCTTGATCGTGTCGTAGAACAGCCGGTAAACGCTGTCGCCGTCGTTCTGGTAATTCTTAGCCGCGTTGATGCCGCCTTGCGCTGCGATCGAATGCGCGCGTCTTGGCGAATCCTGAAAACAAAAACATTTCACGTGGTATCCGAGCTCACCCAGCGTCGCTGCAGTCGATCCGCCGGCGAGACCGGTGCCCACCACAACGATCTCAAACTTCCGCCGGTTGTTAGGGCTTACCAATCGCACATGGTCTCGGTGACTGCGCCATTTCTGATCCAGCGGTCCCGGCGGAATTCTTGGATCCAGTGTTCCAATCATGCTGCGAAATATCTAAAACCATCTCGTAATGTCATTCTGAGCGAAGCGAAGAATCTCGGACCAAATCTGGAGCGATTCATAACCGAAATATCCAGAGATGTTTCACTTCGCTCAACATGACAGCGTCAGGTATGACGAAATAACCAAATCTCGGCTATCGCTCACCGCCCCACTTTTCGTTTTTAAATGACACGCGCCCTGATCCTTCCTCGAAGGCTTCAAAATGCTCCGGGTTCTGCCGATAATATTTCTGGTGATAATCTTCGGCCGGCCAAAACTTCATCGCCGGCAGAATTTCGGTCACAATCGGCTTTTTGAATTTTCCAGAGCTTGCAAGCTTCGCTTTCGAAGCCTCAGCAATTTTCTTTTCCTCGGTGTTGCCGTAAAAGATCGCGGCGCGATAGCTCGGGCCGATGTCGGTGAACTGGCCGTCGGCCTGGGTGGGATCGATTTGTCGCCAGTAAATGTCGAGAAGCTGGTCGTAAGAAATTTTCGTTGGGTCATAAGTGATTTCGATCGATTCGCGATAATTCGTTTTTTCCGATGTCACGAGCTTGTAAGTGGGGTTTTGCTCGGTCCCGCCGCAATAACCCACCACGGTTTTGATTACGCCGGGTGCTTTATCGAATGCGGGCTGGATGCACCAAAAACAGCCGCCGGCGAACACCGCGGTTTTTGTTGCTGGTGCCAACGAGTTTTGCGCCGCTGCGAGAAGTACAACGGAAAACGATAGGGCGGCTACAAACAACGGTTTCATAGCATCACTGATCTTATACTTACAGCGTCGTGTCGAGCGAAGTCGAGACATCCTGACGAAGTTGCCAGAGAGTTACGCCACGGGATTCCTCGACTTCGCTCGGAATGACCTGTGGGAGCTGTTCGCGAGTTGAAGCACGCTTCGAGTCCGACAATCTTTGCATCCGTGAACCTGTTGGCTACAGAGTTGCCCATCGCTTGTCTCGATCTTGTGCGACTTTTCGGGCGCGAGGCGCCTCTGCAGGTCGATCTCGGCTGCGGCGATGGTTCTTTTCTCTGCGAATTGGCGGAACAGTTCCCAGACAAAAATTTCCTCGGCATCGAGCGGTTGACGAAGCGGGTTGAGAAAGTTCGCCGGAAAGCGGGGAAGATCGACAACGTGCGAGTGCTGGGCACGGACACTTTGTTCGCGGCGCGCTATTTGTTGCCAGACCAATTCGGTAGAAGCTTTTTATCTTTTGTTTCCCGATCCATGGCCGAAGCGGCGGCATCAGCAGCGCCGCATTTTCACGGGGGAGTTCCTGGATGCAATCGCCGCCGCGCTGGAACAAAACGGCGTGTTGCGTGTCGCGACCGATCAGCTCGATTATTTTCATCAAATCGAACGGCTAAGCCGCGCTCATCCAGAGTTCGAAGTTGTCCCGCGGTCGCGGGACGAGGTCGTTCTTCCGTTAACGAAATTCGAAAGAAAATTCCGCGAACAAGATCTGCCGATTTATTGGCTGACACTCCGAAAAACTTCGTCGGTCAAATAGGCGCGCGCGGTCCATTCGTTTCCGCGAAATTTCAACTCCACCGCGCCAGTTTCATCCTGACGGAAAAGTTTGATGCCGCGCGCGCGAACCTGGTCAGCCCAATCTTCGCTGATCCGTTCGCCTTCCGGGAAATCTTGTGACGTGGCAATGATCAATTGCGGCCGCACTGCGTCGAGAAATGCGCCGGAACCGGAAACTGAGGAGTGATGTTGGCCCTTAATCAGGACATCGCTGTGCAGCTCCAAGCCATTGCTCAGCAGCGCCTGCTCAGTCTGCGCGCCACTGTCGGACATCAGCAACACAAAAGTCGCCGGCGGGATCCATAATCGGATGACGAATGCTTGATCATCTGCGCTGGCTCCGGCAAAGCTTGGGGGCGGAAAAAGGACTCGCGCCGTAACATCGCGACCCAGACGCAAGTCGTTTCCAGCAATCAGACTGGAGCACTTGAGCCCGCGCTTCTTTAACTCTGAAAACATTCGGGACAGCCGCCGGTGCAGGGCCGAGCGATCACGCGCCGGATTATCGAATACTTGGACCTTTGGAAAATCGCCCAGCAATTCCATGGCGCCACCGATGTGAAGCGAATCTCCATGAGTGAGAAACAGCCCGCTTAGCCGATTCACCCCGGCCCAATGCAAATACTCGCGAACGACGCGCTCATAGGTGCGTTCGCTGCCGCAATCAAACAACCAGTTGTTGCCGACTGTTCGCAAGTGCACCGCGGCCCCTGCGCCCAAATCCAGTACTGTCATTCTGGCTGAGGATTTTTCGTTCCAACTCAGCGGCGCGACATAAAAATGGCCGCCTGGAATCTGCGCGAACAGATTGACTATTCCGATAACCAATGTGGCCAAAGTCCAGTTCGCATTATTGAAGACAACCGCGATCCAAGGCAGTAGCGGAGTGGCCAGTAGCGAAAGAAGCGCGACGGCGAGGACAAAGAATGCAATCGGAACAACGACCAGGTTTGCCAACAGAGAAATCGGTGTGACCAGGTGGAAATACCACAAAATCAGCGGCAACGAGCCAATCCAGGCGGCCAACGACACAGATGCTCCAGCGGAAACCCATTCATAACTGGAGTGCATCCAACGACGCGGGCCGCGTAGCAGGGTTTGGGGCAGGAAAGGGTCCGGAGCGCCGCGACGCTGCAAAACTCTAAAGAACGGATCGGTGAACAACACAATTGCCCCAACCACAGCAAAGGAAAGCTGGAACCCGGTGGAAAACAGTTCGTTCGTGTTCCAGCAGAGAATGAAAAACGCCGCCGCGGCGAGACTGTTTGCGAGGAAGACCTTTCGCTCGAAAAACAAGCCACCGACCAGGATGGAAGCCATTGTCGCCGCGCGCAGACTCGAGACGTGGAGTCCGGTCACCGCCGCGTAGAAGAACAGCAGCGGAATGATGATTGCAGCCGCTGTTTTGCGTGAAAGCCGCGCGAGCGTCGCCGCCATCCAAAGGAGAGTTGCGACAATGCCTACATGGAGTCCTGCGACTGCGAAAAGATGAAGCGTGCCTGTCTGCTGGAACGGTTCTTCGATATCCTCTGGCGCCTGATGCCTTAACCCCAGCACGATCCCACTGAGAAAGGTTTGCACTTCGGGCGCGTTCTCCAGACCGCGGCTTAGCGCGTTCTGCATCCAACTCCGCGAGTTTTGTGCCGCGCGCAGGATTGGATTGCCGCCGCGGTGGCGAATCAGCGTGCCGTCCTCCGGGTACCGGACAAAAAGCATTCGACGCACATCATGCCGGGCAAGGTAAGCGCCCATGTCAAACTCACCGGGATTTCGCGGCGCGGCAATTGGCTCGGCAGTTCCAAAGAGCTTCAGTTCATCGCCAAATTCGGGAGCGCCTTTCCAACGCACCTGCCAGATTGCGTGTGCGGATTGTTTTGTGCCTTCAAATTCGATTGACGTGAGCTTGAGCAGGAAGGTTGCGAATCCGCTGGCCGCAATCTTGGGTTCGCTGATCACGCATCCGACCGCTGTGACCGTGCGCGGCCGGTCACCCAGCTTATTCGCGAGTTGCTGTCCTTCCGTATTGGTTATTGCGAATTTGTGCAGCAGGAAAAAACCAGCCGCGACCACGAGATACGTTCCGGTTAATCTCGGCCAGCACGCCAGGATAAGAATGCACGCTGCGAGAATTATCGCCGCTGGAGCGAGTGCCGCAGATCGCACCGGCAAAATTTCCGCCATGGCAATTCCCGTGATGGCCATCAGCGCCAGACCGACAAATGGCTGTCGCGGCGCACTGAGCAATTTCATCTAGCCGCAGTTTTCGCTTATCGAGCGTTTGCAGCGCAAGCCGCAATGTGTTTGCCGCACTGCATCTCAATCGAAAGCGAAGTGCTACAGTGGCGCGACAGCGTCAGCCCCCGCAGAGACCGCGCCCGCGGAAGATGCACGAGCGACGAGCCGGGCGTATTTTGCTCCGTGCAGGATTTATTTGACGAACAATCCGATTTGGAAGCCATGGAGAGTGCAGCACCACTCGCCACGCGGATGCGGCCGCGCTCGCTCGATGAATTCGTCGGCCAGGAACACATTCTTGCGCCGGGCAAACTTTTGCGCCGCGCAATCGAAGCTGATCGTCTGCCATCGGTGATTTTCCATGGGCCGCCCGGCAGCGGCAAGACCACGCTTGCGCGTGTCATCGCAGAGATGACCCATGCAAAATTCGTTCGGATCAGCGGCGTGGAAAGCAACGTTGCCGAAATGCGGCGTGTCATCGCTGCGGCCAACAACCGGCTTCGCACATCGGGGCAAAAAACGATCCTGTTCGTCGATGAGATTCATCATTTTAACAAAGCGCAGCAGGACATTCTTTTGCCCGACGTCGAAGCTGGAAACCTTCGCCTGATCGGTGCGACCACTTACAATCCGTTCTTTTACGTGAACAGCGCGCTCGTTTCACGCTCACAGGTTTTTCGACTTGAGCCGCTCAGTGTCGAGCAATTGGAACAATTAATCGATCGCGCGTTATCGGACAAAGAGCGCGGCCTTGGAAATTACAACGTGAAGATGGACAGGGACGCGCGCCGGCATCTGGCGAAGCTCAGCGATGGCGACGCGCGGAAATGTTTAAATGCGTTTGAAATTGGCGTGCTCACCACGCCGCCTTCTGTAGCCGGCCGCGTTGAGGCCGGCCAGCGGCAGCACGATGCAAAGCGAATTAAAACCGGGGTCAGCGCCCCCGGCTACAGCAGCATTGGGATCATTCATTTCACGCTCGCAGTTGCCGAGGAAAGTATTCAGCAGAAGGCCATCGTTTACGACCGTGTCGGCGACGCCCACTACGACACCATCAGCGCGTTTATCAAAAGCATGCGCGCCTCGGATGAAAAAGGCGCGATGTATTGGCTGGCGAAGATGCTGCATGCCGGTGAGGACTTCCGTTTCATTGCGCGGCGGATTGTGATTTTTGCAAGTGAGGACATTGGCCTTGCTGATCCCGAGGCGTTGCAGCTGGCGATCGCGACACAGCAGGCGGTGGAGTTTGTCGGACTGCCCGAGGCACGCATCCCTCTGGCGCATGCGACCGCGTACATGTGTCGTGCGCCGAAAAGCCGCGAAGCTTACGATGCACTCAACGCCGCAACCGAACAGATCGAGGCGGAACAAACGAAAGCTGTGCCCGAGCACCTCAAGAACAAGCATTTCCCGGTAAATCCCGAGAGCTAAGGGACATTCTTCAACGTCGATAACTTCTCAGATGTTCGTTGTGCATTCGGCACAGCGCCGATGTGGCCTGAAAAAATCAGCAGACCGAAGCAAACGGCGTTGAAAGTGATGAAAACGGCAAACGCATTCCACAGCGGACCTTCGCGCCAGTGCTGGTGCACTTTTTTCCAGCTCGAAAAAATGTGGAACGCAGATAGCAGCGTCGCCATGTAAAGACCGTACACGATGTAATGCGGCTCGATTCCGTGCCATAAACCCATTAATCCGAAGGCGAGAAAGTATCCCAGGATTGCTGCGGTGTGCATGCTCCTGAACCATTTGCCGCGTGCAGCGGCGAGCAGGAATCGCATGTAAACGTGATCGCGAAACCAAAATGAAAGCGTGATATGCCAGCGGTTCCAAAAATCGCGAATGTTTCGCGCCAGGAACGGGCGGTTGAAGTTTTCGGGAGTGTGGACGCCAAACAGGTAGCTGATACTGATGGCGAAAGCGCTGTATCCGGCGAAGTCGAAGAACAAATAGAAACTGTAGGCATACATGTAACTGAGCAGCGCACCGAAGCTGTTGCCGCGCGCTGCCAAGTTGAGCCAATGTTGTTCGATCAACGCGGCGAATATGAACTTGTAGAGCAGACCGCGAAAGAAGTGTTGTACCGCGGCGTCGAGGTCGGTCAGGAACTCAGCGCGGCTTCGTTTTTTTCTCCAGTCAGGAACGAAGCGGCGATACCGGTCGATAGGGCCGGCGGAAATCGTCGGAAAGAAAAATAGAAACATGAACAGATCAATCGTGCCAGGGGTCTCGATCACGCCGTCCCGGAGACAAAACACAAGATCGAGTGCACGAAACGTAACGTAAGAGATCCCGAGGAATCCGAACTGAGTTCTGGGCGAGACGAGCGGAATGACTTTCGCCAGGGCAAGAGGAAGCAGGCTTACACCAAGCGCGCCGTAAAACAGCCAGCCGGCGCGCGAGCCAGCGCCCGCAAACGCGCGCACTGTCAGCCATTGCCAGAAAGCAAAGGCCAAAACGAGCCAGATTTCGCGCACGGGAAAATGCGCGCGCACGTGAAGCACGTCCTGATACTGTGCGACGAGCATGATAGTGGTGACCAGCAGTGCCCAGCGCCAGCCGGCACGGCCGAACAAGCCGAGAATCACAGTCGGCACCGCTACGTAAAGCAGCAGCACGAAATAGGTGAAATCGGCGTAGGGAATCATGGGGAGCAGTGAGTTACCGACGTGGTGCAGCCCCGTTTTCTGTCGCCTCTCTCCTGGCTGAAGCGGAGAGGCTTGCCTGCCACGCCGTAGCCTGGGGAAGGCGGGAGGTGAGGGGTTGCGTGGCGTACCCGACAGCGGATCCGGATGAACCCTCACCCTCACCCATGCGAAGGGAGAGGCGGCCGGACCCAATGCGCTTCATTTCGCCGAGCCCGCAAGAAATCAATTGACCAGTACGCATCACAGCGAGCTGGCCAGCGCGGCTCGGTCCACCTTGCCATTGGCCGTCATGGGAAACGCATCCAGAAAAACAAATTTGCGCGGCAACATGTAAGCCGGCAACCACTCACCGAGTTGGCTTCGCAAATTGTGCGCCAGCTTGAAGTCTGATAGCTCATTTCGTGCCGCCAGGATTACGAAAGCAGTAAGCGATTGAGCGATCCGGTTCTTGATCACGGGAATCACGACTGCATCCCGCACCGTCGCCAGCTTGCGCAGATTCGTTTCGACGTCGCCGAGCTCAATGCGGTATCCGCTGAGCTTGATTTGTTCATCGATGCGGCCTTCAAAAAAAAGGAGACCGTCACGGAACCGGCCGCGGTCGCCTGTTTTGTAAGCGTGCTGCCCGCCATATTCGAAAAAGGCGTGTGCCGTGAGATCTCGCCGCTCAACGTAGCCTGGACTCACGTTCGGCCCTGCAATGATGATTTCGCCGCGCTCATTGGCCGGCAGCTCCCGGCCGTTGTGATCAAGGACGAAGATTCGAGTCCCGGGCATCACCCGACCAACTGGTAATGGCGAATATCTTTCCAAAATCGCAGCGTCAACGCAGATGGAGGTCGTGGCGACTGTTGCCTCGGTGGGGCCATACATGTTCCAAACCTTTGCTTGCGGAAACCGCGCCAGCAGTTGAGCTGCCGTTTGCGGTGTGAGCGTTTCACCGCAAAAAAGAAATCGCCGCACGCGCGGCAGCATCGGCTCGGCGAATGTGTCTTCGACCAGACACATTCGTGCAAACGACGGCGTGGAAACCCATGTGGTCACGCCCGAGCTCGCCAGCGTGCCGTAGAGTTGTTTGGGATTTTCGATCAAATCGCGACTGATGCTAAGGAGCGTACCGCCTGTTGCGAGGCTGCAGTACAGGTCCATGACGGAGAGATCAAACGAGAACGGCGCTTGATTTAAAAATACCTCGCTCTCACCGAACTGCTGTTCGGCGAGCATCCAGCTGACGAAGTGCTCGAGGCAGGCCTGGGTGATGATCACGCCCTTGGGTTCGCCAGTGCTGCCGCTTGTGAACAGGATGTAGAAGGGTGTGTCCTTCCCCACGTGTTTCGTGTCGCCGCGGATGTCGCGTCTCGAAAATTGTGCGATGTGTTCGACATGGAGCACCGTCGCCGCGCGCGATGTTGCGAGAATCTTGTCGATGCGCTGTTGCGGTAGCGCTGTATCTATGGGCACGTACGGCCGGCCTGATTTCACCGCGCCGAGAAATGCGATCAGAATTTCCGGCTCACGATGGCCGAGCACGGCAATCGGGCTGGTATCATCGCCGAAGCGCTCTGTCAGATACGACGCAAGCGCGTCGGAGCGCCTGCGCAACTCGGCATAGGTGAGGCTTCGATCGCCACTAATGTGTGCGATTGCATGTGGCGCCATTGCGGCCCAGTGATCGATTCGTTCGACCAGATTCACTAGAACCCCTGATACACGAAAGGCGGCGTCTTGAAATCGCCGCGCCCATACATCGCGATCAAAGCCAGAATGACCGCGACATAATAGGCAATCAGCAGCACCCGATGCAGCGTGGGATGTCGTTCGAGCCAGCTCACGTGCGGATGCGCTGTTCGACATCAGCGATCACGGCTCGCGGTGTGCGCCAGCGCTCGCGCTCGAACTCCGCCGGAGAGATTTTTAACCCAAACTCCTCTTCGATCATCAGGATAAGCTGAACCGTTCTCATCGAGTCGAGGACTTGATACTCATAGAGAGGGAGATCGAGATTGGTGCGCACCTCATCTGTTTCTCCTACTGAGGCCAGGAGTTGCAGTACTTTGTCGGAGAAATCCGCAGCTATCATTGGGTGAGGCGCAGCCTGGTGTGCCGCTTCAACGAACGGAAGATCATCACTCTTCAGCTTCGTGGCAAACGGTCGTGATAGAAATCATCGAGCGCACGGTTGTAATACATCCAGCCCTTGGCAGTGAGGTGACTTTTGTGAAGGTAAAGAAAAGCCGGGTCCTCGTCATGCTCTTTAAATTCAACCAGCGGAAAATGGTATGATTGCACGAGCGTGTGAAGCTTTACGTAATAATCTTCGCGAGCCGAACGGGACACCCCTTTCTGATCATAGAGGTCGCCGGGAATTGGCATGCTAAGCACGAATGGCCGCGCCTGAACCATTGCGAGCGTGCGCAACAGCAATTCCAAATCGATCCAGCCCGGGGACGCATTCATGTCGTTCCGAAATGTCACGTCACTGGGACCACGGCTTGCTCCTTCCTTCAGACTCGAAGCTATTGGATCCTTGACCGCATCGGTGATATCCATTCCGCCGACGCTCGCAATAAGCTTGGGCCAATCGAGCGTCTCCAGACGGCGTGCCGGACCAGGCTTGATCTTAAGGCGAATGTAATTCAACGCCGCCAAATGATCCTGTAACTCCAGTATGGTTGTCTGTGCTTTTCCGACCGGCCAGAGTGCGCAGAACAGGACGCGATCCAGCCAACGACCGGAAGCCAGTAGCTTTAAGGCGAATTCAAGAAAGGGGCTGCTTTTCAGCGTGCTCGGAAATTTCAGCATGCGCGAAGCGATGTCCCGCTTTAGTTCGAAATCAAGTGCAGTCCCGAACGTCATTTCCCTTGCTGCCATCAGCGAAAAATTTCCCCTATACCACTCCAACCACCAGGTGCCTGGCGTCAAAAGCCAGCCGGGAGAAAGAGAGACAGCAACCTTTTTGCCGCGCAAGTCCGAACCTAGCGCCGCAATTCTTTGCAAGATGATCAGTGAGGTCGCGCCCCCCGCGCCGACTGGCGAGACTTGGAAACCTGTTGGCGCCGTACGAAAGAAAATGTGCGCCCTCTCCGGCACACGAACGGCTGTCAGTTCTGAGCTGCCATAAAGCGGCAACACGTTAGCAGCACGCGCGGCTGCACGTTGAAACGCAAGGCCCTGGTTTTTGAGCGAAAACAACTCGGGAGCCGTCGAACGAATGGTCGCTTGCTCGAGATGAACCGCTGCCATTTCTGCGCCAACCAAAACGGCCGCGACGAAACAGGACGCGGTCAGTCCCGAAAACAAATGCGGCATGCCTGGCCTGCCCTGGGCACGTTCCATGGTACCGCGAAGCTATTCCCGAGACCTGGCTGCGCAATTGAATTTCACTTCGCTATTCTAACGTGGAAGCGACCTGAACAAGCATGCGGAAAACTCCCGCGCACACGAGGGGTACCACAATTTGAATCAAGCAGGTCCGGTAAGATCGCGCGCAGGGTGCGCTATGGCTCAATCCCGAAGGATTCCTGGGGTCAATAGCCCAGCGCTTTTTTTCGATCGTTCGCGCCGGGAAGAGCATCCTTGCGGACTGTGATTGCCGGTGCGCCGGAGTCCTTGATCTGGTTGGCTTCGACGGCGTTGAACTCGATATCTTTTGTGTATTCCGCAGGAACGTCTGCGTCCGCGTAGATGGCGTGCACGGGGCAGACCTCAACGCATGCCATGCAATCGATGCAGTCGTCGGCATGAATCACCACCTGGTTTTCCATTTCGTAAAAGCACGCGACCGGGCAGACTTCTACGCAGTCGGTGAACTTGCATCCATTACATTTCTCGGTCACAACGTGGGCCATATCGTTTCAGTAATTCAGGGTTCAGTGAAAAAGCTCTGTTACGAGTATTGAGCGACGACTGCGAGTCAACCCCGAACGCTTTCGGGGTCAAATTTCTGCCTGAACTTTCAATAACTGTAGCGACGGCCCTGCAGGCCGTCGTCAATTGCAAATGATTGCCGATTCGGGACCGGCCACAGGCCGGTGGCTACAGGTAATGAAATCGCCACAGCTAAGGGGTAACCGGTCTGTGATGCTCGCCGCTCGTCCGGAACAGAATCGCCACAGAAAACGTGACGATGGTGCCGAAGCAGATCCACCATGGAAATTCCATTACCGGTAGCCAGCTCGGCTGCATGTACAACTTACGGCCGAACAGGCCGGCAATGCTATTGGGCAGACCGCTCAGAATCGCGACGACGATGAAGCCGATAATCATCGCGACGATGTTCCCCAAGTCGTTGCCACGTCGTTTCGTGAACATGCCGCACAGGAAAACGCCGAGCAGCGACCCGTAAGTGTAGCCAAAAATCCCGAGCACGATCGGTATGATCCGCACTTTCGGATGCACGATGACCAGATATGAAGTCGTCGATGCAACAACAATCATCAGGATCGAGAACCAGATAGTGGCCCAGCGCACCGCGCGCAGGCTCTGTTCACTTGTCGATTGTGGATTGATGTAGGGCTCGTACCAATCGCGCGTGAAACTGGTGGCCAGCGCATTGATCGCTGTGCTGAGCGAGCCCATCGCGGTGGCGAAAATTCCCGCAATCAACAACCCGCGCAGGCCGACCGGCATTTGGTACAAAATGAAGTGGCAAAACGTTTCATTAGGCGTTTTCGGCAACGTCGGATCGGGGTGCGCCTGATAGTAAACCCAAAGCAATAGTCCGATTGTCAGAAACGTCAGCACGATCGGAATATCTGCCAGGCCCGACATGATCAAAGAACGCCGGCTGCGGCGAATGTCGGGCGCGGTCAACATGCGTTGCACCATGTCCTGATCGGTCCCGTGCGTGGACATGGTGATGAAGGTCGAGCCAATCAGCCCGGCGAAGATCGTGTACTCGATCTCGAACATCCCTTTGATTTTGTCCCAACCATGTTTCGCCGGATCAAGTCCAGTGGTGAAAAAATCCGAGATCCCGAAACCGCCGTGGCGCCGGACGACTTCGTCCCAGCCACCGGGAATCTGCGAGTAAAGCAAACCGACCGCGGCCAGCGCGCTGCCAATCATGATCGAGGCCTGGATGAAATCGGTCCAGATCACCGCTTTGATGCCGCCGAGCGTCGTGTAGATCGCGGTCAAAATGACAATGGCAATCGTTGAGCCGATGTAGATGAATAACGTTTCCCTTTGACCGGGCTGCACGCCGCGAATCATTTCGTACGCGAGTGCAAGCGCGATCGCCGCCACATACAGGCGCGCGCCGGACGCCAGCATGCGGGTAACCATGAAAATAGCGGATGCCGCGTTTTTCGTCGGCACCCCAAAGCGCACGGTCAGATATTCGTAAATCGAATAGACCTTGTAGTCGTAGTATGGCTTGATGAAAATGTAACTGACCAGAATCCGCGCGAGGATCGTTCCGAGCGCAAGCTGCACGTACGTGTAATTGCGAAGCGCGAAGCCCTCGCCCGGCGTGCCGAAGAAAGTGCCGGCGCTCGTCTCAGCTGCGATAATCGAAGCGAGCACAGCCCACCACGGAATTGCGCGACCGCCGAGCGCGAAGTCCTTGAGGTTTTCCTCCTTCCGGCCCATGTAAAGGCCGATGGAAATGATGAGGATGAAATAGAGAAGCAGGACTGCGCAATCGATAACAAGCCGGGCGTCCATTTCGGCGGTCATTTAGCCACGGATTGACACGGATTCACACAGATAATCTAACGATTTCCCTGCTCATGCTCGTGCTCGTAATCGATGCTAAGGCTCAGCTGGTTGCCGGAATGTCGAATGACGAAATAAATCCGAATGCTCGAATGACGAGCTACCGTGTCCCAATCGTAACAGGCAAGGTGGATCGGCTTCTCCGCAAGACGATGCTAAAATGATTGCGGCTTGAGCGCTTCGATCGCGTTGAGGATAACGCGATCCACCTATGAAGTTTACACAGATTCCCGCGCCTGATTTCGATCTTGCGATGACGCTGGATTCCGGCCAGGTGTTTCATTGGCAAAAGGCCGAAGGCGGATTTATTGGAACGATCGGGGATCGTGCGGTCTATGTGGAGCAGCGCGGAGACGTTTTGAAGGCTCTCGGTGGCGATGTGAAACTCGACGGCTTTAAGCCGTCAAGTTTCGCTCGAATCTTTTCGGATTATTTCGCACTTGATCATCCGCTCGCGGAAATCTGTGAGTCATTTCCGAAGGATCCGGTCATGAATGCTGCCCGCGATTTCTGTCGCGGGTTACGCATCATTCGGCAGCCGAAGTGGGAATGTCTTGCCACGTTCATTTGTTCATCGATGAAACAGGTGGCGCACATTCGTCAAATTTCGCTGGCGCTCCGGAAACGACTTGGCAACCAACGGGAAATCGGGGATCGCGTGGTTTACACGTTTCCTTCACCGCAGCGACTTGCAAAGGCCTCGGAGAGGGAATTACGCGAATGCGCGCTCGGTTACCGTGCAAAAAACCTGGGTGCGACTACGCGACTCGTCAGCTCCCGGCAAGCAAATCTCGAGGCGTGGTCGAGGCTTCCTGACGCCGAGCTTCGAAAGCAGCTGTGCGTGTTGCCAGGGGTGGGCCCAAAGATCGCAAATTGCGTCATGCTCTTTGCGTACGAGCGGCTGCGGGCATTCCCGATCGATGTCTGGATCGAGCGCGTGTTGAGGGAGCATTACTTTTCGCGTCGAAAGAAAATGACGGCACACCGTCTCCGCCAATTCGCTGAGACTTACTTCGGCGAACACGGCGGGTACGCTCAGCAATATTTGTTTCATCACGCTCGGACCGGCCGACGCGGCGATCGGGCGATTGAGGTCAATCGCCGCTACCTGGGACGCAATGAACGGAGGTAGGCGCGGTTCACCTGAACCGGCGGGGGCAGACCGCCAAGTTGTCAGCGCCTGCAGCCTGAGATAATGTTCCAGCCTTAAAAGAGCTTCTACGCCCCGAATGCTTTTCACCAAGCGATCATTGCTCCATGACGACGGCTGACATTGCTTTTGCCCAGTCCGACAATCCCGACAGGCTGCGGGACCATGAACAAGATGCCCGGATGATTTTCTGGGCGCTCCTTGTTGCGATCTTGATTCATCTGCTCGTAGCGTTCTTGCTCGCTGCCTTCAGCGGGTTTTTCTCGCCCGCGCTGCCGGCGCCCGAGAAGCCGGTTGAGCTGACATTCATGGATTTGTCACCGGCGTCGAATTCCAAAAATTCCGCGTTCATCGAAACGGACGAATCTAAAAAAGCACCGGAGCCGAAAGACAAGACGTTTGAGTCCAACGCTAATTCGATTGGAGCCAGCGAGCTGGCTGCTACTGGCGAAATGCCGTTGCCGTCTCAGACGGGGAAGGATCGGCCGTTGATGGATTTTGAGACAAATCAGTACTCGCTCGACAGCAAGGGCGCGCAGGCGCAGCAGAAACCGGCATCGCAACAGAAGGCTGCGCAGCCTGCCGCGCAGCCCGAGCCCATTACTGCTGCGGAGCAATTTGCGTTGCTGACTCAAAAGTCAGCGTCGGCGCTTGATGCGGCGGCTGCATCATCGCAAGCGCAGTCGGCGTATCGTCGGCAAAAGGAGCGCACTCGCACCGCGGGAAACATCACCAATCGCGGCATTTCATCCGTGAATGCTTTGGGCACACCGCTCGGCCGGTATCAGAAGATCGTGGCAGATTCGATCGGATCCCGTTGGTACACGTATGTGGATCAGAAACGCGATTTAATTAACATCGGGACGCTGCACCTTAGCTTTGTCGTCGACCGAAGCGGACGAGTGAAGGATCTCAAAGTTAATGAAAACAGTTCGAACGAGGCGTTCGCGAGTGTTTGCGTGCAGTCAGTGCTCGAAGCCCACCTCCCGCCGATTCCCGATGACGTGGCGAAGAGCTTGCCGCCTGACGGCTTGGAAGTAGACGGACTCGGGTTCATCATTTTTCCTAACGGATGATCATCGCCTGGATCATTGCCGAAACGTCGGGGATCGTGGACGTCGTGTTCGGATTTTTCTCCAGGGGCGGACTTTTCATGTGGCCGCTGCTGGCCTGCTCAATTGTGTCAGTGACGATCATGATTTTGCGCGGCCTGGCTTTGCGCCAGAAAAACGTGATGCCGCCAGCAGTCGAAGCTGAAATAGAACGGCTCGCTCCGGGCGAAAGTCCCGAACGGCTCTCACGCCTGGTGTATCATGATCCTTCGTCGCTGGCGCGAATCACGCGCGTGGCTCTGCAACATCTGCGTGGGCCGCGTTCGGAAAACGTTGAAGTAGTCCAAACCCGCGCGCGCCACGAGATGGTGCGGCTGGAACGCGGCCTCATTATTCTCGAAATCATTGTGGGCATCGCACCGCTCCTCGGGTTGATCGGCGCGGTCTCCGGGTTGGTGCACGTTTTCTCCCATCTCGGTCTAAGCTCCGGCGCATCGGATACGCGCCAGATCGCGCTGGGCATTGCCGAGGCATTGAACGCAACCGTGTTCGGGCTTTCGATCGCCGTGCCGACGTTGATCGGGTTCACGTATTTTTCCCGAAAAGTGGAGGTGATGTCGGTCGAGATGGAAACGCTCGTCGTCGAGTTGATCAACAACCTCTACTACGGCCGCGGCACGCGCGAACACAAGACAGCGCATATTCCAACCTCGGTCGCGTGAAACGCGGGGCGCAGCCGACCACATGAAATTCTCAGTGCGAAAACGCCGGGCGCCCGTGATCATCATCGTTTCGCTCGTCGATATTCTCATCATCCTGCTGATATTTTTTGTCGTATCGACGACGTTCAAGAAGGATCAGCCGGAGGTGCAGATTAATTTGCCGGAATCCAAAACCGCGCAAAAACGGCCGGCTGAACTTGATCACGCAATCGTGAGCATCGATCAAAATGATGAGGTCAAACTGGATGGACGCGTTGTAAACGTGGATGAACTGGAAGCCGCGGTGCGCGGTCTGCCTGAACAGCGCAAATCCACCCTCGCGTTGCAGGCGGACAAGAAGGCATCATTCGGCACGATCATTAAGGTGATGGACGCGTTAAAGCTGGCGGGGGTGAAGAATTTGCCGGCGTTCACCCGGGAGGAAGGACAATGATCCTGCCGATCTTGCAGTATGGCGACCCGATCCTGCGGGCTAAAGGTGAACGGGTCGAGAAAATCGATGGGCGAATCCGCGACCTGGTGGCGAACATGATCGAGACAATGCACGAGGCGCACGGTGTGGGTCTGGCAGCTCAGCAGATCGGTGAAGCATTGCAGGTCACCGTGCTGGACGTTTCGGCCGTTGAAGACCGGCCAAGCACGCTCAAGCTGAGCGGCAGAGATGCCGATCCTAAGAGCGCGATGCCGATCGTATTGATCAATCCCGAAATCGAACTGCGCGGCGAAACCGAAGTGGGGCTGGAAGGTTGCTTAAGTTTTCCTGAGATCACCGGCGACATTGAACGGGCGCAGTCAGTGCTGGTGCGCGCACAGACCTTGGAAGGCGAGCTTGTCCAAATCGAGGCGAGCGGGCTTCTGGCCCGCGCAATCCAACATGAGCACGATCATCTCCACGGAATTTTGTTCATCGACCGGATGAACTCGGCGGCAAAAGCCGCATTGTCGAGTCGGCTGAAACGATTGCAAAAGGAAACCAAACGCGGCGTCAGACATCGTGAACCGCTGGTAAGCGAAACGACGTTATAGCGCGTTTTGCCGAATTCCCTGTAGGGCAACCGCTCCGGTTGCCAATTTGGCAGGCGAAGCGCCTACCCTACAATTCACCTCTGAAATTATCGACCCAGAAATCCGGTCAACGGACTCGTGGCCGACGCTGCGTTGAGTTTATCGGCTAATCCGATCTCGCGCGCTTCTCGCCCTGCTTCGATGGCTTTCTTGAATGCTTTTGCCATGCGAATTGGATCGGATGCGATCGCGATCGCCGTGTTTACCAGCACTGCATCAGCGCCCATTTCCATCGCTTCGGCGGCATGACTCGGCGCGCCAAGCCCGGCGTCCACTACAACCGGCACGGTGGCCTGTTCGATGATGATCTCGATTTGCGCACGCGTTTGGATGCCGCGATTGCTGCCGATGGGTGAGCCGAGCGGCATCACCGTTGCCGTGCCGATGTCCTGCAATCGTTTCGCCAGCACCGGATCGGCGTTGATGTACGGAAGAACGGTGAATCCTTCCTTCACCAGAATTTGCGCGGCCGCGAGTGTCTCAACTGGATCGGGCAGCAAGTAGCGCGGGTCCGGGTGAATCTCGAGCTTGATCCACGTCGGCAAACCCGCGCTCGCGGCCAGTCGCGCGAGGCGCACGGCTTCTTCCGCATTGCGCGCGCCGCTGGTGTTTGGCAGGAGGAGAAAACGTTTTGGGTCGATGAAGTCGAGAATGTTCGCAAACGGATCGTGTTTGCCTGAGAGATCGGCGCGGCGGAGCGCCACGGTGACGAGCTCGGTGCCGCTGGCGATCAGCGCGTCGCGCATCAACTCATTCGAAGCGAATTTTCCGGTCCCAACCAGGAGACGCGACGTGAACTCGCGATCGGCGATCTTCAGTTTCGAAGGCTTATCGGCCATTAGAAAAAGATAAACGAATTCACAGACACGCGCGAATGTCTCGATGTCTGGGGAGCACAGTTACCTGCAGTGGCAGGCGTGCCGCCTGCATCGTGCTTGGATTTGCAGCCGACACGGCTGCCGCTACAGACTTCTGTCTCTGAAGCAGACCCGGCGCATCACTTTCTGCTTGTACGAAACGCGTGGCGACGCCAGATTCCTTTCGTGACGAAGTTTGACCTCCGCCGGCAAAATTGCGTCACCGGAATGTCGCGGCTTGCGGATGGAAGCGTTGATCTTGTCGTGACATCCCCGCCGTACAACCTCGGGATAAGCTACGGCAAATATTCCGACCGGCAGGACCGGCGATCGTATTTGCATTGGTGCGGCGAATGGGCAAGACAAATCCGGCGCGTGTTAAAGCCGGACGGTTCTTTTTTTCTTAACATTGGCGGTGCGCCGTCGAACCCGATGCTGCCGCACGAAATTGTCATGACGCTGCGCGATTTGTTCGTTCTCCAAAACACGATTCACTGGATAAAATCGATTGCGATTGACGAATTTTGTAGCCACCGGCCTGTGGCCGGTCAGCCCAATCCTGCGTTGCAGACGGGCCACAGGCCCGTGGCTACAAGTGCACGCTCGTTCGGCCATTTTAAGCCGATCAATTCAAAAAGATTCCTTAACGATTGCCACGAATACGTTTTCCATTTCACCAAGTCTGGTCGCGTCGAACTGAATCGGCTTGCGCTTGGCGTGCCGTATCAGGACAAGAGCAACATCGCGCGCTGGTCGCATACTCGGGGAAAAGATCTGCGTTGCCGCGGGAACACTTGGTTCGTTCCCTACGAAACAATTCAGAGCCGCGAGAAAGAACGTCCGCATCCCGCGACATTTCCTGTCCAGCTCGCCGAATGGTGCATAAAGCTGCATCGTCCCGCAGAGGTGGGACGCGTTGAGACGATGCTCGATCCGTTTCTCGGCATTGGAAATTCCGCGATCGCAGCGCTGCGCTACGGCGTGAAAGTTTTTATCGGGTTTGAAATCGACGAGATTTATCTAGCGGAAGCGAAGCGGCGCGTCCGTAGCGATCGCCGTGCCGGAATCCAAGCCTGAGATTACTTCGCCACCATTGACAGCGCGGCATCGGCGACTTCCTCGGCGGTGACGGCTTTCATGCACCGGAAATCAATCGGACATTCGCGGAGAAAACAGGGACTGCATTCGACGTGATGTCGCAAAACAATATGCCCATTGCCGAGCGGTCCCGTCAGGCGCGGTTCGGTCGAGCCAAAAATTGCGACCACCGGCACGCCCAAAAGCGCGGCGAGATGCATTGTGCCAGTGTCATTGGTAAGCAAGAGACGGCACTGCCTCAATTCGTTAACAAGCTGATCGAGTGTGGTCTTGCCGATTCGGTTGATGCAATGATCGCCGATCGCAGCGGCGATCTGTTGGCCTATCGCAGTGTCGTTCTTCGTGCCGAACAAAATCCATTGCGCCGATGATTGCGCGCTGATTTTTGCCGCCGCCTCGGCGAATCGCTCCGGCAGCCATCGTTTGGCTGGGCCGTATTCCGCGCCCGGACAAAGGCCAATTCTCAAAGGTTGATGGTTGATAGTTGATAGTTGATTGCCGCTTTGGATTCGAATGTTGAGCGTTGGGCGTTGAGCGTTGAGCGCTGCCGCGCCGCATTCGTGGGCGACGCGAAGAAAACGCAGCGAATGATGTTCGGGCGGACCGGGTTTTCGTGGCACCGGAACGATTTGGTTCACGAGCCAACTTCGCCAGTGACCGCGATAGCCGACTCTGCGCGGAATTCCGCTCAACCAGGATTCAAGCGCGACACGCAACGAATTCGGGAAAAGAATCGCGACGTCAAAAGTCATGCGCTGCCTCAACAGCCAGACAACTTGAACCAGTGAACCATCTGGCAAAGGAATGATTGCATCTACTTCCGGAATGAGCTTCCACATCGGCGCGATTTTCGCCGGCGCAGCGATTGTGACGTGGGCATCTGCACGCCCATCTTTGATCGCGCGCACTGCGGGCACACTCATGACGGCGTCGCCCAGCCAGTTGCTTGAACGAATGAGAATTCGGAATGGCTTCAGATCGCGAGGCGAAAATCCGGGCGGCAAATAAACGCCGCGTTTGTACTGTGCGAGAAGAAAATTCGGCTCAGGCGTTTTCCAACGGTTGTGCACCCAAAACCAGTCCTCTGGCGCGCGACGAATTTGTTTCTCGATGACTTCATTTATTTTCGAGGTCAGCGCGGCTACGGAAGCGCCAGCTTGATCGAACCGTTCTGTGAACACCATTCGCCAGCGGGCGGGGCCGGTGGTGTAAACCGCAGCGGCGATCATCGCCGCGCGAGTGCGCTTGGCCAGCAGAGCTGGCAACGGAGAAGTGGACGCCAGCCGCCCAAAGAATGGCGTCCAAATGCCATGATCGCCTGCATGCTGATCCGACAAAACGCCGACGCCTCCGCCGGAGCGCAGCAATTCGATCACCGGCTCAAATCCGTCGTGGCGGTCGAACAATTCCAAGCCGGTTTGGCTGCGTGTCCGCCGCACATGCTCGTCGATGAAACGGTTGCCCAGCCCCTGGTAGACGCTCGCGTTTCGCACGAACCCGACGAACTTCGGCATCAATTGCGCGAATAGTTCCCACGTTCCGAGGTGACTCAGAATCAGCACGACAGGAACGCCCGCTCGAAATTCGCGTGCCATGGCCTCGATGTTTTCCACCTTCACCCGCTCGAGGATTTTTTCCGGTGACATCTGCGTGAGTTTTGCGCTGCAAAGCAGGTTCGCGCCGAGCCGCCGAAAATGCTGACGGACGAGGCGGCGCAATTCGCGCGGCGATTTCTCATTCGCAAAAGCAATGGCCAAATTGCGTCTTGCAAGTCGTCGATATTTTCCGGAACACATCCACGCGCAAGCGCCGAGGAATTGCCCGAAAGTGAAGAGAAACGGCAACGGCAGCGCGGCAGCGACGGCCGATCCGGCGCGGTAAAGAACGTAAACGACAAAATCAGGCATTGCGGAGGTGGATCGGCTTCCCCGAAGACGATGAACGCGTTCGGAGAACGCGTTCCACCTTCGGCGCGGCAGGGTAGATTTGCCTGCAGCTTGCTTCAACCAATATAATGTCGCGGTGTCGCCGCCCTCTCCTGATTCTTCCGAACCCGATACCGTGGCTGAACTCAACGCCAGGCTGCGCGCTTTGCAGCGTACGCTTGACATGCGCAGCGCGGAGCTGGAAGACGCGCACAGTCACATCGCTGGACTGGAAGAGAAACTTTTGAAGCTCAAAGAATACCGGCGTGAACTGAAGTTCCTAAGAGAGGAACGGCGACGGCTGCGCAAGTCCGCCGAGCGCAGGGTTGGCCAGGTATTGCTTGCGCCTTATCGTCTTCCAACACGACTGGCGAAAACAATCTGGAGAAGATTTATTCGCGAGCGAGAAAAGCCTGCGACAACGGAATACCAAAAGTGGTTCGAGGAGCATCGCGCGAGCGTGCAGGATTTGCAGCGGATGCGTGACGAGGCGCGGACGTTCGCGTCCCGGCCGCTGATTAGCATTATCACGCCAGTTTTCGATACGCCCGTTCAACGCCTTGAGGAAGCTGTCGAATCGGTACTGGCCCAAGCTTATGAAAACTGGCAGCTCGTGCTAGTTGATGATGGATCGACCGATCCCGACCTTCTCCGCGTCCTGCCTGATCTTGCCAGGCGAGACCGGCGGATCGAAACGGCAGGCGCCGGAAAACATGAAGGCATCTCTGGTGCGTCGAATCGTGGACTGAAATTGGCTCGCGGGGAATGGGTCGCCTTTCTTGACCACGATGATGTTCTCGAGCCGGATGCGCTCTTTGAAATTGTGCAGTTTTTGCAGACGCATCCCGATGCCGATTTGATTTACACCGACGAAGACAAGCTTGGCGAGGGCGGGTTCGAAGCGCCGGTCTTCAAACCGGACTGGTCGCCCGACTTTTTTCTCTCCTATAATTACGTTGGTCATTTAACGGCGGTGCGTCGCGATCTGGTTCAGAAAGCAGGCGGGTTCCGGTCGCAATTCGATAGCGCACAGGACTACGATTTGTTTTTCCGCGTTGTCGAACTGACTGACCGAATTCATCACATTCCGCGCGTCCTGTATCATTGGCGGCGAAGCGAAAGCTCGAGCGCGATCAGTGTCCGGCAGAAACCTGGACAACTCGATGCATCGCGGCTTGCGATTGAAGGTCACCTGAAGCGTCGTGGCGAGCCGGCGCATGTTGCTGTGGACTGGCGCACTCATGCGTTTCGCGTCAGACGCGAACTGTCGGAACCGAAAAAGGTTGCCGTTATCATTCCAAATGTTCGTGGCGCGGAGGCGCTCGCGCGATGTCTTGACAGTCTGAGGTCGAAAACAGCCTATCCCAATTACGAGATTCTCATCGTCCAGAGCGACAAATCTCCGGGCGCACCCGCTGATCTTTCGCGTTTTCCGCATCGTCTGCTTCAGGTTTCCGGCATAGCCAATGATTCAGCAGCAAAAAATTACGCGGTGAAGAAGACCGATTGTCCATGGCTCCTTTTCCTCGATGACAGCATCGAAGCAACGGATCCGGAGTGGCTCACGATCATGGCCGAACATGTCCAGCGACCGGAAGTCGGCGCGGTCGGTGCACGCTTGGTAAATCCGGATGCCACGATCGCGCACGCGGGAATTGTGGTGGGCCTGAATGGAACTGCGCAGCCGGCGTTTCGCGGTTTCACGGCGGAAGATCCTGGGGCGAATCGCCAGTTACAGGTGACCCGCAATTGTACCGCGGTATCGAGCGCGTGCATGCTGACCCGTCGTGCAGTTTTTCAACAGGTTGGTGGATTCGATGAAAAACTGTCAGGTGTATTCGCCGATGTGGATCTTTGTCTTAAGATTCGAAGCGCAGGCCACCTGATTGTTTACACTCCTTTTGCAAAGCTTTACTGGCATGAACAGCAACCCGACAAAATCGACGCAAGTAGCGAGGCTGTGATGCGACAGCGCTGGGCCGACGCTTTGCAGCGCGATCCTTATTACAATCCAAATCTTTCTCGCGAAAGTGCCGATTTCTCGCTAGAACTCAGTTGAAATGTCATTCCGAGCGAAGCGAAGCATAGTCGAGGAATCCCGTAGAAATCGCAGACCGTATCACAGCGGGATGTCTCGATTTCGCTCGACATGACAATCCCTTTAACATGAACAAGCGCGAAAAGAATCTCTGGCAAGGCATCAGCCCGGACGCTCAAAATGCACTGAGCGTTCGCGACTATCGCACCGCCTCTTTTGCGCAGGAGCTTGCTCGTCGAGGCGTCGAGGCCGCTGAACTTGTGGGCGCAGACAGGAAGCAGCGTGATATCAATGAAGCGTGGATTCCGGGAGTGGAAATCTTTGCGCGGAAGATTTACCCGCAGCGTCACCGGGGATTCTTTGGCGAATTCGTCCGGCGCGACGAAGGCGTTCTCGGCCGGATAGGGTTCTGGCCAAAGCAATGGTCGGCTGCGCGGATGTTTGCGCACACGGCCAAAGGTTTCCACGTGCACCCGCCGAGCATTCCGGAAAACGCCGCTGCGGCGGATTGGTTGCGCCGCTTATTCGTTGATGAGCCGGAAAACTATTCACTGCGCCGCTACGATGACGAGCAATGGGATGCAATGTTCTTTGTGCAGGGACGCGTCGACATTATTTTGCGCGATATCCGGGCTGGCTTGCCGCGGCGCGTTATGCGCTTCTTCATCGACGGTGACAATCATCGCGGCAACAACAACGCCGGCGTCGTGATTCCGCCGGGGGTGGCGCACGCGATTCGCGCCGAGGGCGCAGAAGATCTGCTGATGGTTTACGGAACGAGCATGACCTTTCGTCCTGAATTCGAAGGGCGCATCGCCAGCGAAGTCGAGAGTGCAGAGTTGCCGGAATCCTGGCAGCGATTTTTAGGTAGCGGCGATTGACCTCAATCGCCTAGGGCGGTTCGGGTGCACCGCCCTTACCATAATCTGATGAAGCGAAGCTTCGATCCGGCTGTATTGGAAATGATGGACCGGCCACAGCCGGTCTCCTCCGAATTGGAGCGTGATTTACAGCGCCTTCGGCAGCTTAATCGCTGGTTTGGCAGTTATCGTCTTGTTTCGGATTTTATGCGGCGCTGGATTACGCCCGGCGCGCGAATGCGCATTGTCGATCTCGCTACTGGCTCGGGCGACATTCCGCGGTTGATCATCGATTTCGCGCGAAACATCGGCGCACACGTCGAGATCGATGCAGTCGATCGGCAACTGGCGACATTGCAAATTGCCAGGACATTGAGCTCCAGATATCCAGAAATTTCATACCACGAAGCAAACATTCTAAAATGGGATTGCGTCCAGGATTACGACGTCGCCCTTTGTTCGTTAGTTCTGCATCATTTCAGCGATGAAGATGCCGTAAATGTCCTGCGGCGGTGCCGCGAATTGTCGAAGAAGTTTGTTCTGGTGTCGGATTTGCGGCGTGGGTTTTTACTTCGGGTTGGCGTTCACCTTTTGACTGCGGCGATTTTCCGCGAACCGATGACGCGGTTTGACGCACGTCTTTCTTCAGAACGCGCATTTTCATTTTCGGAAATGCGCCAGCTCACAATCCGGGCCGGATGGCAAAATTTCGGTCACAAAAAATTCCGGTTCGCGCGGCAGGCAATTTGGGTTGAATGAAATTTTCACCACGGGCTACGCTGCGCTTCCTTTTAGGATTGCCGCGATAAGCCTTGAAACCTAATCTTCAAAGCGTAATGGACTGAACCACCAAACAAGCATTTATGCCGCTACTGAAACCAGATCCTACGTTTTACCCGTCACCTAGATTGGCGATGCAGGCTCCTCCGGAAAAGCACGCGTTTGTCGCCGCTTTAAATCCGCCTGGCAGCAAGCTCAATGATGCACTGCTCGTTGTCGATGTTGATCCGACGTCGGCGACGTACGGCCAGCGCGTCGGCGAAGTGAAGATGCCAAAATTTGGCGATGAATTGCACCACTTCGGGTGGAACGCGTGCAGCTCAGCGCTCTGCCCGTATGCGCCACACCCGCATCTCGAGCGCCGTTACCTGGTCGTGCCCGGGATCCGCTCCTCGCGTATTCACATCATTGACACCAAGCCGAACCCGCGAAAACCGAAGATCGTAAAAGTGATCGAACCTGCGGAAGTGTTTGCGCGCGCGAATTATTCACGTCCGCATACCATTCACTGTGGACCGGAAGCAATTTACGTTAGCGCGCTCGGAGATCCCAACGGCGATGGCCCGGGCGGCATCTTCATGCTCGATTGCGAAACGTTCGACGTGCTCGGGCGCTGGGAAATGAACCGCGGGCCGCAATTTTTACATTACGATTTCTGGTGGCACCTGGGGTACGACACATTGATTAGCAGCGAATGGGGAACGCCGAACATGATCGAGAACGGAGTTCAACCAGATCTGCTTCTCGGCGGCAAATACGGACACCAAATGCATGTCTGGGATCTGCGACGGCGGCGACATCTTCAGGCCCTCGACCTCGGCGGCGACCAACAAATGGTTCTCGAGATGCGCCCCGCACATGATCCGACGAAAGCGTACGGCTTTGTCGGGGTGGTCGTTTCGATCAAGGATTTGTCAGCCTCGGTTTGGCTCTGGCACCGCAGCAACGGAGCATGGGACATAAAAAAAGTGATCGAGATTCCTGCCGAGCCTGCCGATCCGAACCAGCTGCCGGCGATGCTCAAAGATTTTAAGGCGGTGCCGCCACTCGTGACAGACATTAATTTGTCCCTCGACGATAAGTTTCTTTACGTCTCCTGCTTTGGAACAGGGGAGTTCTTGCAGTACGATGTTTCCGATCCATTCAATCCCAAGAAGACGGGTTCGGTGCGTATCGGCGGCATCGCCAATCGCACAGCGCATCCGGGCAAGCCCGATCAACCGCTCGCGGGCGGTCCTCAAATGGTGGAGGTGAGCCGCGATGGCAAACGCATCTATTTCACGAACTCATTGTATGCGTCCTGGGACGAGCAATTTTATCCCGATGGCGTCGGCAGTTGGATGGTGAAACTTGATGCTGATCCCAACGGCGGTATTGTATTTGACCAAAAGTTTTTCGTCGAGAGCGACGACTATCGCGTTCATCAAGTCCGCCTCGAAGGAGGCGATTCCTCGAGCGATTCTTTTTGTTTTCCGTGAGCGACCTCTGGCCGTGGCTGGCGGTCTTTGGTCTGGGCATTTTTCACGGAATCAATCCTGCCATGGGATGGTTGTTTGCTGTCGCACTCGGGCTACAGGAACAAAAACGCGCAGCTGTTTTTCGCGCGTTGCCGCCGATGGTGCTGGGGCACGCGCTGTCCATTGCGATCATCATCGCCGCGGTGTTGCTGGCCCGCGTTGGCCTGCCACATCGCGCGCTAAAAATTGCTGCTGCTGTTGTCCTTTTTGCCTTTGGCTTTTATCGCGTATTGCGTTCGCGTCATCCGAACTGGGTCGGTATGCGAGTGGGTTTTGGCGATTTAACGCTCTGGTCTTTTGTCATGGCATCAGCGCACGGCGCAGGGTTGATGCTCGTTCCGTTCTTTCTGGGACCGCGGGCTGCGCCCGAAGCGCATCATCATGGGAGTCACCACGGCATGGCATTCGCGAATTTTTCTGCGCCATCTCTGCTCGCGGCTTCGGTCGCAGTTCACACCCTGGGATATCTTCTGATGACGGCGCTTGTCGCGATTTTGGTCTATGAAAAACTTGGCGTGGCGATATTGCGCCGCGCGTGGTTCAACATCGATTTGGTCTGGATGCTCGCGCTGATGATCACCGGCGCGTTTATCCTGTTCTCTTGATTTGCCGTTGCTCGAGTCGTGGAATTTCGTGATTCGCACAGTATGAGCGCTCTCGTAATGTCATTCTGATCCCGCAGTCGCGGGAGAAGAATCTCGAATTAATTTTGGACCGATTCGACCAACCGAAATAGATCAGAGATGTTTCGCTCCACTCAACATGACAGAACTATTCATTGAGATGAGTTCCGAATGCAGTTGGATAAAACTGGCCGTGTGAAAATTCTGACCACCATCGCGGAGGCCCGCGCGCAACCGCATGCCAAACGGCGTGTGCTCGTGCCGACCATGGGCGCGCTGCACAAGGCGCATGGCGAGTTGATTCAGGTGGCAAGCGAAGCGGCCGGAAAAGATGGCGAGGTCGTGGTCAGCATTTTTGTCAATCCGCTCCAGTTCGCGCCGGGCAGCGATTACGAGCGATACCCTCGCCCTGAAAAAGCAGACGAAGAATTCTGCCGCAACGCTGGGGTGGATCTTCTATTTCGGCCTTCGGTAGAGAACATCTATCCAACAGATCGTTCCACGTTCGTGGACGAGACGTCATTGGCGAGCACACTGGAAGGCAAATCGCGTCCCGGCCACTTTAGCGGGGTTTGCACGGTGGTCGCGAAGTTGTTCAACATTCTCACACCGGACGCGGCGGTGTTCGGCGAAAAAGATTTTCAGCAACTGGCGATCGTTCGCCGGATGGTGCGCGACCTTAATTTCAACATCGATATCATCGCCGTGCCCACAATCCGGGAAGAGGACGGCCTGGCGTTCAGCTCGCGCAATCAGTACTTGAATCCGGACGAACGGAAGCAGGCCGCAATCTTATACAAAGCGTTGCTGGGCTTCGGCGAATGGCGGCGGCGAGGATGATCGGCCGGCGAAGGATATTGTCGCGCTTGCGCGAAACGTGATCAATCAAGCCCCGCTGGCGCGCGTCGATTACGTCGAGCTTGTCGACGCCAGGACCTTGCAGCCGGTTGAAATGGCTGGATCGAACACGGTGCTCCTGTTGGCGGTGTTCTTCGGCAAGACTCGTTTAATCGACAACATCCGGCTGCCCTGACGCGTGGTGATACACGCTCGCCTATTCAAGCCCAAGGCATGCAGTTCTGGTAGGTAAAATTGCCTGGTTCATAGGAGCGACTTCTGAAGATTAACCTTGCCTAAGAGCGGGGAATCGGATAGAAGAAGACGGCGTTTGTAATGAGGAGACTTCTTGCGGCCTGTCTCAGTCTGGCGATTGTTACCGCCCCGAAAGTCTTCGGGGACGAACAATCTACTTCTCCCTACGCGACGGCGGCAGATTTCGCCAAGTACGCGATGAAACTGCGGGAGCAGGCGTTGATCAAGGTGGAACCGCAGGTGCTTATTCCGACCAGTGCCCGCCCGGCGATGCAGCGTTACCCGTGGAAGGCGAACATTGTCACTACCGTGTTTTGGGTTGGAGAGCAGGCCGGAGGCAATAATCCGGTCCCCAACTGCAGGAGTGCCTGGGACTATAATTGGACGACGAATTACGGCGGATACGATACTCCCGACGCCAGCGCGCGGCGCAATTATATCCCGGTGGCGTTTGTCCCCAGGCAGAATCCATTCTACTGCGCGCTGCCGTATAACGATGTGACCCATGGCCAGTTCAAGCCGGAAGCGCCGCTGGTGATCCCGTGGTTTAAGCAATCCTACGCCGGACCGGGGCAGTCGGTATGCCGTAATCATTGGATCGCTATTCGCAAAGGCAGTCGCGTTTGCTATGCGCAATGGGAAGATTGCGGGCCGTTTCGTACCGACCATTTTCAATACGTTTTTGGCAATGAGCGCCCGAAGCCGAATCTCAACCATGGGGCCGGATTGGATGTGTCCCCGGCGGTTCGCGATTATCTCGGGTTAGCGCCGACCGATGTGACCGACTGGCAATTTGTGGAAGTTCGCGATGTGCCTCCGGGGCCATGGCGAAACTATGGCGATAACAATCATTTCGTTGTTGCGCGACGGCAAAGCGAGCAACGCGTAGCTGCGGGCGGTAGCGGCGCCGCGAAGAAATAGGCGTTTAAATTTCCGAATCCCCCTGTAGCCACGGCCCTGCGGGCCGTCTTCACCGTGTCGCCCACCCGAATTGAACCGGCCATAGGCCGGTGGCTACAGGATCAGGTGCGATCGATGCAAACACCGCCGTCTGAGATCAGGTTTTGTGCGAAACGTGTAGATACGGCCCTGCGGGCCGTCCAATGCAAAACAGTTGGTTTCTGTGCGACCGGCCACAGGCCGGTGGCTACAAGGATCAAGCGCGATCGATGTAAACGATTTCTCCCTGATAAGGCCAGTCTGCCGCGGATTTGACGAGTCCGGCGCGCACGGGATTCTCACGAACGTAATTCCATTTTTGCGCATAACTCTCGTTGCTTCTTAAAAGGTGATCGAAAAATCCTTCCTGCCATAGGCGCGTTTTCGCTTGAGACAGCTTGGCCGCCTTTCCCAAAACCTGTTTCAGGAGACCGACCCAGTGACCCAATCTGAAATCGTGTGCTCCACGGACGAATAGATGAACGTGATCGGGCATGATCACATAGCGACCAACGGCGACGTTGAAGCTGGTTTCGGCACGTTTGGCAAAAAGGGCGAATGCCGCATGAACGTCGTCGCAAGCAAGAAATCGCTTTCGTTGGTGAGTGCAAAAAGTGATGAAATACAGGGGGCTAGCATTAAAGGCGCGGCCCAAACGTGGCGGCCGCCGTTTAAAATTAGCTTTCACGCAAAACGTGTAGCCACGGCCCTGTGGGCCGTCCAATCCAAACGGTAATTTGTGGAGGACCGGCCACAGGCCGGTGGCTACAAGATCAGTTCTTCTAGCCGCTTGGAGAAGATGACGGGGATGGAGACGGACTTGGCGAGATGACCGGAATGGCTTTCGCCGGAGTCTTCTCAGCCGGTTGCGGCTTTGGATGTGGCGTTTCCGGCGTGGCCATGTCAATCAGTTCCGAGACGGTAACAAATTTGAAACCCTTCGCCTCGAGCTCATCGAGCGTGGAAGACATCGCCTCAATTGTCCCCGGGTGAATGTCGTGGGACAACACGATGGAACCCGGTCGCGTCTCCTTGAGAATCCGACTGCGGACTACTGCCGGGCCGGGCCGTTTCCAGTCGAGCGGGTCAACGTCCCAAAGAATGATGTCGTATCCGAATTCGATCATGAATCCATTGTTTTTCGCGCTGCGTAATTGATCCATATGGCGGCCGAAGTAACGTGGGGCGCTTGCCCGTCGCGTTCTTGATTGCATCATCGGTTCGCTGTATCTGGCTGCGAACATTTTCCTGCGACATCTTGGCGAAGTTCGGATGCGACCAACTGTGGTTGCCAATTTCATGGCCTTCCTTGGCAGCCCTGGCAACGATTTCCGGATGTTCCGCGACGTTTTCGCCGATCACGAAGAACGTGACTTTGATATGACGCGCAGCGAGTAGATCGAGCAGTTTCGGCGTAAGGACTGCGCTGGGTCCATCATCAAAGGTCATGGCGATATAAGGTCCATCCACGTGCACAGAACTGAACGTGATCGCCGGTTCTTTAGGAGGGGCTGGACTTTTCTCTTGCGCCGGCTTCGCGTGCTGAACCGAAGGCTCGGCTCCCAGCGCAAATGTGAAAATGAACGCGGCTGCGCAAGCCAACAGCAAACGGTATTTAGCCATCAGCGTTAAAGGAAGAAATTGAACGCGTGTATGTAGCAGAGCCCGGCGATTACGCAACACGCGCAATGTAGCCACGGCGCTGTGTCGCCGTGCCGCAGGGGAGCCGCCGCCGATGCGCCTCGACACAGCGAGGCGGCTACATCGCGGATGACTCATGGACAAATTGGCTTCTGCAATCCTTGACACGCGACGCAAAACTGACAACGCGTTACTTTTGCGGCGCGATTGTGCTGCCGCAAATTCTTGACAAACAACCGGCGTGCTGTTGTAAAAGGGGGCGCGGCAGGATTAGTCCGCGGGTTTATGAGGCGTTTGTTTTCCATTATCGCAATTCTCGTTGTTTGCCTGTGCGGTGTCGCTGCGCGTGCGGGCACGCAGGTCAACGTCACCCAGGAGCACAACAATCCTTCCCGCGACGGCGTTTACATCGATGCGGCGTTTACGCCTTCGGCCGCGGCCAACCTGACACGCGATCTCAACTTCAATGGCACGATCTCCGGCAACGTTTACGCTCAGCCGCTTTACATCGAGGGCGGCCCGAACGGACCGATGATCATTGCGGTGACCGAATCGAACAACGTTTATGCGCTTGATGCCACGACGGGCTCCCGATCTGGTCACGCACTGATATCGGCCCGCCCGTCCCACACCACCCCATGCGGAGGTTTTAATCCGACTGGGCATCACTGGCACGCCGGTTGTCGATCTAGCTTCCCGAAGACTTTTCTTCGACGCGTTGATCAACGGCAGACCAATTAAGCATTTTATTTATTCATTGAACGTGGACACCGGCGCCACAACGCCGGGCTGGCCCGTGGATGTCAACGCGACCGCGATTTACAACGGCATGACTTTTGAGTCCCGGATTCAGGAAGAACGCGGCGGACTCGCTCTTGTGAACGGGATCGTGTACGTGTCTTACTCCGGGTACGTTGGTGACTGCGACAATTATCACGGCTGGGTCGTCGGCGTCGATATCAATAATCCTTCTAACGTCGATGCGCTGGGCGACAACAGCAATTGGCGGCGGGATTTGGGGACACGGCGGCGTCGCCAGCGACGGGACTAACATGTTTGTGGTTACCGGCAACACATTTAACACGGGCGGCAATTGGATGGGCGGCGAAGCGATTATCCGCTTGCAAGCCGGGCCGATCTTGGACCGGCCAGCCGACCGATTACTGGGCGCCGACCAATTGGCTCTCGCCTCGATAACACCGACACCGATCTTGGCGGTGTCAGCGCGACGGTGGTCGATGTGCCCGGTGCTACGCCTTCGCAGTTGGTGCTTGCCCTTGGCAAAGATGGGAATGCCTACTTGATTGATCGCAACAATCTCGGCGGTATCGGTGCACCTGTGGCTCAGGCGAGCGTAGTCAGCAACTAACAGGGGAACATCAGCTGTCACTTATCACACCAGCCAAGGAACGTATATTGCTTTTCATAACGATGATAACGCAGATCAAGGCCTACAAAATTACTGCGACAAGTCCGCCCACGATAGTGTTTGCTTGGAGCCAGACTCAGATCGGACGAGGCTCGCCCTGGGTCACAACCACGGATGGAACGAATAACACGATTGTGTGGGTAGCCGGTGTGCAGGGTGACCAGCGCATCCATGGCTACGATGGAGACACGGGCGCAGTTATCTACGCAGGCGGCGGCACTAACGAGTTGATGACCGGCACGCGCCAGTGGAACACCGGGATGGTAGCTCGCGGCAGGATCTACTTCGGTGCGGACAACAAAATCTATGCGTTCATGCTGCCAGCCGGGACTCCTACGCCTACACCTACGGCTAGTCCAACGCCCACCGCAACATCTACGCCTACCGCGACCGCTACAGCTACTGCTACGGCCACTGCAACTGCAACTGCCACCGCGACTCCAACTTCAACTCCGACATCCACGCCTACTCCAACTTCTACGCCGAGTACAACTCCGACTCCAACTTCCAGCCCAACGGCTACAGCTACTCCAACGGCTACAGCCAGGCCAACGCCTACTGCCAGACCGCGCGCAACGCCGAGGCCGCGTCCCAGTCCAGCACCGCGGCCGACGCCCTAGCGGTCGATAACGATTGGTTAGCGCACGCGTCCCGTCCGCCGCAGGACGGATTCGCCGTGGCGAACGTGCAGGTTTCGGCGTCGCCCGAAACATCCTTTCGACGCTCACAACTGACTTCTCAGGATACAAGCTCCACCAGCACGCGAAAACGCGACAGGACCCATGCGCTTTCCAGAAACTGACAACCCTTCTGCCAAGGCCTTGCTGACCTAAAGCCTTGACAAAAAACCAGCGTGCTGCTGTAGAACGAGGGCGAGGGGCACCGGTCGCGGGCGTATGAGGCGTTCTCATTTCCATTCTCGCAATTCTCATTGCCGGCCTGTGCATTGTGGTGGCGCGAACAATGGGGCAGGTGAACGTCACCCAGGAGCATAACAATCCTTCCCGCGACGGCGTTTACATCGATGCGGGCTTCACGCCTTCCGCGGCCGCGAACCTGACGCGCGATCTTGGCTTCGACGGCACGATTTCCGGCAATGTTTACGCCCAACCACTTTACATCGAAGGCGGCCCGAGTGGCCCGATGATCATTGCTGTGACCGAATCGAACAATGTCTATGCACTCGATGCCACGACTGGCACAGTGATTTGGCAGCGAACAGACATCGGACCGTCAGTGCCGAGCTCCAGCCTTGACTGCAGCAACATTGATCCCGTAGGCATCACCGGCACGCCCGTGGTCGATCTCGCCTCCCGGTCGCTTTTCTTCGACGCATTGATCGATGGCGCAACCATAAAACATTTCATTTATTCGTTGAACGTGGACACTGGCGCCACCAACGCGGGCTGGCCAGTGGATGTGAACGCCAGGGCCACCTACAACGACATGACCTTTGAGTCCCGGGTGCAGGAAGAACGCGGTGGACTGGCTCTTGTGGACGGAATCGTGTATGTGTCCTACTCCGGTTACTCAGGTGACTGCGACAATTATCACGGTTGGGTTGTTGGGGTCGATATAAGTAGTACGTCCACGCATGCGTGGGCGACGACGGCGATTGGCGGCGGAATATGGGGGCACGGCGGCGTTGCCAGTGACGGCACTAACATGTTCGTGGTTACGGGGAACACGTTTAACACGGCCGGCAACTGGATGGGGGGCGAGGCAATCATTCGCTTGCACGCAGGACCAATCTGGAGCGGTCAGCCTGCCGACTACTGGGCGCCTGCTAATTGGTTCAATCTCGATATAAGCGATACGGACTTGGGCGGGGTTAGCGCCACGATCATCGACGTGCCCGGCGCTACGCCATCTGAGCTTGTGCTTGCCCTGGGCAAAGATTCGAATGCCTACCTGCTTGATCGCAACAATCTCGGCGGTATCACTTCGCCTGTGGCACAGGCGAATGTCTCTGGCATTAACAGAGGGACATCGGCTGTCACGTACCACACCAGACTGGGAACTTATATTGCTTTTCATAACGATACGGGCGTGATCAAGGCCTACAAAATTACTGCGGCAAGTCCGCCCACGATTGTGTTTGCCTGGAGCCAAACTCAGAGCGGCCGCGGCTCGCCCTGGGTGACGACTACTGATGGAACCTATAACACGATCGTATGGGTAGCCGGAACTGGAACCGGAGGCGACCAGCGATTGCACGGCTATGACGGCGACACAGGAGCGGTTATCTATGCAGGCGGCGGCAACAATGAGTTAATGACCGGTACACGGCAATGGAACACTGGAATTGCTGCGCGTGGCCGCATTTACTTCGCTGCCGATAACAGAGTGTATGCCTTCACACTGGCGGACGGCAGGCCTACGCCGACTCCTACTGCTACGGCTACGGCAACGGCGAGTACAACTCCGACTCCAACTTCCAGTCCGACAGCTACAGTCAGGCCAACGCCTACCCCCAGGCCCGCTGCGACACCCGGCCGCGTCCCACGCCGGTGCCGCGCCTGGGCGCGTGATGGGTAGCGCACGCGTCTCGTCTGCCGCAGGACGGATTCGTCGGGGCGAACGTGTTGGTTTCGGCGTCGCGCCGAAACAATCTTTCCGAACGCATCACGACTGACTCCAAATTGAGAGGAGCAAAAAGTCCGCGACTCGCGAAAGCTTTCGGAGTCGCCAGGTCGCCGCGGCGACCGCTACCCTGAACATGACTGCGCACAAAAGGCGGCGTACAAAGTTATTGACGAATTTGCGCGTTGCGGGGTAGAACCGACTCGGGTGGCTGTGATCACGAATAGGCAACGATGAGCTGAGTACCTTTATGATCACGAACCGAAGCCGCACATCTGGGGCGCCACGATTGCGATCTGTTCTTTGCTCGCTCTTCTTCATCGCAGCCAGCATCGCTGTGGTAGGAGCAACCGGCTTGTCACATCCCATCGTGGAGCGCGATCATTCTGCTCGTTCTCGTCGGCATGTTGCCCGCCAGCCGACTAAAATCGCCCCCTGGGTGATTGAGCACACCGCCAACGGGCCAGCAGGCTGAGTTCTTCGTCGTGCTCACTGGCCAAGCCGACCTGAGTGGGGCGGCCGCGCTGCCTACAAAGGCGGAAAAGGGTCGCTACGTCTACAACGTGTTACGAAGTAAGAGTGAGACGACACAAGGACCAATCCTGCAATGGCTGCGTGAACGCGGCATCGAGCATCGGTCCTTCTACATCGTGAATGCGATTCTGGTGAAAGGCAGTCGCGAGATCGCCGAAGCATTGGCGGCCCGTCAGGACGTCGCGCGCGTGGAAGGAAATCCCCACATCCGAAATCTCCTTCCTCAGCCGACCGCTATCGGCGAGGCGCCTTCGCAACCGCAAAGCCCGGCGACGATCGAGCCAGGCATCGCAATACACACATGCGCCGGATGTATGGGCACTGGGCTTCAGAGGCCAGGGAATCACCGTCGGCGATGCTGACACTGGTCAGCGCTGGACGCATAACGCACTTAAACCTCACTACCGCGGCTGGGACGGAGCAGAACGCTGATCACAATTACAACTGGCATGATTCCATTCATGATAGTGTTGGCAATCCGTGCGGAAACGATTCGCCGTTTCCTTGTGACGACCTCGGCCATGGCACGCATACGATCGGAACGGCAATTGGCGATGACGGCATGGGCAACCAGATCGGCATGGCGCCCGGCGCGAAGTGGATCGGTTGCCGTAACATGGACCAGGGCAACGGCACACCGGCGAGATACCTCGAGTGCATGGAATGGTTCCTTGCGCCTTATCCGATAGGCGGTGGCCAGGGCGACCCATTGAAAGCTCCCGACATTACGAATAATTCGTGGGGCTGCCCGGCGTTCGAGGGCTGTTCGGTTGATACCTTGCAAGCCGCTGTCGAAGCACAAGCCGCCGCTGGCATTATGACAGTGGTCAGAGCGGATAGCACCGGTCCGAGCTGTTCTACCATGGAAGATCCTCCGTCTATCTATGCGGCGGCTTACACAGTTGGCGCATTGAACACCGGCACGGATAACGTTGCTTCATTTAGCAGCCGCGGACCGGTGATAGTCGATGGGAGTAATCGAATAAAGCCTGATATCAGCGCGCCGGGCACGGGCATTCGATCAAGCTACAACGGCTCCGATACTGACTATGAGATTCTTAGCGGCACGTCGATGGCGACGCCGCACATCGCCGGCGCAATGGCTTTGCTATGGTGCGCTCGGCCGGAGTTGCGTCACGACATTTCTGGCAGTCTGACAGCATTGAATAACGCGGCGCATTTTATTTCTTCGACCCAGTGCGGCACCGCAGGCCCACCAAACAATGTTTATGGATGGGGTCGGGTCGATATTCTTGCTGCCGTCACTCCGAGTCCGCTGCAGTGTCATCCCTGTTGGACGCTAGAGATGACAAATGAGACCTTCGATAGCGTCACCCCCCCGGCACTGCCTCCAGACTGGATAGCAACAAATGCGCAGGGCCCACCGCCGCTTTGGGAGACATCAAATTCTGGTGTGCCAATGCCGCCTGCCGATTCACCGCCCAACGCTGTCTTCATCGATGATCCCGTCGTAGCAAGCGACAAACGGCTCGACTCGCCACAGTTCAGTTTTTTCGAGAGCGGTCCCGCACGCTTGACTTTCCGGCACAACTTCAATTTTGAAGCATCCGATACAGATCCTGACCTGGGTTTCGACGGCGGCGTGCTGGAGCTCAGCACTGACGGCGGAACTACTTTTGAAGATATTCTTGCGGCTGGCGGCACCTTTTTTATCGGGGGCTACAACCGCACCATCAGTGCTGATCGTGGTAGTCCGATTGCGGGTCGTCGGGCTTGGAGCGGCAACTCGGAAGGTTTTGTCACGACGGTGGTGGACCTACCAGCGGTTCAGACGCCTAGTAGGCTGCGGTGGAGGATGGCTAGCGATAGCGCGGGCTCCAATGAGGGTTGGCGCGTTGACAATCTCAATCAAACCTGGTGCCAAGGACACGGGCCGCCGTGTTCACCGACACCTACTGCGCCTCCAAGTGCAACGCCGACATCTACGCCTACAAATACGCCTAGTGCTACACCAACAGCCACGGTTACGCCAACAGCGACAGCTACGGCAACAGCAACTTCAACAGTTACGCCAACGGCGACGGCGACAACCACAGCTACACCTACGACCACCCCCAGTGCCACGGCAACGGTTACTCCTACGCCTACGGCCAGGCCAACGCCCACTGCCAGGCCGAACGTAACACCGAGGCCGCGTCCCACGCCTGCGCCGCGACCGGGTGCTTAATGGGGAAAGCAGTCGTTAGACCTAGGAGGCGCAAACGTTCCGGCGAGCGCAGGCTGCCAGCCTGCGTATCTCGGCAGCTTGCCGAGACTTGGGGACGAGCTCACGTCGGAGTTGCGGTATCTGAGATGTTGCCGGCAGGGCTGCCGGCAACTACAGGCTAGCAGCCTGTGCTCCCCGGAATTCTGCAGTTTACGCGACGACATCGCGCGCAGCGAAATGATCTAACGATCTGATGTGAGGATTAGTACGATAAGTCCAACCGGCAGTATCGTCGCTCGATGAATTAATGTCGTGCAGCACAGTGTCCACGAGCGTGCGATTTGGGGAGAATTCGCAAACCGGGTCGGTGTTCGCCGCGTTTCCGGTCAGCAACGCGGCCTGACAACGGCAGCCGCCAAAATCGATTTCTTTTTGTGGACAACTCCGGCACGGCTCGGGCATCCACTCCGTTCCACGGAAGCGATTAAAACTCTCCGATTCCCGCCAGATCCAATCAAGATCGCGCGCCCGAACATTTTCGAAACGCAAATCGGGGATTGCCGAGGACGCAGTCGGGCAGGGGAGCACGTCACCGATCGGATTCACCGTGAGATAGCGCTGGCCCCAGCCGTTGAGGCACGGTTTCGGACGCGTCTCGTAGTAATCCGGCAGCACATAAAAGATGTCGATCCTGCCCGCAAGCCGAGCCTTTGCTGCGATCGCAATTTCGCGAGCGCGATCCACCTGTTCGCGGGTGGGGAGCAACGCTGCGCGGTTGAGAAACGCCCAACCGTAAAACTGCACATTCGCCAATTCGACTCTCCCGGCTCCGAGCACTTCCGCGAGTTCAATCATTTGCGGGAGGCGATCGATGTTTCGCCGGTGAATGACAAAATTGAGGCTAAGCGGGATTCCTGCTGCGCGAATGTTCGCAGCGACATCGAGCTTGCGCTGATGTGCGTGGGCACCGGCGATTTCATCGGCGAGATTAGCATCGTCAGATTGGAAACTTAGCTGGACGGAATCGAGGCCGGCATCGCGCAACGCGCGCGCGCGATCGTCATCGAGGCCGATGCCGCTGGTGATGAGGTTCGTGTAAAGGTTTGCCTCGCGCGCTGCGCGGATGAGCTCGGGCAAATCGCGACGGGCAAGCGGTTCGCCTCCGGAAAAACCGATCTGCAACACACCGAGAGCGGCTGCGTCACGAATCACACGTTTCCATTCTTCGGTGCTGAGTTCGCCGTATTGCTGTAGCCGCCGCCCTGCGTCCGTCGTCGGGAAGCGCTCCGGCTGAAGCGCGGGATCGGCAAGCGTGGCGCTTCGCCTACGAAATCGGCTACAGGATTTGAGCAATACGGACAATGCAGAGGACACCGATACGTGATCTCAGCGAGCAGCGCGTATGGCCGGTGCGCACTCATGCGTACTCAATCAATCTTCGTTGATGCAAATCGGCCAACGTTTCGCGCACGTCGACGGCAAGCGCGTTGGGATCGGCGTCGTATTCTTCGGAGAGCGCGTGAACGATGTCGTCCAGTGTTCGTCCATCGCAGCGGGAAAGGATTTCGTTCGCAGTTTCGTTCAGTTCGATGATGCCTTCGGAGTGGAGCAGCACGCTTTTGCCGGTGACAGAATCGGTTTGCAGTCGGACGCCATTCGTTAGGCGCGGCTGGGCTGATCCAGAAATTTCGGTCGCGCGCATTTTCAACGAGGAGCGGCGGTTTCCGATCCGGGGTAGGCGTGATGAATCGCATCGAGGATGGCCCAGAGCACATCGCACTTGAACTCGAGGGCGCGCACCGCCTGGCCTTGAAGCTCGGGAGTGTTGCAATATTCCAGCGTAATCCCGAGCGCCTCGTCAGAATCGCGCCGGGCCTGAGTGACTCGGCGGCGGAAATAATCGAGACCTCGCGCATCGATCCACGAATAAAATTTCTCGAAGGCTGCGAGCCGCGCGGACATCAGATCGGGCGCAAAAAGTTCGGTAAGCGACGATGCAATGGCGATCGGCCACGGCTGAGTGCGCGCGAAATTGACATAAGCATCCACTGCAAAACGAACTCCAGGTAGCAAATGCCGGTCCTCGACGAGGTCGGCGCGCGATAACCCGCACGCTTCACCGAGTCGCAGCCATGCTTCGATGCCGCCTTCGCTGGAGGGGCGAGCTCCTGCGAGCCCGTCGTATTCCCGCCAGTCCGTCAACCCCGGCGTCGCAGGAGCTCCGCCCTCCAAGGTTCTTATCGTTGACGTTCCATCGTGATCGAGAATGCGATGAATCCAGATTCGGCGGACCTCGCGTACTGGACAATTAGACAGAATCGCGGCGTCTTTGAGCGGAATATTCTTTTGATAATAGAAACGATTCGCCACCCAACCGCGCAATGCTTCGGGCGAAAGCAGGCCTTCATTCATCGAAACGTGAAACGGATGTTTGTCGTGGTAAGCGCGCCCGCCAACTGCACGCAGCTTTTCGACAAAGGTTTGGCGATCCCAAAGCCTGGTGGTCATAAAACGATTTCTACAAATCCATCTTGTGATGTCATTCTGATCCCGCAGTCGCGGGAGAAGAATCTCAGATCAAATTGGTCGACGGACTCTAGCTGAAACAGGCCAGAGATGTTTCGCTTCGCTCAACATGACATGGGGTCATTACACGACGATCTCTAGTCCATCGCGCGCGATCTCGATTCCGGCCTGCTCGAGTTGCGTGCGTTCTCGACTGCCAGGCATCAGAATCGGGTTGGTGTTGTTTATGTGCGTGTAAAACCTCCGGCGCGCCGGTGATTGACGCAAGAAATCAAGACTCCCATCGCTGATCGGCAGATGATTCATCTCGCGTGCGCTGCGGGCGCCGGGCCGGACGTTGGCGAGTTCGCCGTCACTCCAAAATGTGCCGTCGAAGAAAACGACATCCGAATCCTGAACCGCATCGCGCAATTGCTCGGTCAATTCACCGACGCTCGGCGCGAATAAAGCGGTTGCTCCCGACGCGTCGCCGCGAAATTGAAAGACGACGCTGTGCGGCAGTTCGATCGCGCGAAAACTAAGGGCGCCGTCCAGCGGTTGGAAATCAGCGCTGATCTCACGCCATTCAATTCCGCAAAATCGCGCAAGAACGCGATTAAGCCATACGAGCGCAGCCCGGGCTTCGTCTGATGCATAGACCACCAGCGGCTTTTCCTGTTCGCGCAGAAGCAATAGCCCCAGCGCATGATCGATATCGGCATTGGTCAAAAGAACGCCTGCAATCCGGCTGTTGCGGAATGGAGCGGTGCGTGGCTGCAATTGCGGCGTGCGTTCGATTTGCCGAGGCAAATCAGGCGACGCATTGATCAACCACCAGCTGTGAGGTTCTTCCGAGTCGGCGCTAATCGCGATGCTCGATTGCGTTTGCGGTTCAATTTTTCCCGTACGCGCCGCGGCGCAGTTGGCACAGGCACAATTCCATTGAGGCAGGCCGCCACCGGCTGCGCTGCCGAGAATATGGATCCGAATCAACCGAAGTTTTTGAGGTGATCTCCCGTTCGATCAGACTGAGCCCGCGTAGCAGGTGCACTCAAAAAAAATGGGCACCGTTTTGAGAGTCGGTTTGAGCCAGCGCTTTTTGTTTCGCATCATAAATCCGCGTGCTTATAGGTCTATCGCGCATACGGGTCAAACGATTTTTTTGATAAAGCTGATATCGCCACTGCGTTCGACGCGTGCGACCCGAATACTGGAAATGTCCTCGAGCTCAGCATCCAGCCGCAGGTCCTCTTCAAGATCATGCTTGGAGACATGATTCCGTACATGGTAGATAGAATTAGATTTCCATTTTCTACGATGATTTCCGGCCGGCCTTTGATCAGAATGCCAAACCAATGAGAACAAAAGGCGGATAGCGCAAGCAGACGGTTGAGCAGCACGATGACAAAGCCCGCGCCGATCGTGGGAAAGAGAGGGGCGGTGCCGTTGATCGCGCGCGCAGGAAGGAGGCGAGGATTACGAGAAGGATTGCGTCGAAGGCGCTTTTACGTGCGAGCGAACGCTTGTGACCAAGGCGAACCATGATCAAGGTTGCGAGAAAGACAATTACAGCGCGCAGCGAGATCTGTATGAATGTCAGATCTTTTGCCTCATGACCCAACCCAAGCAACGCTCCGAAGAAATTAGAAAATTCAGTCATGTTGGAAATCTTATCGGCAAAAAAATTCGCTGGCGAGCATTGTTGATCTGGGCGCAATGCAAAGTTGAGTCCAGCGATTCCACGAGACGTGTTTTGTCGTAACGAGAAATTGCAAATAAAAAAGCGATCAATTAGTAAATGAGCAGGTCCAGCGAGAAAATGCCCGCACTCAAATTCGAGAACGAGCTGCTTGCAAATGAGCGCACGTTTCTCGCCTGGCTACGGACAAGCATTGCGGTGATGAGCCTCGGCTTTGTGGTCGCGCGATTTGGACTGTGGTTGCGCGAGCTGGCGCTACAAATAAACCCGCACGTGGTGCTGCGTCACACGGGATTATCGCTGCCGCTCGGCGAAGCTATGATCGGATTCGGTGGGTTGCTGACCTTAATCGCTGCATGGCGCTACCACATTGTGAACCGTGCAATCGAGCGTGGCGAAATCAAATCCGATCCCCGCTTGGTGTCTCTCGTTACGGCATGTGGTAGTCGTTGCTGCCATCGGGCTCATCATCTACTATGACGCTTTCACAATCGGGCCGTTAGAGGCACGGCTTAAGTGCCTGGCCTTGGTTATTGGTTTGGACGGGGGTGCGTGTCGCCCTCGACGGGGTGTTATCAAGACAAGATTGTTCGCGAACAGGCGGGCGCGACTTCTCTCGGCTTGCGCGAGAAACCTTCGCGTGGCATAAGACGACCCTCACCCGGTTTCAAACTGATCCATCAAGTACGTGCCGTTTATGCCAGCAGCTCCGCCTCCGTCTCGCGATGTCGCACTGGAAACGCGTGTATTTTGGGAACGTTTCAAACAGCCACTCATTGCGGCGTTGAGCGTTGTGTTGCTCGCGGTGATTGCGTTTACCGGTTATCGCTTCTATTCCGATCGCCGCGCAGCCGATGCATCGGCCGCTTTGGCGGCTGCCAAAACCGCACAGGAGTATCAACAGGTAATTGCTCGTTACTCCAATACGACTGCCGCCGCGGACGCGTACATCTTTCTCGCCGAAGCGCAGCGGAAGGAAAAGAAATTCGCGGAGGCGAACAAAACGCTGGAGAGCTTCATCGCGAAATATCCGCAAGACGAGCTTGTGAGCACGGCAAAGCTGGCCATGGCGGCTAATCTGGAGTCGATGGGCAAAATGGATGAAGCGCTGGCGCTGTATCAGCAGATCGCATCGGCTTATCCCAACACTTACGCTGCGCCGCTGGCCATGCTTTCGCAGGTGTACATTCTGAAAGCCAAAGATCGTAATGAAGACGCCAGTCGCATCTGCGAAACCATCCTCACACAATACCGGACGAGCTTTTGGGCAAGCGAAGCGATGCAGCAATTGCGCTTAGTGAAACCCATCATGTCATCCACCCCGGCACCGACAGCAGCGTCAAGCATCCCGCCGATGCTGGCGATTCCGCCCGTCCCAGCCCCGCAAGCTCCGCCTGCGCCAAATCAGCCGCAGGGCGTGCCGTCGCCAAAGAAACCGTAGAGTGCAGTCATGCACGCTGTAGCCACCGGCCTATGGCCGGTCTTTGGCCGCGATGCTGTTTTAACGATTTGAGACGACCCACAGGGTCGTATCTACAGCGCTCGCTTCTGGATTGATTCGATTAACGTTTCGAGAACTGGAAACGTTTCCGCGCGCCGGGTTGTCCTGATTTCTTTCGCTCTTTCATGCGCGGATCGCGACGCAACAAGCCCTCGGCTTTAAGAGGGGCTCGCAGATTGCCATCGACCTGAAGCAGAGCGCGTGCGATGGCGAGCTGCGCGGCGCCGGCCTGTCCCATCATACCGCCGCCACTTGCGTGAATAGACAAATCGTAAGTATTTACAGCCTTGGCAGTTTGAAGCGGTTGCAGCACGACATTCTGTAACGGCTCAGTTTGGAAGTAATCTTCGAAGCTGCGGCCATTGATATCGATTTTGCCGCTGCCGGGCGTCATGCGAATACGCGCGACCGATGTTTTGCGGCGACCCGTGGCGATGAATTCTTCAGTTTGTGGCATAGGATCAGGACGTCTAAATTTTCACAGCCTCGGGCTGTTGCGCAGCGTGCGGATGCGAATCACCGCGATACACTTTCAATTTCCGATACGCGTGCCGGCCAAGTCGATTGTGCGGAATCATTCCGCGAACGGCCCGTTCGATCAGCAGCTCGGGATGACGAGCCCGGCGCGCCCGGACATTTTCGGATTTATGTCCGCCGACGTAGCCGGAAAAACTCATGTAACTTTTCTGTTCCTCTTTCTTTCCGGTAAGCCGGACTTTTTCTGCGTTAACGACAATGACAAAGTCTCCGGTGTCCACGTGTGGCGTGAAAATCGTTTTGTTTTTGCCGCGCAGCAGGTTGGCAGCCTTCACAGCGACGCGGCCAAGCACCTGGCCTTTGGCATCGATGACCCACCACTTTTGTGGCACCTCGCTGGCTTTGGCGGAGAAGGTTTTCATCTTAGAAAAAGGGCAGCAAAACTATCGGTGACGCAGGCGCCTGTCAACCGTCTGGGGCGACTATGTTGCCCATGATTCATAAAATCCCAGTTGGCGGCTGACACAGCCGCCCTACAATTGTAGGGCGTTTCTATGAAACGCCACTCTCGATGAATACAACAGCCACAAAGACTGCGATCTCACCCCGGCGCGACGAAGATTTTCCGGAGTGGTATCAGCAGGTGATTCGGGCCGCGGAACTGGCTGAGCCTTCGGATGTCCGCGGTTGCATGGTCATTCGTCCGTGGGGCTACGGGATCTGGGAAAACATGCAGCGTCAGCTCGACGCGCTGATTCGTGCCACCGGTCATCGCAATGCCTATTTTCCTTTATTCATTCCGCTGAGTTATTTCGCGAAAGAAGCTGAGCACGTCGAAGGCTTTGCCAAGGAATGCGCCGTGGTTACGCATTACCGGCTCAAGATTGACAAGGAGGGCGGATTGATGCCCGACCCGGAATCGAAATTGACCGAACCACTGGTGGTTCGACCGACGAGCGAGACGATCATCGGCGCGAGCTACGCGAAATGGGTGCAATCGTATCGTGATTTGCCGATCCTGATCAACCAGTGGTGCAACATCGTGCGCTGGGAAATGCGGACGCGATTGTTCCTGCGCACAACGGAATTTCTGTGGCAGGAAGGCCATACCGTCCACGAAACGGAGGCAGAAGCGCGAGAAGAAACCAAGCGGATGCTTGGCGTGTACGAAACGTTTGTGCGGGAACGTTGCGCGATTCCCGTATTCGCGGGTTTAAAATCGGATAGCGAAAAATTCCCTGGCGCGGTGGAAACCATGGCGCTCGAAGCGATGGTGCAGGACCGCAAAGCAATCCAGGCCGGCACCTCGCATTTTCTCGGGCAAAATTTTGCACGCGCAAGCGGAATTCAGTTCCAAACGCGCCAGGGCAAACAGGAATTTGGCTGGACCACGAGCTGGGGCATGACGACGCGCATGGTGGGCACAGTCGTCATGGCCCACGGTGACGATGACGGCGTTGTCTTGCCGCCTCGCATCGCGCCGACGCACGTCGTCATTCTGCCAATCACCCCCAGGGAAGAGACGAGCGCAAGAGTTTTGGAAGCCTGCGACAGACTCGCGGCGGAGTTACGCTCGAAAAAATATCTCGATGATGTTGCGATTGAGGCTGAAGTCGATCGGCGCGATCTCGGCGGTGGAGTTAAGAATTGGGAGTGGATCAAGAAAGGTGTACCGCTGCGAGTCGAGATCGGGCCGCGCGATATTGAAAAAAATTCCGTCGTAGTGAGCCGGCGCGACCGGCCGGTGAAGAGCAAATCATCAATGCCGATGGACGAATTCGCCGCGCGCGTGCCGGAAATTCTCGCTTCGATCCAGGATTCGCTGTATGCGCGTGCGAAAGAATTCCAGGACGCGAACACTCACGTGATGAACTCGAAAAAAGATTTCTACGATTTTTTTACGGCGAAAAATCCCGCTAAACCAGAAATCCACGGCGGTTTTGCACTCGCGCACTGGAATGGATCACGCGCAGTCGAAGAACAGATTAAAAACGATCTGAAAGTTACGATCCGCGTTATTCCGCTGGGTGATTCTTCCGAGCCCGGGCAATGCATTTTTACCGGCGAACCGAGTGCGCGCCGCGTAGTTTGGGCAAAATCATATTAGAACCAGCCGCGGAGGTGACCCATGGACAGATGGGACGGAATCAGTTGACTGCGCAGCGGTGACTGATTTATTTGCGCCCGCCGATGCAGTTGAAGCTCTACAGTCGTGAGTGGTGTTCCTGGTGTATTGATGCGAAGGATTATCTCAGCGGGAAAGGTTATTGTTTCCAGGAGATTGACGTCGGCAAAGACCGGCAGGCATATGAAGAGATGAAGCACGTCTCTGCTCAGACCTATGTGCCCACCTTCGTGGCGGGCGATAGAGTCCTGGCGAATTTCGATACAGAACAGCTTCAAAAATTTCTTAACGACCACCAGATTAATCCTTAGCCAAGCAATTCCCGATGCTTTTCGGTTTGTTTCTTACGCTCGGCGTAGCCGTGCTCAGTGTTGGCCTGCGCACTTTTCACAATTCGTATGCGCAAAAGGCCGGGGCGCTCGGAATTGTTGCCGCAACTTTTCTCGCCGTCTATTTTGCTACCGATAACTGGCTATGGGGTTTGGTCGCCGCCGTAGGCTGGCTGTTTCTGCCGTGGCTGGAAATTCTTACCCGGATTCGTGCGCTGCGCCTTCCGAAAGAAAAACAGCTTCGACCTAAAAGTCCCCCGTCTTCGGATACCTTCCCGGCGCTCAGTGAAATCACACGCGAGATTGAGGAGGAAGGATTCGTTCATGTGGACGACGCCGGGTGGGATTGGGAAGATTACCGGCAGTTCTTCCGGTTGTTTTACAGAGAAGAAGATCGGGCCCAGGCCGCCATTTGCCTGAATGAACAGCGTGATTTTTCGTTCTATTACCTGCGCATTTCCTCGCGTGCGAGTAACGGCATAGTTTGGACCACGTGGAATTATCCGTTGTCCTATGGGCTAAAACTCTCCCCCGCATTCCGAATCAATCGGCAGCGGCCGGACCGATCGTTTTGGCAACTGTATCAAAGTCATCGCGAATTTCTCCGCCGAAACGGAGTTGATTCTGCGGACATCGAACCGCTCGATGAAGAGCAGATTCAGACGGACATTGAGAGAGATCTGCGCGACCAAATCGCGCACAACATTCACAAAGGGGTTCTGAAGCAAACGGCAGCAGGCGACGTCAAATATTCCTGGCGCGGGATGATTTATCTCTGGTGCCAGTTTCTGGTCGATCTGGTGCGGTTGTAATTTCCTTCTGTCATCCTGAGCGGAGCCAGGGACAAAATCCAACATTTGGATAATCTAAGAGCCGCTCATTGCTGTCATTCTGATCCCGCAGTCGCCGGAGAAGAATCTCAGGTCATGCTCGGATCTGTTCGACGGAAAAGACCAGAGATGTTTCGCTTCGCTCAACATGACAGGCCTACAAATTTGATAGAGCTCTCAGTTCGAGCAGCGGCTCGCAAGTCTTGCCGGGGCTCAGTAATGTTCATTTGAACTTGCGTTGTGCCGCAGTTTAAAGCATCCTCTCCACGTGCTGACCGAGAGGCAGAGAAGCGTGCTTGACTTTATTCAGCGCGAGCAACGCGAGAAAGGCATCACACCCAGCACGCGCGAAATCCAAAATCACTTCGGGTTCGCGAGTCAGACATCGGTGATGCAATACATCGCTGCGCTGGAGCGAAAAGGCTTTCTGAATCGGCACGCGCGCAAGGCGCGGGCATTGATTACTCCAGCCATGAAAGTCCGAATTACCGACATTCCAATTTACGGTCAGATTCCGGCGGGCATGTCGGCGTTGACCGACCAGAGCATCGAGGGACATGTGTCGCTGGATGTGCGCTCGGCAAATGTCCTGAAGAATCGCGGCACATTTGCCTTGCGCGTTCGCGGCGACTCGATGGTCGGAGCGCACATTGTTGACGGCGACGTAGTGATTTTGGAAGACACGAAAGAGGTGCATGACGGGGACATCGTTGCCGCGTTAATCGACGGCGAAACGTCATTGAAGCGTTACGTGGTCGAGCGTGGGCGGCCATATCTCAAGGCAGAAAACCCGCGCTATCCGGATCTGGTGCCGGCTCGGGAGCTGAAAGTTCAAGGTGTCATGGTGTCGCTGATCCGTAAACAAGAGCGCCGGAAGAGGCACTGAACGGGCTCATCATTCCGGGGGAACTCGAGGAATCCGGTGACAATACGAAGGTTAGCGCAACGGGATCCTTCGACTCCGCTTTTCGTTGCGCTCAGGATGACTAGCTAATCATGTTCAGTTGAACATATCCGTTCGATATGCCATGTTGATGTTCCATGGCTGCGAGCGCCAAGATTATCGATCTGCGGAACTTGCTGGCGGAGCGTTTCCCGCATCCATCGCTCGCCGCGGCGACGCGTTTAACTACCGGGTTACCTTTTTTTGATGAACCGATTGGCGGCGGATTGCCGCGGAGCGCGATCACCGAATTGATCAGCCCGCGAATAAGCACGGGCAGCGCTTCGCTCATTCACGCTCTTATCTACGGCGCATATCGCGATAATTATTTCCTGGCGCTGATCGATGGCAGCGATTCGTTTGACCCCTGCGGATTGGATAATCCCTCCTTTCGACACCTGCTTTGGCTCCGGTGTAGCAAAACATATGAAACGATCAAAGCGGCTGATCTCCTTTTGCGCGACGGCAATTTCCCCCTGGTGATTGTCGATCTGGTGCTGAATACACCTGAAGAATTGCGAAAAATTCCACAGACGCATTGGTATCGCTTGCAACGACTGGTCGAGATGATCCCCACCGCCTGTCTGGTTCTCACGCCATACGAGATGGTCGGCAGCGCGCAACTGAGATTTGTTCTCGAAAATTCCTGGAACTTGAAAACTTTGGAAACGCAGGACGCGTTTTCAGGGGTGCGAATGGTTGTGAAACGATCGCATCTCAGCGGAGTTGCGTGTAGGGGGCATCGCGCTGCGATCTCCGGATGGCGCAGCGCGCCGTCCCTATCTCTTCGGAGCTTACTGATGTTCGCCACAATTTATTTGCCGAACTTCTATTTGCAGGCCGCCATGCGGCACCAGCCGGAACTGTGCGAAAAACCGGTAGCGTTGATTGAAGAACAAGAAAGGAAACCGCTCATCATTCAACTGAACGAGGCTGCAGAAGAAGCCAGCATTCGAAAAGGAATGACGCCCAGTCAGGCCCTGGCGCGATCATTGCGGGTGGTCATCAAAGTTCGTGCACCCGCGCAGGAAAAATCGATGCAGGAAATCTTGCTTCACCACGCGTTCACACTCAGCCCTTTCGTCGAAGACACTGCTCCGGGCGTTTGCACGATTCGATTTACAGACCGCCGCGATTTGAGTGCGAAGATGCGGCGCGTTGTCGAGCAATTGGCCGAATGTAAAATCCGCGCTCAAGCCGCGGTTGCTCCGACGCCAGATACCAGTTTTTTGGCAGTACATCTGGCCCGGCCGGTGTTGCAGATCGAGAATGCAACAGAATTTCTAGCGCCTTTCCCGATACAAACTCTTGCCATGCCAGGAATATAGATTGCAAGATCGCTATTCAACGCTCGTTTTTAGGTTTTCTGATTTTGTCCGTTCGCTTCACGAGGACTGATTTTATCCGCGCATATTCTTTTTGCGCGCCGTTTGTAAAATCCTGCGCCCCGTACTCGAACAGCACCACGAAGCAAAATGTCAGGAGAATGAACAGAGCGAACCAAAAAATACTGCGCAGAAACGCCATTCAAAAAAGTAGTCGCTGGAAATTCTGGATCAACCGCTATGAACCTCTCTGGCAGTTGCAAGCTATAAAGTGCGAGGATATATCAATCGCTCGCACTAGACGGGTAGGTACCGAAGTGGCCAAACGGGGCAGACTGTAAATCTGCTGGCTTTACGCCTTCGCTGGTTCGAATCCAGCCCTGCCCAAATTCCCCTGGAGTGCTACGCGGTCAATCTAGTAGCCTCTTCGCTGGCCACCGTCACGCCGCCCGCCGTATCCGCCGCCGCCGTAACGCCCGCCGCCGCCGCCGCCGCCACCCGGCGGCCGCTGCTCGCGTGGGCGTGCCTCATTCACAGTCATCGGCCGGCCCTCCATAGTGTGGCCGTTAAATTTCGAAATAGCGTTCTGCGCTTCCTCGTCCGAGCCCATGGTCACAAAGGCGAACCCGCGCGATTTGCCAGTGAATCTGTCCTGCATGAGAGTCACTTCCTGCACAGCTCCAGCTTGCGAGAAAAGTTCCTGCAGTTCGTTCTCCGTCGTGTTGAAGGGTAGATTACCTACGTATAATTTGGTTCCCATTGAGTTTATTCTAGAAAACGCAGCCAGGTAACTGTTTCCGCCTATCGGATTTCAAATCGCCATTGAATAAACTCAACTGACAATCCACCACCTTCCGGGCTTCCGTTTCCCGTTTTGCGGTCACTTGTAAAATGCTTCCTTTAAGAAAGCAATAGAAATCAAGGCTCAATTTTTGGTGCTCGAAAATGGCTGAAGCCGGCAAGCTACAAAGCGCAAATTCCCCGGCCCGCGTGGCAGTTACGGCTGCCGGCGTGGTCAGTCCGCTGGGGTTTGGGCTGGCCGAAACGCTCGATTCATTGCGGAGCGCACGGGATTGTGTGACTCGAGTGATGCGCTTCTCAGTCGCGCAATGCCGGTGCAAAACTTCTGGCCAGGTCGCTGACGCGCGGCTGCTGGCCAGCCGCGCGGAAACGCCGCGTTCTGCACGCTTGCATCGCACCTCGCACATGATGATGCAGGCGCTAGAAGAACTCGTTACGCAGCAGCCTGGATTTGAACCGGAGCTAACCGTCATTGGAACCACGAGCGGCGGCATGTCTCACGGCGAACGCTATTACCGCTCGTTGCAGCGGGCGGGCGATTTGCGGCATGCCCCGACCTGGATCGCGAATTATTCAGCGCAAAAGCCTGTAATCGATGCACAGGCGGCGTTTGGAATTTTAGCACCGTGCCACGTGATTACGAACGCGTGCGCGTCCGGCACAAATGCAATTGGGCACGCGTTTGAATGCGTGCGTTCGGGTCGTTACCAGCGCGTCTTAGCCGGCGGTTATGACGCACTCACAGAAATGGTCTTCGTCGGCTTTGATTCCCTTCAAGCCTCTACGCCAGAGAAATGCCGCCCATTCGATCGGCATCGGTCTGGCATGGTGCTTGGTGAAGGCGCTGCGGTTCTGGCGCTGGAAGATCTCGATTTGGCTCGGAAGCGTGGCGCGTCTATTCTCGCAGAGATTACCGGCTACGGGATTTCCACCGATAACTTTCACATCACACAACCGGAGCCATCCGGCATCGGAGCGCGACAGGCGATGGAGCGCGCTCTCAAGAGCGCGCACATCTCCGCGAGCGACATCGATTACGTCAACGCGCATGGAACAGCCACCGTGTTCAATGACGCAGCCGAGGGAAAGGCAATCAGCGCGTTGTTTAATGGTGTGCCGGTCAGCTCAACCAAAAGCATGATGGGTCATTCACTCGGAGCCGCGGGCGCCATCGAGGCGATCGTTTGTTTGCTTGCGCTGCAACACCAGTTTCTTCCGCCTAACATCAATTTCACCAGTTTAGACGACGAACTCGATGTAAACATCGTCGCGAACGAAGCGCGACCAGCCCTGGTACGCACAGCACTTTCAAACTCGTTTGGATTCGGCGGGACGAATGCTTCGATTATAATGCGTAAATTCGAAGCATGAGCCTGGCGATTGCCGGCATGGGGTGGGTGACGCCTCTTGGAACAGGCATTGATTCAGTTTGGCAGCGATTAGTTGATGGTGACCAGGCATCTGCGACAACGGTTTCCGAGGAGTCCGTAGAACGGGTTTATAACGTCTTTCGCGTACCGGAATCAGTGATCAAGGGCTTTGATCATCCGCGCCTTCGCCGCGCCAGTGCCATTTCGCGCTTCGCCGCGATAGCAGGGTTGCAAGCGTTGGAATCTGCAAAACTAAAGCTCGATTCAGGGAACGCTGAACGAATTGCGCTGATCTTCGCCATCTCAAATGGAGGCGTCACTTACACGAAACGTTTTTACCGCGAAATCGTTAACACAGGCGCGCAGGCAGCCAGCCCGCTCCTGTTTCCGGAAACCGTTTTCAACGCACCGGCTAGCCATGTCGCAGCCATTGTCGGCGTGACAGGCGCTAGTTACACGCTCGTTGGAGACGGAGCGGTTGGTCTCGCAGCCATAAAAATGGCCGAAGAGGTGATGGACAATGAAGCGCTGGACTACTGCCTGGTGGTCGGCACCGAAGAAGTCGATTGGGTCTTGTGCGATGCTTATCGGCGGTGGCGATTGCTTCGTCAGGCGCCTCCCATTGAACCATACGGTAGTCAAAACCGCGGAATGGTTTTGAGCGAAGGCGCAGGTGCGGTTCTTGTTGCACGGAACGGAGTTTTCAGCATCGAATCCGCGCATGCCGGCGGATATTTTGCAACGCAATCCCAAGCTGCGGGAGTCTTGGAGCGCATCGTGCGTGATCTGGCTAAAGTAGAAATCGACGTTGTTATCTCCAGCGCGAACGGAACGTTTATCGATCGAGCAGAATCTCAGGTACTTCACGAACTCACGCCGAATGCGGTGGTTTACACAGCAAAACCAGCCTTGGGCGAGAGCGTTGGCGCGGCAGGACTGTGGCAGGTCATCATCGCGGCACAAGCTCTGAGTTCGGCAGAGGTTCCGCCGGTCCTTCACGCCCACTCAACCGTTCCGTTTAGGCTTGCACGCTCGCGCACGCCAATTCCAAACGCCCGAAACGCAATCGTTTTAAGCTGCGGACTTAATCAGCAAGCAGCAGGTTTGCGACTGGCGATCCGGTGACACGCGGCACAAATGTCGTTGCGCGAGCTACGTAATCAATCCTGCTGGAAGGCTGGATGTTACAGCTCGGGATAGTTCATGCGGCAACGAAATTTTTGGCCGAATCCGCTTGCGTGCTGAGATAAATGTTTTTAATTAAGCGTCCATTTTCTCCGCGTCAGTCGATTAGAGGTGGCGCTTAGAACACTCACTATGGCCAAATCAAAGAAAAAGAATCGTTCTGCGGCGAAATCGGCTGTACGAAAGCCGAAGCCAGCTCGCAAGCTTCGCGTCAGGAAAGCGACGTCGAAAAATACCGCTCGTGGAAAGAAGACCGCGCGCCACTCGGCCAAGAGAAACCTAAAAAGCACCGAATCAGCCGCAGCGGTGTTGCTGGGATTGAATCATCGCGAAAAGAAGCTGGATCCGTTCATCCGCAAACAAAAACAAAAACTGCTGCAGCTTCGCGACGCAGTAGTGGATTCGATGGCTGGTGTGGCCCAGGGGACGCTTCGTTCGCGCGCCGAAGGGAGCGAAGCCTCGGCTTTCGGAATGCACCAGGCCGACGCCGGATCGGACGCATACGACCGCGATTTTGCGCTAAGTCTGCTGTCGCAGGAGCAGGATGCACTTTACGAAATCGATGAGGCGCTCAAGCGAATCGAGCTCGGAACCTACGGGAAATGCGAAATGTCCGGTAAACCAATTCCGCGGGCACGCCTCGAAGCGATCCCTTTTGCCCGGTTTACGGTGGAATGTCAGTCGCAGTTGGAAAAGCAAAGCAGAGCCTTCCGGGTTCGTCCATCAGTTACTTCCTTGTTTGGGTTGACCGAAGAAGAGGGGGCTGAGTCTGAGGAGGAGGAAGCTTCTCCGCCCGAAGTGAAGGAGTGACCGAATATCATGGCGCAAGAGATTGTCACCCTTGAATGCACGGAAGCTAAAGCGCTTGGGAAGCCGCCTTCGCGTTACATGACGACCCGTAACAAAAAAAGTCCGCGCACGCCGAACCGGCTGGAGAAGAAGAAATACAATCCGTTTTTGCGGCGGCGCACCTTGCACCGCGAGGTCAAGTAATCAACGATGCAGCCAAAAACTCCAAAACGCCGTTCCGCATTTCGCCGCGCCAATCGACCCATGCCGCGACGCCGGATCGACATCGCCATGGAAGCAATCGATTACAAGAATCCTGATCTTTTGAAGAAATTCGTCAGCGAAAGCGGCAAAATTCTTCCTCGTCGCGTGACCGGCATGCCTGCATACATGCACCGGAAAATCACCCGCGAGATCAAGCGCAGTCGTTCGGTGCTATTGATGAAATAGTACGCCGCTTATTTGGCCCATGTGCACGGGACCAAATCGGACGCGACGTTACGCCTTTGGCGTCCGCTCGCCTTCTTCGATCAAGTTCCAGAACTCACGCGTTTCGCCCAGTTGCGCGTCCTCCGAAACAGGCAGTTTGCTGCGGAAGAGAAAATCCCGAAGTGTGTTTTTGTGCAAGACACGATGGACTTTGATGCCTTCATCGGTTTTGGCGAAATAGATCCGGTAATTCTTCGCCCGATAACGGTAAAGCTTTTTTCCTTCGCGTTGGATCACGCCGAAGCGCTCGGAATCGAGCTGGTCCAAATCTTCCGGTAAAATTTGGAACTCGGCCAGCAACTCAAGCTGCAATCGTTTCGGCAACGCCGAAATCTCGGCTGCGCTTAGCTCGTTGAAAATGATTTGGAACATTATTTCGTTAAACAGTTGAAGCGTTAAAGCGCTTTGAACCGAGCGCGGGACCTGATCCGCTTTGACGTTTCAACGCTTCAACATTTCAACGATCCTCAAAGATAAACTCGCCGCACTCGCGCGCCAATTCTGGTAATAATTTCCCACGTGATCGTCCCGGCTCTCTCCCCCAATTCAGCGCAGGAAATTTCTCCACTTCCATCGCGCCCCATAAGGACAACATCGTCGCCTACCTGCACATCGTCGAGCCCGCTCACATCAATGACGATCAAGTCCATTGTCACGCGACCGAGAAGAGGGCAACGCCTTCCGTGGACCAACACAGCAGCGCCGCGATTGGAAAGATGCCATGGATATCCATCAGCGTAGCCGGCTGACAGGGTCGCCACTCGCATGTTTCGTGGCGCGATAAACGTGCGCCCATAACTGATTGAGCTGCCTTTCGGCACGTCGCGTACCAGACAGATTCGTGTTTTCCACGTCATCACTGGCTTAAGCAACTCGCGAAATTCCGGCAGCGGCGAAATGCCGTAAAGCGCGATGCCGGCGCGCACGATCTCAAACGTCGGCGGATTGAAAGCAAGCGTGCCGGCGCTTTGCAACACGTGCGCCTTGTAAGTTCCCGGAACTTCTGCGCGAATTTGCCCAACGATTCTTTGGAATCGGCCGATCTGGTCGCGCGTGTACTCTGCGTCTTCATTCGACACCGGCATATGTGTCGATATGCTGTGAATCTCAATATTCGGCAGCGCTGCCGCGCGTTTGAAAACCTCAAGCGCTTCATTCTGCACGACGCCCATTCGCCCCATGCCGGTATCGATCTTAAAATTCACCGCCACGGGCTGGAGTCGATCGAACGCCTGGGCTTCCTCCAAACTCGAGATGGTCGGGATGAAACCGCGTTCGGCGATTGTCGATCTTTCTTCCGGAGTTGCCGGGCCGAGAATGACGACGGGATGCGGCAGCGAATCACGCAGCACCAGAGCTTCTTCAAGGTTGGCGACGCCGAACAAGTGCGCGTCATCGGCCAGCGCCTGGGCGACGCCGAGCAATCCGTGGCCGTACGCATTTGCTTTCACCACCGCGAGCATCTCAGCGGACCCGATTCGATCCCGCACGACTTTTGCGTTATGCCGCAATGCAGCGCGATCAATTTCAGCCCAGCAGCGGTAACTTTCCTTCATTTCGGCATCGTGATGTGCGGTTCGCGCAAATAGATTGGTTCCAGCGGTGGCACAAAAAAGCTGCGTCGCGGCTCCTCCGCAAGTCTGGCCAGCACGCGAGCCGATGGAAAACGAATCATGGCGCGGTCAAATTGCGGGAGCAACTCCGAACTAAAAACCGGCATGGCCGGATGCAGGAGTTCCAGTTTCGCTTTCAAATCCGCCTCGGAACATAATGTCGGACCTTCAACCAACTCACTCCGAACTGCGCGCGCGAAGAAAAAAGTTTTCCTGCGCGCATCGCCAACAATACAGTATTCCTGCGCATCGGTTTCCATCGCGCAGATCGACGGCCATCCGATCAGGCGCGCGTCACAGGAAAGTTGCATCCCGATCGCAGCCGAGATCGCAATTCGCGTTCCGGCATACGAGCCCGGGCCAAGCCCGGCAATGATGGTCTCCGGAGCGCCAAACTTGGTTCTCACGACCTGAAGATTCTTGAAAAACGCTGCGGAGTTTTTCCGGTCGTTAGGCCATTCGCGAGAGAACTCGGTTTCTTTGTCCAGCCATGCCAGGCTGCCGCGCGCGGTAGAAAGTTCAAGCGCGAGAATCTTCATTGCTGTCTTCAAGCAGCGCGATGGCCCGCCGACGCTCCGATTTTATCTTAAACGAAATCCAGCGCGCCTGTTCGGGAATCAGGTCGGGAAAGCGATCCGCCCATTCGATCACTGAAAGGCCCTCGCCAAAGAAATAATCGTCGAGTCCAAGCCGCGCTGCTGCTTTTAGATTTTCCAAGCGAAAGAAATCGAAATGATAGACGGGCAATCGCCCGCCCTGGTACTCGTGCACGATCGTGAACGTAGGGCTGGTTACCGCCGCGGTGCTTCCAAGTCCGGCGACGAGACCTTTGGTGAACAAGGTCTTGCCACTGCCCAGTTCGCCTTTGAGAGCCAGCACGGAACCAGCATCCACATCCTCCGCAAGTTGCCTTCCGATGGCTTCCGTCTCAGCGGGGCTGTTGGAAATGAATGTAGCCACGGGGCAATTTTCGATTTTCGATTTTCGATTCTCGAGTCAGCAAACCAATTCGAGTTAGCAGCAACTTCGGAAATTTTCCTCGCCATTCTCGTTGCAACCGGTCGCTGTCATGCGGCGAAACGGCGAAGAGCAATTCGTAGTCCTCGCCTTCTGAAATGGCGTCATTAACGTCTGCGCCGGGGGCAAGCGGCAGCTTCTCAAACTGGATGTCGAATCCGACGTTGCTAGCCCGCGCTAAACGCGGAAGATCTGAGCCCAATCCGTCACTTAAATCCATCATCGCGTGGATCGAGAAATTCGTTGCAAGCCACCGCGATTCCGCAATCCGCGGAATGAATTGCAAATGTTTTTGTTTCAACGAGCCTCCGAGCCGGCCCGTAACGAAAAGGTCGTCACCCGGTTTTCCGCCCCGGCGCGACAACGCGCGGTTCCTTTCGACAAATCCGGCTACACTTACGGAGATCGCGATCGGCCCCGGTGTGCTGCTTGTTTCGCCGCCGACTATGCGGACATCGAAGCGAGTCGCAGCCCGGCGTAGCCCGCGATACAACTGTTTTACCCAAGCGGCGTCTGTCTTCTGCGGAATGATGAGCGTGATGAGCGCAAACTGAGGCAGGGCTGAAGCCGCAGCAAAATCGCTCAACGGGCGCATCATTGCTTTCCATCCGACGTCCGACGCATTGGTCCCCCGCACAAAATGCACGCCTTCGACCATGCAGTCTGTCTTTAGCACGAGATCTTTATTGCCGCGCGGAATCTGCACCAGCGCGCAATCGTCACCCGCACGCGCGGAGACTTTCCGAATTCTGCCACGCCGAAGTTGAAGCAAGATCTGGTCAAGGAGCCGGTCTTCGCCCAGAGCACCGACCTTCATTGAGGAAAAAGCTCTGGAAATGCGAGGGCAGTCAGCGTGATCGCATTGAATAGCGAATGCATTGTCATTGAGACAAGAATGGAGCCGCTCCATTCATAGGCGATCGCGAAACAGCTCCCCAGAACGAACAACGGCACAAACGAGGGAAAGTGTGCGTGGGCTGCGGAGAACAACAGCGCACTAAGTATCACCCCGACAAGGCAGCCAAAGTATCTTTTGAGAACGCCGTAGATGAAAAATCGAAAGAGGAATTCCTCGAACAGCGGTGCAATCGCTACTGCGAAAACGATGATCATAATCCGCTGATCGATCGTGCGCGATCCACTGAAGAACTCGACAATGGTCTGTTTGCTTGAGCCGCCACCAAACAACCGTTGATTAATTGCCTCAGATAAGTTGATCAATGGATAAGCAAAAAACAGGAGCATCGCTCCCGTCCCCAAGGCTCGGAAGAAACTGATTCTGAAGAATCCGGCCAACGCGCCAACATCAAAGCCGCGGAACTGCAGAAGAGTGACTATGACCAGCACGATGAGAGCGGTGAAAAGGAAATCTGCCAGAAGATTGCGTGCGCTAAACTGAATCGAGGGCTGCGAAACTGTTGAGCTGATAGTCAGCCCGAGAAAAAGCGTCAGCAGCCCGGCGAGAATTGCTTCGGGTAATCCAAAGGCGCGCGCCGCCGCCTCAGCCCCGGAAGGATCGCGGGTCCGTGCGCTGATCTGATAAGTCAGCGATAAATACACACCCATACTGGCAATCATGTAAACAACGGAAAGCAAACCAAAGGCGACGCTCGGGGTGGCTCCCAATGCCGCGAAGAAGTTGTCGGATAGCATGTAGGGCTTGCTGTTCTGTGCGCTACTCTCAGCGGATCTGAAAACGAAAGGGAGTTGCCCTTCGGATTGTCCGGTGAGAAGAGCGGAGGCTACAGCATTCAGGAACATAAGTGAGAATGGGAGTAACGATTCCGCCCATAGCGCTTGGCGATCCGCGATCCTCTAGGGAGCGTAGTAACTCGGCAGGAAATACGCCCGTCCCGATTCCAGTTGTGGCACAAGTTGTTTCGGGAGTTGCAGTTCAATCTTCGACTCGGATTCTCCGAATACGCGCAGGAACCTGCCCAGACTAAACGGCGGACCATACTTCACAACTTTCGCGTCCGGCGCGTTCGCCAGTTCTTTTGCTTTGGCAAAGGCATCGTCCAACTCACCAACGCCGTCGATCAGTTTGTTCTCCAATGCTTCTGTGCCCGAGAGAATTCGGCCATCGGCGATCGTATTGCGCAAAAGATCAGCCGGCAAATTTCGCTCCTTCGCTACGATGCCGAGAAACTTGTCGTACGTTTTCATGATGAAATTCTGCACCAGCTCCCGTTCCTCCGGAGTGATCGGTCGCGCTCCGTTGAGCATGTCCTTAAATTTTCCGCTCTTAAAAACTACAGAGGCAAGCCCGATTTTGTTAAATAGCTGCTCATAATTGAGCGTTTGAATGATCACGCCAATGCTCCCGGTGATGGTCGTTTCATTCGCCATCAGGAATCTGCCGCCGCAGGAGACATAATACCCGCCTGAAGCGGCCAGTGAATCCATGTAGACGACCACCGGTTTCCTTGCGCGCGTCTTGACGACCGCGCTGTAGATCTCATCGGAAGCCGTGACTTCTCCGCCGGGCGAATCGATCTCGAGCACAACGGCTTTGACGCGGTTGTCATCGCGCGCTTGTTGTAGGCCTGCGCGCAAATCGTCCACCATCGAGTCGCTGACGCTTCCCGGGATCGAGGTGCTGATCAGTCCGCGCATGGTGATGACGGCGATTTTGTCCGTGCTCGCGCGCGCGCCTTTTTGAAGCAGGATCTCGCGGAAACGCGGAATCGGTTCTGCTTCGCGAATCCCGCCGAGGCGCTGAAACGCCACGACCATCAGCACCAGGTTAACGAACAGGCTGGCGCAAAGCGCGACGAACAAAAAGATGCTGAGACAACCCAGTCTGCGATCCACCGCCATACCGGAACGAAACTGCCGGAGAACTGCTGCGCACACAAGCGCTTTTCCAGCGGCCGCAAACTGGCGTCACAAACTAGTTCTTCGACAAGAAGTTCGATACCGCAGATCCCGAACGCTTTTGCCCTGTTTCTCTGTTTGCTAATCTCGGAATACCTGGAGCGACAAGCTCTCTGGCACGTTGCGCGACGTGATTAGCAGTTTCGCCCACGAAAACGTCATCGCGACATCGACTCTAAAAACCAATTCGTGCATTAGCCGCGCAGCATTTGGCCCAGCGCGTCTCTTAATTTTTTAGCGGCACCATCGACGTGAAATAAGGCAACGCGGCCGGAGCGTGCGATCTCACTTGCTTTAGCGGATTTCGCTGACTGACCATCGCGTACGGCTGCGCTCAATTCGTCTGCAAATCTTCCGCTGCCTTCAATCACGATGAGTTGCCACCCTTTGCGCACACTGTGCAAAGCTTCGTCCGCCGCAATCGCGCCGCCATTGACTAGGATTGCAACGATCGGCGCGTTGAACGCGCGCGCCAGTTCCAACATCGTCGTCGTCTCGCCGCCCCACTTATTACTTTCCACCAAAACGAAATGGGAATGATTCGGCTCAAGCGGAGCGCCCTCCGAGATTTTGGATGTTCCCGCAATCTCCGGGTTCGTAATTTTCCCTTTCGGCGCGACTCCGAGCAACTGAACTGTCCCGGGACTTGCCGCGACAGCCTCCCCCATGATTGCCATGATGCCGGATTGTGTGCCTCCATCGATAATCAGCGCTCCCATTTCGGCGGCCACCGCAGCAACTCCGTCGGAAAACAAAGTTGCGAGATGGGATTTGCGTGACTCATCGAGGCCAGCCGCGCCACCAAAAAGCAGGATCACAGCGCGCGGCGATGCTATCTCGAGAGCCTCTAAAATTGCGGTTGCGCTCGCATCGCGCGGTGCAGTGATAACAACGGCGCGACTTCCATTCGCGAAAGCAATCGTACTTTTCCTCACGATTCTTTCATGCCGGATTGAGTTTTTCCTCGCCCCGCAACTCAATGTCGCGCGCTGAAAGTCCATTGAGGATGCCATCAAGTTCAGTCACTTGGCGGCCTTCTCGCTCGCGTGCTTGCTTCAGTAAACGCAAATTGCCAATCGTTGTTGCCGTTTTAAACGAGTGCGTCGCAGCAAGAATTGCTTTGGGGAGTACTCGATTCGCCGTCGCCCAATCTTCACCAATACAAGCAAGCTCGAGGACCGTGGCCAGATCCCAATAATCGCTCGAGCTCGCGCCGCCACGACGCGCAACTGCGAAATTCACCAAGGGTAGCAAGCGCTCAACTTCTTTTAGCGCCTCGGCGTCGCCTTTCTGGACGAGCAGATTGATCGCATTTACCCCCGGATAATAGTCCCGCGGGTCGGCTTCGAAACCCTTCGTGTAGGCGTTAATCGCGTCATCAAGCGCAGCGATCGCTGTAATTCTTTTGCTTGCGCAGCCTCCTTGTAGATATCCTTATGAACACGGCCCTTGATCCCGAGTGTCTCAGAATCGGCGCCGCGATTTTTTAGCAGCTCGTCGAGAATCTTGTAGCGCTTCTCGCGATCACCCGGTTGATTCCGACGGTTAAGCGCCAATGCGAATTGCTGCTTGGCGAGGACGTAGTCCTTCAAATTATCCGGAAACGCGTTGTAAAGATCGATCAATTCTTCAAACACCTCGGCATCTCGAAACGATGACATCAATTCGAGCAGGACTGATCGCGGGACGATTTCAGATCACCGAGGTCGCGCTGAATTTTCAACAGCGCGTCGCGCTTTTCCTGGGGCGTCGGTTGCGAGCACGCGGTCGAAAGCATCCCGCGACATTCCTCAAGGTACCGAAGGCGTTCTTTAAATGTCTCGGTCACCTCATCGGGCAAATCGATCCCCGGAAATTTTGGAATGAGTTGAAAGAGCGGGCTGTCATTTGTCGCGACGCCGTCGATTGCCGCACGCAGACGTTTTGCGAGTTCAGTCTGGAGTTGTTGCGCTGACGTTTCAGGTCAGTTTCCCGTCTTCAAGCTGGTAGCCGACGGCACGGACCAGTGCGACATCAAACGGCAGCGTGCTAACATTGGCCAAAATCGGCACGGTCGTAAATGGCTTTGCGGCGTGGCGGATTCCGAGTTCATAAAAGACGTTCGCATTCGCGAGCGTAAGATCGGCCACAACAAACTCCGATAGCAGCAGCCGTGCGAACATTGCGCTATGAATGATCCCGCCGGTGCTCTCTTCATCGCCCCGGAGCGCTTCCAATCCACACTGTTCAATCGCCGGCTTGATCGCCTCGTTATAGATTTGATCAAAATCGACGAGCACGCCGCTTTTGAGATCCGACTTCTGACCAAACGGCATATCCACAAAACAGAGCGCGTGGTAGTTCATGGGTTTTGATTACGTCAGTTCGTCTTTAGCTCCAGTAATTTGATTACTTCTTCGCGCAACTTCTTAACTTCCTCGTTGTCGGGAGCAAGCTTCTGTGCACGGCTTGTGAGAAAGTCAGCTTCTCCTCGAGCGCGCCGGGCCTCGTCGGGATCACCGCTTTGTTTGAGCGCTTGATCGGCAAGACGCCGGCCAAGATGTGCTGTTACCAGAGCGTTCGCGGGGTCGACCTGCATCGCAGCTCGTAATCCTTCGACTGTTCCTTCCTTGATCCTGTTTTCCAGCCACTCGGGAACTGTGACTTGCGAGAACGGAGAAATCGTCCGGGTTCTACAATCCGAGACGCTCCATTTCATAAATCGCTGTAACGGAGTCAATTTCGAAGACGGCTCCGAGAGAGTTTCGCAGCGATCTTCTTCCCAGATGCTCTGACCTGTTCTGGAGCCAGCAATTCAAGATTCTCTGAGTGCCCGACAGTTTCCCAAGTCACGCCGGCCGTGGCTTCAGCTAGTTCAGCAAGTAAAAGAACATCCTCTCTTGTGTCTTTATCCGTCGCACTCACCACATCCCATAAACGTGCTGTGTTATCGTCTGAGGCGGTCACCACCCGTTGGCCATCCGGACTGAAGCTTGCAGAATAGACCGCTCCGTCATGCTTCATCGGCTCCCCGATCGGTTCGCCGGTTACCGCATCCCACACCCGCGCCGTTTTATCTTCCGACGCTGTCACCACCCGTTGGCCATCCGGGCTGAACTCCGCAGCGTAGACTTCCTGCTGATGCTTCATTGGCCGGCTGATCGGTTTGCTCGTTGCCGCATCCCACACGCGTGCCGTTTCATCGTATGACCCTGTCACCACCCATTGGCCATCCGGGCTAAACTGCACTGAAGCAACTTCATCTTCATGTCTTCATCGGCTCGCCGATCGGTTTGCCCGTTACCGCATCCCAGAGCTGTGCGGTCCAGTCGGCGGAGGCGGTCACCACCCGGCGGTTATCCGGGCTGAACTGCGCAGACACAACTTCCTTCCGATGCTTCATCGGAAGGCCGATTGCCTTACCGGTCCCGGCATCCCACAGCCGCGCCGTCTCATCCCTAGACGCGGTCACGACACGTTCGCCATCGGGACTAAACTGCGCAGAATTAACTGCTCCGTCATGCTTCATCGGGTCGCCGATTGGCTTGCCCGTCGCTGCATCCCAGAGGCGGGCCGTGTTATCGTATGACGCCGTCACCACTCGTTGGCCATCCGGACTGAATTGCGCAAAAGAGACTCCCTTCTCATGTTTCATCGGCTCGCCGATCGGTTCGCCCGTTGCCGCATCCCATATCCGCGCCGTCCCATCGTCCGACGCAGTCACCACCCGCTTGCCCTCGGGATTGAACCGCGCAGAATTAACCTCTCCCTCATGCTTCATGGGCTCGCCGATTGGTTTGCCACTGGAGGCATCCCATAGCCGCGCTGTCTGATCCCGTGAGGCGGTCACCACCCGCTGGCCATCGGGACTGAACTGCGCCGACTTGACCACGCCTCCATGCTTCATGGGCTCGCCAACTGGTCTGCCGCTGGCGGCATCCCACACTCGCACCGTCTCCCTTGAGGCGGTCACCACCCGCTGCCCATCGGGACTGAACTGCTCTGAAAAAACACTGGTCTTCATGCTTCATGGGCTCGCCAAACGGTTTGCCGCTGAAGGCATCCCACAGCCGCACCGTCCCGTCTCGTGAGACGGTCATCACCCGTTGCCCATCGGGACTGAACTGCGCTGAAAAAACATAGTCTCCATGCTTCATGGGCTCGCCAAACGGTTTGCCGCTGAAGGCATCCCACAGCCGCACCGTGTCATCCTGTGAGACGGTCATAACCCGTTGACCATCGGGACTGAACTGCGCTGAAGTAATGGGCTCTCCATGCTTCATGGGCTCGCCAAGTGGTTTGCCGCTGATATCCCATAGCTGTGCCGTGTTATCCTCTGAGGCGGTCACAACCCGTTGACTATCGGGACTGAACTGCGCTGAAGTGACGATATTGTCATGCTTCATCAGCTTCGTGGGCTCGCCAATTCGTTTGCCTCTGAAGGCATCCCACAGCTGCACCGGCCGTAGACGGTCACCAGCCGCTGGCCATCAGCACTGAACTGCACTTGCTTCAACCACCATCGTCTCGCCAATTTGTTTGCCGCTAGTGGTATCCCACAGCCGCGTCGTCATATCATCCGAATGGGTCACCACCCGCTTGCCATCAGGGCTGAACTGCGCTGAAGAAACCGCCCATTCATGCTTCATGGGCTCGCCAATGGGTTTGCCGCTGGCGGCATCCCACAGCCGCGCCATCTTATCATCTGAGACCGTCACCACCCGCTGACTATCGGGACTGAACTGCGCTGACTTGACCAGCGCCTCCATGCTTCATGGGCTCGCCAAGCGGTTTGCCGTTAGCCGCATCCCACAGCCGCGCCGTGTTATCATCTGAGGCGGTCACCACCCGTTGACCATCGGGACTGAACTGCGCTGAATTAATCGAACCCCTCATGCTTCATGGGCTCGCCAAGCGGTTTGCCGCTGGCGGCATCCCACAGCCGCGCCGTGTTATCATCTGAGGCGGTCACCACCCGTTGACCATCGGGACTGAACTGCGCTGAATAAACTGCGGCATTATGCCGCGTAAAACCGTTTAATGGAACATGCCAGCTTAGTTGCGTCAGCATAGCGGCCGTCAAGCCAGAGGCTTCCCGATTTTCCGGATCTAGCCGCAACGCCTGCGCAAGTTGGGCCAAGGCCTGAGCGTTCTTCCCGCTTTCTTTTGAGTACCGAGCGAGCGAAACATTTCCCCGGCTGGCGGCTTCGCTGGTCTTCTTCGTTTGATCTTTAGCCTTGGCCTCGGCGAAGAACGCCACGACCGCGAGCACTATAGCAACCACAAGACCGAAGGTAACGGCCCCAAGGGTGATCCGCTGGCGTCGTGTTGCGGCTTTGCGACTGGCAAGGATGTATTCGGTTTGGAGCGCTGTAGGTTGGCGCTCTTTTTGGGCCCCCGCTTCCGCGAGCCATCGTTCAGCCGACCGCAGATCATCACCGTGCAAGACAAAGCTATTATTCCTGCCGTTTGCGTCCCACTCAATTGCACGGGTGAGCAGACGCGTGTGCGCACGCACCCAAGTGAGATCGGTATCCAGCGCGGTGATCAGCTTACCAGTAGCTTCCTCAAAATCGTCACTGTCCCGGAAGAAAATCCAATTCAGCTCTCCGGAGCGTTTCGGAACCGTGTCGGCCGCCACATCGCGATGGACGATCGGCACGAGGCGTTTATTATTGGCCGCTGCGTGCGCGATTTCCTCGCCGCAGACCTCAGATGCAATCGAATCGGGTGTGAGCACGAAAATGAACGTATGGGTAGCCTCGATTGCCCCGTAGATCGTTTTCTCCCATTTGTCTCCGGGCGGAATCCCTTCCCAATCGACCCAAGCTTCCCGGCCACGACGCTTTAGGTCCTCGTCTAGCCGGCGCACGAACTCCTTATCCTTGCGCGAATACGAGATGAAGACTTCCTGTGGCCGGGGCGCTTGTTGGTCGCCGGGCGCTGCTGGCATAAGATGACACTAAGTTTGCGAACAACCCTTAAGTTCGCGGTTTCCCGGCGGGAAGAGGCCTAGGCGCTCATTTGGAGGCCCTACCTAACTTGACGCCATCACAATTTTTCAAACACCCAGACGAGCCGTCAAGGCAATTCTCTCCAATCTTTGACATTCGCGAGAATGAAATCGGCCTACCGCAACGTCCGATGGCAGCAGTCGCGAAAACATGTGCGCTATAGATCATCCCACCGGTCAATCTCCGGTTTAATCGCGTCGCGATAAATCTGATGAAAACGGACAACCACGCTCCTTCTGAGATTCGGCTTCTGCCCTACGGGCACCTGATACACTCTAGAGTTCGCCGGCTATGGCGCCGGTTTCGGCAAAACTCGCTGGAGTTCTTCGAGGGATTTGCGCGTTTCCATCCCCAAGGGCGGAAGTGGCCCCTGTTTCTTAAGTTCAGCGAGAATGTCCAGTCCTTGCTGCACGGCTTTAGAGGCCTCGCCCTTTTCATTCAGTGCCACGTTAGCGAGCGCAAGCTGGGCGCAAGCGCTCGCAGCTGTAACTTGCATCTCGGCGTTGGTGGGATCGTCCTGAGCAAACCTGGTCACGGCGGCGTGGCATCTACGAAATTCGTTCCTAGCTTCTTCGAGCTCGTTCTGTGCGAAAAGTGTGACTGCGATGAAACAGTGTGCCTCGGCTGCCTCTCGCTGCCACACCGCATTTGCCGGATCGATTCCCGCAACCGTGTCCATGCCGGACGAATACTTGCGAAATTCATCGCGCGCGATAGCGGTCTGTCCTTGTCCTTGGAGCGTTTCGCCAATATTTTTGTAGGTCCAGGCAAGACCTCGCTGCCAGTCAGCATTGCGCGGATCGATTTGCGTGAGCTTGCGAAGGATCTCCTGGCTCGCGTGGTACTCGGCCAGGGCGGCATCGAATCGTTGCTGTTGGAAAAGAACCCTGCCGATGTCGCTGTGGGCAGTTGCCAACTCACTCAACTTTTTCGAATCATTCGGAGCTTCTGCAACGAGCTTTTCTGGATCGCATAAGCCTTTCGGAAACTAGTAAGTGCCGCATCTGATTGCCCTTGTCCGAGCAAATCTGTCGCTTCGACGCCATAGCTAATCGCTAATTGACTTTGCCAGAGTGCATTGGAGGGATCGCGGGCGACGAGCTTCTCCAACGTTTCCCGAGCCATGGAAATCTCATCGATGCCTCCACCCGCCTTTTGCGATAACTGGCCAGCAATGAGCATTTGTGCGCTCGCCAAATCGAATAGAGCTTTGTCCGAGCGCGGGTCCAGACGCTGCGCTTTTTCCGCAAGTTGGACAGCCGAGCGATATTTAGCGAGAGCCTCATCGCCACGACCCTTGCCTTCGGCGATGCCGCCCTGATTTACGAGGACCCAAAGCTTGCCGAGCAACGTATCGACAGACTCGCCTTCGGCTGTTTCCATTTGGCTGTAATATTGGTCCACTTTTACTGCCACGTCTTCCATCAAATCGAGGCGACCGATCGGCCGAAGCTTGTCCGGCAGATCGTTTTGAACGAAGTGAATCACGTTATCCGCGCGGTTCCGACCGGCAATCGCTTTACCTCGCTGGTTGATCGCGACGATCGCGAGCGCGATAGCCACCACGAATCCAAAGGTCACGGCCCCAAGTGTGGTCCGCTGGCGTCGTGTCGCGGCTTTGCGACTGGCAATGATGTATTCTGTTTGTAGCGCAGTAGGCTTTGCTTCCTTTTTACTGGGTGCCTGCGCGAGCCACTGCTCGGCGGCTCGTAGATCGTCTCCACGTCAGTACAAAGCTGTTGTTCTTACCTTTGCTTTCCCACTCAATTGCGCGTGTAAGCAAACGGGTATGGGCGCGGACCCAATCAAGATCAGTATCGAGCGCACTAATCAGAGCGTCAGTCGCCTTTTCAAAATCGTCGCTCTCTCGAAAGAAGATCCAGTTTAGCTTTGCCAGCGCTTCGGCGCCATATCGGCGTTTACGTCCCGTGCGACAATCGGCACCATCCGTTTGTTGTGCAGCGCCGCGTGCGCGATTTCGCGGCCGCAAACAACTGACGCAACCGAATCGGGCGTGAGCACAAAAACGAAAGTGTCCGCGCGTTCGATTGCGCCGTAAATCGCCTGCATCCATTCTTCAGTTGGGCGAATGTCCTCCCAGTCCACCCATGCCTCTCGCCCCCGACTTTTCAATGACCCATCCAAACGACGCACAAAGTCCTTGTCCTTGCGCGAGTAGACGAAATGAAGAGCTCTTGTGGCCGTGGCTGTTGTTGGTCACCGGGCGCTAGCATGAGATGTTACTCTCAAGTGGCGAACAACCCTTGAGTTCGCGGTTTCCCGGCGGGAAGAGGGTGAGGCGCTCTCTGGGAGTGGCCTAACGAACTTGACGCAACCAGGAATTCTCAAATACCTAGGTTAGTGGTCAAGAAAATTTTCTCGAAATCTTTGCCTTCAGCTTTACTGCGAGACGAAGCAGACACATCTAAGTGCTGTTCTCTCCCTTCGATGGCTTCATCATGGCAGGCTGGCAAGAGCCGGCCTAGAAAAGGGTAAACACACTCGCTGTTCTTTATCGCGACTCTCCAATTTGTAAAGTGGAGGCAATCTCAAGCATGACCCTCTCCTTGAGGTGGTTTCGTCATGGTCTGCATCCACTGATTGCTCTCCTTTGACAACAGAGCTTCGACGCGCTGGACCAGCAGATGGAAGGCATTCCCTGTATCGTAAGGCTGTGTTTGCGTCAGAAACAAAAATTTCTCAGTTTTGAGCGCTTCCGCCGTGGCTCGATAACTGATCCAATGTTCCTGAAGATGCAGCAATGCGAGGAGCGATGCGATCACAGCAACTAGAACGCCCAAAGCACCGATCGCGATCTTGATGGGCAACGAGTCGCCGGAGAAGCCGGATAGAAATGGAATCGTGGCAGCGGCAACGATCTCAGTAAAACGCAGTCGCTTGAACCAGCGTTGATTCGTGCTGCTCTTGCGATCATACCAGCTTATCTGATCGCTGAGGCGCTGCTCGATGTATTCCTCGGGAGAAATCATTTTCTTATCCCTAACGAATTGCTTTCAACTTTCAGGACGAATTTGTTGTGCTCCAGTTCCTATCCGGTTCGGCTTTCTGTAAAATAGCGTAAGGCGCGCAAACTTGGCAGAAAAAAATAGGCGCCTCCCTTCACGGTCACAAATTGCCGCAAACCGGAGACACGGTGCGGCAGGGTCCCCTCGCCAGGCATTGTGAAGTTACCGGTAACCGGGCAGCCTGGTATTGATTCACGATTGCCAAGCAGCGGGTCGCTCTCCCGTGTCAAGCCGGCGAACTTGGTGCTCGCGATCCATGCGTTTTGTAGGAACTCGAATTGGCGCGAGATGTTCGCGTTTAGACAGATGAAGTTCAACCCGCGCGGCGGCTCGTTTTCCGGCGCAGCTTCGAGCGCCTGTTCGGGCGATAGCTCGGAACCGTACTCGCGGCCACGCCGGAGAATACGATGGAAACGGACCGACGAGGTCAGGTCATCGTAGAATCCTCGTGGACCGAAGCCCAACATCGTTATGAGTTTTCTCAGGAGACCGATGCCTCGCTCGGGAAAGTCGCTGTTGCGCGGGTTTGCGCGGCGAATATGCGCGCCGAAAGGACACCTTGCGCCGACTGGATCGCTTTCATAGGTGAATTGGTTCTGCCTGGCTGAGCTTGGGTCGGTTCCGGGAATCGGTTGACCGTCGATGGGCACCAAAGGATCGCCTGCTTGTGTGCGACCAACCATTTTCGCGCCGAGCTGGCTAGCCGCCGCTAGATTTCCGCCGGCTTGCCCGTAGAGGAACTTCCAAAACTCCCGGACGTCCTGTTCCAACTGTCGCATGACCAGATAGGTTCCGTTGCGCCCCAGATCTTTTTTGTCAGGCGCGTCCTCAGCGGCGAGCAACCCTGCGCTCGCGGCATCGGGTTCCAGCAAAGGTCGATCGGTTATTTTTCCGTACTCGTTGCGATAGCCGAGCAGGAACTCACCCAGCGCGACAACGTTCGTGTATTCCAGTTGAGTGCATGGCGTTTGCCGTTGCTGCTCCCAGTCGATCTGCGGCTGACTAATGCCATCGGCAAAACCGAACGGTTCATCGCCGTCCAGGTTGCTGGTGCCAAGCGTTTTCAGCTCTTCGAATGCGTCAGCCCAGGAATTGCCTTTGGTGCTTTGGACAAAAGAATCGAACCGATCCGGTTCGGCAAAAAACATGACCACGGCATGCGGCTCGCTGCCGTAGCTGCCCCAGAACCACTTCAACGGCGCGTTTTCTCCCACGTCACCCAACTGACGCGCGCGGCTTTCTTGCGTCATCCCTCCACGAAACTCGTGCGAGAAACCGGAAATGATGGAGTTCTGCACTCCAAGCTCCCTAAGACCAGGCGCCGTGAGCGCGACGTTCAAAGCAGTCTTCGGCGGCGGCTTTACCGTAACCGCGCTCGTTACGGGAGCAGAGCGCAGCCAGGCTTTTGCCGCAGCCGCGTTTTTGATCTTCACAAGCGCATAGGAAGCACTGGTTAGGTGGCCATAGCCAAAGCGAACCAGGCCTTGCACGTCGGCATAATCCACTTCGCTCATAACAATGCGACCCATTCGCAGGCTTGTTCGTCAGTCATTGACGTTTTCTCCAATCCCTGGCGAATCCGTGTGTTTCTCTCGAGATCAACCGCAGTTAAACCTGGATAAGCCTTGTACCAGACCTGCGCCACCAACGTATGGCGGCGGAGGTATTCCTTGTAGTTCCGCTCGTCGATGCAACCATCTCGCACCAGCCAATTAGTTCTGGGATAACCGATTCCGTTGCTGAAAGAAGCATTTAACCCGAAACCGGTTTTGTTAATGAAGTCGTCCATGTAGCTCTCGACGCTGCCGTCGTAGTTACTGCAAAAGATCATCCGCTCCTTGCCGGCCACAAAGACCCAGCGCGCGAAATGGATCGAGCGTATCCGACCGAGGCGACCTGGCCGCGTGATGTGTCTTGCGCCGTAGTTAACAGTTTTAAGAACAAATGTCGTCGTCAGTAGTCGCACCAGACCAGGTTTGAGACTACCCATGGCGCTGAATTGGTTTGTGACATCGTGATCTTCGATACGCGAGAGGTCCTCGGAATGTGTCTGATCTGCCATGGGACACACTACAGGATCGGTCTTTTCCAGACGCCGAAGCGCTATGATGTAAAACGGCGCGACAAGAACAAGCAATGGAGACAACACCAATACCAATAATGGCAACCCGACCATGTGAAGCAGGTTTCTGATCTGCCATCCTATGGGCGTTGGACTCTCATCCGACAACGTTAACCGTCCCCCCGACTTCTCCGAGTTGACGAAGCTGAGCAATCTTGAGTGAAGCTCGCGCGGCGGCAGACCCTGAAAAGCAGCAGCATTTTGCGCGATGTAACTCTCAAGCGCATCGCAAAGCGCTGCCTCTTCTCGAATCTGGCGCACCGTTCGTCCGCGCCAATTAACGTACACTGCAATCGCCGGAGCATTGTGTTGTTTCATCCAGGTGAGGAGATCCGTATTGGGAGCGAATCCCTCGCAGCATGAAAAAATACTTCCCAAGCCTTTTCCAGCGCGCTTGATCAACTTGCCCAGAAACGCATTTACATCGCCATCGACATCTCCCAGAAATGCCAGATACAGCGGATAACTGCGCGGGGTTAACCCATAGACGCGCACATCTTCGGTTGTTTTATCGTCAAGGATAATGAATCGCGCGAAATGAAGGGTGTCGAATTCATCGAACGGTAACAGGGAGTTATTCGGATCCACCTGGCCGGGACCGCGGTTCATCGAATCAAGCAGCTGCCGAAGGTCCGCCTCGCGCTCCGGCTTAATCGGTGCGAGAACCATGAAATTCGACTGCGGCGTCATAGCCTCTTACTCGAAAAGCTCATCCCCATTCGGCTCGTAATGAGGGACGTCGTTCATGTTGTGCCGCAGAGTAGATAACTCGAGGTACATCCGTTTTCGGGCGCGGCTTTGATTACCCAAAGGGCGATGCTCGGCAATGGTATGCCACGGGTTGTAAGAGAGCTTTTTGGCGAATTCCATTTGAGCGGGCGAATCGAACTTTTGTTTCGGCAGCCGCAGCGTTGCTACTGATACGCGTGGCGAAAGTTTCTCCGGCCAGAGCACGCCGTTGTTTTCAATCGGCATGAGGAACGGATCGGTTTGTAATTGCAGGCGGAAGTCCAATTCCACGTCTCCTTCACTGAGCGCCTTGACCATGGCAGCGCGCAGATAATCGTCCGGCGGACGCAGCGGCAGCCGCGGGATAGGCGTTTTCCTGTTCGTCTTTGGCCAGACCGAATATTGCATCGCCTGGCCTTCGCCTAACAGATACGGGACGCAGCTAAAGTAAGGTGCTTCAAACGGGCTACTCTGCGTTTTAACCCACAACCCCTGCATGATCATGTCCGCTATGTGCGGCTGTTCGAAATTAACGAAGTGAAAAATTTGCGCGTTTTTCACGCTCCATCTTTGCAGGTGCGCATTCGACTTGATGTCTTGTGTGACAAATGTGGGCGTGGAAACGCCAAACATGTCGAGGGTGAATTTCTCCTCCTCCATCAACTTCGGCCCGGGTACACCCATGAGTTTGATGCTGATGCTCATGAATCCTACGTCGTCGATGTCCGGAGTGATGTAAGGACCCGGCCCCGAAAAGCGCACCCAGCACCGAAACGTTTGCGATTTAGCGTAGATGCCGCGCCTGAACTGCGGCGGAAGATTGTCGTGAACGATAAACTCGCCTCGGACGATCCCCTGTGTTTTGGTGTTGCCGCCGCGCTCAAACCCGCCGGGCTTCCACAGTCCTTGCATCTGCGTGGTAAAGCTCTCGATGACGGAGTTGAGATACTCCTCCTCATCAGGGAGCGGTTTTTCCTCGGCGATTTTCAAGCCTTCGTCCTTGCGTCGCTTGTTAATTAACGCGGTTACCAGGCGGGCGATTGGATCGCGAAGCGTGACGTCGAATGCCGGCCGCAGCCACGGATCGATTCGGCGTTCCATCTGAAGAAGGAACATCGTCGTGTTGCTTACCCAGTTCAGAAACCGCGAACCGGTGTTGGCACGCGGCATTGGGCGGCTAACGTTCGAATTCACGGCACCTCCAATGGCCGCATGATGTGATCACGCCGAGGCAGGAAACTCGAGCGCGAAATCAATCAATCGCTTTTTTCCAAAATAAACTTTGCCGAGGTAAACGTGCGGCGCGATTTCGCGGATCTCATCACGGATCCAGTGGGCCACGAGCGAAGTCTCCGAATAATCGAGCACGATGCATTCCTTGTTATCCAGCCAGCTAGGACCTTTATAGACCTTGGCAATAATCGCGTTTAACCCAAAGGGGAGAATCTTGTTCCGCAAAACACCTTTGGTCGCGTCGAATACTTTGCCCTGCCAGGCAAAATGGTTGATGAAATTGGCTATATCCTGTGTGTAAAAGGTTCCCGGCGCAACGATCGCTGTGCCTTTGGCTTCGCCGCTAGGAATTTCACCGGTCGGACTTTGGGTGAACAGATCGTCCAGCTCCTGCTGCGACATTTTCAACATTTCTGCTACGGTGACGGCCATTTTTTTTCCTTTCGTTACGATAAATCAAATCCTTTTGAGGTGCTCGCTCGAAGCGTTCGTGAGCATTTCCCCAATGATCCTGACAGGATCGCGCGGATGCTTCAAGCTTTTTGGCTTTCCAAGTCAGAACGTTTTCAAAAATTCGATCAATGCGCGTTTGTCTGAATCCGGCAGGTCTGTGCCGAAATAATGACCTTTATCCTCGACAAAGTCGGGACAATTGTTTGCTGCGATCAGTTCAGGAACCAATTTGCGCAGTTCCTGCGTCGCTGCTTCGCGGGAGAGGTGTTGGGTTTCAATCTTTATCAATTTCCCCCCAATTTTGATAAAGGTGTCAGCGTGGCCAAAGTCAGGCTCAAGATTCGCAATCAGGTTGATCGGCGTTCCTTTGGGAATAAACCCGATCTTGACGTAACCATCACTCTCGGCCAGCGCTGAGAGCACTTTTGGCACAAATTCCTTTCGTAAGTGCAATGTGCAGTCGTTTTGGGTTCGCCAGATCGATTCTTTGTTCAGCCGCTTTTCGGTCCAAAGCAATTTTTCAATTGCATCGTTGAAAGCCTCCATTCGTCCGGCTACCGACGGATCACCGGTGAATTTGCCGAGCGAATTATTGTGCAAAAGTGGCGCCGAACTCCAGACGCTGGCGAGTGACGCAGTCCGATAGTAACCAGGACCGCCGTTTTTATCTTTCGGCTTGAACTTTATCGGATGCGATTCATCGAACGGGTTAAAAAATTCCAGTTCATCTACTGCCGGTCGTTCCTTGTAGGTTTGGGAAGAGAAATTATCCGAAATGTGACCGGCCACAGCGTTTGTTGCGAGAGCACGTGCCGAATTCGTCCGTATTTTCGTTAACGGATACGGTCTGTCGTTCGACAGAAAATTGTTGTCCAGGAAATGCGGCTGAATGACCGCAGCCCGAAACCAGGCTTTTCCTTCAGCCGAACGAGGATCGACATTAGACGGCGGTTGCTTGCTGGAATGGCACGCGGCGCAGGTTTCCGCGAAAACTTCCTTACCACGCGTCATAATCGCCGAGTCGTTCGTGATGTTAGCCCAACCACTTGGCGCATCCGCGAGATGGAACGGTTTCAGTCTCCGGAAAAATGCGGCGATATTTCCGACACGCTCCTCGGTCGCGCGCCAGAACACGGAACGATCACGCGCATAAGGAATGTCAAATGGTTGCTGCGGCTTTAGTCCGATCAATGGGTCGTGGAGTGTCAACCAGTACTCGGAAAACATGCCGATGTTCACATAAACACGGAGCGCTGCGCCAGCTATGCCGACAGAATCCGCGCCATCCTTCAGAATGTGCGGGACGGGCATCTCCTCTTTTTCGCCAGGCAACGCGAGCGTTCCGCCTGCCATTTTTTCGGGCGTCGCGATCCGCTCGCGTTCACCCAGTAAAAAGATCGCGTTGATCGCATTTGGATTGTTAATGTGATCGGTCGCGATCCGCGAAGTGTCGGAGGTGCCGCGCGGTTGCGCAGCAAGCATTTCGTAAAAGAAGCCGCCTTTCTCGACGTTGCAGGCAAAAACTTTTCCTTCGTTGATGTACTGATTGCCGATTGCCGATGCGAGATTTTCCCAGCGCGGGTTCTCCGGATCAGCGGGCGGATTAGTCGGGTTAGGCGCGATGTGGCAGGCGCCGCAAGCCACGCCGACCCGATAGGGACGGACGAGCCTGTTGTCGTTGTAATAAGTCCGGTCTTCGTAGAAACGTTTGCCGTCCCATTTCTTGCGCGCCTTTTCGTCGAACTCTGGATTTGGAAACAATCGGAAGCCGAGCACCCCTGATGGTTTCCCATACACTTTTTCGTCAATGCCAGCTGGCTCGGATGCTATCTGTTGATCGAGGCACAAACCAAATTCGTCGGGGTCGGTCGGAGCGCGCGCGCGAAATCCCGGCTCGTTCATTAAGCCGAGAATTTTGAAACGCTCGCCGCGGGGATATTTGCGGTTATCGAGCATCTTCAAAAGATCGATGAGCCCGTAGCTATCCTGTGCGGCGCGATTCCAGAAACGTTGATTGCCCGCGCTCCAAAGGTTCCAGGTGTTGCGGCCCATAATTTCCTCGGGGGAAAGATCAATACCCCCGTCCATTGGTTTGAAGACGTCGGCCGTGATCTGGGGAAAATCAGCAGTTGTTAGACCAGCCGCTTTCGCCTCATCCACCGGTTCGTTTTTCCTGCAGGCGCTAATCGAAGCGCAAATCGCGAGCCCGCAGCTGAGAACGGCGGCAACGTGGAGAATCGTTATCGGATCTCCTCGCCAGGGCGCGAGAGCCTTCACCAGACTCAAGTGTTACTGCCGAGGCAGACGGCGTGGCAAGAACTTTCAATTTTTCGCCCGCGGAGACGCTGCTTTCCTGAGCTAAAAAGCGCCCACCAGGCGCTGGACCACCGCAAAGAGACCAAGACCGCCAGACGGGTAAAGTATCGCACGAACAAAAGGCTGTTCAGTCAGCGGGGCAAAGGCGCCCTTCTTTAAGTTGCGGATTTCAGTGATGAGCTCGTCGAAGGTTTGCCGTCTTTTTTCGGGGTCTGGCTTTGAAAAGCTCAACACTCGAAGTAATTGCAGGTTGCTGATTGCGCTTTCGCGCAGTTGTTCCGCTGCGCGCCGCAGGAACGCGGCGCTGCCGAGCGCCCACATCACATTGAGTGCGAAGATTAAGATCAGGCTAAGCGGCCAGGGCCAGTTATCGAAAAAGGATGAGCGCGCAACGAACATTACCGCTAAAACGATGATCGGATACCAGATTAAGGGTGCGACTGCCTCGGTTCTTTGGGCAACGAAAGAGATGTCGCGGTAGCGGGAAAGATCTTCCTCGTCCAGCGGTGGAATCCGCTCGCGCCCTAACGAGATGTCCGGCTCCCATTTCGTCACGCCATAAGTAAAAATACGAATAAAGTTGCTGTTCAATCGAATCGCATCCACGACGTAAAACGTTAGAATCATCATCGCGATGACGGACACGATAAGAACCCCAAAATCAAAAGAGAAAGCGGTCGCTCCTCGTGCCGGCACAGCAGGCCGTGGAAAAAGTGTGAAAACGCTGATCGAGAAACCAAAATAAATCACGAAGAGCATGCCGATCCGAATAAAACGGGGCCAAAACTGGTTGCGAACCAGATAAGCGGACCACGCGTCTTTCGCGGAAAAAGGGGTACCGGACCCCACCCAGTCTGGGTGCTCTTTCTGCCAGCGCCTGAGGCCGAGACGAGGATTCCGCCAGTGCCATTTTTCAGAGGGTGGCGACGATTTAGGAAAAAAGCGGTTTGTTACTTCGCGCTCATTGACGCGAAGATCGACGTGAGCCTTGATCATGAAATGGATGGCGAGCATGAGCGCAATGAGACGCAGCATCTCGCTGGGCCAAATGCTGATCCCGGAAAAAAACGCCAGTGGCTCATCAATCCCCTTGGTTTGTGCCAACCAGGCAATCACGAAAATAATGATGAGCACTCCGCAAATCAGCCAGAATGGCGTGCTCAAACAAGTGCGCCTCAGGCGCTCTTGTGAACCGCCGCCGCCCGGCAGCCTGCGATCGACGCTACTCAGGCCAATCCAGAAGACGATGAGAAGAAGCGCGACGGCTCCAAAGATCAGACGCCACGAAACTCCGTGGGAGTAAAGCCACTGTCGAAACCAGCCAGTATTTTTTACTGCGTCTGAATTTTCTAGGTCCGCAGAGCTCTCTTGATACAACTCGTAATATCCGTGTCGGCCGATTTCGAAGATGCGCGGCTGGCAGGAGATACCCAAGACAGTATCAGGATGGAGTAGGCCCGTCGCCGCAAGCGTTCCGGCGAACACCGAGGTTTGATTATTATCCCGAAAAGGCGCGACATGTTGCTCGAAATATTTGTCATCCTGCAGTTGGATCCTTGGAAGCGTGCTCCCAAAGGGCGATGCCACAACCAGGTTACGGACATCACCCCAGTCATCCCGCCGTTCAAAATGAGCGTCGTAATTATTCGTGAAGAAGACAGCGTCGCGAAATTCTGGCCTTAGCGCGCGCAGGATCATGAGCTTGTCATAAATGTCCGAGCCGAGCAGACCAATTGCGCGAATTCCACGTTCGTCTTTGCGCCGCCATTGCGCGTCCTTGTCTTTGAGCTCACGCGCGAGGCGCCGCAGGAAATCCGATTGATCGAGACCTTCGGTCGCCTCCACCGCAGCGGGCGCCTGCTTTGGTTGAGCTTTTTGCGAATCAGGAGCATATGTGCCTTGGCGGGATCGCCGGGCAAACGGCCATCGATTCCGTGCATGTAACGAAAAAAGCTAATGCGGTGAGTTACGTTCTTGCCGTCTGCTGCCTTGTGTTCTTTCTTAAGCCGACGCTTCCTCCTTGAACGTTTTCGCCAGCGACCGAGCATATTCGGTGTCCCATTCACTTAGAACAACGACGTGATCGCCGTTAACCCACTCTTTGTTCTTTCTCGGCACGCCGCGAAGATCGCGCCAGATATTGATCAAACTGCCCCACCTTTGAATATCCAAGACTTCTCCTCTTTCCTAGGCGCGACATGAACATCGCGCAGTTCTAGCTCCCTGATTAAGCTTGCACAGAACCAAATCATCAGTGGCGATCGTGCGAAAAAAATGAAGACCATTGCCTTCGTGGCTGCGACCGCAGCTCTTCAATGATATGCTTGTAACATTTTGGCGCCTCGCTGTTGCGCGAAACCGCGAAAGAAGCGCTTCGATCCGGCGCGGTGGCGCGCGGCGAAATGATCTGACACCATCGAGCGCATCGAGCGCATCCGTCGCGGTGAAGCACTTTCGTGACGAGTATGCCAACGGTCGAATTTCCGCTTCGCTGACACCATCTCTTGCAGTCCCGTTGAATTGGCTGGCCCGATCGGTGCTCACGACCGATCGTGATGTGGATATTTTCGACCATCGTAATGAGAGCTGCGAAACGCTCTAACGGGCACGGATCAAAACTGGCGGAGCGGGCAGCCAAAGGACAAACGCGCTTTGCGACCGCGCGGAAAAACGACGTTCCGGGTCGGTCCACCGCTCGCATTCCTCCCACGGAATTAGAAGGTTGTCGTCTTGGCAATGCTTTGAACGCGCCTGGTTCCCTTGGAGCGGCCACGGTGCAGTGACGAATCCAATATGCTCGCTGTCCTTTGGGCACGAATCCGCTTTCATTGAGGCCATCCAGAACCGCCTGGCGCGTCCGAAGACGGGATTCCCCTTGTTCGATGTACGGCCCGGAATCGAGCATCACCGCAAGTAAAAGAATCCGCCCATCCGGCGGCATGTCGCGTGTTACGGGTGAGTCGATGAGGTCGTCTAGCGCACATCGTGCCGGATGAGCGGCTGCTGGGCTTTGCCTAGCGCTTGATCGGCGTCAAGCTGTGCTTTCCTCTTTTCTGCGACTGCGAGCGGGTCCTGCCACAGACGCGCATCAACATCCTGTTGCCGCAACTACCTCTACTGCTTTCTCGCCCGGGACTGCCGGACGCTCGCTAACAAGCGGCTTGACCTGCGCAATAATTCCGGCGAGCACAGCGATGATGGGCAGCAAGGTTGCCCATGGAATGTCAAACTTCGGTTTGTCGTCTTCGGCCATGGGCGACAGCTTCCTAGAGTCGCGATCGTGCGATCACTTCTGCCTCATGATGTACATTTGCACCAAGAGGAGAGGGACCTGCGAAAATTCCGCCAGCGGTTGCGGCGATGGGGAGAAGTTTCATTGCTCTCCTCGCGCGGTCGCGAGTACCTTCACCGAAACTAGTTGTTTAGCGCGAATGCAAATCGTGTAGCAAGAACATTCTTTGAACCTTCAGGGGATAATCCAACCCGGCTTGGCCTGAAAGTGCGATGTCCCAACTACGGAGCCTGGCAAACTTGACCAGCTTTCACCTTCATGTCGTAACGTCTTTTCAACTCCTGCGCCAGTTCGGGCGGGATTTGCGCAGTGCTGAAAACCGATTGATAAAAAGTTGGTTCTAAAGCGCCTCGACCTTCCTGGCTTTTTTGATATGCGATCTTTCGGGCGACGCCAAATTCGCTGGCCGGTTGCTGGATGCTGTTTAGTTTGTCGGCGACCCAATTACCAGGGTTGGCGCCCATTTCTGTCGCGAGAATTGCCCAGAGCCTCGCGTTCTCCGAGTCGGCGTCGGTTTGGGCAAACACGACCACGCCGACCAATTGCTTATGATCTTCCTCCCACGGGTCGGTTAGTTTCTTTGTTGGAGTTTCTTTCTCGCTCAAAAAACGAATCCAAAATAATTGAAACTCGATGTCGCCTCGGATTTGTCTGTTCTTCCACTCGTCGGTCAGATGGCGGGGACCGGCGTCAAGACCAGGAGCGTGGTTTTCCTCGCGCGTAGGAACAAAAGTGAATTTGCCGCCGGTACCGCCGACTTCGACAATGCCCGTCCAGTATCTTTGATACGCGGTGCTGGAAAGAGCGGTCGGCAATGTTTGCTTGGTCAGGTGGAGCAAAGTTTGGCCGGATTTGATCAGGCCCATGCGATGCGCCAGCGCGACGCCAAATTCGGTTTGTTGTGCGCCGAGATTGGCAAGGTCATGCGGGCCCAGTTTTCCAATAAAGGGAAGCTCGGCGCCTGCCGATTCTGCGGTCGCGTGGAGTACCGACATAAACTCACGATGATTATCGGTAGGCGCCGTCGGGTTATTGATGCCGAGAAAATCCACGCGATGGCCGTCCGGAGTTTGAAAGGCGGTCATGATGCCGAGGAAATCCGGGTTGGTTTCCACGTGCGGCGTGCCCAGTCCCGTGGAGATTCGGCCAACGCCGCAGTGTTGAGCCCCGGGCTGAAAGAGCCCGACGCCACGCAAAGGCTCAGGTAAATCGTTCGCGACTTGGAAAGCAACTCGGCTGCCAGCGATTTGGTATTGGTGCGCCACCCGGTCGAGAAATTTGAGGTCCGAATTCTCGGCCAGAATTTTTTGTTGGATGTCGGGAATCTCCGCCACGTCCTTGCCGATTGCTTCCAAGTCCGCTGCGCTAGGCCGAAACGGGCACCAATTATTTTCGTTATCTGAATTCACAATTTCCTCGGCGTGAAGCGATCGATACTGGCATAAGAAATCGCTTACGGTCCGGCTTCGAAGTTGCGATTATCTTCGGCGATTACGTCACTCGCCTTCTCTGAGATCATATAAACATTTGTAACTATAAAGGTCCCCGGGATGCGAGGAAAAACGCTGGCGTCCACCACGCGCAGGTTTCGTACTCCACGCACGCGAAAGCGGCTGTCGAGGACAGCCATTGGGTCGTCGTCCGCACCGATGGGACATGAACAGGAAGCGTGATGACCCCAGGCTTCTCGAATTATGAAATCACGAATTCCGGGTTCGTCCTGAACGTTGTCCTCCGCTGGCCAGATCTGACGTTTTACGACTCCTCTGTCCATCGCGATCTGGTTAATTTTCCGGATAAACTTGAAGCCTTCCACAAGCGCGTCGAGGTCTTCGCCTTCATCGCAGTCGGTGCCTTCGTGGAAATAATGAAAATTGATTTCTGGCACGTCACGAGGGTCGGTTGAGCGAAGTGTGACCGTCCCGGCTCGGTTTTTGGTGTGAGCTTTCATTACAAGCCATGTCAGAATGTTGTGCTTGGTGGTGAGGTCCGGGTTGGCTCTGTCCTGGGAATAACCTTTGTAGTAGCCCTTGAAGAACCCCGGCACAGCAAAGATGAACAGGTCCGGCGCGGGCAACTCGGGCCCGGATTTCTTTAGAATCCCCACGATGACTGCGTTGCTTGTGTAAAGACCGGTTTTGTTTTCGCGCCACTCCTTTAGCGCGGCGTCGGGCTGTTCTCCTGGAGCCGGCTCACCCATCGCAAGGTTCTCTAAAAGCACGAAGTCTTTCTTTACTTCGGTGATAACGCCAATTTCGTAGCGGTCTTGTAAGTTCGTACCAACGCCGGGTAAATCCACGCGTACCTTAATCTGTAATTTCTCTAGCTCCGTCCTTGGGCCGACACCTGAGAGCTTTAATAACTGGGGAGTGTTATAGGCGCCGCCGCAAAGGATTACTTCGCGCTTACAATATACTTCCCCCGAAGTGGTGGCTGCGGAGTTAGGTTCCGGGTGCGCTTTGTAAAGATTTTTCCCTTGAAGGAAGCGCACCCCGATTGCAGTTGGTGCTCCGGGCTCACCAGGTTCCAGATCGAAGATGATTTCGGTAGCCAATGTTTCTGGCCGAATCGTGAGACGGTCGGGGTGCTCCTTCAGGACTTTGATCAAGTAATCTCGCGGACTGTTGCGCTGGCCGTCGCGAACCGCGATGGGAACCAGCATCACTCCCTCCGGACGCCGCTTCATTGTCTCCCAGTCATTTGGGTCAAATCGCGACATAACCTTGTCTCCGAAAAGATCCATAAGGAACGACTGGATCGTGCCAATGGCGCCCACACCTTGGTCGATAAGCGTAACAAGAAGAGCGGACAGAATCTCTTGAACCAATTGGTCGTCTTTAAGGCCAAGTTTTGGGTTTGCAATATTGGTATGCAGCCAGCCGTCAAAGCCGTGCCGGCCCGGATTGGCCGCAGGCCCAATTCCGAAAATCTCTCTAATTTTGTTCCATGTTTTCTCTAGGAAAGAAGCATGCTTTCGGGCGGGCTGCGGCATGTAGTCACAATGCTCGAGGCGTTCGAAATAGGTGCGCATTCGCTCGCCGCTCCATGAATGATCGTTTGTAATTTTGGCAATCTCATCCCAATCACTGCTTGGCCCGCACATCGTGATCATTGCGTTGTGAAGGGTGCAACCGCCTATTGTCGCCGCTCGTGGATAGAAAATGCCGTTTCTGTCAGTATCCAACTTGGAGTCCGGCTGCTTCGGGTTGCTGTAATGTTTAACGAAGAACTCCCAACTGAGATCCGGATGCTCGCTGGCGTGCGGATGGAACGCCGGAACCTGCGCAACCTCAGGCGAATCCCACCCGCCTGCCTCGAGGACAAGCACGCGAAAACCATTCTTTGCCAGATTTGCAGCAAGCGGACCGCCGCCCGCGCCGGAGCCGATGATGATGAAATCGTGCTCTGCGGATTGTTGTTTGGGGTGAAGAGCGGTGTTTCTCAATGAAATGAGGACGAGATGTAACCCAGCAGACGCGCGTGCTACCAGCTACGTCGTAAAGGCGCTGTCATGTTGAGCGAAACGAAACATCTCTAGATGTTGCCGCAGGTCTTGCTATGAATAATCAGAGCTTTTTCGCTTCGCTCAGAATGACATTCGTTTCTAGAAGGTTTTGAGCAGATCGACTAAATCGTCCAGCTCCTGTTTGCTCAAGTCTTTGGCGAAATAGTGACCGCGATCCAACACCAAATCAGGCGAGGTACTCATTCCAAGAAGTTTCTCTACCTCCTTGCGTTCGGCATCCGTGCCTGGCTTTCTCAAATTCTTCATTCCGTAAGTTAGCGTCGCAAGGTTCGCTGGTTTGGTGATTTTGATCTGTTCGGGATCAAGGTTCGCAAGCATATCGACCGGGGTGCCTGCTGGGGTCGGCGCGACGTTGAGATCACCGAACCAACCGCGGAGAAACGTGGCAAACAATCCAAAGAGGACAGCCAACACAAGCACGAGGTATCCGAGTGCGCGTCTGCGGCTCCCCAGCAAAATGACAATGCCGATCAGCAGCAACGCTCCGAAGCAGATCCACGGATAATTCACAAGCCACCTGATCCATTCAGGGCTTACGCCGGCGACAAATTGCTGAATATAACAAGCCGGAATGTGCAAATGTGTTTCAACTGGCGTGCGCCAGATGAGACCATGATCCTGCTTGAGACGTTCGATGGTCGCATGATTGAGCGGTGTCCCCAAATCTGTGGAAGGTCCGCTTGCCCAGAGATAACGGTTTGCTTCTGCCTGCTCATCGGTTTTGCCCGGAGTAAGCAGCCGATAGATTCCGTCATTGAACGCTTCCAAGCGTCCCTTCACCGACGGGTCATTGTTAAACAAGCCGCAAGTGTTGTTGTGAAGAAAGGGCGCCGTCGCCCATATCCCTACCAGAGGCGGCGGCCGATAATAGCCGCGACCGTCACCGGGCATTGGCCACTCAACGTTCTGCTGCGCGGACGGATTCCAGCACGTTATTTTGCCGACGTCAGGCAGATTCTTGTACGTTTCCGAGGAGTAATCCTCCCACATGTGTCCCGGAATTGCATTGCTGCCTAACGAGCGCGCAGCATTCGTTTTGATTACGGTCACAGGAATGCGAAGATCGGTAGAAAGGAAATTGTTCTCCCAAAAATCCGGTTTTTCGACCTCAGCCAGCGCCCATTGCCGGTACGCAGGATCAGCCAGATAATCGACCAATCTATTCGGATCCACTTTCTCGGGCCCTCTCGGCGCGCCATTCATCCCGTTTGGCTGTTTACTTGAATGGCAGATGATGCAGCGTTCGGCAAAGACCTTGCGCCCGGCCGCCAGTTGTGGGTCCCACGGCACGCCTTCGCCTTTCAATTGACCGAGCTGCTTGCCTCCGGGGGCGTCTTTCAGGCGCATCGGCCTGGTCGATTTCAGAAAAAATTTTGCGAGATAATCGACGTTGCGCTTGTTGACCTGCCAATAGACTGAGTTCTTTTCGACGTCGGAAACTTTGAACGGTTGCTGTTTTCGGAAACCGATAAAAAGGTTGTGAAGAGTAATCCAACGCTCTGAGAACATGCCGATGTTCAGATACACGCGCGCCAGCGCGCCCCATGCGCCGATGGAGTCCGCGCCTTCAAGCAGGATGCGTGGCACCGGACGCGGATTTGCAGACGCGTCTGCACCATCATAATAAAGCAGGACCGGCATTGTCGCCGACTCGGCCGAAACCTTCTCGAAATCGTTGTGACCATAGCGCGCCGCATAATCCTTCGCGTAATCGGCGCTGCGATGAGCCAGCATGCCCGAACGATCCAGCCGTGCGCCAAAATCCCACAGCGCATTCATCGTGCTCGTGTTGTTGATCTGATCCGTCGCGATCAACGATGTGTCGATGGTTCCAGGCGGCTGGCTATCGAGAAGATGATAGATGAAGTTGTCTTCCTTTAGGAGGTTTCCGAACACGGCGCGCATGCGAAAATATTGCGCGCCGATCGTGGTCGAAAGATTCCCCCATTTCGGCGCTTCCGGGTCAGCCGGCGGATTCAACGGATGCGGTGCAATGTGACAGAAAACACACGACATCCCCACCCGATACGGACGAACCAAATTGGGATCGTTGTAATATTTTTCATCCCTTCGGTACTTGACTGCGTCCCAATGCTTCTGTGCCTTTTCGTCAAACTTCGGATTCGGGAAGAGACGCAATCCAACAATGCCTGAAGAACGCCCGTAGACTTTTGGGTCCGGTTGACGAATTCTTGTATGTTCTCGTTGCCGAATGTACAAGCCGAACTCGTCGGGTTTGTCAGCCGCCTTGGTGCCGGGTTCGATAACGAGGCCGGCAGGACCCCATCGTTTACCGCCGAGTTTGTCATCCGGCGCGAAATCGCACAGCTTCAGCAAATCCATGAATCCATAGCTGTGCCCGGCAAGGTGATCCCAAAAGACCTCATTGCCGGCGCACCACAATACCCAGGTGTTGCGTCCCCTGACTTCATTCGGCGTTAGGTCCAGCGGCTTCAGTACGCTGTTGCCATTAACGTCCACTGTGCCGTCTGGGCGCATATCCATATCCCGGAAATAATCGTAATCGTCTGCCGGAAAATCGCTGTGCGTTTTGCCTTCGGCTTTCGCTTCATCCACAATTTCGTGTTTCGCGCAGCCAGCAAGAACCAAAAGTAGGCACACAACTAAGCAACGACCGACTCGAGCGAGACGGAGAAAATTGGCTCTGGATCGCAGCAACGCCTTCAACGAGGCACTATTGATAGCTCCCTCGCGAATTCTGTGGCAAGAAAATTTTGGAAGCGATGCAACGCCGGTCGTTGCTTTCGTCAATCAACGAACTCAATCTCGATTGGAAAATCGATATATTTCTTGTGGTGCGCGCCAGCCAAAAATTTTCTGATGGCTGCTCGTCCGATTTCACCGTAGTTGCGAGTGAATTCGTTCACGTACATGCCGATGAATTTACTGGCGAGCTGCGCGTTCATGTCGCGCGCGTAAGCGAGCGAATAAGCTACCGCTTCCTCGCGATGCGCCAAACCGTAATCGATGCTCTCGCGAATAATGTCGCTGAGTTCGCGACGGACCGATGGCGGGATATCTTTGCGCACCACGTTTCCGCCCAGCGGCAATGGCAATCCGGTTTGCCGTTTCCACCATTCGCCAAGGTCGATAATCTTCTCAAAACCGGATCGGGCATAGGTGAGTTGCCCCTCGTGAATAATTAAACCAGCATTGGCGCTGCCGTTCTCTACCGCATCGAAGATTCTATCGAACGGAACAACGTTGAACTCGAATTCTCCAAGAAAGAGCTGAAGAGCCAGGAACGCGCTCGTGAGCTTGCCCGGTACTGCGATCACGCAATGACCTAACAACTCTCGAATGCCATCGTCTGACGTTGAAGCGTTGAAGCGTTGAAGCGTTGAAGCGTTCGCCGTTTCGCCGTTTCGCCGTTTCCGCACAACAACCGGCCCATAGCCGTCGCCCATGCTTGCTCCACAAGGCAACAGCGCGTATTTGTCCGCGACGTACGCGTAGGCGTGAATGGAGATGGCGGAGATGTGCAGCTCTCCGCGGCGCGCCCGTTCATTCAACGTCTGAATGTCTTCCAGTCGATGCTCGAACCGGTAACCGCGCAGATCGATCTTGTTTTGCGCGATCGCGTAAAACATGAACGCGTCGTCCGGATCTGGCGAATGGCCAAGAGTAAAGATTTCAGTTGGATTCTTTGTCATTTGAAATTCGTCGTTCAGACCGCATTCGCTTTGATAACTATGCAAAGCGGTGTGTAACTCAATTTATGCATTTATCGAGCGAGTCAGACGAATTTAGCTGTAGCCGCCTCTCTGTGAGAGGCGCGCCGAAGAGCGCCATCCGCGGCTTGGGATCGGCGCTTCGCACAGCGAAGCGGCTACAGTACAAACAAAACAGCCGCCGCGCGGGTTCGCGCGGCGGCTGAATTTGTATCCAGGAGTCGCTGACTTCTCTAACAGCGCTCCTCGATGACAGTTTTATTGATTCTTCACTACTCGTGGCGTGGGGCGAATCATCTCAAGCTGAGCGCTTACTTTCTGAATCTGGTCTGCCTGATCTTTGATCTGGGCTGTGAGAGTCTCTATTTGTTTCTGTTGCTGCGCGATCTGGTTCTGTTGCTGCGCAACCGTTGTTTGCAACTTCTCAACTTTGTCATTGAGCATGGCTTGGTGTTGGAGCTGCGGGCGCGCGCCAGGTTGCTGTAGGCTACGACGCGCAGGTACGCCACGTTTCAGCACGGGTACCTTACCGTTTGGGCCGGGATCAAACCCAAGGTGGTCGTTAGAGAGGTCTATAGTAACTGCAACAACGGTGCCGCCAACAGGCTGGTTGTTATTGAAGATACCACCAATATAGCAATCTAAGGACCCGGCCCCGTTCCCGTTCGAGAGGTCGCCAATGCGGATCGTACTGCTTTCGTCGCCGGCGAGGGAACCAACGAAGTCACCGAGGTAAGTGTTATTGAAGCCAGTGACCAGGTTTGATTGTCCTGCACCTGTACCCACGGCTGTGTTTTCACTGCCATCAACGTTGGCAGCGAGCGCCCCGGCGCCAACTCCCACGTTGTTATTGGCCATACCAGCTCCATCTGAGTCATTATTCCCAAGCGCGACATCGCCAACGGCCGTGTTCGCAGCAGCCGTAACATTCAAAGCAAGCGCATGCTCCCCGAATGCGTTGTTGCTGAACCCATCAAGGTTGTCTTCCAGCGCGAAGGCGCCGTAAGCATCGTTGTAGATGCCGCTTTCGTTAAACACCATGGCGTCCGATCCGGCGGCCGTGTTGTTGAAGCCGGTAGTATTCAGCAGGAGCGCCACACAGCCCAATGCCGTGTTTGAATCGCCTTCGTTGAGGACGAGTGCTCCCGCGCCAAGACCGGTGTTGAAGCTCTCGGTACTGCCCTCACCGAGCGAAAACCAGCCAACTGCTGTGTTTCCCGCACCGACATTTGGGAGGAGCAGCAGAAGAGCATTCTCCCCTTCGGCTGTGTTGAAGCCGGCATAGCCTCCATCTGGCGGCGGGCTGACTGCGTGCATTTGCGGCACAACCGCAAAGCACAGCAGGATGAGCGGGATGAGAAGGAACCCGCGCCGTAACGGCAGCGAGCGAGCCGGATCTCGTCCGCATGAAACTAACGTTCTAATTTGATTCAATGAATACATGAGATGTGTGTTCTTTCTCTTTCCCGGTCGTGTTTGCGTTGTTTTTATGTCTCACTGGGATCCGAACAGACAAAGAACCCACCGGGCAAAGTCCTTTGTCTATTTTGGAACCGCCCACACTGATACTGAATTTCGCTCTTAAGTGTCAATACTTTTTTCAAAATTTTTTGCGGTGGGTCGTAGCGCAGGCTTCTAAGCCTGCAGTGTCGCCGATGTCCAAATTGGCTGAGCATGCGGGCGGCCACAGTGAACAGATTTTGAAACCCGCGAGAGAGCAGCCTCGGAAGTGTGCGCCGACCTCGGGGGCGCCCACGTATTGCCGTTTGCGTTGAGAACTCTGTTCCGGTAGCCTCACGCGCATGGCACGGTCTGGTTTAGGCAAAGGTCTTGGCGCCCTGATCGGCACGCCTGCGGTCGCCGCGCCCCGAGATGCAGCGGATGCGGGCGAGAAGAGTACACCAAATCGAATTGGCGAGGATCGTCCCGAGCGCATTACAGCCGCGGAAGGATTTTGGACGCGAAGCGTTGCAAGAACTGATCGAGTCGATTCGGCAACACGGCATTATTCAGCCGCTGATCGTCCGTCAACGTGGCGCCAGATTCGAATTGATCGCCGGAGAACGCCGGTTTCGTGCAGCGCAGGAAATCGGTCTTACCACGGTGCCGGTCATAATTCGCACGGCTAACGACTTGGAAGTGCTCGAGCTTTCGTTGATCGAAAATTTGCAGCGCGCTGATCTCAACCCGATCGAAGAAGCGCAGGGCTACGCGAGATTAGCCAGTGAATTTGGGATGCGGCAGGAAGATATCGCGCTCAAGGTAGGACGTAGCCGGGCGGCTGTAGCCAACGCGCTGCGGCTTTTGGATCTGCATCCCCAAGTGCAGATCTGGTTGGCGCAGAATTTAATTTCGGTTGGCCATGCGAAGGTGCTTCTGGCGTTGAAAGCGTCCGAAGAACAATTGCTGGCTGCCGAAACAGTTTTGCGGCGCAACGCCACGGTGCGTTCCACGGAGCGAATGGTCGCCCGCCTGCTTGGCATTGGGCGCGGACGACGCAGACCAAGGCGCGCTCTGCCCGACGCTGCCTCTATGGCAACGGCAGTAGAAGATTTACAAAATCGCCTGCAACAACACCTTTCCACCCATGTCGCAATTCATCACGGAGAAAAGCGCGGGCGAATCGAGATCGAGTATTACGGAAACGACGATCTACAGCGCATCATCGCTGCTCTGGGGTTGCCGGAGCACGAGTGATAACGCAGTAGAGTAACGGCGCAATTTTTGGGTGAATCCACTCCGATACTCCAACACTCTATTACTCCTGCTCGTCTTCTTTATCGCGTGCGGGGAAAGCTCCCGTGCGGCGGAGGAGGCGAAGATCTGGGAGGAATTCTCGGGCGAGAAAGCTCTGGCTCATGTTCAACGGCTCGTCGATTTGGGGCCGCACCCGGCCGGCTCGGACGCGATTGAAAAGGCCAGGGATTACATCGAGGAGCAGCTTCGGCATTCCGGCTGGCATGTAACACGTCAAGCATTCACCGATGATACGCCGCGGGGCAAAATGCACTTTGCGAATTTGATTGCTCGATTTGCTGGCGATGCGAATACGGCGCCCCCTCGTTCTTGTTGTGCTCTCATTACGACACGAAATTATTTGATGCCATCCGGTTTGTGGGAGCGAATGACGGCGGCTCCAGCACTGGTCTGCTGTTGGAATTAGCCCGCGTGATCGGACGACACCCGAATGTGGCCAGAAAAGTTGAGCTGGTATTTTTTGATGGTGAAGAGGCCTTTGAAAATTTTTCTGACACGGACGGTCTGTACGGTAGCCGCTACTTTGCGAAGCAACTCCAGAGTGGCGAGGCGAAGCAATTTCGCGGAGGGATGTTGTTCGACATGGTCGGTGACCGGTCACTTGGCATTACGCTTCCGGCAGATTCACCCGCAACAATGGCGCGCGATGTCTTCGCTGCGGCGGAAGCGCTGAAGGTGCGAAATTATTTCAGTTATTTGGATCGTGACCTGATCGACGATCACGCGCCGCTGAATGCCATTGGCGTTGCGACGATCGACGTCATCGATTTCGACTATCCGTCGTGGCACACCGCGGGTGACACGATGGACAAAATCAGCGCGCAGAGTCTTCAAATTGTCGGTTCCGTGGCGTTATACTATCTGTCGGAGTTTGCGTTGAAGTGAGCAGGTGTTGTGTATTCTCAGTCTGTCATGTTGAGCGGAGTGAAACACCCAGCTACTTGAAACGGTTAAGACTTTTCGAATTACTACAAGAGAGCGAGATGTGTCACGTGCTCTGAACTGCGACTGAAATCGCAGGTAGCTGGGTTCTTCGCTTCACTCAGAATGACAAAGGAGCGAAACGCCGGTTCAACGATTTAACCAATCAGAAGAGCTTCCGTAATTTCGGCATTGCGTGGGAGCATTTTTGTCGGCAGGCTGGTTGTCAACTGCCGATCCAATGGAGCGTCCCGCCTCTACGTCCCAGCACATAAACATCGGCGTGGTTGGGCTTGGGATCATCGGTCGCCGAATTGCCGCACATCTTCGCCGCAAAGGCTTTCCCGTTTACGTCTGGAACCGATCGCCGCGCCCTGTTCCAAATTTTGTCGGCTCGCTGGGCGAACTAGCGGAGTTGTGCAAGTACATCCAAATTTTTGTGTCTGACGACAACGCTCTCCTGCAAACAGCCGAGCAGTTAAGCGAAAAGCTAACACCGCGTCACATCGTTCTTGCGCATTGCACGGTCGCTCCGGATTCCATGCGTGCCTCGGCGGAAATTGTGGAACGCCGAGGTGCGCGGTTCGTCGAGGCGACGTTTACCGGCAGCAAAAGCGCCGCTGAAAAAGGTGAGCTCGTTTATTACGTCGGCGGAACAGAGGAAGCGCTGCGTGAAGGGCGCCCCATTCTTGAGGCCAGCAGCAAGGAAATTGTTTACATCGGAGCGGTTGGCCAGGCGAGCGCCATCAAGATTGCGACCAACATGGTCACTGCCGCAAGCGTTGAGGCTGCAGCGGAGGCTCTGGCGTTGATCCAGGCGCAAGGTTTGCCATTGGAGAAATTCGTTGAAGCCATGCGCGCTAACGCGAGTTATTCCGGCACGCTGGCGATGAAACTGCCAAAAATGATCGACCGCGATTTTCAGCCGCATTTTTCCGTCAAACACATGTTGAAAGACGTGGAGATTGCGAGCCACATCGCTTTGTCGCATTATCTCGATCTGCGAGTTACCGCTGCCGCGCGCGATCAGTTGGTGGAGCAAACGCAATGGGGTCACGGCGAGGACGATTACTCTGCCGTTCTGCGCAAATATTTGCATGAACCCGCGCCGGCATTTTACGAAGAGCCACAGCCGGGAGAGCGGCATGAACAAGCGGGCTCCGATGCCGATGAACCAATTCCTCACTCAGCGGAACCGGAGACACAGAATCTGGCACCGCCAGACGCAGGTATCGTGAGCTCACAGGAGGCTTTGCTTAATCGAAGCGGAGCAGTCAGTGCGGCGGCTCCTGCTACAGCGCCTGTGCGCCGTGGGTTGCTCAAACAATTGCTTAGCCGGTTTTCGTCGGGCCAAGAATGACGCAACAGTCGGAGACGGGACAACGCGGCTTTTTCGATTTCTCTGCGCGCGCAAAGTTTCGCGTGACCGGCGCGGACCGCTTCCGGTTCCTCAACGGGCAAATCACAAACGATTTGCGCAAGGCCAGCGAAACAACTGCGGTCGAAGCGTGCGTGCTCAATGCGAAGGGAAAACTCAATGCGCATGTTTTTCTTAGCGTGCTCGGCGAAAGCTTTCTGGTCGATGCCGAACCGGATCTTCGCGACGCGCTCCGAGCGCGCCTGGAGCGTTACGTGATCGCCGACGACGTTCAGATTGAGGACGTCACCGAAAAGTTCTCGCTCTTTCACGTTTTGACAGACCAGTCGCCACGGCTCGAGCGGAGCCGGATTGTTTCCGTGCGGCGTTTTGCGGCAGCCGGTTGTGACATATGGAGCGAATCAGCCCAGCGCGATGCTGTGCGCCGACAATTGTCTTCAGTGTTTATCTTCATCGATTCTGATGCCGCGGAGGTGATGCGAATCGAACAGGGTATTCCGCGTTGGGGCCGCGAGTTAACAGAGGAGATCATCCCGATCGAAGCGAATCTCGAGCGACGCGCGATCGATTACCAAAAGGGTTGCTACATTGGGCAGGAAGTAATTTCGCGAATGAAAATGTCGGGCCAAACAAACAAACGGTTATGCGGATTGATTTCGCTGGAGGACAGGCCGCTTCAGCAGGAGATGAAGCTTGGCGCTGCTTCAAAATCGGGAAAGGAAGCGGGCTGGACCACGAGTGCGACACGGAGCCGCGGCCTCGGAAGAGAAATCGCGCTCGGCTACGTGAAACGCGGCTTCAATAATCCTGGCACAAAGTTAGAGGCATTCTCGTCAGATCCGGCTGGTGCGATTCCGGTCGAAGTGGTTTCGATTCCATTTCTCTAAAGGGTATCGCTGTTTCAAGCGACAATCCTTATCGCGATCGTAGCCGGCGGATCGGCACTAAAATTTGGAAAAAGAAATTTTGTTTTGCCCTCTGGCCGTGCATTTATAGAATCCTCGTTGCTTTCCGGAGAAACGATTAACCTTAACCCTTTGCAGCGTCTGAACGAAGCACATCCTGAGCACAGTTTTCATCGATCGGTAGTTCGCCATGGGACGAATCCGCCGCGGCGGACCTGGGGACTGCGCTGCGTGTGCGCGGAGGCCGTCTAGCACCATGGCCAATTTCTTTCCACGCTGGACGAATTGGATACCGATCAAGATGATCGTCTGCGCGATTGTGGTCGGTGGCGGCTTGACCGCCGCCACGTGGTATTACGCCACGCCGAAATACACGAAAATCGGATACCAACCGACCCAGCCGGTGCCGTTTCCGCACGATATTCACGTGACACAACTCGGCATGGATTGTCGCTATTGTCACAGCTTCGTGGAAGTCGCCGCGCAATCCAATGTGCCCAACACGCAGACGTGCATGAACTGCCACACGCAAGTGGCAAAGGACAATCCAAAGCTCCAACCGGTGCAGGATAGCTGGAAGAGCGGTCAGCCCGTCGAATGGGTGTGGCTCTATCGCACGGTTGATTACGTTTATTACAATCACGCGGCACACGTGAACCGCGGCATCAGTTGCTTTAGCTGCCACGGTCCGGTGAACCACATGTCGACGGTTTACATCGCCAAGCCACACAGCATGGCGTGGTGTCTGGATTGCCACCGCCACCCCGAAAATTATCTGCGTCCCGAAGATCAGGTTTTCAATCTCGACTGGAAACCGGACGATGTTAAGCCGGCCGAGTTTGTTTCGAAATATGGTGAGCCAGACGACGTGCATGAGGATTTTTCGAAGAAGAAAAAGCTCACACAATGCGAGATCGGCCAAACGTTGAAAGAGCGCTGGAAAATCAATCCGCCAACAAATTGCCAGGGGTGCCATCGATGAGAAAAGCCATTGCAAAGTCGGCCCGTAATTGGAAATCAGCCTGCCAGCCTGACTTCCGGACTTACCGATGAAACGCGTTTTCCATCATCCGCCTGAGCCGTCCAGCGGCACAAAATATTGGCGCAGCCTCAGCGAGTTGAACGATACGCCGGAATTTCGTCAGTGGTTGGAACGTGAATTTCCTCCGGGCGCTGCGGAACTGAACGGCGATGAATGGTCGCGGCGCGACTTCATGAAATTAATGGGCGCATCCATGGCCCTGGCGGGGGTCGGCCTAACCAGTTGTCGTCGTCCGGAATTGCATCTCGTCCCCTTTACGAAAAATGTCGAATGGACGATTCCTGGAAAATTTCTTTACTACGCGACCGCGATGCCGCGACGCACCGGCGGTATTCCCCTGATCGCCACGACTGTTGACGGACGGCCGATAAAACTCGAAGGCAATCCACTGCACCCGGACTCGGGGGGGGCGACCGACACGTTCCTCCAGGCGTCCATTCTCGACCTTTACGATCCGACCCGATCGAAGGGTTTTGTTCAAAAAGGAAAGCCAAGCACGCGCGAAGAATTTGAGAAACATGTCGAGGAACTTCGTAAGACTGTTCTGAGCGATGGTGGCGAGGGCCTTGCGTTTCTGGTCGAACAAACCAATTCGCCTACGCGTGAGCGCCTCCGGACAGAACTGGAAAAGAATTTTCCGGGGATGAGCTGGTGCGTTTACGAGCCGCGCCTCAGTGTGGAAGCGGATGCCGCGATGCAAACAGCTTTCGGCGCCAACGCACGGGTGTTGCCGAAATTGGATCGCGCCGACGTGATTCTTGCGTTGGACAGCGATTTTCTCGATTGCGGCCAGGGCGATCTCGAAACCGTGCGGGCGTTCACGTCGCGCCGGCGCGTGAGCGCGCCCAAGGACAGCATGAACCGGCTTTATGTGGTCGAACACCGTTTCAGCCTGACAGGCGCGATGGCGGATCATCGATTGCGCTGCCCTGCCAGCCAGATTCCTGCATTCGCGCAGGCGCTTGCCAGAAAGATTCTCGCCGGGACGAATGATTCGACTCTGGGTTCTTTGCTCGGAACCTTTCAAGGAGCATCGAACGCTTTCGATCAGCAATGGATCGACGGAGTTGCAAGTGATCTGATGGCAAAGCAGGGAGCGAGCTTGGTGCTCGCCGGCCCGACCCAGCCGATTGCCGTGCACATGCTTGTTTATGCGATCAATGCTGCGCTGAAAAATGTCGGCCAAACACTCATGGTGCGTCAGTTTCCGCGCAATGCGAAAACCATCGACATCACTCAGCTTGCAACGGACATAAACGAAGGTCGTATCAAACAGCTGTTCATTTTCGGTGGTGATCCGGTCTACAATGCGCCACGGGGCCTGGTAGAAGATCCGCAAACGAAACTGCCACTCGATTGGGCAGACTTGCAAAAGAAAGTTCCGAACATTGTCCGGCTTGGTTATCACGAGGATGCCACATCAGAGCTGAGCCAGTGGCATGTTCCGCTCGCGCATTATCTGGAATCGTGGGGCGATGCGCTCACAGCCGGTGGCGGTTACCTGTCGATTCAACCGATGATCGCGCCGCTTTTCGGAGGGCTGAGCGAAATCGAACTGATAAACTTGCTGCTTGGCGGACCCAAGGTGCAAGGCCCCGAACTGGTGCAGGAAACTTTTCGCCTAACGAATCCGCCCGGCGATTTTCAAACCACATGGTCGCGCTTTCTGCACGACGGTTTTGCTGCGCACATTCAAAGCAGTGATCAGCCTGCCGCATTCAATGCCGGCGCAGCCGCAAGTCTGCCGCCCGATTCCTTGTCACTGTCGGCGTCTCCTACAGCAGAATCGCCGGAGATCGTGTTGACCGGCAGTTACTCAATGGATGATGGGCGGTACGCCAACAACGGCTGGCTCCAGGAATTGCCCGACCCAATCACGAAACTGAGCTGGGACAACGGCGCATCAATCAGTCCTGCGTATGCGAAAAAGCTTGAAGTTGAGACAGGCGATTTGCTGCGCATTGCGATTAACGAGAAGAGCGCCAGTGGCCAACAGATCAAACGCGAGCTCGTCATCGCTGCAGTGGTGTTACCGGGTCACGCCGACAATTCCGTTACGGTGCCACTCGGTTGGGCGCGAAAAATGCCGCAATTCGTCGAACTTCCGTACGCAGGCGCCAACCTGAAGGAAAAGGCGGGGCTTACAGAGCAGGCTGGGTTTAACGGCTATTTTTTGCGAACAGCAGCCAATCCGCATGTTGCTGTTGTCGGTGCGAAGGGGATCGAAAGCGTACAGGTGACCAAAGTTGGCCGCACTTACGCGTTCTCGATCACGCAGGACCATTTCAGCATTGAAGGTCGCGGTCTTGTTCGTGAAGGAACGCTGGAAGGCTATCGCAAAAATAATGACTTTGCGAAGAAAGTTCCAGGCGAAGAAGAATTGCCGCATCCGCCGCCGAGCATTTACAGCCATCCGCCATTAACGGCGCCCCAGCAGTGGGGAATGAGCATCGACTTGAATGTGTGCACCGGCTGCAACGCCTGTGTCATCGCCTGTCAGGCGGAAAACAACATTCCGGTTGTTGGAAAACTACAAGTCGCGCATGGCCGCATCATGCACTGGATTCGCATTGACCGTTATTACGCTAGCCGCGAGCCATTCAACCAGGACGATGGGATATGGCCGGAGCATCCCGAGATGGTGTTCCAACCGATGCCCTGCCAGCATTGCGAGAACGCGCCATGCGAAACGGTTTGCCCGGTCAATGCGACCGTTCACAGCGAGGATGGGCTCAATGTGATGGCTTACAACCGCTGCGTCGGCACGCGATTCTGTTCGAATAACTGCCCTTACAAGGTACGCCGGTTTAATTATTTCGATTACAACCAGCGACCGGTCGGTAAGAGAAAAATCGTGGGCGCCTTGAACATCTACGAAGAATACTTCGCGCCGCTCACCACCAAGGGCGCGCCTGACACGATAAAGATGCAAAAAAATCCTAACGTGACCGTGCGTATGCGCGGCGTGATGGAGAAATGCACCTACTGCGTGCAACGCATTCAAGAGGCAAAAATTGCGGCGCTCGCGCGCGCAGGCGCTTCCGCTGATACGCTCATCCCGCGCGACTCGTTTACGACTGCGTGCGCGCAAGCCTGTCCTACTGAAGCGATCGTTTTCGGCGATATCAAGGACCCCGAGAGCCACGTGTCGAAAATGAAACAACAGGACCGCAATTATCGGATCCTGGATTATTTGAACGTTATTCCGCGGACGAGTTATCTCGCGCGCCTTCGCAATCCAAATCCAAAAATGCCTGACGCGAAAGATATCGGCATCGCAAGCTCGGTCGAGACATTACCGGAGTAGCGCGATTTAATATGGACGGAGCACCAGCAGCAGCACCGGAAGTTCAGGAGGCAGAGCGGCGAATTGCGCATGTTCCGTTGGTCCTAAACCGGCGCAATTTCAACTGGCTCACACAGCGCATTTCCGAAGTAGTGGAACAACCCGCGCCGCGGTGGTGGTGGGTGATTTTCGCCATTACTGCGAGCGCCGCAACGTTTGGACTTTTTTGTATTGGATATCAGATTTCCACCGGCGTCGGCACATGGGGAAATCAGATCCCGGTCGGCTGGGCCTGGGACATCACCAATTTCGTTTTCTGGATCGGTATCGGACACGCGGGCACACTGATCTCAGCGATCTTGTTTTTGCTTCGCCAAAAGTGGCGTACGTCGATCAATCGTTCCGCGGAAGCGATGACGCTCTTTGCAGTTATCTGCGCGGCGATTTTCCCAGGCATCCACGTCGGCCGGTTCTGGATGGCGTGGTATATGGCGCCGATACCTAACAACTGGGGCATCTGGCAAAACTTTCGCAGCGCGCTCATGTGGGACGTGTTCGCGGTCTCAACCTATTTTACCGTATCGGTTTTGTTCTGGTACACTGGTTTGGTTCCGGACTTGGCGACCTTACGCGATCGCGCGACCACGCGGATCAGGAAATTTCTATTTGGAATTTTCGCTCTTGGCTGGCGCGGCTCGAATCGGCACTGGCGCCATTACGAAATGGCGTATCTGCTGTTGGCCGGTCTATCAACGCCGCTGGTTCTCTCGGTTCACAGCGTGGTATCGTTCGACTTCGCCAGCACAGTTATACCGACGTGGCACACCACGATCTTTCCGCCTTACTTTGTTGCCGGCGCAATCTTCGGCGGATTTGCGATGGTGTTGACGCTATTGTTGCCGGCGCGCGCGATTTTCAAATTGCAGGATGTGATCACGCCGCAGCACGTCGACAAAATGGCGAAGATCATCTTGTTGACCGGCTCATTCGTCGGTTACGCCTACACAATGGAGTTCTTCATCGCCTGGTATAGCGGCGATCATTACGAGCGGTTCGCGTTTTGGAACCGCATTTTCGGTCCTTACTGGTGGTACTGGTGGTTCGGAATGCTCTTTTGCAACGTACTTTCGCCGCAACTGTTTTGGTTTCGCTGGTGCCGGCATAACGTGCTAGTCGTTTTCTTCGTCTGCATGTGCGTTAACGCCGGCATGTGGTTTGAGCGCTTTATCATTATCGCAGGCGGTTTGGTCCGCGATTTTCTGCCATCGTCATGGAGAGTTTATCACCCCACTTGGGTCGATATCTGGACCTATATCGGCACGATTGGAATTTTCACTTCGCTGTTCCTTTTATTCATCCGTTTCCTTCCGATGATCGCAATGTCGGAAGTGAAGACGGCCACACCTGAGGCAGACCCGCATTATGGCGAGGCGCCGGAAATCGAATCGGCCTCTCCAGGCGGAAAGGAGCGCACACGATGAGACTGCTTAGGGCTTTCTGTAGCCGCGTCTCTGTGAGACGCGTGAGCCGTGCATTGCAAACACGTGGTGGATGCGCCTCGCACAGCGAGGCGGCTACAGTGTCGGCCTGTGGAAAGGAGCGCACGCGATGATAACCACTCCGTACGGTCACAAAGTTTACGCCATGGCAGCGGAGTATCCGAGCGCCGCCGCGCTTTACGAAGCCGCAAAGCGCGTGCGGGATGCTGGCTTCCGGCGCTGGGACGTGTATTCGCCATTTCCGATTCACGGAATGGACGGCGCGATGGGGATCGGCAAATCGTGGCTGAGCGGCTGGGTTCTGTTTGGCGGAATTTCGGGATTCCTTACCGCGGCGCTCGTCGAATTTGGGCCGTCATCGTTTCTGTACCCGCTCGATGTCCACGGCAAGCCCACAAACTTTTTCACTGTTCCAGCATTCTTCCCGATCATGTTCGAGCTCACGGTGCTTTTCGCCGCATTTTCGGCGTTCTTTGCGTGGCAAATCATGAATCGCTTGCCGCGCTGGAACCATCCGATGTTCAACTGGGAACGTTTCAGCCGCGTGACCAATGATGGATTTTTCCTGGCAATCGAAGCTCGCGACCCGCGATTTACGGAAAACGGCGTATACGAACTGCTGGAGCAGACCGGCGGGCGGCATATCACCATCGTGCACGAGGACTAACATGCGACGGCACACGATTTCACAAGATTGTAGGGCGTCTGTGTCAGTCCCGAACGCTTTCGGGATTCACAGAAACGCCCTACAACATCTGGCCTAACGAATATGCTCCGTGCATTCTTCGTAATTTTTGTGCTGTGGACGATCGCGATGCTCGCCGTGCTTGGATTTCGTGGGGAGAAAGGCACGAAACCGCCGTTCGAGCTTTTCCCCGACATGGTGCGACAGATGAAAGTGCGCGCGCAAGCGCCGCTGGATTTTTTTGCGGACGGCCGCGGTCCGCGTTTGCCAGTCGCCGGCACGGTTCCGGTTGGCTACGAAATGCCGAAACCGAAAACCGAGGGCACGCCGCCCGGCATCACAGGAGACGCGCCAGAGGAAGCGCACATGCGCATCAGTTTCAGTGCCGGCACCGATTACTTCAACACTGGCAAAATGGGCGACCAATGGGGAACTGGGATTCCGTTGCCAGTAACGCGCGAGTTGATGGAGCGCGGACAGCAGCGCTTCAACATCACATGCGTAATGTGCCACGGCGCGGCAGCTGCTGGAAACGGGATTACGAAGCAATACGGGCTTGCCACGGTGGTTTCGCTCCAGGACGACCGGATCCGCAAGATGTCTGATGGCGAGATTTTCAACACGATCACGAACGGAAAAAACACGATGATGCCTTACGGGCCGAACATTGTCGTCGCTGATCGCTGGGCGATCATCGCGTACCTGCGCGCCTTGCAACGGAGCCAGCACGCTGACGGTTGCCGATGTCCCCGAAGATCATCGGTCCTGAACTCGACAAACCGGCGTCACCGCCTCCGACTACAGCAAAATGAGCGAGCGTTTACATACGCCACCGATGCCGGAAGGCGAATATTTCGACGGCCGTCGATTTACAGGGCTTTCAACTCTCCTCGGCTTAATTGCCGTTGTAAGCCTGGCGCTTTGTCTCGTCGGCGCGTTCGTGAATCCCCATCAATTCAGTTATTCCTGGCTGTTTGCGTTCGTGTTCTTCTTTACGCTCTGCGCGGGCTGCTTCTTCTGGACGATCGTTCACCACGCCACCGACGCCGACTGGTCCGTGGTTGTGCGGCGTCAATTGGAAAACATCGCTGTGTTATTAGGGGTGCTGGCACTTCTTTTCATTCCAATCCTGCTGCTGCGCCGCCACCTCTACTCGTGGATGGACATTCCGCCGGGACACGAGGCGGCGCTGGATTCCAAACGCGCGTATCTCAATTTTCACTGGTTCTTAATTCGCGCGATTATCTTTTTTGCTTTCTGGATCGTTGCGTCACTATTGCTGCGGCGATTTTCCGCGCGCCAGGACAAAGACGGAAATCCGCTGTTCACGATTTGGATGCGCCGGGTGTCGTTCATCAGTTTGCCGCTGTTTGCCCTTTGTCTCACGTTTGGCGCCTTCGATTGGATGATGAGCCTCAACTATCACTGGTACTCCACCATGTTTGGCGTGTACATCTTTGCGGGAACAGCTGGCAGCTCGATGGCATTGCTGGTGCTGGTGATCACTGGCCTACAGCAAGCCGGTTATTTGAAGGGCGTCGTCACTCTCGAGCACTATCACATCATGGGGAAATGGATGCTCGCGTTCTGCGTGTTCTGGGCCTACATCGGTTTTGGTCAGTACATGCTCATCTGGTATGCAAACATCCCGGAGGAGACGCAATTTTTCCTGACGCGAAATACGCAATCCTGGTGGGCACTCAGCATGCTTCTAGTGATCGGTCGGTTCTTTGTACCATTCGCGATTTTGCTATTGCGCTCCATTAAGAAAAATCCTCACCAGCTTAGTATCCTTGCGGGCTGGATGCTCCTTATGCAAATGCTGGACATGTATCTGATTGTTTTACCGGCGTTACACGGAACAGGCGTGCAAGTGAGCATCTGGGATTTGATTTGCCTGATCGCGATCGGTGCCACGCTCAGTTTTGTTTATCTGCAACTGGTGCCCAGGACTTCGCTGTTCCCAGTCCGCGATCCGCGTTTGATCGAATCTCTCACCACCGTCAACTGAAATGGCCGATCCCGCATCGCTTCGCAAAATTGCCCACTCGCCTGCGCCATTTTCAACATGGCTGGGTGTTGTGCTTCTCTTCATTTTGTTCGGAGTAATCGTTCTTGCCGTAGTAGGGCCGTCGCCGCGTGCCAGTGATTACGAACAAATGCGCGCGAAAAAGCGCGTGGAAAGGCTCAAGACCTTGCGAGAGGAAAACGAAAAGGAGCTCACGACTTATGCCTGGGTGGACAAGAACAAAGGAGTTGCTCGCATCCCGATCAATCGTGCGATGGAATTGGAGGTTGCCGAACTAGCGCAAAAGAAGCCAGCACCAGCCGGTCCGATCGCCACTCCACCTCCGGCGCAAGCATCCCCGGCGAATGCGTCTGCTTCACCGCGAGGAGCGGCGGTCTCCAGCTCGCCCGCCGAAGCCGCGGCGAAGGCGGGTTCGCCGTCTTCGGGGGCCGCGCCGCCTTCTCCTGCAGCTCAACAGGCGCCGTCGCCATCGGCTTCACCTGCACCAGCAAATACTCCATGAACGCCAGACGTTTTAACTCATCAACCCTTCAACGCTTTAACGTTTCAACTCTTTAATGAACGCCATCGGAATTCCATTGAAAGAGCCGGCTGTCTCCGCCGCTGCTGGCGACACGGAGCAGATGGAGCGCGCGTACATCGATGCATCAACGCGCGTGCCGGTGTTGATGTTTTATACCTCGGCAATCGCCTGGCTTATCCTCGGCACGCTGCTGGCGGGCTTCGTTTCTTGGAAGCTGCACTCACCTGATCTGCTCGGGGACGTCAGCTTTCTGACCTGGGGACGGGTGCGCCCGGCGCACATGAACGTGATGGTCTATGGGTGGGCGTCAATGGCAGGAATGGGCACTGCGATCTGGTTGATGGCGCGGTTGTGCCGGACGGTGTTGCGATTTCCGTTGTTGCTCGTTGCCGGCGCCGCCTTTTGGAACCTCGGGGTGCTAGTAGGCGTTTGCGCGATTCTTCTTGGCGATAGCACCGGCTATCAATGGCTCGAGTTTCCGCGCTATTCAGCCATCATTCTGTTTGTCGCTTACCTGCTCATCGCTTCGTGGGCGGTGCTCATGTTCCGTTACCGGCGCGGCGAACAAATTTATATCACACAATGGTATTTGCTGGGCGCCTTCCTCTGGTTCCCGTGGTTGTATGCGGCCGGACAGTTGATGCTCTTTGTCGTGCCAGTCCAGGGCGTTTTGCAATCCGCAGTCGGCTGGTGGTATTCAAACAATCTGCTCTTTCTTTGGTTCGGCGCCATCGCGCTCGGCACGGCGTATTACATGATTCCCAAGGTCATCGGACGTCCGGTTTACAGTTATCATTTGGCAACCATCGGTTTTTGGACCTACGCGCTCTTCTCGAGCTGGACGGGAATGCAGCGGCTTGTCGATGGACCATTTCCAGCGTGGATGATTACCGCCAGCATCGCCGCAACAATCCTGGCGATGATTCCTGTCGCTACTGTCGGGCTCAATCATCACATGACCATGCGAGGCTATTTCCCGCTCATGCGTTACAGCCCTACGCTGCGGTTCACTGTGTTCGGCGCGATGTCTTACACGGTCTTTAGTGTGGTTGGCGTGTTGATCTCGCTGCGCTCCGTGGCCCGCTACGTCCATTTCACCGAAGCCAGCATCGCTTATTCACATCTCGGTCTGTACGCTTTTTTCACCATGGTGATTTTCGGTTCGATGTACCTACATCGTGCCGAGACTGGTTGGCCGTGAATGGCGTTACGCTTCGCTGATCAAACTGCATTTTTGGGCGGCAGCCTATGGAATTGGGCTGATGACTCTCATGCTGCTGGCCGGCGGTTTTCTACAAGGCGGGGACATGCAAAACCCAGCCCTCCCATTCAGTGAGAGTATCGAAACGGCGTTACCGTATCTTCGCGGGCGCAGCCTCGCCGGGCTGCTAATGGCTGCCGCGCATTTCATTTTCGCGTATCACTTCGGTCTCATGCTTTTGGGATTGGGCCGCACATCAACTGTGCCCACCTTCCTGAACCCGGTCGACGCAGAACCAACCGCACACTGATGAAAGGTCTCGTCCCACTTTTCCTCGGAATCTTCGGTACGTTTGCCTTTTCGTGGGTGGGTCTCACGGTCATCCCGACTTGGCAAATCGGCCATCTCAATCCGGAGTCCGACGAGGAAGGAACAGACATTTATCCGCAACCACAATCGGGAATGTTCGAGCGCGGTGCGCATGTTTATGCTGCCAACGGCTGCGTTTATTGCCACAGCGAGCAGGTGCGCGCCGATTACGCCGCGAACGATATCGAGCGAGGCTGGGGAAATCGCCGCAGCGCGCCAGTTGATTACATTTTCGAGCGCCCGGTATTCCTTGGAAAAATGCGAATGGGACAGGACCTCGCGAACATCGGCGCGCGCGCACCCACACAGCAGGAGAGTCCTGCTCCAGCCGCAGCCGCTGGTCCTGCTGCATCGCCAGGTCCATCTGCGACTTCTCCCGCGCCGGGCACTTCGCCATCAACACAACCATCGCCTGCGGCAGCAGCCGGCGGATCGCCCGCGACTTCACCTGCGCAGAGCTCGCCTGCCGCTTCGTCTTCACCGAATGCAACGTCGCCGCTCGGCCAACGAACGGGTGTTGCTTCGCCGTCACCTTCGCAAATGGTGAACGTTACGCCGGGAGGAAGCACTCCCGTAGCACCGACCGCGCAAACTCCGGGCGCGCCGTGGCCGATCCAGACAGAGGGTCTGCCGCCACTGTATTCCGCCGCCTGGCATCATGTGCATCTCTATGCGCCGCGCAGCATCAATCTCGATTCGAACATGCCATCGTACCGGTTCCTTTACGAGAAACGGCGCATCACTGGAGAGCGTTCCGCGGACGCATTGCAACTTTCCGGTGCGGACGCGCCACCCGCAGGCTGGGAGGTTGTTCCGACCTACGATGCAAAATGTCTGGTTGCCTATTTGATGGCGCTAAATCAATCCCATCCGTTGAAAGGAGTCAGATCAGTCGGAGGCAGCTGTCCCATCGCCTGCGACAGCAGCTCAGGGCGCTTTACCCGGTCCAGCAGCAGCTGCATCACCTGCCGCGGCCAAAAAATAACGCAATGAACGACGAACCGAAAATGCCACCGCGCCCAGGGCAGGGAATGGATTACGGCGAACAGGCCGATGTGCTACAGGTGCACGCAGCCGTGCAGCGCGAGAAACGCGAGCCGCGCGTAGGCGCTGAGCCGCTCTCGATCTGGCTGATTGCGATTTACGGACTGGCGATTTTCTTCGGCGGCGCCTATCTCGGCCGTTACTCGGGAAATTTCATAGACGGCGGACTCGATCCAATGGGCGCGCCGCCTGCACCGAAGAAAGCAGCGGCAGGCGGTCCCGGCGGCGGCGAGCAAGTTGAACTATCCCCGCGCGATCGGGGCAAAAAAGTTTTTGCTGCAAATTGTCAGACCTGCCATCAAGCGAATGGCCTCGGGGTGCCTGGCCAATATCCGCCCCTGGCCGGTTCCGAATTTACGAATGGGGGCTCGCGACGAATGGCCATGATCGTGCTCAAAGGCTTGCAGGGCCCCGTCACGGTTAAAGGCCAGCAGTTCGGCACTGCGGTCATGCAACCGTGGGACAAAACTTTAACCGACCAAAAAATTGCCGATGTCATGACATACGAGCGAAGCGAGTGGGGCAACAACGCCAGTCCCGTTACAGCCGAACAAATCGCTGCGTTACGCAAAGAACTGGCCAATCATCCCGAATCATTCGTCGAGCACGATATCCTCGCAGCCCCTGACGAAGATATTCCCGGCGGCGCAGCATCCGCTGGAGGCGCACCGCCAAAACCCGGCGAGGCCGCAAAACCCGCTGCGCCACCGAAACCGTAAGATAGCACGCGGCTTGCCGGCCGGTGTGCGGGCGTCTCGTCCGCCACAGGACGGATTCGCTGTGGCGAACGTGTTGGTTTCGGCGTCTCGCCGAAACAATCTTTCAAGGCAGGCGAATCCGCAGACGAACTGGCGAGCGACTACGGCTGCGCACGCGAGAAGATTGAGGAAGCGATCCGCTGCGAACTTAGCCTCGCGGAAGCCGCCTGAAGAACTGACCTTCTTTCTCGATCGGCACTCAATCGAAGATATCCGGCGGTAAATCGAAACGTCGAATGATCGCCCTCAACATACCTTTGCCGATGTCGTGTCCTTTGTGGAATGTAAGCGGGAAACATTGCGATCTTCCGTTGACGTTCGGATGGTAAATCATCCGTTCGGAACCTTTGCCACGTTTGATAAACGTTTCGAAGCGCGGATCGTGATCGCGCAGGATTTTGAGAACGTCTTGCGGTTTTTTTGGTCTAGGCAAAGGCGAGTTTCTCCGATTTAGAGAAAGCACCCTTGCTCTGGTTCCGCAGTTTCTTTAGCTCGCTAACAGTGAAACCGATCACCGTCGCTTTTGTCGCCAACCCGGCAGATTTGTTTCGCGTCTTTCTCCCGCTGCGTTGCGCTTGATTGATGCGTTCCCAGCGTTTGAAAAATTCTTTCGGCGCGGGGAAATTTATCATCTCCGGTTTCTCTTTTTCCGCTGCAGCAAAGCTGACTTGATTTTCAACCAACTGTTCCAATTCCCGTCGCGCGTCCGCTTCTGTATTGCCATATCCGAGCAGATCGTAATCCAGAGCATGAGCAACAAATTGATTGCCCTCTTTGTAGATCAGCACCCGTGTAAACAGATCGTAGTAGTGGGTCTTCATACAGCCCAAGCGCTCGGGGTCATTATGCTAAGCGCTCAGCAACAAGAAAGCAAAATGTGCGCCGTATTCAACCAGGCGAATTGACTCAAATGAAAAGACACCGAGCGGGTGTCTTGGGAGAGGAGTGAAAGGATTCATTGCCTCAATGAAAAGGACACTATGGCGAGGTGTCCTTAAAAATGAGTGCAACAAGTCGTCGGGAAGTTTTGGAGCAAGCACGCCTACGCTATGGCGGGCGGGGCAAAGCGGGTCGCAGCCGCTTGTTGGATGAGATTTGCGCGCTGTGCGGTTATGAACGCAAGTATGCGAGCAAGCTATTACGCGGCCGCAGGCTGATCGCGGGAGAAAGCGGAAGGCGTCGTGGAGGATCGCAGGCCATTTACGATGCGGCGGAACGTGAAGTGATTAAAGCGATCTGGCTCAGTGCGGAACAACCCTGCGGCAAACGACTCAAAGCCGCGCTGGAGCTGTGGTTGCCTTTTTATGAGAAGCGCCACGGCCAGTTGGATAGGAAAGTGAAAGCGAAAGTGCTGGCGGCGAGCGCGGCCACGATCGACCGGTTGTTAGCGCCCTGCCGGATCACTTTGGGCAGCCGGGGCCGCTGCGGGACGCGTCCGGGCACACTGTTGCGCAATCAGATCCCCATTCGCACTGAGCACTGGGAGGTGAGCGGTCCGGGTTTCATCGAGGCGGATACCGTGGCACACTGCGGACAAAGCATGGCGGGGGAATTTTGCTGGAGCATCACCGCCACCGATGTGCACACGCAATGGACTGAAACGCGCGCGGTGCCTAACCGGGGCCTGGCCGCAGTAGCAGAGCGCATCGCGCAGATCGAAGCGGCTTTGCCCTTCCCGATCTTGGGCTTTGACACCGATAACGGCGGCGAGTTCCTCAACTGGCACCTGGTGGATTACTTCGGCAAACGAAAGAAGCCGGTCGGCTTCACCCGCTCGCGTGCCTACCGAAAAAACGATAACGCGCGAGTAGAGCAAAAGAATTGGACCCATGTGCGGCAGTTAGTCGGCTACGGCCGGCTGGAAGGCGAAGCGGTGGCCGCGCAGCTGGACGATCTCTATTGCAAAGAGTGGAGTTTTTTTCGCAATTTCTTTTGCCCGGTGATGAAACATCTGCGCACCAAGTGTAAAGGCAGCCGCAAACAGCGCATCTACGACCAGCCGGCCACACCCTTTGCGCGTCTGAAAGCCTGCCCGCAAGCCAATCCAGTCCAAATCGCACGTCTGGAACAACTCCTGGCCAGGCTCGATCCGTTCGTCTTGAAGGAAAAGATCGAGCAAAAATTGCGCGCGATTTTGCGTCAAGCAACGCGCCCTTCACTGCACAACGCGGCGTAGAGAGCGCGCGCCAGCGCGGGCCTAAACAAACGGCGGCTCCGCCGTCCAGCTATTGGGCTAGTTTGTTTAGGCCCGCGCTCCCCGTCTTTCTCTGCCAAAATTATTTTTTACTTCGGTGTCTTTTTTGATTGAGGCAACACGCCAGGCCGGCCGGAGAGGTTGCGCAAAACCATCACAGTTCGCCTGTGACTCGCGAACGCTTTCGGAGTTGAAAGCTTTGTCGAGGATTGAGGTAAGACCTGTCCGCCGTAGCCTTGGCGAAGGCGGAAGCGCATGGAGTTCAGCGGCGGTCTCGGCTTGCTCGCCATGCATGGATTTAATGCTGATTCGCATAAGCCTTTGCGCTCTTGGCCGCACGCTGAACATCATCCAGATGTTTAGAAATCAGTTCGTCGAAAAGCTTCGGTTCTTTGAGCGCCCGCGCCACTACGTACTGGGACGAGTGCGCGATGTTTGCGGAGAAATACCAAATACCTTGGTTCATGCATTCGGGTTTTGCTGATTTACGCACAATCCAGCGTGCGCATTGTGTGTCATTGAGTTGGTCATCACACGAAAGTTTCTGAACGACAAAGCGAATCCACACATCGACCGGCTGGAGCAAGTGTCTATTCTTTGTTGGCGCAACCCGATAAGCAGTGGCGACATCCCGTAGAAAGAACGACGCGATCTTGTTGCCGATCCCATTGATTTGACGAAGGCGTGCATGAGTATCACGCGCATTGTTGTTTTCCAAACACTCCCGTGCCCATGCGACCAGCGGCTTGCCCAGCTCGGCCGCCACTTGAAGGGCTGACGACTTTTTCACCTCCGTATCTCGCTCACCCGTCCTGTAGTTACGCGGATACTTAGTTCCCTTGGGGCACAAGGGATTATTTGCGTGATTTAGATTTAGGTCGCGGAGGCGAGCAGCAAAAGATTCCCATACCTTGCGAGCAGACCTGCGGTCGAGTGGGACAGAACGGTTATCATCTATCGCATCCACAGCAGCAAACGAGTAGTCCGGAGAGCGTCCTTGCCTTTCAAAGGCATACATTTGCAGAAACAGACGCAAAGATAACCACTGATCATTTTCAAAACCGACATTCGCCGCCCAAAGAGGCTGGATATACCGCGCAATGAACAGTTCGCTGAGTCGCTCGAATGTTTGAAGACAATGCGCGCCCATCACAGTTCTCCTTTGAAGGCGCGGTCGATGAGGGCGGGGAGCAGGGCGTCCAGTTCGGCGGAGGTCTCGGCTTGCAGGCGCTTCAGCGCGTCCACTTCCGCAAACATCGCCTCGCCCCGTTTCTGTTTTTCTACGTCAGGCATCGGCAGTTCAATGTTGAGAAACTGCTCGGGACGCGTGCGCTCGCGACGGGCACCAACGCCGCGTGTTGCGCCCACCAGCTTGCTCCAAAACCAGTCGGTGCAAACCAACGGAGCCAAGTATCGCGGTCGTGATTCGGTGGGGACGCACCGAAACGTTCGATACTCCGGTGACACGAACCGACCTGCTAACTCAGGTGGACAGACGGCAACGGCTCCTTCCCAGCCCTTGACTTGACTAAGAAGCAATGCCCCCTCGTAAAGGCGGTTGAAAGCGCGGTAAGTTGTTGCCGTTCCCTCCACCGCGCCTTTTGGAAATAGCCCACCGCCAAAGCTCTTCACGCCAACTTGTGGATAGCTGCCTGTCGCCTCGATTGGCGCTGCGTCCTCGTCGAGCCTTAAGATTTCTCCAAGCTTCTTCATTCGCTTTCCGGCTAAGCTCGAATGGACGCTCGTTACAAATGCCTCTGCTTCTTCGGCGGCTTGCTGGCGGAGAATGCGGGCTTCGTGGATTTGGGCGGCTAGTTCCTCAATCCGTGCCACCATCCGCCTTTGCTCCGCTAACGGCGGCAGTGGAATTTCAATTTGGCAAAGATCATTGAATCGGAGCGCACTCCGAACCGTGCCCCGATTGCCGTGAAAGTTGATGAGTTGATTGCCGCGAGCACTTTTCAAAAAGAATCGGAGAAAGTTTGCGTCAATTCGCTCGGTCGGCACAAAGACAACGTAGGCAGGACTGCAAATACCGTTTTGCGTTTCGGATGAAAGCCCGATAGAGCCAACATTGATTCGATAGGGGTTGTAAACGAAGCGACGCGGACGGAGGCGGAGGTACTTCGACTTGTCGTCGCTGGCCGCCACGCCTGTTTGTGTTACTCCTTCAACGTTCGTAACGCCAAGCACAGGCAACCCGTCTCCGTCAAGAGCTCCGACCTGCTCGCGCTCCTCCCGAATAAGTTCACCCAGCTTAACTTTTGGCCATGCCTCGTTCATGACTTCGCCAGCAGCTTCTGGATGTTGCCCACGATTTCCGTGATGCGTTGCTCTTTTTTCAGGATGTCGGCGGCGAGTTGGTCGGGCGGCGCATGGGTGATGTCTTCCTTCGCACGCGGGTTTTTGTGGTCGAGATTGTAGGTCGGCCAGTAAATGGCATCACCTGCAGCTTGCTCCCCTTTAGCTCGCTGTTCCGCACAATTGGATTCCACTAACAATTTTTCGCGCTCATTCGTCAGTTTGTGAGCACGTTGAGTTTGTACGGAGGTCGCATCGTTACTGCGTAGGTGATCAATTTCCGCAGCGAGGTTCTTCGCTTCCTGGTAGAGTTTAGTCGCACGGCCACGCTCTTTCTCGGCTTCTTCCCAATGCGGTCTCGCCCGAGAAATTGCGTCTTCGTAAGCTTGGCGAAAATTCCATTTCCATGCGTACTCATTTTTTCACGCTTGTTCCACCACGACACGAGCGGCGCGAATTCTTCAAATTGGATGGGCGCGGTTTTGCTGTAGTTCTTGCGGCCTTCGGGCAGCGGTTGTTCGTAATGCCAGATTTCGCGCGTCGGGCCGGCGCGGTCGAAGAACAGGATGTTCGTCGGGATGCCGGTGTAGGGCGCGAACACGCCATTAGGTAGTCGCACAATCGTGTGGAGATTGAATTCCTTGAGCAGCTCTTCCTTGATGCGCGCACATACGCCATCGCCAAAAAGAGTCCCGTTAGGCGCGACCACAGCGGCGCGTCCAGGCTTTGGCGCTCGTTTGATCTTTCGCATGATCAGTTGAAGAAACAGAAGGGCCGTTTCTGCTGTTTGTTTATCGCTCGGAAAATTTGCCAGGATGCCGCGTTCTTCTTCACCCCCAAATGGTGGATTCGTTAGGATAATATCGACGCGGTCTTTCTCGCCGATTTCGCTTATGCGAATTGCGAGCGAGTTGTTTGGGCTGATCTGCGGGGATTCAAGTCCGTGCAGCAACAGATTCATCTGCGCGAGCAGATAGGGAAGCGGTTTCGGTTCGCCGCCAAAAATGCTTCGCTTTTGCAGCGCTTCTCGATCTTGGACGGTCTTGCATTGCTTTTCCAAATGCTCGAAGGCCGCGACCAGAAAGCCGCCGGTGCCGCACGCGGGATCAAGAATTGTTTCACCTAGTTTAGGATCGACAACTGCAACCATGAAGCGAACAACCGGACGCGGCGTATAAAATTCACCTGAGTCGCCAGCCGCATCGCGCATTTCGCGCAGCATTGTTTCGTAGAGAGAGCCGAGTGTGTGCAGTTCCTCGCTTGAACCAAAATGAATTCCCGCAACCTTGTTGATCACATCGCGCAGCAGATAACCATTAATCATGCGATTGATCGTTCCTTTGAAGACAGTCGCAATAACGTCGCGCCGATCGGCGCCGTTGCGTCCGGTGAGGCTGCGCAAGTAAGCGAATAATCCGGGACCCCGAGACCCATCCGGCAAAACCGCCTCTTCATTGTTTACGAATGAAATTAGTTCGTCGCCGGTTATCCCTTCTGGCTTTGCTGCCCAATCACGCCAGCGATACGGCGGATCGATCGCGCGCTCGAACTTCTTTCCTGACAATTCTGCTTCGGTTTCGCGTTGTAGCTCAAGATCGTCGAGAAACTTGAGAAACATGATCCATGTCAACATCGGCAATCGATCCAGATCACCATTCAGCCCTTTGTCTTTGCGCATGATGTCGCGCGCCGACTTGATCAGAGAGCCGAGCGACTGTCCTGTCGTGGGAACCGGTGAAGTCTTCCTCATTCCGCTTCGCGTTCCAGTTCTGCTTCCGCTTCGAGTTCGTCGGCAATCGGCAGTGACTTAATCCGACTAGAGAATGTTTTGTGAAACGCTTCTGCTTTTGATTTGAGCCATTCAAATGCCAATGTGTGCGTCGCCGGGTCGGCGATGTCGACATCCGTCTTGTACATAACGATCCGGCAGTCTTGCTTGTCCGGAAGCTCCTGCCAGTCGAGAGGCCCAAGTTGGGATTCAATCTCGTGCTTCTGTTGCTCGAGAAGCTTGAATGCCTTCTTTGCTTGCCTGCCTCGGATATAAATCTCGCAGCCGAGACGCTTGTACATTGCGCTTACAGTTAGTGCGAGGCGGAACTTGCTACGACCGATCGCGAGGTTGTACCAGTGTTGCGGCCGCGGTTTACGAAGACCAAGGAAGCTGCCCTTCTCTTTGCAGTAGTCTCGAAACGCAGTCCAAAACTGCAAGTAAAGCGCTTTCGTTTCGCTGATACGGCTTTCTTCGTGTTTCGCAGTGGCGGCAAATTCATTTGGACTGGAAATGATCTCGAACAGCGGTGCAGGTGGAGAATTGCCGATGCGGTATAGTCTCAGAGCGACGGCGAAAATCTGCAGATCAGGAGCCGCAGCTTCGTTCAGGAAGTCGATGGCTTGCCGATGCTCCTCTGTAAACTCCTTTGCGATCCAAATGATAACCTTCGCCCGCAAGCCGGAAGCGTAGGTAATGATCTTACCGAGATGGTCGTGGTTTGTTTTATCGAGCTGATTCTCAATGATTACTCTCGCGTCGGTCGTCGTTTCCGTCGCAACTATGTCCGCTTTGAATGGACCGACGTTAACTTCCACACCTTCTAGTTCGAGCTCCAAATCGAGAGCCTTCGACAGTCGCGCGAGATTTTCGGGTTGTGAGAGCCACGGTGTCAGGCTCCGTGCCTCGTCTGTAAAGACTGTACGTAGATCAACAGCCTCAAGCGTGCCTAGCGATGCCGAGTTCGTTCTGTCAGGCGGCATAGAGTAGACTCTGTAATTGGTTCACCGCTTCCCGGAGTTTTTTGCCACCGCCAAACATCTTTGCGATCTCGATCACATTTCCGCGATTCGAAATTGGCGGAATTTGTAGAACATCAGGCAAGACGAACTGAGCGGTGCCGTATTCCGCATATTTATCGAGAAGCTCCTTGAGGATATCGCGCGCCTCTGGCCCATATTGATCAAAGAAATCTTTGCGTTCTTCGCGCAAACGCTGCGCGCGCTCGCGTCGGGTACGCAATGGCGCATTGAAGGCGAGATGGCAGAGAAGGTCGAAAGGATCAGCGTTTGGTTGTTTCGCTGTTTCCGCTAACTCATCGAAACTGATTCCGCGCTGCGCCAGCTTGTCGATGATCTCGGAGCGCTCCGAAGGGTTTGCCCATTTCTGCCGCAGCTCGGGGGCTGACGGATAAAGCGTGCGCACTTTTTCCGCCGCGTAATCGGAGTATTGCAGCACGCGAAGTTGCTTGCCGTCTGGATCGAGTTCGTAAACAAGGTGTGACGCGATCTCGACGTGACCTTCATCGAAATAATATTTCCGGCGCTCAACCGGGGGCGGTTCCTCGATGAGCAGTTCGCCTTCGACAATGTCGATGTTCGGTTTGCCATCATCGATGACTTTCCGTTTCGTTGTTTCACCTGCCGCGTCGATTTCTTCTTGGCTGATAAATGCGGGATCCCCGTCGAACTCCGGGATCTGCGAATCGCTGCGTCGCGGAACCGGTGTAATCGATAATGTTGAACCAAAGCTTGCCATAGTCGTCGCGGACGCGTGTGCCGCGTCCGATGATCTGCTTGAATTCGGTCAACGACCCGACGACACGCGCGATCACAATGTTCTTACAGGTGGGCGCATCGACACCCGTAGTAAGCAGCTGTGAGGTGGTGAGAATGACAGGTGATCGCGATTCTACGTCTTGAAACCTCGAGAGATGACCGCGACCGATGTCGCCTTCATCGGCTGTGACGCGGCAGACATAATCAGGGTGTTCGCGCACCAGATCGCTATTCAAATTGTTCAGTGCCTGCCGCATTTCGGAAGCGTGTTCTTGATCGACGCAAAAGACGATTGTCTTCGCGAAGCGATCGGTCTTGTTCAGAAAATCAGTGAGATGCTTTGCAATCGCTTCGGTTCTCTTGAGCAAAGCAACTTTTCGTTCGAAGTCCGGCGTTCCATAAACCTCGTCTGGGATGCGACGCCCATAGCGATCAATATCATCTTTACTCGGCCGCCAACCCGCCGCATCCCACTGAGTGATGACGCGGTGGACTCGATATGGCGCAAGAAAGCCGTCTTCAATTCCTTGCCGCAGACTGTATTGGTAAATCGGATTGCCGAAGTAAAGGTACGTGTCGCGAGTTTCATCGCGCAGCGGTGTGGCTGTCATGCCGAGTTGGTAGGCGGGCTCGAAGTATTCGAGGATCTCGCGCCAATTAGAATCTTCGCGGGCGCTGCCGCGGTGACATTCATCGACGATGACCAGATCGAAGAAGTCCGGCGCGTACTCTTTATACAAGCCGGGTCGACGTTCATCCTCTGCCAGCGCTTGATAGATCGCGAAATAAATCTCGCGGCTCTTAATAGCGTTTCCGTATTCGATCTTCGCGCGGGCGTCGCCGAATTGGGCGAAGATTTTATCTTTGGGATCGTCAATCAGAATATTGCGGTCCGACAGGTAGAGAATTTTCGGACGGCGATGCTCGCCGGTTCGGTTCCAGCGCGCATTCCAAAGCTTCCAACAGATTTGAAACGCAACCGGCGTTTTCCCGGTGCCCGTCGCCATCGTGAGCAGAATGCGGCGTTTGCCAGTGACGATCGCTTCAACCGCGCGATTGATCGCAATTTCTTGGTAGTAGCGTTCCCCTTGCCTCAACGTGAAATTGATCGGCGTTAGAAGCTGTTCGACAGCAGTGTCGTCCTTCAGTTGTTTTCCATCCCGATATCGCAGCCAAAGTTCCTCGGGCGATGGATAGGCGCTGATCGTCTTCTCGGTGCCAGTGAAATAATCGAATTCGATCGTGTCCGGCCCGTTGCTCGCGTATGCGAACTTCAGACCGAGCATTTCTGCGTACTGCTTTGCCTGCTGTAAACCATCCGCTGCGGTTTTGTATTCCGGCTTCGCTTCAACAACCGCGAGCGGGAAATCCCGCCGGTAGCGAAGCAGATAATCAACCCGCTTCGATGCTCGGCGAACAAAGCCCTTGCCGACCGGAACGATTCGACCGTCGGTTATCGTTCGCTGTTCCGCTATCGAGTAAGGCTCGTTATCCCAGCCAGCCTCCTGAAGTTTTGGAACGACAAATCTTCTGCACGTATCCGCCTCTGTCGCCATAAAAGCGCGCGGACAATAACAGAAACCGGGAGAAGGTTGAAGGAAGAATTAAGAAGGAGGAGAGGGGAGAAAGTTGAGGGTTGATTGTTGATCCGCCTTCGCGCGTTTCTGCATGACAGGTAGTTGAGAAGACGCTGGTCAGCCGCCTTCGGCGAGCCACGCATGTCAGAGGTCGGTGATCAGTGATCGGTGATCCTTTATCGTGTAAACCCAATACGCGGCTTTGGTTGTTCTGGCGCTACTGGTGGATCGATTATGTCCATCACTCGTTGTAAAATGGTAACGATGACTGCTTCGTGGACCTCCAGGCGCTTCTTCAATTCCTTTTCCAACGAGGCAAGTTTTTGAGCTCAGCTCGCGTTTGTCGCCGAGCAATGCTCGCATTTTCAGGAATGCGCGAACGACAAATACGCTCATCTGCACGGCTCGTCGGCTATTTAAAACATTCGCTGCCATGATTGCTCCGTGCTCAGTGAAAACATAAGGACGGCGGCGGCGGCCTCCGTGGCCGGAACTTGAGGTGCCAATTTGTGTACCTCAAGTTCTTCCATTCATCCTCCGACATTTGAAACACGAAATCCTTGGGAAAGCGGTCCCGATTGCGTTTCACTGCACGATTCAACGCCTTTGTTTCAACGCCGTAGATCGAGGCGAGATCGGAGTCCAACATTACTCGCTCGCCGCGGATTTCGTAAATGAGTCGGCCAAGCTGATCAATAGTTAGCTTGTTCGAAGATTTTGGCATCGAACGCCGACGCTAACGAAAACTTTTTGCGATGGAAAGCAGAGAGCGCGTTTGTCAGATCGACAATTTGGTGGCGGGAGCTTGTGCTTGGCGCGCTATCCTTCGCGATTCGGCGTGCCGAGGATGTGACTCTTTGGCGGCATCATCACGTTGTCAAAATTTTGGGTGAACATCGCCGCCGCGAAAAATGCGACTGCGCGCAATGTTTCTTTACCGACGTTGACGAGATCGTGTTTCACCGGTGTCGGAAGGACAAAAACGCTGCCAGGCCCAACCGGATGCTTCGAACCATCTTCCATGTGCAATTCCCCGTTGCCGGCGATGATGTACTGCGTCTCTTCAGTCGCATCGGTGTGCCATCCAAGCCGTTTCCCCGGCTCAATCTCGTAGACGATGGTTGAGGATGCGGTCGCGCCGTGTCCGCCATAGACCGCAAATGCGCCAGCCCAGTGGACCGACTCATCATCTTCCGCCCAGACTTCAGCGCGTTTCAGTTTATCGGATGCAACAACTAGATTCATGCGCCGAGGCTAGGTTCTGATGGCACGCGGGTCAACGGTGCAAACGGGTTCGGGATTTTGCAGTCGACATGGCTCCCGCTACAGCAGGGCGGGGAGGGAACTGTCGCAGCTGTGCTTGCGACGAAAAGTGCGTGCGTTAATGTCACGTTCGTGACGTTGAAGGTGCTCATCCATAAAGCAGAGGAAGGCGGTTACTGGGCGGAAGTGCCTGCATTGCCGGGATGCGTGTCGCAGGGCGAAACGATGGATGATCTGCGGGCGAATATCCATGAGGCGATTGAAGGTTGGCTGCTCGCGGAAGAAGGCACAACCCAGGCAAGCGCGGCCGATCGGGTGCTCGAAGTGACAGTGTGAAACAAGTCTCCGGACGCGAGCTTGCCCGAATTGTTCAACAACGCGGTTGGACGTTGGCTCGCATTCAAGGCAGCCATCACATTTTTACGATGCCGGGCCGACGTGAACGGATTGTCATCCCGATTCACGGAAATCAGCCACTGAAGCAGGGATACTGCGCTCTGTGATGAAAATTGCTGGCCTGAGAGAGGATGATCTGCAGAAAGCGTCCGGCGACCGTGGTTCCATGTCGCGGCCGATCAGCCTTCGCGACCACGCTGCGGCTCGGCAAGTACGGCTGGAGTTACAATAGCACTTCGGCGAGCAATTCGGCCACGTGCGAAGGAAATCCGAAGCACGAATGTCGAAGCCCGAAAACAGATCCAAATGACAAAATCGTTTTAAATGGAATCCGTCTCACTTTCGGATGCTTTGAGCATTTGGATTCTTATGTTCGTAGCTTGTTTTGGATTTCGATATTCGGATTTCAAATTTTGCTCGCCCCCGGAGTTAGACGCGATCATGCGATCGCCTCGGCGAGCAGTTCCGCCATATGCTTGGGACGCCTGTCCGTGAGATCGGTGATTTGATGGCGGCAGCTTGTGCCTGAGGCGATGACTTCTGTGCCGGCGGTTGACCCCGAAAGCGTTCGGGGTTGAGCCTCGATCTGGTCGAGCAGGCGCTGCGCGACCTGAATGGAGAGGTCGTATTTTTCTGCGAGTACGCCGAATGCGCCTGCCATTCCGCAGCAGGCGGTGTCGAGGACCGTGGCTTTTCGGCCGGGCAAACGTTCGGCGAGCCTCGCCATGAACGCCGGATCCAGAATCGATTTGGCGTGGCAATGCGGATGAATCGCGATTGTCTCGGCGCGCTCGTTCAAACGGAGCGCGTCCGGTTGTTGCTCAAGCAAATCGTCCACGAATTTCTCGAATAGAAAACAACGTGCCGCGATGTCTTCGGCATTCTCGATTTTTAGTTCGCGATAATCTTCGACGAACATCGACCAGCAGGAGGGCTCGAGGAACAGGATTGGGGCGTCAGACAGTTCATGGTTAGTGGCCGATCCGCCTTCGCCGAGGCTACGGCGGACAAGGAGTTGAGAGATGTTGTGTTTTGCGAGTGTCGCGGCGGCTTCGAGATTCCCCTGGCTGAAGGCCGGGCGTCCGCAGCAGCGCCGGTTTTGTACGAGCGCAACTTCGAATCCGAGCGCTTCGAGTACTTTCACGGCAGCGATTCCGATGTGCGGTTCGTGATAACGCACGAAGGTGTCGTCCCAGAGAATGACGCGGCCCCTGCTGTAGCCGCTGGCGTTGACGGCGGCGGTTCCCTGTGTGGCAAACATGCCTCGCGAGCCGGGGTCATCGCCCCCGGCTACAGCGTGCTTCGCAAACCAATAATCGAAGCGTTGCTTTGTGTAATGCGGCAACGAGCGTCTGGCCGAAATCCCAAGCGTTCTCTCCATTGCGACGCGCACCAGCTTGGAATCGAGTAGGCGGTTTGTCAGCCTCGGCATGACGCAGCCGATTTTGCCTAACAAATCGACATTGCTGAAAATTCGCTCGCGCAATGGCAGGCCGTCGCGGCGCCATCGCGCGTGAAGCATTTCCGCCTTAAGCAGCGCCAGGTTCACGTTCGACGGACATTCGGGCGTGCAACCTTTGCAGGAGAGACAGTTGCTCAGCGCCGCGTCGAGCTCTTCGGATTTCAGGGGGTCGTGACCGTTCACGCGCAGTTCGAGCGCCGCGCGAATGATGTTGGCGCGGCCACGGGTGGACATCACCTCGTCATGTGTCGCCATGAATGTTGGACACATGACGCCGCTCTGTTTAAGGCAGCCGCCGCAGCCGTTGCATTGCTCAAGGTTGCCAACGAACGAGCGATCCTTGAACGCAAACGCGAGCACCGGCTGGAATGGAAGTTCAAATTGGGCGCGTGAAATTTTCGCGCAAATGCTTGTCGATCTTGTGCGCCTGTAGCCGCCTCGCTGTGCCTGCCGCGCCGGAGCGACGCGAAGGCGGGTCGAGGCGCTCGTCGCGCGATCCCGGACACGGCGACACAGCGCCGTGGCTACAGGCGAAAATTTTACCCGGATTGAAGATATTTTTCGGATCAAATGCGCGTTTGATCTGGCGCATCACCTCCAGCAGTTCTTCGCCCAGTTGCTCGCGCATGTACTCGGTGCGTGCGATACCGACTCCGTGTTCCGCTGAGAGGGAGCCCTTGAATTGCCTAACCAGAGCGGAGGTTTGATCCGCGACCTGCCGGAATTTTTTTAAATCGGACGCGCTGTGCAGATCGAGCACGGGCCGCACGTGTAAAAGTCCGCTGGCGGCATGCCCGTAGTAGCTCGCGCTCAGGCCCAGCGGCTTCATGATCGACTGCAAACCGCGCACGTATTCAGGCAGTTGCGCGGGACGAACGGCGGCGTCTTCGATGAACGCCACCGGTTTTGCCGGGCCGATGCACCCGGTCAAAAGCGAAAGACCGGATTTGCGCACGGACCAGACGAGATCCATTTGCGCTGGATCGATGACGATCTTCGTGCGCACGCCGATTTTTCGCGATTGCAAGACCGATAATCGTTCCGTGATGTCGTCGTAAAACTCGACAAGCAAAATCGATTCGCAGGGCAGCGCATCCAGTTCGAGCAAATCGCGCGCAGCCTGAAAATGGAGCTGACCTTTGGTTTGATCGAGCAAAGGTCGGTCGATGTGTTCGATCGCCGCGGGCTTAAGATCGAGAAGCTCGACTGTCGCCTGCATTGCCTCGGCAATGGATGCGAAGAAGATGAGGCCTAAACCTTTCGCGCGGGGCAGGGGAGAGATCTTGAGTTCTGCGGAGAAAATCGCAGCCAGCGTTCCTTCGCTGCCGGCGAGAATGTTCGTCAGATCATTTGGCGCGCGCAGGAATCGTTCGATGCCGTAGCCGGGCCACCGCTTGATCAAACCCGGCGGCCAGCGTTCGGCCATTTCGGCGCTGGCCGCACGAACGAGATCCTCGATCTTCGCGCGTTCGGCGCGCAGCGATTGATGCATCGGCCCGATTGTCGTGACGCCGCCATCAGCCATTACGATTTCGAGTGAGATCACGTGATCGGCGGTTGTCCCATAAAACGGACATCGTGCGCCGGACGAATTATTAGCGATCATTCCGCCGAGCGTAGCGCGCGAGCTCGTTGCCACGTCCGGGCCGAAACAAAATCCGTGTGGCTTAAGAAAATCGTTGAGTTGATCGAGAACAGCGCCTGCTCCGACGCGCACGCTGCGCTTTTCCAGATCGAGATCGGTGATTTGGCGATTGTGCCGCGAAAGCTCGACGATCAGACCTTCGCCGATCGCGTTTCCGACAAGGCTAGTGCCTGCGCCTCGCGGAGTGACCGGCAGGCCTGCATCGGCCGCGGCCCGAATGACGAGACTCGCTTGCTCCGCATTTTTCGGAAACGCCACGCCGAGCGGCTCGATCTGATAAATCGACGCGTCAGTGGAATAAAGTTGCCGGGTCAGATTATCAAACCGCACGTCGCATCCGGTTTGCCTGATCTTGCGTTCCTGCGCGGAAGTCATTTTCTACATTGCTTAGCGAAGCAGAAGAACTCAGCGACTTCGCGCATTTCAGTCGCAGTTCAGAGCAACATGGGACATCTGCTGGCACTCGTAGAAGTCGGAAAACGTCTTAACCGTTTCAGGTAGCTGAGATGTTTCGCTTCGCTCAAGAGTGACAGCTTCGGTAATATGGCGGCTTGGCAATCGCGACTATAGAGATTCATCTGCGCGTCCTCGGGTGCGGCTCTCAGGAAAACGGACGCCGACACCGATGAGGCGCACAGGTTTTCCGGTGCGAGAGTATGCTTCGTCGAGGAGAGAGCGAAAACCTTCAAGTGTCGGGACAAGACCTGCGCGTTCGGCTGCGGTGCGCGTGAAGTCCTTGAATTTCAGTTTGACGAAGATTTTTGTGATATCACGCGTTGATTCCTTTTGCGCAAGATCTGCCATTAAATCCTGGAAGAGTTCTTCGAGCTTTTCTTCGCATTGTTCCAGAGTCGTCAGATCGACAGCGAACGTTTCCTCCGTGCTCAGCGATTTGCGGGGACGATCGGGTTCGACTGGACGCTCATCGATTCCGCGACAAAGATCATAGAGCTCGAGACCAAACTTGCCGAAGACATTGACGAGTTCCGCACGCGAAAACCGCTGTAGCTCGCCGCAGGTTTTGACACCAAGTTCTTCGAGTTTTCGCTCGCTCTTCTCGCCGATTCCCCAAATTTTGCGGACGGGCAGGTCTTTCATGAAATTCGGTACTTCTTCCGGCTTCACTTCGAATTGGCCGTTCGGCTTGTTTATTTCGCTGGCGATTTTCGCGATCAATTTGTTTGGACCAATTCCGGCGGAAGCGGTGAGCTTCGTCGTCTGAAAAATTGTTTTTCGGATCACTTCCGCCAGCGGCCCTGGCGCGTTCGGATGCGCGGTGACATCGAGGTAAGCTTCATCGAGCGACAGCGGTTCTATGATCGAAGTGAACCGATACAAGATTCCGCGAATTACTGCGGCTTCGCGGCGATAAACATCGAACCGCGTCGGAAGCACGATCAGATTCGGGCAGCGTTGGAGCGCCATGAAGGTTGGCATGGCAGAGCGCACACCGAACTGGCGTGCCTCATAATTGCACGTGGTCAGAACGCCGCGCCTTTCTCGCGCGCCACCGACCCCGACAGGTTTGCCACGCAGCGAAGGACGATCACGCACCTCGATCGCCGCGTAAAAGCAGTCCATGTCCAGGTGAATGATCGCTCGCGGCTTCTGTTCATCGCCCACAAGGAAACCTCGCATAACGCAACGGGGAGACCATCCAGCGTTTTCTGGCCTGAAGTTGTAATTTCTCGCTTTGCAATGAGCGCTTCTCTTTCGATATTAGTCACTGTAATTTTTTCTGAAATGGATACTTCTACTTCCGTTGACATGCATCACGAACCGCACGCGCACGACGCCGCGCACGAGCATCACGAGCTCGGGTTTTGGCGAAAATACATTTTCTCTACCGACCACAAGGTGATCGGGATTCAGTATGGCCTGTGCGGACTGGCGTTCCTGTTCTTCGGTTTTTGCCTGATGATGATGATGCGCTGGCAATTGGCGTATCCCGGTCAGGCGATGCCGGTGATCGGCAAATGGCTGCCGCAGATCTTCGGGCCAGGCTCGATGCCGGACGGAAAAATGACGCCGGACTTTTACAACTCGTTAGGCGCGATGCACGGCACCATCATGATTTTTGCCGGCGTCGTGCCGCTCGCCTTCGCAGCGTTTGGTAATTTTGTCGTGCCGCTGCAAATCGGCGCGCCGGACATGACGTTCCCGAAAGTGAACGCCGCGAGTTTTTGGGCTTTCGCGGTGGGCGGCGTGATCATGTTGGTTAGTTTCTTCGTGCCAGGCGGGCCTGCCAAGAGCGGCTGGACTTCCTACACGCCGCTGTCGGACATCGCTGATACTGGGCCGGGACATAATCCGATATTTAATGGGCAAACGCTCTGGTTAATCGGATTCATTTTTCTGATCACTTCATCGCTGCTTGGCGCGATCAATTTCATCACCACCATCATTCAACTGCGGGCCAAGGGACTGACCTGGATGCGGCTGCCATTCTTTGTGTGGGCGCAATTTGTCACCGCGTTTTTGCTGGTGCTGGCCTTCCCGCCGCTCGAAGCGGCAATCATCATGCAGTTAATGGACCGGGTGGCGCACACCAGCTTCTTTCTCCCTGTCGGCTTGGTTGTGAATGGCGCGCCTGCGTACATCAGCGGTGGTGGCAGCCCACTTTTGTGGCAACATTTGTTCTGGTTCCTGGGACATCCCGAGGTTTACGTGCTGATTCTGCCGGCATTCGGCATTGTGGCCGAAATACTGGCGAACAATTCACGCAAACCGCTCTGGGGTTATAAGTCGCTGGTCTTTTCGGTGCTCGTAATTGGTTTTCTATCGTTCATCGTTTGGGCGCATCACATGTGGCTCACCGGCATGGGCTCGGCTGTCAGCGCATTTTTCCAGACCACTACGCTGCTAATCTCGATCCCGTCGGTGATCATCTTGAGCGCATTTTTCATTTCACTCTGGGGCGGCTCGATTCGTTTCACCGTGCCGATGCTTTTTGCCACCGCGTTTCTGCCAATGTTTGGAATCGGCGGACTTACCGGTATTCCGCTGGCGTTTAATTCAGCCGATCTTTATTTGCACGATACCTATTACGTCATTGCGCATTTCCATTACATTGTCGCGCCGGGCACGATCTTCGGGCTTTTCGCAGGCGTTTATTACTGGTTCCCGAAAGCCACCGGCCGAAAGATGAACGATTTCTGGGGGAAAGTGCATTTCTGGCCGACGCTGATCTGCATGAACCTGATTTTTCTGCCGATGTTTTTGCAGGGAATGGCCGGAATGCACCGGCGCTGGTACGACGGCGGGCAGGGATGGACAGTTTCAAACGACCACACCATTTGGGGATTAACCGGCTTCGAATGGAACAAACCGATCTCGTGGGCTGCATGGATCATGGGCCTGGCCCAGATTCCGTTCATCATCAATTTCTTCTGGAGCATCAAGCGCGGTGAAAAGAGTGAACGATAATCCCTGGGAAGCGACGACGCTGGAATGGACTGCGCCATCGCCGCCGCCGCACGGAAATTTCCTTACACCGTCGGTCGCCTATCGCGGTCCCTATGAATACAGCCTGCCCGGGCGCGAACGCGATTTTACCATGCAAAATGAGCCAATCGAGCCTGCTGAGCGAACGCGTCGCAAAACGCCCGAAGAACTTGTGCCAGCTTAACTCGTTTGGGAGCTACTGAGTCATGGAAATTCCATATACAGTTTCGAATCGCCCAGACACCGGTCTTTGGAATGCGAAGATCGGTATCTGGCTTTTTCTGGCGTCGGAAGTGATGCTCTTTGGCGGTCTTTTCTCGGCGTACATCTTCTTGCGGATCGACGCACCGCCTGGCATGTGGCCGCATGGCCTGCTGAACGTTCCGGTCGGCACGATGAATACTGCGATCCTGATCATGTCGTCAGTCACAGTGGTGCTGGCGTGGGCCTCGTTGAAGATGAGAAGGTATAACGCCTATTGGTGGTACATGCTGGCCACCATCTCCTGCGGCATCATTTTCTTGACCGTGAAACTCGCTTATGAATGGCCGCAGAAGTTCGATCACTTTGGCGTCTACATCAAAACCGAAGCGCTGGGAAAATATGAACAGTATCTGGGCAACGAGTATGCTGCGGAGAAAGGGCTTCCGCCGCGGCTCGAGATTACTGGTCACCTGCACAATCGCGCAGCTCAAAACGATCCCAGCATCAAGGAATACGAGGTGGCGCTCGATCCGCTGAATGCAGATCCGACGAATCCCACGATGGATCGGCCCCACTTCTGGCCGCGTCCTGCGACGGAAAAGATCGCCACGATTGAAAAAGAGGACGTGCAATACGCTACGATGTTTGAGCCCAGGCATAGCGCGTATTTTGCCAGTTATTTTACCATCACCGGCTTGCACGGTCTGCACGTGCTCGGCGGCGTGCTCGTGTTCATCTACATGTGGCTGCCGGTGAGCAAACGCCTTTATCAGCGCAACCCCGAGCATCTGGCCAATCGCGTCGAAGTCTGCGGCCTGTTCTGGCACTTTGTCGATCTGGTCTGGATTTTTGTCTTTCCGCTCTTTTACCTGCTGTAGGCCATGAATAATCCGCCTGATATTTCTCAAGACTCAAAGGAATACGAAGAATACGCCCACGGCATTCGAAAGCACGTTCGAGGATATTTGATGGTCGGCGCCATCCTGCTGGCGTTCACGGGCATCACCGTTGCGCTGTCTTACGTTCATTTTGGAACACAAAAGGCAAACATTGCCGTGGCAATGCTCGTTGCCACGTTGAAGGCTGGACTCGTGGCCGCAATTTTCATGCATCTCGCCGCAGAGAAACGGTTGATCTACCGAGTCCTGATTTTTACCGGCTTTTTTGTGCTCGGCCTCTTCTGGCTTACATTCTTTGCTTGGTACGATTATCCGAGGTTTCACTAAATGTCGCTTAAGGCTTTCCATATTGTTTTCATCATTTTTTCGACGCTGCTGGCGTTGGGGACAGGCGTGTGGTGCCTCTGGGTCAACTTCATGGAAGGCGCGCCGATTTATGTCGCTGGCGCGATCGCATCCTTTGTAGCCGCGATAGCGTTGATGGTGTACGGCTTTTGGTTCTACAGGAAAATGAAACGGCTACGGATCATCACATGAAAAGTATCGCGTCCCTGCTCCTCGCATCGATGCTGATTGGCGCGCAACAAGTTTTGGCATGTCCGTTTTGCTACGGCGCCAAGGATGGAAAGGCGACCGCGCACATGGCTGTTGCAATCTGGTTTCTTTTTGGGGCTGTGATGTCGGTTCTTGGCGGGATTGGCGCGTTCAGTTTTCATCTGTGGCGCCACGCGCGCATGCCGGTTGAGCCGCATCAGGAGCTTACTGAGGAAGACTTGAGCAAGTATGAATAGCCTCGCGCTGATCAATGAATTCCTGGGTCAGCCGCCGAACGCTTCATCGCATGGGTTGCAGATCGATCACATCCTCGAGTTTTGTCACTGGTTCATGGGGGCGCTGTTTGTCGGGTGGTCGGCATTTTTTATTTTCGTTTTGATTCGTTTTCGGAAAGGGCGACAGCCCCATGCGAATTATCTCGGCGTGACGAGCCCGATTTCGACGCACTTGGAATTTTCAGTTGTCCTGATTGAAGCGGTGCTGCTCCTGGGATTCGCGATCCCTCTGTGGGGAAAACGCGTCAATCAGTTCCCGCCCGGCAAAGAGGCGCTGGTTGTCCACGTCGTCGCCCAGCAATTCAGCTTTAATTATCATTTGCCGGGAGCGGACGGACAATTTGGCCGGCGCGATGTTAATTTTGTCTCGAACTCAAACCCGCTCGGACTTGATCCAAATGATCCGGCTGGCAAAGACGACATCGTGACGGCCGGCGAACTTCATGTGCCGGTAAATCGCCCGGTGATTGCAGAGCTTTCCTCCAAAGATGTGATTCACGATTTTTTTATTACGGACATGCGCATCGCCGGTGATGCAATTCCCGGTTCTCTCATTCCGATCTGGTTCACCCCAGTCAAGACCGGGAGCTATGAAGTGATTTGCGGCCAATTGTGCGGCCTCGGCCATTACGGAATGAAAGGCACACTGGTCGTCGATACTCCGCAGGATTATCAAGCGTGGCTCAAAGAACGCGCCGAACTCGCCGCCAGCGCACAAGCCGCTCCTCCTGCACCCTCGCCGGGGGCACCGCAACCCCAAGGCAAACCGGCTGAACCGTCCGCCTCGCCGTCGCCGACTCCTGGCGGATAAATTTTCGCGCGCCAGCAGCGCGTGCTCGCATTGTCTCATTCGTCTGATTCGTCGTATTCTTCTCGTATGGGGAGATCGGCTACATGGCTAAACCGCTTTGCGTGGCTTACATGCGTGGCCACGCTCCTCCTCATTTGCAGCGGCGGAATGGTGACGAGTAAAAACGTCGGGCTCGCCGTGCCCGATTGGCCGACCACATTCGGTTACAACATGTTTCTTTTTCCCGTCTCAAAATGGGTGGGCGGAATTTTGTTCGAGCACACACATCGGCTGATGGGATCGCTGGTCGGATTTCTAACGATCGTTCTCGCCGTCTGGCTCTGGCGGTGTGAAGACCGGCGATGGGTCCGCAATCTGGGTGTAATCGCGGTTATCGGGGTAGTTTTGCAGGGAATTCTGGGGGGGCTTCGCGTGACCATGATGAAAGATCAAATCGGGATCTTTCATGCCTGCGTCGCACAAGCTTTTCTCGGATTGCTTGTTTTCATCGCGCTCACGACGACGCAATTCTGGCGTTCTCTCACAGATCAGCTAATCGATTCACGAAAATTTTCGCCGATCAAAATGCTCGCGGTCGCAATCACTATTGCGATTTACGTTCAGCTTGCGCTCGGCGCGACGATGCGCCATCAGCATCGTGATCTTGCGATTCTGGATTTTCCCACCGCAAATGGAGCGTGGATTCCCGATACGAGCACGACTGCGTTGGCGAAAATCAATGCATGGCGCGATACGCGCGCTTTGTCGGAAGTGACTGCGTTCCAAGTCTGGCTGCAAATGGTGCATCGATTTCTCGCATTGATCATAGCGACTGCAATTGTCGCGTTTTGCGTACGCGCTTGGAGAGAAGCGCGAAATTTGGCTGCTCTGAAGCGATTGTCAGTCCTTTGGGTCGCTTTAGTTCTTTGCCAGATTACCCTAGGTGCATGGGTGATTTGGAGCAATAAAGCCGCCGATATTGCAACCGCACATGTCGCCCTTGGAGCGGTCATGCTATCTTTTGGCGTGGGCATTTCTGTGATTTGCTGGCGAGTTTCTGGCGGGGTCGGCGCGCTGCGCCGATCGGACGCCGCGGAGCGTCCCTACCACAACCAACAGCTCGCGTGAAAACTGTGGCCGTTGAAAGCACTACACTCGCATCCTCACGACACAGCCTCATCAGCGATCTAGCCGAGCTGGTCAAAGCGCGACTGACGCTGTTAGTCCTGCTTACAACGGCTGTGGGTTTTTATCTCGCGTCGGAGTCGCCAATTGATTATCGCGCGCTTGTTCACACGGTTTTTGGGACAGCAGCGGCAGCAGCAGGCGCAGCTGCTCTGAATCAATGGTGGGAACGCACAGCCGACGCGCTCATGCGTCGCACCAGAACTCGCCCGATTCCTGCGGGACGCATGTCGCCGCTGCAAGGGCTCATACTGGGTGCAGCGCTGTCCGTCTTTGGAGTCGCGTACCTGGCGATTGTTTGTAATGCCCTCAGTGCGGCTTTGGCGGCGATTACGATCGTTATCTACATCTTCGCTTACACGCCTCTGAAACGTGCCAGCACCGCTAACACGGCTGTTGGCGCGATTCCGGGCGCCATCCCGCCGATGATTGGCTGGGCTGCCGCGCGGGGGAACATCGACGCCGCAGCGTGGAGTTTGTTCGTGATCGTGTTTTTATGGCAACTCCCGCATTTCTTTGCGATCGCATGGATGTGCCGTGAAGATTATTCGCGCGCGGGTTTCCGCATGATTTCGAGTGACGATTCCAGCGGCGAACGCAGCGCCAGCCAGAGCGTATTCTTCTGCATTCTGCTTCTCGTCCTGGCAGGCCTGCCTGCGTTCGTTGGCATTTCCAGTTACGTTTATGAGGCAATCGAGCTTGTGTTGGGCGCGTTGTTTGTTGCCGTGGCGATGCGGTTTTTACGGCTCCGGACGGCGAGCGCCGCCCGTTTGTTGTTTATCGCGTCGATTGCGTACCTGCCGCTACTATTGGCGGCCCTGGTTCTGACAAAATTATGAACAGGATTCGGGACTTTCGGGTCGAAATAATTTCGCGAAGGTTTTGGAAATGCGTCCCCGCGTCGCTTTGACCATGCGCGGTGCGGTCAGACAGCGATTTGACGATGCTCCACACTCCCAAAGCACTTCGTGCGCAACCTGAGAAGCTTTAAGGATGAATGTGGCATCGACGACAACGGCTATCGCATCCTCGCGTCGTAGCATCGCGTGGAAGACGGCGTTAATTCTGATCCCGATCGTGACGCTCGGAGTTCTACTCTGGTTGCGCAACGTCGAGGTGTCGGCTCTGCGTCAGCGCACCGTTTCCTCTTACGGAACAGCGCCGTTTTTTCAGCTTACGAATCAAAACGGACAACCGTTTGGGTCAGCGCAGTTAGCCGGAAAGATTTGGATCGCGGACTTTATCTACACAACGTGTCCCGGTCCGTGCCCGATGATCAGCAGCCGGATGAGTGAATTGCAAAAACCTCTCGAGAAAACTGACGCACACCTGGTCTCGTTCAGTGTCGATCCAGAAAAGGACACACCGGAAGTTTTGCGCCGCTACGCAGACAAATTACAGGCTGAGCCGGGGCGCTGGGATTTTCTCACCGGACCGAAATCTGCGATCTACAACATTTCGCATGACGGTTTCAAACTTGCGGTGTCCGACGGCAGCGACGCGCAAGGGATTCCCGTCCACAGCACACGAATCGTCCTCGTGGATAGACATGGCCAAATCCGTGGCTATTACGACGCGACGGAAGCCGACGCAATCACGAAACTACTCGCCGACACGAACCATTTGCTGCGCGAGCAGCCAAAATAATTGTAGCCGCGATTGCTGATCGCGGCCTCTTTAGTGGCAGGCGTGACGCCTGCGGAACCTATTGATAGCAGCCGACACGGCTGCCTCTACAGAGAACGTCAAATCTACCCCACCGGTTCCGGTCCAGCGCTTGGTCCTTCATCACAGACCATCTGCAGATAATCGCGGTATTCGTTTTTCGGTAATCCGTCGATGATCCTGGCGAGATCGGATTGGGTGATGAAACCCATTCGCAGGGCCACCTCCTCCAAGCATGCGATTTTCAAACCCTGCCGGTGTTCAATCGTGGCAATGTAATTGCCGGCGTCGAGCAACGTCGTTGTGGTGCCGGTGTCGAGCCAGGCCATACCGCGGCTGAGCAGTTTAACGTGCAACTGGTTCTGCTTCAGATAAAGCAGGTTCAGATCAGTAATCTCCAGTTCGTGACGTGCCGACGGGCGCAATGTCTTGCAAAGATCAACGACTTGATCGTCGTAAATGTAAAGCCCGGGTACAGCGAAAGGGCTCTTCGGTCGCTTCGGTTTTTCTTCGAGGCTGATCGCTTTTCCGTCGGCGTCGAACTCAACCACACCGTAACGCTCCGGGTCGCGAACTTGATAGGCGAAAATGCACGCGCCACGCTCGATGGCGAGCGCGTCCCGATAGAAATCAAGTTTTCCATAGAAAATGTTGTCGCCCAGAATGAGCGAGGCGCCGGAGTCGCCGATGAATTTCGCGCCGATCAAAAACGCCTGGGCGATTCCTTCCGGCTTCGGCTGCTCGGCGTATTCGATTCGAATGCCGAGCTGGGCGCCATTGCCCAGGTAATCTTCCAGCATCGGCAAATCTTTTGGAGTCGAGATGATAAGCACTTCGCGCAAGCCACCAAGCATTAGGGTCGCCAGCGGATAGCAGATCATTGGCTTGTCATAAACCGGCAGAAGCTGTTTGCAGACGATCTTCGTGAGCGGGAAGAGGCGCGTCCCCGCACCGCCGGCCAGTAAAATGGCTTTTTTCATTTTCGATTTTTCATTGTCGATTGCCGATCGGCGCCACTCCAGCGCAAAAGGAGATCCGCCCACTGCTGCCAGAAAGACGAGCCTGTCGTCAAATCGATATGAGTCTTTTGATTTATTAGTCCGAGCGTCTTCCGTGGAGCAGAGCGGAACGTCGTCTTATCCAAAAGGAACGATCCGTCGAGTTGCTCGACCAGTCTCCGATCGCTCAGACGACCACCGACACACTCTGTCAACGCGTTCTGGATCCATTCGCGAGGTAACTCCGATCGGGGCTCGATTGTAGCGCTTATGGTCACACCGATGAGTTTCTTTAATATGAGCGCGCAAACGAGCGCACGGGAACTCGTGGCGTGAATGTGCGATACGCTTTGCTCTTGAAGCAATCTCCGCAGCACAAGCGCGAACCGCCCTTGCCGCAGGAATATTGCGCCCGGAGCGCGGCTGCTCTGTTGTGCGCGTTCTTCCTCCAATTTTTGCGCGAGGCCTGGGTTTGCGCGCCATTCCGCTTCCAGCACAACGGCGTCTGGTAAAAATTGGAGCGACGGTGCGGTTCGTTGCATGTCGCGAGTCAGCCGCGCGCTGGAATTCAATTCGCATACGAACGGTACGATCGGCACATCGCGGCGTTTCATCTCTTCGAGCTCGCGCTCGAGGAGCGGCAATTCGTGATCCGGCCATCGATCGATCACATATGCGATTCTTGCAGCCGCTTCGCTTTGCGAAGCGCGGGTGTCGCCCACATCGCGACGGCTGCACGGCGTAGACAGTGCGTTTTGAAACAGTTCAATCAGCGGCGCGACCGTATTTTCAATTCGGAAATGCTGTTCAATTCGCGCACGCCCGGTCCGACCGTAACGCAATCGCAATTCAGAATCGCGCAGCATCTGTTCAAGCGCGTCAGTAAGGGCAGAAGGATTGCCCGGTCGAACCAAAATGCCGGTCTCGCCGTCCAAGACTAATTCGGGAATCCCAGCGAGACGAGTGGAAACCACGGGACGCGCCGAGGCCATGGCTTCGAGGATCACCGTAGGAAAAACATCAGTGGCCCCTTGTGCGTCGGTAGTAGAAGCTAACGCGAAAATGTCGGCAGCTCGGAGTTTTTCCAAAACCGTTTGTTGAGACAGAGAACCGAGCAAATTCACTTTCGAGGGAAGATCTAACTTCTCGATTTTTTGCTGAAGGATCTCGCGCAGCGGGCCATCTCCAATGATGTCGCAGAGAAAATCGATTCCGCGGGTCGCAAGCGCGGCGCAGGCATCAATCAGATCCTCGAATCCTTTGAATGTAACCAGCCGTCCTATGCTCACGATGCGTGGCAGGTGGTAGGGCGCCACCGCCGGACCCGCCGTTTCGTCGTGAGGCGCTGGAAAACGTCCAAGATCGATTCCGTTATAAACGCGGTGAATTTTCGCCGCCGAATCTGGACACCGCCGGCGAAGCAAGTCGCGGCTGTAATCCGTCTCGGCGGCCACGAATTCCGCTGCCTCACAGATCTCGCCGAGCAGCTCGTCGCTGCCGAGATCCTTCATAAAATCCTGCCCATGCGCCGTAACGCTGAACGGAATGCCCGAAATTTCCTTGATGAAAAGTGCCGTGTGCGCAGCGCGATTCGCGAAGTGCACGTGCACATGATCCACACCGCTGTGCGTAAAAAATTCAGCGAAGTAGAGGGCGTTTCGCGCGCGCTGCTCCGCCTTGACGCTCAAACCATATTTTTGGTCGTGCTGCGCGACCAGCTTGCCCGGCCATTTGAATGTTGCACGTCCTGCCTTCGCGTTTTGTTCCCGGATTCTTAGAATTGGTTGGGGCGGCGCATAATGAATTGGCGCGCAAAGCCTGGCGATATATTCGTGCCGCAAACTGGTAAGCGGGGGATAAATCGAACCGATCACAAGCTCGATGCCGCGCCGCTCCAGCGCCAGCATCTCGGCGTCGCAAAACGTTTGCGAGATCACGGGATACCGCGAGTAAAGATAACCGAGCCGCATTGAGATCGATGATTACGCGCAGCGCGTCGAATAGCAATGCCCTGTCGTGGCAGGCGTGCCGCTTGCATTCCGGCAAATTGCGCAGCCGGCACGGCTGCCACTACAATATCATGAAAACCGCACGTCTTTGCCCGGATCCATCTCGAAATCGAGCACCAGCGAATCCTCCGTGCTGGGCTTGATAACTTCCTCCATGAACTTCACGAAAATGGAGTCCTCCCGGAAGATGGCGTATTTGTCCATCGACTCAAAATCGATGGCGATGAAGAATGGCCACTCCATTTCCGGTTCGATCCGCTTGCCGCATTTGATGCTCAGCACTTCGGGAATTTTGAGGAGCTGCATTCGCGTGTTCATCATCATCTCCTCCACGCGGGCAGGGGTGACTTCCGGTTTCAGTTTGTAGAGGACGACATGGTGAACCATGAGGGTAAAGCTAATAGGCGTTTCCAACGCGCCGTGCAAGTCCGAATCCGCTGCCCGGGAAGCGCCTGCAAGGAGCGGCGGTCCAGTCCACCGCCCAATTTCAACTTCCCAGTAATTGGGGCGCTTTATCCCTGCCAAAATCCGTGACAAAACATTTAATGGGGGGTTACTCTAAGCGGGCACGAACCATGATTTGACTCAATGGATGATGTCTCACCGACTGCCCCGCTGATTTCAGTGGTCATTCCGCTGTACAACGAAGGTTCGCACCTGAGAGAGCTTTTAGCGGATCTGAAGAGAGCGTTGCAAGAGACCGGATGCCGATTTGAAGTGGTTCTCGTCGATGACGGCTCGTCCGATACTACGTGGGCAGAGATTAAGGATGAGGCGCGGATGTGGCCCGACCTGCGCGCCATCCGGCTTAGTAGAAATTTTGGAAAAGAGTTGGCGCTCTGTGCGGGCTTGGAACGTGCCCGTGGCAATGCCGTTATAGTGATGGACGGAGATGGGCAACACCCGCCCTCACTTTTGCCGCTACTGATTGAAAAGTGGAGGACTTCCGGAGCAGATATTGTTGAAGCAGTTAAGCACAGGCGTGGGCGCGAATCTTTAGCGAGTAAATTTGGTGCACTGACGTTTTACGTCATCTTGAACAAACTTTCCGGATTTGATTTGAAAGGAGCATCAGATTTTAAACTTATAGATCGCCGGGTACTCGATATGTGGCTGGCCATGCGTGAACGCAACGTGTTCTTCCGGGGAATGACTGCCTGGATGGGTTTTAAAACCATCCAAGTTCCCTTTGAGGTAGCTCCGCGTCGTGCGGGCAAGTCGGGGTGGTCTTATCTCAGGCGCGCCAAGCTCGCCTTGATTGGAATAACGACATTTTCTTCCTTCCCATTGCATCTGGTCACGTTTGCTGGCGTAATCTTTTTTCTCTTTGCTGTTGGATTGGGTATCCAAACGCTTTACCTGAAACTCGCGGGCCGCGCCTTCACCGGTTTCGCGACCGTCATTCTACTGGAGCTGATTATCGGCAGTCTATTGATGATCAGCTTGGGCATCATTGGCGAATATCTCGCGCGGATTTACGAAGAAGTTAAAGGCCGACCTCGTTACATAGTAGTTGAATCAATCGATTTAGCTGACGCTGCCAGGCCCGCGAACCATGGCTGAGAAGAACGCAGGCTCGCGGGCGAACAATGCAGCGGGGTCTTTGAGAACGTGGCTCCCGCCAGCACTGGTCTTCGCCGTCGTGCTCTTAGTTATGTTCTGGAGGCTTGGGAGCTATCCACCCTACTTCAACGAGTATGTTGACCACGGGATTCACATGGAAGTGAACAAGGTCTTTGACCACGCGGACATATCTAAAAGAGTGAATTGGTACTGGAAAGACATGCACTCGCTCGGCGCTTATCAGTCGCCGCTCTATGGCATGGTCATAGAGCTTGGGCTACGGCTCTTCGGGCTTACCTTGTTCGGCGTTCGTTTCTTTCCTGCCTTGATCGAATTTGGGGCTCTGATCCTTACATTTTTCGCTTTAAGGAAATACTTTCCACAGTACCTTCTGCTCAGTTTCATACTGCTGATGGCGCTGTCGCCATGGCATTTGCTGGTCGCGCGGTCCGGCGGGATTTTCGGGTTCAGCGTCAGCCAGTATCTAATCGCGTTGTCCATGTTTGTCCTGCTTATTGACATAAAACGCTCGGTGGGACTTGCAATATTGGCGGGAATAAGCACAGCCACTATCCCATATGGCTACGCAGGGATCCGATTGCTTCTGCCCTCATTAGGACCTGTTGGCAATCGTCTGTTTCAGAAGAATTGAAAAATACAACCTTTTTGCCTACCTGGGCACGATCCTCGCAATCTGTGCTATTCAGATCGGCGATTTTCCTCGCTCTCTCCAAATGTACTTTTATGCCAGAGGAGAAAACCTTATTTCGGCTGCGAGGAGGCTTCCAAATGGCGGCTATGACTTTGCTTTCATCGCGCACAAACTGAACGAGAATTTCCACTTGCTGTTCAAGATGATAATGGGACTAAACGAGAAAGCTTTCTGGAACGTCAACGTGGCAAGCACTATGACGCCTATCGCCGGCGTGGTACTATATCCCAAGTTCCTTGTACCCTTGTTTATCGTCGGCCTGGTATATTCTCTGGCGCACGCCTATAAGCAGAAGCGGTTCATTCTTGCGATGCCAGTATTGTTGCTCCTCCCAGGTCTGGTGACTAATATGATGTCGGGATTGGGTATTCCCAACCTAACGAGGAGCATGATGCTGCTGGTACCGATATATTTCTTGATAACATATGGAGCTTACAGCCTATTCTGCTCAGTCTATACCATAAGCAGTGACAGGCTTAGGGCTGCTTTCTCGGGACTATTTGCCGTGTTCGTTGGCCTTGTATCTGCGTATCAGGTCAATAACTATTTCCATTACGAAAAGGATACACTACATGGAGGTAAGAACGACGCTGCCATGGTGATGTATAATGAGTTTCTGAAGCCTTACCTGGCCGGTCATCCAAACAGTCGAATACTTTATCATGAATTTGGTCCATTTAACGAGTGGAGCTACGTTGTGGTCCGTTGGCTTGGTGGCGAGCGCGTCCAGACAATGAGAGACGAGGGAAAGCTGGTGTTCTTGACAAATGACAACCGTGCCTCAATCGGTGGACTGTTGAAGCAAGGATATTTCGACATCGTTGTATCGACTTATCCTGACCAGCTGGAACAGATGCTCCCAGATACAAAGGCTATGAAAGCCGAGATTTCCCCTCCCGGATACAAGGTTTACTACGTTAAAAGATGATGGATTTGCAATCAGTTTGGCGTCCATGTGATTAGTGCTGAATCTTGGTCTGGAGTCGTGCCGTAACCGGTTCGGCGCGGCGATTGTGAAGGCTGTTTTGATATTATACTCCGTTGTCGCCTGCGTATGGATGTGCCCGATAGAGAAAGCAGCCTTTGGACTCCAAGACGGCTGTTATTAGGTCCGTCAGTCGTTAGTCTGGCGATTGGCGCGGCCCGCCGATATGGATCCCCCCGTGTTTGCAGGCGGTTTGGGCATCGCGCCCGAGGTCGTTAGACTGTCTTTTCTATTGCGTTCAACCAGCTTTTTGAATCTCCGAAAACAGCATCGTAATATGCACCGCTATGCGAACGTGGTGCCGTGCTCGCGCGACACGATCGCGGCCATCCAACAGAAGAGCACGAGCAACGCGCCTGCTGCGAGCCTTGCCGCCGTGCCGCGCATGATCAGCCGGAGACGCGCGGCGGCTTCACGAGATAAACCGGGCGTTGTTTCACCTCGTCGTAGATGCGGCCGAGATATTCGCCGAGCACGCCGATCGCGATGAGTTGCACGCCGCCGAGAAACAGCACAAGCGCGGCGAGCGTGGTGAAGCCGGTCGGCGCCGTCTCGATCTTGATGAGGCGTTTCACGACGTAGTAGAGGCCAAGACAGAAGCCGACGAAGCCGACGAAAATTCCCGAGTAGGTCAGCAGCCGCAACGGCAGCCGCGAGAAGCTGAACACGCCGTCGAGCGCGTAGCGCACGAGGCGGCGGAACGTCTGCTGCGGCTTGCCTGCGGCGCGCTCGTGGCGGTCGTAAGGTACGTCAGCCGTCGGGAACCCGATCCAGGCCCGCAGGCCGGGAAAGAAACGGTTGCGCTCGGGCAGTTGGTGAAACGCGTCGACGGCGACGCGCCCGAGCACGCCAAAGGTGCCAGTCTTCGGCTCGATCGGGTAATCGGACAGCCGGCCCAGAATCGCGTGAAACAAATCGAAGCCCGCGCGACGCAGCCCAGTGTCGGCACGCGTGCGGCGCGTCGCGCGCACTACTTCGGCGCCGTTGCGCCACGCGGCGACGAGCGCGGGGATGACTTCGGGCGGGTCTTGCAGATCCGCATCCATCGTCACGACGGCATCTGCGCTGCGCGCGTGTGCGAGGCCGGCGGCGAGCGCGGCTTGGAAGCCGAAGTTGCGCGAGAGCTCGACGAGCTCGAAGCGCGCGTCGCGCGCCGCCTGCGCGCGGACGAGCGCGGCGGAATCATCGCGACTGCCGTCATCGACGAGCACGGCGCGCCAGGCGCAGTCGCGTTGCGCGTCGAACAGCGCGGCGAGCCGCGCGAACAATTTGGGCAGCACCGCGCTCTCGTTGAACACAGGGATGACGACGGCGATGACGGGGACGGGCATAGTTAATCGGCGCGGGCGGCGCTTGCGGGGGCGCGCGCGAGGGCCAGCATGAGTCTAACGAGCGCAGGAACTGCGGCACCAGCGTGTCGAAAAAGTTGAGCGCGATTTTCGCGAACTGGTAGCCCTGCTGCATGTCGCGCGATGTCGCGTTGCTGTTGGTGAGAAACGGCTGTGCGAGCGAGTTTGGCGACAATCTCCGGCTCAACGCCGAAACGGTGTTCCTCGATCTGAATGGACTTCATCACGAAAGCTTTGAACGCTTTATAGCCCGTTTCCATATCGGGGTTAGTTCGGCAGTAAACGGCCAAAGATACTCGCCCGATTTTACTGACAAATGAATGAAAAGAAACGGTTGCATCGCTCAATCCGTCACAGGCGGAAGATACGTTCGCTCAACTTAGTGAAGTCCAGGATCCGACACCGCCCGTGAGCGCTCCGAAGGACGAGGTCAAGCAAAAATGCATTATACTTAGCGCCGCGATCCCCAAAGCCCGCCAAAATATTCGGGCGGGTACAACTTAGCTCGCTCACCTGCAGCGCCGTTTGAGGTTGATCCGCCTTCGTCGAGGCTACAGTAGCGGATAGTTGATAACCGAACCGAACGTTCCTCACTGATTTAATTTGATTACGCTCACGCGATTCCCGGCCATGTTTAGGATGTAGAGCTTCCGATTAACCAAAGCCAGTGCAGAGGGTCCATCGAGTTTATCCGGTGGCTTCGGCGTCAAACTGCCGATCCGAGTGCCACCAAAATCAAAAATGAGCACTGAGTTCATATGTGCGCTCGACGCGTAGAGCCGACCTGTTTGTGAATCGATGGCCAAGTCTTCAAAGCCTACCGGCTGTCCCCATTCGGGCACTGACCATTTGGTCACAAACTTCCCAGCCGAATCAAATACCTGTATCCGTTTATTGCGCGGATCGGCCACGTAAATTTTGTTGGTCGCCGGATCGACTGCGACCGACGTTGGATCGTTAAATTCGCCAGCACCATTGCCCTTGCTGCCCCAACTCGCCAGCAACTCTCCATCGGGATTGAATTTGACGATCCGATCGTTGCCCTGATCGACGACATAAATTGGATTATCCGGACTAATAGCTATACGGCGCGGGCCGTAAAATCCGAGTTCGGGCCCTTTCCATTCGGCGATAAATGTTCCGTCGGATTTCAGTTTCAACACACGATGGTTACCCGCGTCTGCAACGTAGATGTTCCCGGCGCGATCGATGGCGATCCCATCAGGCTGGGCAAATTGTCCTTGGCCACTCCCTTTGGTTCCTATGATGCTTAGAAACGCTCCGGTCGGAGAGAATTTTTCGATGCGACCGTTACCGGTATCGGCGATCAGAACATTTCCACTTCCATCAACAGCAATTCCAGTTGGCGAATCAAATTGTCCCTTATCGGACCCCCTGCCGCCTTGGAACATGTTGCTCACAGCTTGAGGCATGGATCTGGACTCAGCAGGGGGCGCCCCGGGCGTAGCAGGCAAAGCTCTCACGTGTTTTTGAAATTCGCGAATGTTGTTGTTAGGAATGTTTAAGACGTAGAATGTCCTTACTCTGTCGCCAAAAGAAAGCGAAAGAGAGTCCTCCGTTCCAAGGTCGCGAAGCGATTGGAAACTGCTGATTATCCTTTCTGTCTTTGCATCTCTTTCCCAGATCAGCTTCAGATCTTTCTTAGTGGGAGCATAGGTCAGAATCGCCCGTTTGTTGGCGTTCCACACATCTTGCTCGGTCATCACCCAGAAGAAAGGCAAACCGGAACAAAACGACAGGATTTTGGCGTCGTCGTAATCGTGCAAAAACAGATGAATGATCGAATAAGCGTCATTCTGACAAATTAACGTGTCGTAAGGCGCATCCGCCGGCCCGTGGATTCGGTTAAACTCGTTGCGTTCGAGATGAGGAGCACCGGGGTGTTCTTCGCCGGCTACAACATGCTTTAAGAACCGGGAGACGGCGACCTCCTGTTGCGCATAGTGGTGGATCGAAAATGGACTTTCCGTCTTGCCGTAAATATATCGAACTGACGGAACCAATCCATCGATGAGGATTAATCCTGCCAGCGTTCCAAGAACAATTTGCACGCCCGGCCACCGCCTCAATTTTAAAATCCCAGCCACGGTAAAGCTCATCAGCAGTACCCAAAATGGGATCGGCATTAGCAGGCGGTTCTCTATGCACTTTGCGATGAAAGCGCCTACGACTGGGATTATGGCAAGCAGTGGGATTTCAAAACGCTTTTGCCAAATCGCTAGCCCAAGCCCAGGAAGGAGAAGCCAGTAATATGGCAGTGGGATAGGCAACGTATCGGGAATAAAAAAGCGCTGGGCCGGCACCGCGAAAAAACAAGTCCGACATTGCTCGATGTAAGGTTGAATACCACTCGGAAACGGACCGGATCGAAGGGCTCGCCCGAAATCGCGAAGAAAGCTCGACTCGTAGTAAGTGTAGGCGTCACGGTTAAACGCGATGTAAAGTAGAATCGGCATCGCAGCCGCGAAGAAGCCATAGGCGACCACGGCGAGCGAATTCCAGGTGCTCCTTCGCGTTAGGGTCGGCCGGTAGAAAGCAGCGTAAAGCGGCGCAACAATGACAAGAGCCAAAAGATATTGTTTTCCAGATATCGAGCTGGCTAGACAAAGCCCTGCCGCAATCCCGCCTAGCGAGAGATAAAAACGTGAACGGGTTCTGCAAGCAGTCTCAGATATGTTGTAGCCCCGCCCCTGTGGGGCGTCTCTTCCATCTGGCACGGGGCTCCCCGAACGGCGCACAGCACCGTGGCTACATTGCCCTGTGTTCACGAGATCGGTCCTAAATCCCAGATGCAGGAAATACAGAGAAACCACGGCTAAGGCGGTTGCCATGGGATATCGGTACCCGGCGAACGTGTAAATGAACGCAAAGGGAAGAAAATTCAGGATCAGAGCAGCGACGGACGTGACGAGGTAAGACTCGAAAAACAGATCAGCTAAAAGAAGCGTGAATACGAAGATGGTTAGCCAAATGACAAAGAGGGCTGCTTGATAGGACAAAATGTTAAATCCGAACAGCTTGAGAAATCCCCAAACGTAGTAGTGAAACAGCGTCTCTCGCGAAATGGGGAAGTGAAACCAGGCCGGCTGATACGGATGACCGATAACAAAGCTTTTGAGATACCAGAGGTCCCATCCGGACTCATCAAAAAGCGCGTTTCCGTTCCAAGGGGCCGTGCGGAAATTCCAGAGGTGCGAAACTACAAAGAACAGGACCCAGAACAGAAAGAATGCTGTTTTCGGTTTGACCAAAGCCTTGAAGCCTGTCGTCAACTGATGTGGAGTTGGCAGGAACGCACATAACAAAAGGAACATGCCAACCAGCCACCCGATCGGCTGCCACACATCTCCCCACGCCGATTTCCGATAGTGTGCTGCCGCGGCCAAGGCGCACAGCAACGTGGCAATAAATGATAAGCCGAGGAAAAGAATCCTAGGTGCAAGAAATCGGGATTTTAGAGGCGGGACGTCCACACCGCTGAGCGTCTGTTGGGCAGATTCAGTCTGACTTGTTGAAACCTTGTCCGGCACGACCGGTGTTGTTAGTTAATTACAGGTCGATCACGGTTACGCGATTCCCGTGCATATTTAGCACGTAGAGTTTTTGTCCGGACAAAGCCAGCGCAGATGGCCCATCGAGCCTGTCTGGGGACTTAGGCGTCAAGCTGCCGATCCTGTTACCGTTCAAGTCAAAGATAAGCACGGAATCCATATTTGCACTCGATGCGTATAATCGATTTGTTTGCGAATCTATGACCAGATCTTCGAAGCCATGTGACGGTCCCCATTCTGGGATAATCCATTTGGTTATGAAGCTACCGTTTGAATCAAATATCTGTATCCGTCTGTTAATTGGATCGGCTACATAGACCTTGTTGGTTTTTGGATCAACCGTAACGGAAGTGTGGTCGTTAAACTGGCCGTCCCCATTGCCTTTGCTGCCCCAAACGGCCAGGATCTGGCCACTTGGGCTGAACTTCGCGATTCGGGTGCGACCCTGATCCACGACATAAATCGAGCCATCGGGGCCGATGGCGATCCGGCGCGGTCCGTAGAATCCCGGGATCTGGCCCCTTCCATTCGTCAATCACCGTGCCGTCGGGTGCCAGCTTCTCGACTCGATGCTTGGAAGCGTCTGCCGCGTAGGTATTGCCAGTCCGATCGATGGCGATCCCGTTCGGTGCGGCTAATTGTCCGTAGCCGGTTCCTTTGATTCCTATGGCGCCGAGAAAGGCGCCGCCTGGTGAAAATTTTTCGATTCGACTGTTACCAGTGTCGGCTACCAGAACATTTCCACTGCGATCAACAGCGATTCCTGTTGGCGAATCAAATTGCCCCTTGCCGGATCCCCTGCCACCTTCAAACATGTTAGTCACACCTTCAGGCACGGAACTGAGCTTGGAAGGTGGCACATCGGGAATCTTGTAGATCACCAATCCATTGTACCTGCTGTCCTCGAATACTTTCGGAAAATAAGTGGCGTAAACTTGTTCGTTGGGGTGCTTAATAAATTCAGCATGGCGAACAGCACCATCGAAGCCCACATAGTTGATGCCGTTTTCTTTCAAAAGCCGATACACTTTCCAAGGATCTCTGTTTTCGAACAGCTCGGTGTAAACCCTGTCGCGCTTACCCGCGTCGTAACCCGCGGACCATGCATAATAAGGCCAGCCATAAAAGACGCGTCGGCCGGCCATCAGGATAGGATGGTTAACAAATCGGTCTGTGAGAAGAATCTCTCGCGGCGTGGTGTTCTTGTTAAGCCAGTCGATCAACGGATCATTCCGGTACGTCACCTCGCTCCAGCCAGTATTGTGAATTGGAAAGAAATCAATGATTCCGCCTGGAATGATGAGCAGCGTAGTAAGGATCACGGCAAATTTCCCAGGCAACGTGGTTCCGGCCAAAGAGAGATGCCATAGCCGCCAGAGAGCGAACGCAACGAAGAGGTTGGCAATAATGACCCAGATATGAATGAATTTTTGATTAGCCAAAACTTCGATCGTGAACTGAAAGCAAAAGGCAATGGCAATGAGGCTTAAAAATGCCAGGAAAAATCGCCTTTGCAGACTAGTCGCGAACACCAGCGCCAGCGCAATCAACAGCCACTTGAATCCAAAGGTGAACCCAAGGTACTTGGTCACATTCGCGACGGTAGGATGATCGATCGTGTAGCCCCAATGAAGGAGCTTTGGCATATGCGCTCTACCGCTCCCGGTGCTCAAGTAGAGCATCTGTGGCAGCGCAATTACTCCGGAAGATGACGGCCAGCACGAGCATTTGCCGTCGTAGCGGACATAAGATGAATAACAGTCCCAGGATTGCGGCTGCAGCGACGAATACGGCGCTGTTCCACATCGGTAGCAAGCCGAGCAGAACGCCGGAAAAAATGAACGGCGGCAAAGTAGCAACATAGCTCTCGGACACACGGACACTTTCCTGCTGGTTTTCTGTTGTACCCTGCGATGACGCCACTTCAGTTTCCTGTTCCGCAGGAATTTCAGATGGCTTGGCGTTGTCGGAGAGCGCGTAGTTGTAGCCACCGGCCTGTGGCCGGTCGGACATCGCCGATTGCCCCACCTGGCTCAACGCGTTTGCTTCGGAAGATAGCGTATCATTAGAAGCGGTCTCATAACCAAGCGGCGTTGTAGCCACGGCGCTGTGTCGCCGTGATGGCAGCGGCAAAAACGCCCGGGCGCCTCGACACAGCGAGGCGGCTACATCACTCATGAGACGCCTTTTGGAACGCCCTGTTTTTGCTCTGTTTGCCAGTGCCGCGCGATAGCGGATCACGAGAAACACGAGCACGAGTAACAGGATGCCGATCGCGCTGGCAAAGTGCCGCTGATTGAGATAGGTCACCTGCGACCACGTACCCCAGGCTTCGCCGCGATACGGAAAGATCGTCTGAAGATAGTCCCGTTGATGTGTAATCGCTTGAATCGCCGACCGGACTGAAGCCTGCTTTTGAAGAAAGGGGACATAAGCGAGCGATCCGAAAAAGAAAAAGAGCAGCGAGCCGAGCCGTCCGACGGCGCGTGAATTGAACAGTACTTCCCCGAGGGTCATCACGACCACGAGCATCGCCACGAGCGTGACTATGCTGAGAAGATTAAGGCTCCACGCTGGATTGAGCCCGAGGAACTCGAGATTTCCCGCCTGAAAGTAGAACAAAAAATGGTAACGAATTCGGTCGCCGGAGAAGTGCGGATATTCCGTCGGAAAATTGTGTCCTACGGCAAAGCTCTGCATGAGGGCGGTGTTTGGGCCGAAATCGCTGTACTCAGGGTTTGCGATCTGGAGCGTGCCTCCCTTGGTATTGAATGAGGCAAACATCATCCATGATACCAGGACGACGTAGCCAGCTATGAGCAGCCAATCAGCTATGCCTGAACCTTTGGGCCGTGGCAGATACAAATCCGATCGGGCCTCGTGAACTTTGGCCGAAGCATCTTTAACAATTCTGCTTCTCCACTTGGGCCAGGACAGCACCGCGATCGCTGCTACGAAGAACATGAGATTGGCCCAGACGAGCGGTCGTGACGCCCAGAAAAAAACAAGCCCCGCCAGGTACGTAAACCATGAACTGACCAATAGCCCAATGAGGATCGCTGCCGCACACCGGTGTGCGGCCGACTCGAACTGGTAAAAGCGCCGGCAAAGGAAATCCCCGACACAAACGGCCAGCGCAAAATAAATCAGAGCCAGCATGGGCTGCGCCACGTTAAATCGTTGAAGCGTTGAAGCGTTGAAAAGGTTTCACCGTCAACCATGGTTGAATTGAAATCAGTTGCCTCAGCACGCGCACAGCCGCGAACTCTAAACGCGCGAGTTCTTCCGTCAAACACAGCTTTTCTGAGCGCAGTCAAATGCGAAATAACGAGCTGCGCGAATGGTGTTGCCTTCGATCGATCAGCAATCACGGATCAGTAATAGGAATACCCGTTTTGCTACGGCTGAATTCGGTCCGTCCAAAGGAATAGCCATGTGGCAGTCGCGTTAATGGCGATCGAAACGGCGAAAAGTGAAACCTCGGTCACGGTTATCTTGGGTGGTCCGTTGCCTGTGAGCAAAAGAAACATCCACGGAAGGAGGATCATGGCGTAGCGGTAAGAAAATTGCCACCCGCCTGGATTTCCATGACACCAGAGCACGAAGGTTAAAATCCCAATCGCAATCCACGATATGGTTCTATACCTGCCGCCTGCTCTAAAAAGGAGAAAAAGGAAGGGACTGCTGAGCAAGATGGAGCACCCAAACGGAGGAAAATTAAGGAACGGAAAGGCAGGGTCGTCGCGGAACCCCTCAAACAACATTGTGTGGACGTTCCAGGGAATCGAATGAAGGGAAAACAGCCCGTGTTCGTACCAAGGTTCGTCGCGCACTTCAGGGATATGAAAGTACCCGAAATCGAAAATCGAATGGAACCGCGCCAGATTATAAGCCGCAGTTAGCAGCGCCAGAGTTACTGGCAGGCTGAAAAAGTCCAACAACATTGGCGCGTTTTCACGAAGCGACTGCTTGATTCGGGACATGAGGTTCCGGCCTTGCGGCAGACTGGCGACCGCCACTCTTTGATCTGTTCCACTAGGGCAGCGCCAGAGAAGGTAAAGGTACAAAGGTGCGGTAATCAGTAGCTCGGTTCGGTTTCCAAAGGCAAGGGCAAAGAACGCCCCGGCGATGAAAGGCCGACGGGCGCACCAACGTAAAATAGAGAGCTGCGGTTTCCCCCAATAACGCAAGACCGAGAGCGATTTGCCAGGCGCCGCCCATTCCAAGGTTGCACCAGGTCCACGTTCCAAAAACTGGAAACAGCGCGAGCAAAATACGCCGGGCGAGGGGCTTCGCTTTGAAGCTCGAGTAATCGGGTCTGAATACCTTCGTCAGTTGAAAAAAGAAATAAACGCAAGCTCCGGCAATCAAGGCGCCCAAAATACGCGCGGGGAAGTCGTGGATCAGCGACGCTTTTTGCAGCAGTGCAACCGGCACCATGCTAATGACGGCGCCCAGCGGAAACGCGGAATAATATCTGTTTCCGTATGGAATCATCTCATTGAGCCACTCGGGCGGTTTTTCCCGCAGGCCGAGGTCGCCACGCAGCAAAGCCGAGGCGATCTCGGCAGTATAATCCAGATCGTGCAGCGTCGGTTTGGTTGAAAAATAAAAGGCGAGTGCCGCACACAGCGACAAACCGGCGGCAACCCAAAATTGCCGGATAGTGTCACGCGGTTCGGGAGCCGTATGATTTCTCACTTCCAGTTCAATCGCGCCCCAGCAGTTTTTCCCAAACAGCCTTGGTTTTCGTCGGCACGTTTTGATCAGCGTCGACTAGCCAGGAGACGGTCGCAAGCGAGTTCACAATAACTGACAAACCGACGAGTCCGATTATCACGTGACGCGAGCGCACCAAGGCGACCCCGCCTGACGAGAGAAATATGACGAAACAAAAAATCAGGAATGGGTATAGATCAGCGGCATAGCGCTGTGCGAGTGCGAAAAACGAGAGGATGCAAATAAACTGCACAAGCAGAGCTATGGCTACAGCTTGGTGGAATCCGGCCACGCCATGTCTTCGGATAAGACAGATAATTCCCATGATCGCCCCGAAAATCAGCCACGGCGAACCCCATGTTAGAGGGAGATATACCTCGCTGAAGTCATTGGAATATAGAGACGGATAATTATACGAATGGCGATTCGCTGCCAAGAAAGGCGGCTCTCGATGCAGGCTTGGCAATCGAAAGGTGAAGTAGTCAGCAAAGCTGCTGGGGATCCGGCGCGGACTAAACACGCCGAAATTGCGAGCGAACTCCGCATGAACCGGATTGATGTAATAATCGAAGTTTACGCCGGTGATTCTGCCGAATCTTGCGTAGCTTAGCCAAACATAAAAAATGAGTGCGGCTCCAAGGGGAAGTACGAGCGCAATGAGATTAGCTATTTTGTTGTTCTGCCGAAGTATTTCTGGGACAAGAAACAAAGCGACCAGGATCAAAGGCGCACCGAAGGTGGCTCGGGACAAGAGAGCACCACCGGCACAAAGCGAAAACCCCAGCAGCGCACGTGTGAGGGCCCGCGCCTCGGACTGTCGTACACGGAAAACGAAGAAAATCGCCGCCAACGATAACCCGAATGCCCAGATGATCGCTTCGTCGTAGATGGACAAATTACCGAGCAACAACAGCAACGGCGAACCGAACGCGAATCCCGACGACGCACGCGTTGCCCACCCAATTGCGCGCGCGCAATGATAGCGGCGAGGATCGCAGAGCCATGCGCACCAAACCAGCAAACGCAAACAGAGCGATGGTCCCCGCGCAAAAGCCGGAAATCCGTGACCATTTTCCGTGTCCGGCCGGGTACACGAAATTTAACGGAATACGGAGCAACGCTGGGAACGGTCCAAAGTACATGCGCACGTGATCGTTCACGATCATTGCTTCATGACCGATCGCCTCGGCATCGACGTCCACATTGCCCCGGAGGAAATGTTCCGCCTGCGAATCGTAGGCGCCGCCGAGTACCTCGTTGACAAAAATCTGCCGCCCGCAGGTTGTTGTAAACACCCATAGGAATGCGCTCACCAGTAAAGTGAGCGGCAAAAGCCGGGGAGCTGCGGGAGAAGTCAGAAGAAGCTAACTACTTTCTAAAATCTAGCGCGCCTTTTTTCAGCGCATAGGCGTAACCGACCATCAGGATTGTGATGAAGCTGAGCATACTCCAGAAGATCGCGCTGCCTTGTTTGATAGCGTCGCGATAAACTACTGCCCAAGGATACATAAACACGATCTCGAGATCGAACAGGATGAAGAGCATCGCGACCAGATAGAACTTAACACTAAAGCGCGGCTGCCGTTCACCTTCCGGAATCATCCCGCATTCATAGGCGGTGTCTTTGGCTCGAGTGCGTTTTCCGCGTTTTCCTACCACGATACTGACGAGCAGTGCTGAAACAGCGAACAGAGCGACAACAATGATTTGCAGAAGGACCGGCAAATAGTCGCGCAGCATCCGGGAATTTGGCCTGAAGCCAATTCGTTGCGAAGGGCCAGGTTATTTTACGCCGGCCAGATGACCATTCTGCTGAGCAATCGCCTGAGCGAGAGCCGACGGCAAACCCTTGTATTTTTTGCCATTCTTCTTGACTGCACCTCGCGCCACGAGATTTTGCAATTTCTCGTAGGCTCGCAGCCGGAGCATTTCCTCGCCGCCGCTGGCAGCATTTCGCGCCCGGAGATTTTCGTGCACGATGTCGAACAGCTGCTTAAATTCAAAGGAAGAACGCCTGGAGAGGACAGCAACCAGCTCCTCAGTTACCAGATCAGGAACACGACGGGAGAATGCATTTTTCTTTAGAATAGCCATAGGGACAGAAAAGTAACAGATTTTTGACAAATTGCAGCAGTTTTCTTTGGCTTCGTTAGGAAGCCAAAGCGTGCCGGAATGGCACAACGTCGCGGATTGTGACAGTTCCGAACTGCAATTCGCGCTGTCGTCAGGGCGTGGGAGACGGGTTCGAGGCTGGCGGCATCGAGATGGCAGGGGTGCTCCAACCAGTCTGCCGCGCAGATGCCCCGAAGCTGCTTAGAATCGCAACGCCAATTCCCAGTTGATCCAGCGTGATGGGTCCGATTGACTCAGCTACATAACCGTCGTCGGCGTACCTTTGGGAGGAGACAATTGGGCTCAGATGTTTAGTGATGACTTCTGCCGCCGGGAGCTTGCCGGGATCGATCGAGCTGCCAACCGCCGGTAGGAACGCCGCAGCCATTAGCAACATTGGCCGCAACGAGGCATCCAGTCGTGAATACAAGTCCGCTGCGTCGATGTAGGCAAAGAAATTCGTCGGCCCAGGCAGCAGACGCGTCGCTGCCTTGTAGGTTTGGGAATCTGCCAACTCGGACGACCCGCTACGGCTGCGTTTTATTGCCTCTTCCACCGAGACTGGATTCAAACCCGCGATTAGCATTCGATCGGACAAAGCGATTGTAGGGGTGATCGCGACAAAGGCGGCCACAGACTGCTTCGAAAAATACCGGATTCCATCCTTTTCCGTTTGCGTCCACGTTGCCTCTTGATCCGCCCGTAAGAGCGCTTCCACGATTTTTCCGGCTTTAGCCGTGTCCATTACAGGCAAGGTCACAAGGATCGAGGGCCAGTGGGCACTTGAAGGCCAATCTGCCAACGACCCGACCTCCATCCCGAAAGCCGCTTGCCAATCAGCGGCAGTGATGCCGGCATCCGTGAGTGCTTGAAAAATCTTCGTGCCCGCGAAGGCCGCGGCTTGGTTAAGAGTGTCCGCCTTCTCACCGAGATTGAGTAGCATGGCGAGGTAAAGAAATGTGTCTTTGGTTCCGAGCGACACCGATGAACGAGTGAGCGCAGTACCCTGCTCCAGCTTCGGCATGCCCAGGAAAAGCACGTCGTGTATTTTTCCGTTCTCGAATCGCATCGACCCGGTAATGCAGCGCATTTTCTCGAGCATCGTGCCTTCGCCAGGAGCCGGAGTTGATCCGACAGCAGCGCGCAAGGCCGCAAGTCGTTGCGAAAACGTCTTTGGCTGCAGATAAAAGAATGCCACGTCGTTGGAGGGCCGACGCGAAATGGCTGCACGATACGCCTCATCCTTGTCGAGCCTGTTGTCCGGACTTGCACGGCGATCGGCGTGGTCGAGTAATACCTGCAGGTCCGACGCATCTGTCGCCGCGAAAAACCACGGGGGATCATAGGCGGTCGCAACACTGAACCCAGCCGCTTTGGCCACCTCGATTTCGTGGCCTTGATATTGCACTTTCTCCCGCTTGAGGCTTGAACTTTGCCCCATTAACACCGAGCGCCATCTTCCAATGATTCGCTCCGCTTCTTCCTGGCTGCCACGAAAACGAAAGCCGCCGACAACTTTTGGATTGTTATTGTCGATAGAGGTCAGCGCGACGAAGGCGTTCTTGGGTGCGAGCTGTTCGATTTCCCGCAGCGTTTGAGATACCGCATCCGTTTTTGGAGCGTTGCCCAGCGGCTTGCGCAAAAAATCCTGCACCGCAGGCTCGCGGTACAGCTGATAGACGTCGCAATGCTGCCATTCATCGCGAGCCTGGTTGAAGTCCGGGATTTGCGCCACGAAAATTGTTTCGCGCGGCAGAAGCGCAGCCACGGGAGCGCTCGAGAATCGTTGCGAAAATTGCCAGTAGTACCAACCAGCAAATGCAGCCACCGCCAGTGCGATTAAAAGGAACAGAATTCGCTTCATAAAGATAGCTGCCTCACAACAAGTGGATGCTGGATACTCGATGGTCGATAGGCGTTCAACAGAAATCCCCTGCTCAAAATCCGGCGGTCAGCGTCGTTTCACCCGCTACGCCCGCGGGTGAAATTGCCGGTGCACAGCTTTGAGCCGTTGTTGATCGACGTGGGTGTAGACTTGCGTCGTCGAAATGTCGGCGTGGCCCAGCATCTCCTGAATAATCCGCAGATCCGCGCCGTTTCCGAGTAGATGCGTTGCGAAGCTGTGCCGCAGAAGGTGAGGATAGACGTTCTTTTCCAGTCCGGCGCGCTGCGCATGCTTCTTTACGATCTGCCAAATGCGCACTGTGGTTAATTTGGTGCCTCTCTCTGAGAGAAAAATTTCGCTGCCGCTGCGCGGCTTCACAAGTGTTGGTCGTTCGGCCGAAAGATATGCCGCCAGGGCCTCGCATGCTTTTCGGCCAACGGGTACCAGCCGGGTCTTGTTTCCTTTGCCGGTTACGCGCACGACACGCTCTTCGAAATTGAAATTCTCCAGTCGCGCATTTGCCAGCTCGGAGATACGCAGCCCGCTTGCGTAAAGCAGCTCGATCATCGCGCGATCGCGCAATCCATGAGGAGCTTTCGCGTCGATGTTTTCCAAAAACTGCTCCACTTGCATTTCGTTGAGTGTTTCCGGGAGATACCGCTCAATTCTCGGCAGCGCCAGCGCCTCGGACGGATCGCGGTCAATGATTCCTTTGGCGGCGAGAAACCGAAAAAAAATCTTCAGCGCCACAACGATCAGCTTGATCGAAGACGCCGAAAGACCGGCGCGTTTGCGGTCGGCAAGATATTCGCTCATGACCGGCAGAGTCACGCCGCGCAGCTGAGTGATCTTTTTCTTTGCAGAGCACCACTGCGCGAATTCGCTTAGCGATCTTTGAGTGGAAAGCTGATAATTTTCTGAAAGACCCCGTTCGACTGCGAGAAAACGAATGAACGAATCGATCGAGTCTTCCATCCGAGGCAAACCTAAATTAGGAGGAACTGGTGACCAGCGGAAAATTGGTGTGCTGTAGCATCCGCCGACCTCAGCAGAGATCGCTTGGTTCCGGCCGTCCGCACATCGCCGCCCAGCAGTGAAGTTATTGACAAGCGAACATTAAATGTTGGATGTTTGGTACGATGAGCTTGGATCTCACCACCATTACGGACGATTGGCCCTACGAGAGCGGCACTATCAAGGTTCGCAAAATTACCGGTCTCGATGGCCGCGAAAAACTGCAACTGCGCGTGGATCTCGGAGTTTTGCAAATGGAAATGATAGGTCGTCCGGATGGCCGGCGTCCACACAATTGCGAGTCGCTTTTGGAATACCATCAGAAGCGCGCGACCCGGGCTGAACAAAAAGGCGAAGGTTACGAGCTGACGCCCGAACAATGCGCGGAGTTGCAACAGGAGGGTATCCAATATTACCACCGCTACTTGAGTCTGTTTCAAATCAATGATTTCGAAGGGGTGGTGCGCGATACGCAGCGGAATCTCGATCTTTTTACTTTCGTCAACGAACATACCGATCGCGAGGATTTTTCCTGGGGCCTGCAACAGTTCCGGCCTTACGTGCTTATGATGAACACGCGCGCCAAGGCGTCTATCTTTCTTGCACAGGGAAAATTTGCTGAGGCCGTCGCGGAAATTGAGCGCGGTCGCGAAGTGATTGTGGAGTTTTTGCAACAATCAAACTTTCCGGAGCTCGCGTCGAAGAGCCCGGAGATCGCGTTTCTCGACGAATGGCTTGAGGAAGTGAAGTCGAAGCGCCCGCTTTCGAAGCTGGAGATCATGCAACGCGAAATGGAAACCGCGATTGCAAAGGAACTTTACGAGCGCGCCGCTGAGTTGCGTGACGCAATCAAACTGCTCAAAACGCAAAGGCGGGCTTAAACGGTTGGCTGGAACGGGGCATAAATTGGACGGCTGCTCAAGACGTCCTTCCTTTGTGCTCAAAGAATGTGTTCGCGATTATCGGACCGAAGCCGGATCGTCTTTATCTGCAAATTGTGCCGGGCTCGAATGAAACGGACCGTCTTGCTCTTGGCGCGCATGAGGATCGAATGCGTGATTGCCGTCACGCCTCCACGCGCTCGCACACCGGGGAGCAGCGCGCTGTCGCTGATCCCAGTTGCACAGAAAATGATGTTTTGCCCGTTTGCCAGGTCGTCTGCCGCATAAACGCGGTCGAGATCCTTTTTGTAGCCGTCCGTAATCAGACTTTTTCGCTCTTTCTCGTCGCGCGGCCACATTTTGCATTGCATATCGCCGCCGAGGCATTTAATCGCCGCTGCCGCCAGCACCGCTTCGGGTGCACCGCCGATGCCCATGTAAAGATCGACATCAGGTTCGGGTAGCGAGGGTGCGATCGCTGCGGCGATGTCGCCGTCGCCAATCATCCTCAGGGATGCGCCCGTCGCGCGAATCTCTTCGACGATTTCTTTGTGACGCGGCCGGTCCAGCATCATCACCGCCACATCCTGTACGCGCTTGTCCACCGCGTGCGCAACAATTGCCAGCATCTCGGCAATCGGCATGTCGAGGTGAAGCGAGTCGCCGCGCTTCTTCATGTATTCGATCACGCGCGGCCCGTAAGCCAGCTTCGACATGTAAAACGAAGGGATGTCGCGCAGCGCCACTTTCACGCCTTCCTCGGGACTGGCCGCCGCGATGCAACTGATCGAGTTTGGCGCGCCCTTGGAAATGTTCGTCGTACCGTCGATGGGGTCGATGGCAATGTGAAATTCCGGCGAACCGGGATACCAGGTGCCGAGCTGTTCCCCTTTGAAGATTCCCGGCGCTTCATCCTTGATTCCCTCGCCGATCACCACTTCGCCGCAGATGTTCATCAGATCGAACATGCCGCGAATAGCGTCGCTTGCCGCCGCGTCCGCTGCTTCCTTGTCACCGCGACCGAGCCAACGCAGCGAGTTCAGCGCCGCGGCTTCCGTCGCGCGCACAAAATCCAACTCTATAACGCGCTCAATGTCATGATAATCCTGTTTCGGTAGTCGCAGAGCCATGGAAGTTTGATTTTCACGCAGGTCGCGCGCAATGACAAGAAATCAAGGCTACCGAACGCAAGCGAGTCGCCGCTTGTATGGCTCAACGGCTGCCGAAACGGTTCGTTTCGGTTACCTCAACGCAAGGCAAGCCGTCTTCAAGAGCGACTGGAATTAGCGAAACCGATGAAACTTTCGCATCTTCATTTAAGCCGACTTCAAGGAGCGCGCCACGATTCCACGACGTTACCGACGGCGCGCCGTCGAAGACAAGATTACCGAGCGAATACGCGAACGTCGCATCGCTGATGTGCGAATCATTTGAAACCGATTCGTCGTTCTCAGCGTACCGCGCCTGATAATGGATTGTCACCTCGCGCGTTTGATTTCGCTCGAACAGAATCACCGATTTCTTCCACGATTTGATCGCGGAGACGTTCTGTTCCCAAATCTGCCCCGACGAAGTCTCGCTGCTGCTTTCCTCCTTCGGTCTCGCGACATTGGTCGACGCCAATTCTTTTCCATCGACACTAATTCGATAGTGATCGATGTCGTCGCTCTTTGTCTCCGTATCGGCGTCCGGGTTTTTTCCCCATCGCTCGACTGGAAAAAAGAAATCCTGTTGCACCTTCGGTCCAGTGTTGTGCATGCGATAACGAACTTCGACAGCTGCATATTCCGCGTGCAGATCGATCTTCAGCGCTTCATTTTCGATTGTGACCTCGGTGTGCCGGTCGTTCTTCGAGGCACTGGCATTCCCCGTTTGTGGAACTCCTGTTTGCCACGCTCCGCCATTGCCGAAGAGGAGTGATCCACCACCGAGAAAGAATACGAGGGTAAGACACAGATTTTTCATCTCGTGGCATGTCTTAACATGCCGGCCTGACGGGTGTCGAAGCCAGAATCAAGGAGTAGTGGCGTCACAGCCGTCAAAGCGCCGGTGGCACCCCGATTGCGATGAGCCGCGGATCTCGCCATGTGCATGCCTCTTATTCACAACAAGCGAAATATTCTTGCATGTAAGCAATGCTTACATCATCGTGTACACATGCATGCCACAATCTATGGTCGAGGGCAGATGGTGATACCGGCCCGCGCTCGAAAAGAAGCCAGGATTGACAGCGGGGACGTCGTTAACGTGTTGCCCGAAGGCGACGGTCGTCTCGTTCTGATTCGAATGGAACGGCCGAAGCCCAAGCCAAGGAACAAGGTTCGAATCATCCGCCGCAAAGGCAAACACTCACTGCTTTCCATTCGCAGGAAGATTTCGCGCGACGAAATCTTCAAAGCGCTTGAGCAATTTCCGCCGTGATTTACCTCCTCGACGTCAACATGCTGATTGCCGCGATCTGGCAGGACCACGAAGACCAACCCATGGTTGAGGCGTGGTTGCACGGCAAGCAAACGGCAACCTGCCCGATTAGTGAACTCGGGTTTTTGCGAATCAGCAGCGGCGACACGTTTCTACTTCGCGCCGACCCGCAACCCTGCCGAGCGGCTCTGTCGGAATTTATCCGGAAACATCACTGTCGATTTGTCCCGGACGATTTTTCACCGCGAACGGTCGCGGCGCAATCAAGCAGACAATTCACTGATTTGTATCTGGCCGAATTGGCCGAGAACCATCGAATGAAGTTGGCGACACTCGACACGCGCATCTCTCATCGGGCGGTGGAGGTTGTCTGTTAGGGATTTTCACTGCGTCACACCCCGTATCGGTGTTGGATCATCAATGTGCGTCACGCAACGCGTAAGGCAAAGCGCGTAATCCTTACAGCTTGCTTTTTGGGCGATTCTTCATTTGGATCGTACTGTGAGCGCTGCACCGGATGAGGTGACTTCGACGACTGCGACTGGTGTGAGTGGGCAACAGGGCGGGGCCGCGTTCACGACCACGCACTGGAGCGTGGTGCTGGAGGCGCAGGGCGAATCGCCCGCGGCACAAGAGGCGCTTGAAAAACTCTGCCGCACGTACTGGCGACCCATTTTCGCCTTTCTGCGACGACAAGGCATTGGGCCGGCGGAGGCAGAGGATATTACCCAGGGCTTTTTTGCTCAGCTGTTGGAGCGCAGAAGTTTCGATGCCGTGCGCAAGGAAAAAGGACGGCTCCGTTCTTACCTGCTTGGGGCTCTGAAATATTTTCTAGTGGATGAACAGCGTCGCGCAATGGCGATCAAGCGGGGGAAAGGACGGCGGATCATCCCGTTGGAGGAATTCCGCGGCGACGAGCGCATCGAGCTGGAACCGGCAGATCCAATGACTGCCGAAAAGATCTACGAGCGACGCTGGGCTTTGACGGTATTGGAGCGCGTGCTCAGCCGATTGAAGGACGAATATCGGGCTGCAGGTAACGCCGCGTTGTTCGATTCATTAAAGGAATTGCTACCGGATGAACCGGGCTCGCCATCACAGGCGGACATCGCAGCGCGCTTGGGGATGACCGAGAATGCGATCCGGCAGGCGTTTTACCGATTTCGGCAGCGCTACCAGTTGTTATTGCGAGAGGAGATTGCTCACACTGTTGCGACACCCGGCGACATCGAAGGTGAGCTGCGCCATCTCATCGCAGTGCTCGAGACGTAACGCATGCCACAATTTTACGGAGTACAAAAGGGGACGCGCGCGAACGATTCGACAATGATCAGGCTAATCAGAATTTGCCGAAAATGCGGCGCCAATGTCTTTTCCGACGCGCCCGAAGGGCTTTGCGCTAAATGTGTGCTTAAGACTGCGCTCGGCAATTTCCCGGATGCATCTGTCGCTGGGGGCGGCTCGTCCGCCGTAGCCCCGGCGAAGGCAGATGACCCCGGTCGTGTGGACGGGCGCGCACACGATGAAACAGATGCTGCTGCTGGCCATAGTAAAAAAGCAGCGCGCGCTGCCGAGCTGCTGGGAGAGCTGGGCGATTACGAGTTACTGGAAGAAGTCGGTCGCGGCGGTCAGGGCGTGGTATTTCGCGCAAGGCAGAAAAGTCTGAACCGCACAGTTGCGTTAAAAGTAATTAGCCTTGGTCAGTGGGCCAGCAAAGCGCACCTGAAGCGCTTTCGTCTTGAAGCGGAAGCGGCGGCCAAGTTGGAGCACCCCGGTATCGTTCCGATCCACGAAGTCGGCGAGCGCGATGGCTCATGCTACTTCAGCATGAAGTTCGTCGAAGGCGGACAACTCGACGAAGTGGCCCGGCGCGAGCCAATGCCGATCCGGCACGCGGTGGAATTAATTGCGAAGGTCGCACGTACTGTTCATTACGCGCATGAACACGGCATTCTCCACCGTGACATTAAGCCGGGGAACATTTTGCTCGATGGAAAAGGCGAACCGCACCTGACGGATTTTGGACTTGCCCGGTTAGTCGAATCCGAAAGCAGTGTCACCCAAACGCTGGACGTCCTAGGCACGCCCAGTTACATGGCGCCAGAGCAGGCAGTAGGAAACAACGTGGCTGTTAGCAGCGTCACAGACGTCTATGGACTTGGTGCAGTCCTTTACCAATTGCTGACAGGTCAACCGCCTTTTGCTGGAGGAACAACTTACGAGACCATCAAGTTATTGCTGGATAGTGAGCCGCGACAACCGCGGATGCTAAACCCAAAAATAGATCGCGATCTCAGCACCATCTGCCTCAAGTGTCTTGAGAAAGATCCAAAGCGCCGTTACTCGTCCGCACTCGCGCTGGCAGAAGACTTGGAGCACTGGTTGAAGCACGAGCCAATTGTTGCGCGGCACATTGGCATTTTCACCCGCGGCAAAAAATGGGTGCGACGCAATCCAACCAGCGCGTTATTAGCGGCGTCGCTCGTTGCTCTCGCAGCAGCAGCGGCTTGGATCATTTCGAAGAGCGATTTCACCCAGCATCCCCTAACAACCGGCATTGCCGTGTTGCCGTTTGAAAATCTGAGCGACAAAAAAGAGAACGCGTTCTTTGCCGACGGCGTTCAGGACGACATTTTGACCAGGCTGGCCAACATCGCCGATCTCAAAGTGATTAGCCGCACCAGCGTCATGCAGTATCGTGGCAAGCAGAACGCGCGGGAGATCGGCGACGCGCTGCGTGTGTCGCACGTGCTGGAAGGAAGCGTACGTAGAGATAGGGGCAGAATTCATTTGAATGCGCAGTTGATCGATACCCGCACTGACACGCACGTCTGGGCCGAGCAATACGACCGTGATCTGAGCGAGATGTTCGCAATCCAAAGCGAGATTGCGCAAAAAGTTGCCGATCAGCTCCACGCAAAAATCTCGACTTCTGAGAAACTGGCCCTCCAGGTCAAGCCAACTGCCGATCTTACAGCCTTCGATCTCTACAGCCGCGCCAACAATCTTGTTCTCAAGTCGAACAACAGCCTCACCCAGAAAGCGGATTCACTATTGGCAGTCGATCTGTTGAACCAGGCCGTCGCGCGTGATCCATCATTTTTCGACGCCTACTGCCAGCTCGCTTACACTAATGACTGGCTCTATTTCGATAACTTAGACCATACCTCCGGCCGCCTGGCTTCGGCAGAAGCGGCCATTCAAGCGGCGGCTCGCCTTAATCCAAATGCTGGCGAAACGCATCTGGCGCGTGCACAAAACCTTTACTGGGGGTACCTCGATTATAACGGTGCGTTAGCTGAACTGAACGTTGCCCGGCAAACCTTGCCCAATGATGCGCGGGTATTCGCGCTGACGGGTGCTATCCAGAGGCGTCAAGGACACTGGGAAGAGAGCACGCGAAATCTTGAGCGCGCGTTCGATCTCAACCCGCGTGATCGCGAGTTGATGAATCACGTTAGAGCAAATTACTCGTGGCTCAGACAGCATGCCAAGGAAAGATCGGCGTTGAATCGGCTATTGGCCGTCGAGCCGAGCAATGTCCAAGCGAAAGTTGACCTTGCGTACGTTGATTACGCTGAGAAAGCCGATATCCGGCCGTTGCATCAACTGATCGATTCGATTCGGGCCACAAACCCTGGTGCCTTGCCGTATTGGCCCAATTACTGGCTTGGCTGCGCACTGGTGGAACGGAATGTTGCAGCTGCCGAAAATGGCTTAGTCGCCATAGGCCAGAATCCAATTTCCTTCGGCGACAGTGTTGACTTCAATCGTCCGTTTATCGAAGGCATTCTCGCTCGCATGACAAATGCTGGTGCCGGAGCGCAGGCCGCATTCGCTGCTGCACGCGCGGAACAGGAGAAAATTGTGCAGGCTCAACCCAATTTCGCCCAGGAGCTTGTCTTCCTTGGTTTAATCGACGCAGGACTTGGACGCAAAGAAGAAGCGCTGCGCGAAGGCCGGCGTGCGGTCGAGCTCGTCAAAAAAGACGCGATCGAGGGCGTGGTCCTGGCGAAGTATTTGGCCATGATCGCTGCCTGGGTGGGCGATAGAGATTTTGCCCTCGACCAGCTTGCCAGCATCATCCGCCGCCCGAGTGATCTCAGTTACGGCGAGTTGAAACTGCTGCCCTTTTGGGACCCTCTGCGCGGCGATCCGCGCTTCGAAAAAATTCTGGAAGAAGCGAAGCGGCCGGTCATGCTGAAAAAGCATCTGTAATGGCGGGCGTGTCGCCCGCATCTCGCGCAATGCAACTGACACGGCTGCCTCTACAGTCCTAATCCGCTCAATCCGCGGTTTGTTCTGATTTGCCGCTTTAACGCTTTAACGCTTCGAAGCCAACTCTCCGCGTAACGAACCGCCAAGTCTTACGGAGTACCTCGGTGAACGGCCAGAAATAACTTCTTAAGGTGAGAGGTCGAAGAAGGCCAAAACAACAAATAAACAAAAGGAAAATTAAAATATGAAAAATCGAAACGTTGATTGCAGAACCACAATTCCAGCGCTTTTCATGGTGCTGGCATTTAGTTGCCTCTGTTCAGTCACAGCGCAAGCAGGAGGAACTCACCGGCCCACAATCGTGGGCACATGGCATGTCCAGGTTTTCTTCGACCCTGGGCACACACAACTACTCTTCGAAAGTTACAAGCAATGGCACAGCGACGGCTTGGAATTCGAATCCGCCGACCTTGGCCCTGGCGTGTTGTGCGTGGGGACTTGGAACCAGGTGGCATGCAATACGGTGAGCCTCTACCACGTAGGATGGACCTACGGCAGCCCTGCTGGGACTTTCAGATTCGTGTGGACCGAAACGGAAACCTTGAGCCGCGACGGCAACAGTTACGATGGGACCGGTCAGATAACGTACTACGACGAAAATGGAAACCAAGTCGGGGATCCGCTCCCGACCTACCCCCATGCGACGCGTCTTCCACCGCAGTGACCAAAAACTGTGCGAGTTGCTTTGCTGCTCGGTTCCATTATCAGCATTGCCTCACTGTTTTCGACGTCGGCCATGGGCGGAACCAAGCAACAGCCCGCCGACGTCGCGGGGCTGTACCGACTGCAGGCCGCCTTTCATGCAGCCGCGTCCTGTGCTGGCCTCGATAGGGACCAGCACATCCAAGACATGCTGGCGTTGTGGACAGAAGACGGCGTTCTGATTGCGGGCTCAACCACGTATCAGGGCAGAGGTGTTTGGAATGGTTCGTCCTGTACTCCATCGGGGCCAACATTGTGTGATTTTTTCGCGAATCACGCCGGAGCGTTTGTCTCCGGGAGGGCTTGGGTAGGCCTTTCGGCGTCCTTCAAGACGGCCATCGACGTGCTCGGGGACACCGCTACCTTTTTCTTTGAGTGCCACTACTTCGACGTGTCCATGACCCCGCCGCAGTGGATGTCCGACGCCTCTTACGGCGTCCCCGGCCAGCCTCTAACCGGTCTGGCGCGCAAAGTGAACGGCAAATGGCTGCTGTCGCACGCCGTGGCCGCCGCTCCTCCGCTCTCGTGCAATTAGGCCACCGGCGCCCTACGGACTGGGCTAGCCTTGAGGGTTTGGCGCGTTCCATCCGCGCCAAACCCAGTATCGCTGGGAAACGCCCTAACGAGTGCGCCCGGCGGGCCCCGTGGTCCCGCCCTACTATCATTTTCCCATTCCCGCGACGTGCTCCACGTGGTCGTGTGCGCCGTGACTGTGCAGAGAGGGGCGGATGCGTAGGAAAAATTCGAACGCATAGCCGAGATCGTCGCCGTAATAGCGATCCAGAGTGTCGGGACGGTTATTGATAGTGAATTGCGTGCCGAGACCGATGTCGATGCTGTTTGCCGTGCGACAGGTCACGCACGTAACCGAGCGTGTATGCGCCTACGGGAAAGATGCGCGTGTTAGCGGCAGGAGAGTCGAAATTGTAGCGGTCTTCATCCGGCTCGCGCCCGGCGAAGATTTGATTGTGCGCTCATTTTTGCCTTTCGTTCTTCAATAGAACCACAAACGAGCACACCTGTTCTGGACGCATATTTGCCTGCCGGACATGGAGCGTGAGATTACAGTGCATTATGAGCGGGTTCTTTGAGGAATTGCAGCGCCGAAAAGTGTATCGCGTGGCGATCGCGTACATCGTTGCGAGTTGGGCGCTCGCGCAGGGTCTTGCCCAGGTCCTTCCGGTTTTCGACATTTCGAACTCGGTGATCCGGGCTGTGATCGCGTTGTTGTTGATCGGTTTTCCGGTCGCGCTTGTTCTCGCCTGGGTATTCGACGTGACCCCGCAAGGGATCATGGTGACGCCCGCTCTCGGCGCTCACCGGCGTCGCAATCTCATCTTGCTCATCGCCGCGGGCGTGATCGTCTCCGCTTCGGCTGGATTTTTTCTTTTGCCACGGGCAGTCCGACAAAGGGTCGACAAATCAGTCGCGGTCCTGCCCTTTCAAAGTTTGAGCAGCGATCCAGAGAACGCTTATTTCGCTGACGGCATCCAGGAGGAAATCCTGACGCGTCTGGCTAAAATCGCGGATTTGAAAGTGATTTCGCGCGCTTCGACGCAGCAGTATCAGAGCGAACCGGGCAATCTTGCTGAGATCGCGAAACAGCTTGGCGTAGCGAACATCCTCGAGGGTAGCGTCCAGAAAGCAGGCAATCAGGTGAGAGTCAATGTTCACCTGGTTAACGTGCAAACCGGGTCGCAGCTCTGGGCCGAGACCTATGATCGAAAGTTGAGTGATATCTTTGCCGTCGAAAGCGAGATCGCGAAGGGAATAGCGGAGTCGTTGCAAGCGACGCTGACCGGTGGTGAAGAACAAGCGTTGGCTGCCAGCCCCACAAGCAATCCCGAAGCTTACGATGCCTATTTACGCGGGCTGGCTTTTGAAGCGCGTAGCAACTACTCCAGCGATACCCTATTTAAAGCCATCGATTTTTATGGGCTTGCCGTGCAGCTTGACCCGAATTTTGCGCTTGCCTGGGCGCGGCTTTCCGGTGCGCACGCGCTTCTTTACTTTAACCGCGGCGACACAACTGCCGCTCGCCGCGATGCGGCCAAAGAAGCTTTGGAGCAGGCGCAGAAATTGCAGCCGAACTCGCCCGAAACTCTACTCTTCACGGGCTATTATCAATATTGGGTGCTGCACGATTATGGGATGGCCAAAGCCACCTTCGCGCGTGTCAGCAAAATGTTGCCAGGTAACAGCCAGGTCTTATACGCCCTTGGGGCAATTGCGCGGCGCGAGGGACATTGGGATGAAAGTGTTGCCTATTGGGAACGGGGCCTCGCCCTCGATCCTCAGAACACGGCGTTACTGATTGAGGTGGCATGGACTCACGCCGCGCTTCGGCAATTCTCGACAGCGCTAAAGCTCTACGATCGGGCACTGAATATCCTCCCTGATGAGTTATCTTTAATGGCGTTAAAAGCCAGCATCTACCAGGCCGAAGGTAACCTGCAAGAAGCCGCTAAATCGCTCGTGCAGGTAAACGCACAAACGAATTCGGACATGGCGGTTCGGATCAAGCTGGCCCAATTGAGACTTGAACGAAATCAAACTGAGGCCATCCGGTTCGTGCAAGCCCGACAAGCTCGACTCCCCGTTGCTTCTGGGATCGAGAAGGGGATGAAGCAGGGGGGACTAGCGTTGATCCAGCGCGTAGCCGGCGACACCGCATCAGCAAAAGCTGCCGCTGAACAGGCTCGCAATGCGTTTGAGCCGCTCAGCAAGGATCAGCCAGACAACGCGTTCGTTGCGGCAGCGCTGGCCGTGGCTTACGCCATACTCGACGAGAAGAGCTCAGCCCTCAACGAAGCGCAGCGTGCAATCACGCTTGTGCCGAGTAGCAAAGATCGACTGTCCGGGCCCGGATTCGAAGAGAACCTGGCGCTAGTTGAGATGATTATTGGCGAGAATAGTCGTGCGATCTCAATTCTCACGCGGCTGTTACAAACGCCCTATGGTGGCTGGCTTTATAACCCGGCGCCCATCACGCCGGCCCTTCTTAGGCTGGATCCAATCTGGGACCCTTTGCGTGCCGATCCTGCTTTTCAAAAACTTTGCCTTTAAGAAGCAGCCGTGAATCGGCCCAACTTGTTCGTCGGAAGCGAGAATCTCGCGGCGCCGTTTATTTTTCCATTCCGGCGACGTGCTGGGCGTGCTCATGGCCGCTATGAGTGTGTAATGACGGGCGGATACGCAGGAAAAACTGAAACGCGTACCCCAGATCATCGCCATAATAGCGGTCTAGAGTGTCCGGCTGACGGTTAATCGTGAATTGAGTGCCGAGACCGATGTCGATGCCGTTGCCATGCGACAGATCGCGCACGTAACCGAGCGTGTACGCGCTCACAGGAAAGACGCGCGTGTCTGCCGCAGCATTTAGAACGAGCTCTTCACCGGATTTTTCGACGTGTTCCCAACGAAAATAAACGGTGTCGCGCCCGCGCTGATAATCGGATTCAACCAGGAACGATTGCGTTTTGCCCTGGCCGGTGTCGTTGTTCTGGCCCCAGACAAAGCTGTTCGACCAATTGCTGTCGTTTCCGAGCGGCAGGTTATAAAGTGCTGATGCCGTTGTGCGATGCCGGTTAAGCTCAGGATCGATGGCTTCTGGGCTTTTGATGTAACCAAAAGAAACTTGTAGCGCGAGATTTCGAGTCGGGTTCCAGGACAGTCGGCCGCTGTACGAATCGAAGTCCGGTTGATCGAAATTGTAACGGTCTTCATCCGGTTCGCGTCCGGTGAAAATGCTGCCTTCAATCTTGATGTCGCGCCAAACGAGGCCTGCGGTGGCGACACCGAAAGTGACGTGGGTTGAGTCCTGCCAGTGATGACCGATCGGCGCGTCGGGATCATCCATCGCCGATGGGCGATGCATGAATGTGGGCGGGCCGAGCGCCGGTTCGCCGGGATAACCGAAATAGACGTAGGCGCTGAGATCGTGATCGAATCTTCATGCGACGAGAGGCTGAGCGAGAGTTCGTCGAAGAGATCGTGCGGATGTTGTCGATCATGCAATGGCTCGCCGTTCCACGATTCGCCACTTTGAAAGAGAAGGGGATAACCTCGCCCGCCTTCGGTGAGCGGATCCAGACTCATCATTAAACGCGCACCGAATTGTGCAGAATCGCCGAGCGGATGAGAATACATCGCCATGAACCAATTCGGGGCGTCGATCCGATCATCGCCGCGCCGTGTGCTCACGTTGGTGTAACGCGGGAAGATTGCGCCGTGCAGCATGAGCATGTTCTCGCCAAACATGAACATGCGACCGTACGTCGGGCTCGAATCCGGCAGCCAGCTTGTGCCGGAGCCTTCGCGGCTCATGGGCTCGGCGAGATTGATGGAGGAATGCATTTTCATCTGCATTTCGTGCCCGCTGTGCTCGTGATGCGGCGATTAACGTTAATCGCCCCTTCCTTCGACGTTGAGCGTTGGGTGTTGGACGTTCGGCGTTCGCCCTGTTTCAGCGGCACAAGTTTCATCCCGCATTTCGGACAATTCCCCGGGTGATCGGTTATGACTTCAGGATGCATCGCGCATGTGTATTTCTGCTCTTTCTCTTGCTCATGCTCGTGATCGCTTGCCGCGCCGGAGGTCGCCGCGGCGACCGAAGGCGGGTGCCCGCTGGTCGGGCGATTGAGGTCAATCGCCCCGACCTTTGCGGCGACGCTTATCGTGACCGCAATTGCACTGATGAAAGTTAAAATCCGTTCCTGCATGTCGCTTGTGTGTCTGTAGTGGCAGCCGTGTCGGCTGCGATGGTCTGCCGGAATGCAGGCGGCACGCCTGCCGCTACAGTCGGAAAATCCGCGACTGCGGATTACGATTGCTTAACCAAAAAAGGCGGAGCGTGAGCGAGAAGGCTCCGGTGCAAAATCAACTCAGCGAAAGACAGCGCGCCAGGCGGACCGGTGTCGAGTAACAACGGCGCGGCAGTTCGCACTGAGCAGACCACGAGCGCGCCTGTTTGGATCGGAAAATTCGCAGCGCCGAATTTCGCGTCGTCGCGGGCCCAAGTTTTTGATTCTGCAAAAACAACGGCGCGCAGGATTTTGCAGCACTGCACCTGCGAGGATTGTTCGTTTTGTTTCGCTGGCTTGGAATGGAATGGACACTCGCTTTGCGCTTTGTGGCTTTCCGTTGCGACCGCGGCGAACGCGCAATGATTCGAGACCGCGATCCACGAACAGATCGCAATCACCACGCCGGTGAATCGTATGTTCGCTCTCATCTTCGGTCTTGTTGTTGGCGGGAGCGTGCGCGTTCTAAAATCCCGACACGTTTGGCTCACCGCACTCCAAATAAGTCCCGAGGCGTGCCCACTCAAACATTTTCTTCGGAATCAATAATCGGCGCGATCGGTGCCGCGGCTATGCTTTCTGGCGGGACCACATCGGGAACCGGACCGGTCGAGGCTGGTCGGATTTCCGGTTGTTCGACGCGTGTCGCCATGAGCATCGCGGTGAAAAGTAATGCGCCCGCAAGAAAATAAGGCGCTCCCGGCAGGTGAATCGGATTTTTTGCATCGATAAACCACCCAAAGATTCGAAGGAACAACCACGGTCCGATGATGAAAGTGATCGACCGCATACTTTGCAAAGCGCCCTGCAGTTCGCCCTGTTCTCGCTCGCTGACGCGGTGGGTCATCATGCTTTGGGCCGCCGGCATGGAAATATTCCAAAGCGAAATGATTGGGATTGAAGCGAGCAACCAAGCCCCCGTTTTAGCTAACCCGGCGACCACCATTCCACTCGCACCAAAAAACTGGCCGATGTAAAGAGTGTGTTTTTCCCCGAACCGCTTCACCATTCGACCGGTCAAGCCTCCTGAGATAACGGCGGTCACGATGCCGACGATCATTAGTGAGACTCCGATCATTCCCTGACTCCAACTGTAGCGATAGATGGCGTATAGCGCCCAAACGCTAAACACATTGTGGGAAAGGTAGGCAAGAAACTGGATCGTAGTAAGCCGCCAGAGTTCGTGATGCGAACGCAGCAGTGTGAGCGAACCAACTGGATTCGCGCGGCGCAATTGAAAGGCTTTTCGCCGTTCGCGCGAGAGCGATTCCGGAACGAAGAAGTAACCCCAGAGCCAGTTCGCCAAGCTAAGACCGGCCGCGATCCAAAACGCAAGACGCGGATTGACATCACCCGCCAATCCGCCAATGGCAGGTCCGAACGTGAATCCGACGCCGAATGCCACCCCGATCAGGCCGAACGCTCCAGCTCGCTTTTCTTTCGGTGTGACGTCGGCGATATAGGCCATTGCGGTCGGAATACTTGAAGTCGTGATTCCGGAAATAATTCGTCCGAGGAAAAGCCAGCTTAACGTGGGCGCCATCGCCATGACGATGTAATCCAATCCGAGACCTAGATTTGAGAGCAGGATGATTGGGCGTCTTCCGAATCGATCCGACAAAACTCCAAGCAAGGGCGAAAAGAAGAACTGCATAAGTGCGAAGACCACCGCGAAGCGAGCGCTCCATTTCGCTGCGTCGGTCATCTGGCCCCCAAGAAAATCGAGAATCAGCTTGGGTAAAACAGGGATGATCAAGCCCATCGCCAGAATATCGAGGGTCACCGTGACAAGGATGAAAATGACCGCGGCAGGGCGTGATTTCATGAGGACGGAGCATGAACGCAACGTTGTAGCGGGGGTTGTGTCAACCTCCGAAGCCGAGCTGCTTGGCACAAGCGCCTGTACAACTATTCTGTTACGATGATCCGCTTTTCCTTTCTCTCGCCGAAAACGGAAGTGTAAGAGAGCATCGTGGGTGGATCGGCTTCTCCGAAGACGATGCCAGACAAATCGCCGAAAGCGCAGATATTCGACGGCATAGCGCACCTTTTGCCAACGCGTTGAGGACAACGCGTTCCACCCTGGCTATTTTGTGCGATGATACCGTTTACGTACCGCTCGCCGAAGACAGAGGTACGCGAGAGTAAGATTCACGGACGCGGTCTCTTTGCGATCGCCGATATTGCCAAAGACGAAATCGTCGCCGTCAAAGGCGGTCACATTGTTGATCGAAAAACTTTGCGCGAAAAAATCGCGCCGCGGCTTGGCCCTGTAGAAATTCAGATCGATTACGATCTGTTCATCGCTCCTGTGACCGATGAAGAACGCGAGTTGTCGATGTTGTATTCAAATCACTCCTGCAATCCAAACCTGGGCCTGCGCGGAGAGATTACCTTTGTGGCTATGCGCGACATTCGTGCCGGCGAAGAGCTCACGCACGATTGGGCAATGACCGATGACGATGATTACTCCGTGGAATGCAAGTGCGGCGCGCCTGTTTGCCGAAAAACTTTGACCGGCAAAGATTGGCAACGCCCGGATATACAGAAGCGTCACGCGGGCTATTTTTCAGGCTATCTTGCGCGCAAAATCGCTCTTTTGGAGATGCAGCGTCAATTGCTTCGCGCGAGCAGCCCTGATTTGTTACGCATGAAAAAGCCTTTGGTAAGTTTGTTTGTCGCCGTCGCGGCTCTGGCGGGAATGGCAGGTTGCGCACAGGTAAAGAAACCGCCGGCGCAGGTGGGGGCAGCGACGGTCGGTTCGCGTTTCGATCAAGTCGGCCGGGTTCGTCTGTATGCCGGCGAGCCGTGCACACCGCAAATAATGTTCGATTTTGGCGGAGCAGGATCAACGGTCTGGCTCGCCGCGCCGATGCATGAAACCAAAATTCTCACCGATGCGGCGAAGAAAAACCGGCGCGTTCATATTTCAGGAAGATGGCGACGTGGCGGACAATCGAACTGTAGTTACGTTGAAGTCACGAGCGTGGAGGTAACGAGATGAAGCGAAACGAAATTGAGGAAACACGGGGAACGTTCGGGCCCATTGCAATTCGCGCGCTGGCGGTCGGCGCGCAATCGATCGGCGCAGTCGCAGTGGGCGCCGCCGCGCTGAGTGCAGTCGCCATCGGATTCATAGCGATTGGCCGACTCGTAATCGGACGCGCGAAAATCAAGCGACTGGAAATTGGCGAGTTGAGAGTAACTCGTCTGCACGTCACTGACTCAATCGTTACGCCGCCACAACCGCGGCAGTGATGCAGAGGCGCTCACGGAGTGACGCACCCTACCACACGTCACGATTTCGTGAGCGATTCAGTGGGTATGGCAGGCCGTCCTCTGAATGGCCGAGGCATATGTCGGCGCGCGAGGCTTAGTACCGGTAATGCTCTGACTTGAACGGACCGTCCACAGGGATACCGAGGTATTCGGCCTGTTTTTGGGACAGCTTTGTGAGTTTGACGCCGATTTTTTTGAGATGCAGGCGCGCAACTTCTTCGTCGAGCTTTTTAGGCAGAACGTAAACGCCCACCTTATAGCTGTCGCGATTTTTCCAGAGATCGAGCTGCGCGAGGACCTGATTGGAAAATGAATTCGACATTACAAAGCTTGGGTGACCGGTGGCGCAACCGAGATTGACCAGGCGGCCTTCGGCAAGCAGGAAAATTTCGTGCCCATTTGGAAACGTGTACTTGTCCACCTGCGGTTTGATGTTGGTTTTCTTCACACCTTTGGCTTCGTTCAGTGCATCGACCTGAATCTCGTTATCGAAATGGCCGATGTTGGCGACGATGGCCTGATCTTTCATGCGCTGCATGTGTTCGAGTGTGATGACGTCGATGTTGCCGCTGGCGGTGATGTAAATGTCGCCGCGGCCGAGCGTATCTTCGAGCGTGGTGACTTCGTAACCTTCCATCGCGGCTTGGAGCGCGTTGATCGGGTCGACCTCGGTGATTACGACGCGCGCGCCCTGGCCACGTAACGATTGTGCGCAGCCTTTGCCGACGTCGCCGTAACCGCAAATGACGGCGACCTTTCCAGAAATCATGACGTCGAGCGCACGGTTCAATCCATCGACCAGCGAATGCCGGCAACCGTAAAGATTGTCGAACTTCGATTTTGTGACTGAATCGTTGACGTTGATGGCGGGAACCAGAAGTCGGCCTTTCTCGTGCATTTTGTAAAGGCGATGAACGCCGGTCGTGGTCTCCTCCGAAACCCCGCGCCAATCCTTCACGATTTCGTGCCAGCGATAGGGGTTTTCGCGTTGAGTCTCGAGCAGCAAATCCTTGATGACTTGTTCTTCCTTGCTCGCCGATTTCGTCTTCGCCCAATCGCTGCCTTCTTCCAGCTCGTAACCTTTGTGAATGAGCAACGTCGCATCGCCGCCATCGTCGACCACTAGTTGCGGACCTTTGCCTTCCGGGTGCGAAATCGCCCGATACGTGCACAACCAGTAGTCCTCGAGCGATTCGCCTTTCCATGCGAACACGGAAATGCCGCGTTTGGCCATCGCTGCGGCGGCATGGTCTTGCGTTGAGAAGATGTTACAGCTGGCCCAGCGCACGCTCGCGCCGAGATCGGTAAGCGTCTCGATCAATACCGCGGTCTGAATCGTCATGTGCAACGATCCGGTGATGCGCACCCCCGCCAGCGGTTGTTGCGGGGCATATTTCTCCCGGATCGTCATTAGCCCGGGCATTTCCTTCTCAGCAATGGAAATTTCTTTGCGACCAAAATCCGCCAATGAAATATCGGCGACTTTGTAATCCTGTTTGGTTTTTCTTTGTTCCGTTATCGTACTCATACGTTCATTTCGCCGCTTTCTTTAATTCGGCTGCCTTATCGGTGGATTCCCACGTAATATCGGGATCGTCGATCTTGCCGAAGTGTCCGTAGTTAGTGGTCTTCGAGTAAATCGGTCGTAGCAGATCGAGCTGTTTGATGATGTCGGCTGGTTTGAAGCTGAATGTAGCGAGCACTGCGCGTTCAATTGCTTCCTCCTCCACGGTATGTGTGCCGAACGTGTCGATGTGCACGCTCAGTGGCTTGGGATGGCCAATGGCGTATGCAAATTGGATCTCACATTTTCTACCCAAGCCGGCGGCAACGACGTTCTTTGCCACCCAACGAGCCATGTACGCGGCGCTGCGATCCACTTTGCTCGGATCCTTTCCAGAAAACGCGCCGCCACCGTGCCGGCCCATGCCGCCGTACGAATCGACGATGATTTTGCGGCCAGTCAAACCAGTGTCGCCCTGCGGACCGCCCACGACGAAATTACCGGTAGGATTAACGAGAAACTGCGTTTTCTCGGTCAGCATTTCTTTCGGCAAAACTTTTTTGATTACTTCCTCAATGACAAAGCTGCGGATTTCGGAATGTTTTACGTCCCGCGTGTGCTGCGTTGAAACGACAACGCAGGAAATGCCGATCGGTTTTCCGTTTTCATAAATCACTGAGACCTGCGATTTCGCGTCCGGCCGCACCCAGCCGACTTTGCCGCTTTTGCGGATGCGCGTGAGCTCGCGGCCAAGTCGATGGGCATACATGATCGGGGATGGCATCAGCTCCGGCGTTTCGTCACAGGCGTAACCAAACATGAGGCCTTGATCGCCGGCCCCTTGTTCTGCGGTTTCCTTTCCCTCGGCCGCCCGTGCATCCACGCCTTGTGCAATGTCGGGAGACTGCTTCGTAATGATATTTTGGATCGCAATCCTATCTGCATGAAAAACGTCGTCGTCATTGACGTACCCGATCTCGCGCACGGTTTTGCGGACGATCTGCGAAATAGGAATGACGCTTTCCAGCGGCTTTTCTTCGGCCAAACTTGGAATCGTGATCTCGCCGCCGACGATAACGATGTTGCATTTGGCGTAGGTTTCGCAGGCGACACGACTATGTCGATCCTGCCGGATGCAGGCGTCCAGCACGGCATCGGAAATTGCGTCGCAAACTTTATCGGGGTGACCTTCACCGACCGATTCGGAAGAAAAAATGTAGCGGCGGGACATGTTTTGCAGGAGTGATTCGTTACAAGAGTTACAAGGTTAAATCGGATGAATGGAATGCCGATCGCGAAGGCCATTGTAACGATGTAACCGTTTTAACCATTTAACCCTCGTGCCCACGACATATTGACCAATCATGATGCGTCGATATATCGTTGGGTCTAATCATGGCGTCAACCATTAATTTGTTGCGGTTACTGGCCGATCCGACTCGGCTTCGGCTGCTGTCACTTCTCGAATACGAGGAACTTTCGGTCGCTGAATTGCAGCAAATTCTGGGCATGGGCCAATCCCGTATTTCAAGTCATCTCGCCCAGTTGAAACGCGCCGGGGTGGTGGCTGATCGCCGCGTGGGAAAGAATGTTTACTACGGCGCGAACCATACTGGACAGAACGCGCAACGTGAGCGCGTGGCGGAGATTACGCGGCTGCTCGCTCGCGACCTGCCGGAAACCTCGCGCGACCGCACGAGTCTGAAGCTTGTTCTCCACAAGCGTCAGGATAAAGCGCGGAAGTACTTCGATGAACTGGCCGGTAAGTTTGGTCGAGGCTATGTGCCGGGGCGATCGTGGCAGGCGCTTGCGCACACGCTCATCACGTTGCTCCCGCCGTTGACGGTTGCCGATCTTGGAGCAGGCGAGGGGACACTCTCGCAACTCCTGGCAAAACGAGCGCGCAAAGTTATCGCTATCGATAATTCGCCAAAAATGGTCGAGTTCGGGTCAGAACTTGCGAAGAAACATGGATTTCAGAATCTCGAATACCGGCTTGGCGATATTGAAGACCCGCCGATCGCGAAAAATAGCGTCGACCTTGCAATCCTCAGCCAGGCATTGCACCACGCCATTCATCCCGAGCGCGCCATCGGCGCAGCTCACCGTATTTTGAAACGGGGCGGGCGCCTCGTAGTTCTCGATCTGTTGAGTCACCGGTTCGAAAAGGCGCGTGAACTGTACGCGGACCACTGGCTCGGATTCAGCGAAGTGCAATTGCACCAACTCCTGGAAAAAAACCGGTTTCGGGACATCGAGGTCAGCGTCGTCTCACGAGAAAAGCAGAACCCCCATTTTCAAACCGTCTTTGCCAGCGGCGTTAAGTGAACGCGGCGAACGTTTGTTCTGTCTAATAAGCGCTTGTATCGTCCCGTTGCGCACCCAATAACCTTTATGACCGGTTTCTTCGAGGAGTTGAAGCGGCGGAAAGTTTATCGGGTAGCCATCGCGTACGTCGTTGGGAGTTGGGCCCTGGCGCAAGGGCTGGCTCAGGTTCTGCCGGTTTTCGATATTCCGAACTTTGCAATTCGCGGAGTGATCGCGTTGCTGTTAGTCGGTTTCCCCGTGGCGCTGGTGCTGGCTTGGATGTTCGACATCACTCCGACCGGAATCGAACGCACGTCGGCAATGGAACGACACCCGCTATCGAAATCACGACGGCGTCGCAACGTGATCCTTCTCGCTACGGGCGGCGCAACCATCTCCATCGCGGCGGGATTGCTCCTTTTGCCCCGCGCCGTGGCCCACAAAGTGGACAAATCGATTGCCGTGCTGCCGTTTGAAAATCTAAGTGATGATCAGGACAACGCTTATTTCGCAGACGGCATTCAGGATGACGTTCTCACGAACTTATCCAAGATCGGCGACCTGAAAGTGATTTCTCGCACGTCGGTGATGCAATACCGAGGTCGGCCAACAAACGTTCGTGACATCGGCAAGGCGCTCGGTGTTTCCAACATTCTTGAGGGCAGCGTGCGCCGCTCGGGAAACCGGGTGCGCGTCAACGTACAATTAATCGATGCCAACACCGATGAGCACGTCTGGGCAAACGATTACGATCGCGATGTCACCGATGTTTTCGCCATCCAGAGCGATCTGGCCCAAAGCATCGCCCAAGCGCTCCAAGCCAAGCTATCGGCAGGCGAAAAATCGCAGATGACGCGAAAGCCCACTGAAAACGGCGAGGCTTACCTGGCATTCGTTCAGGCGCATGATCTCTCCTGTGCTTTCGAAGATTTCGACAGACTGAAACAGAGCGAGCAGCTTTATCAACGCGCCATCGAGTTGGATCCGAACTTTGCTCTGGCGATTGCTCGCTACTCGCAATTGCAAAGCTGGATCCACCACACGTTCGATCCGGCCCCGACGCGGCGCGAAAAAGCACGGGCGCTTGCCGAGCACGCTCTGGAACTGCAGCCGAACCTGCCCGAAGGGCATCTGGCCCTTGGGTGCTCGTATTATTATGGCGATAACAACTATGATGCAGCGCTGAAAGAATTCGAGGCCGCGCAGCGCGGGTTGCCTAACGAATCGGAAATGTATCTTTACATTGGCGCAATCCAGCGCCGGCAGGGTAAATGGGCAGAGTCCACCGAGAATCTGGAGAAGGCAGTCAATTTAAATCCGAAAGATGTCTGGCAGCTGCAAAATCTCGCGTTCAATTATCAGATGCAGCGCAATTACAATAAGGCCAACCAAGTCATCGATCGCGCGCTGACGCTGAATCCAACATCAATGGAGCTTTTGGGGGTGAAGTCGAAGTTGGCAATCGCTGAGAAAGGCGATTTCAGCGTTGCAGAAAAAGCATTTGAGACCCTCAAATCGGCCCCAATGACAAATACGCAGAAACTCAATGTAGCCAGCGAACGCGCCAATGTGTTTCTTTTAGAACGTAAATACCAGGATGGATTGGAGACAGCCGAGCGATTGCCAGACGACCAGCTCGCGACTTTCCCAGGCGGCCTTTGGAGCAAGTACTATTACATCGGGTTTGCACGAAGAGCACTCCAAGACGAGCCCGGAGCGCGCGCGGCTTTCCTCCGGGCGAAGAGTGCCGTCGAGGACGAATTGAAACGGAGTCCTGATGCGGCAAAGCTACACGTTCAGTTGGCAAAGATGCTCGCGTATCTCGGCGAAAAGAACGCCGCTCTGACGGAGGCGCAACGCGCCGTCGACTTGGAGCCCGAAACTAAGGACGCTTTTGACGGGCCGGAAATTACAGAAGGTGTAGCTGAAGTTCAGGCCATCGTTGGCGAGAGTGACCGTGCGATCGAAATACTGGACGGACTGTTGAGCCGGCCAAGCGCCCTTACAGTGCAGGCGCTCAGAGTGAATCCGATTTGGGACCCATTGCGAAACGATCCGCGTTTCGAAGATTTGCTCGCCAAATACGACGGCAAAGCGTAAGAGCGATCTCGAGCGCGTCAGTCCCGGCGGAGTCGAGGAATCCCGGTGCGAAACAGAGCGATTAGTTCACGGGATGTGTCGACTTCGCTCGATACGACCGGGAAATTTCTACGTGTTGCATTCATTTTTCTTGTAATCGCGACGACGGCTCGCGCCGAGTGGGCGGCTGTCTCAGCCGAATCGGAGCCGGGCGAAGCCGGAGTTGAGCATTGGCATGTGGTCGTGGAGAACACGGCTGCCAGTCAGCGCGCCGATCTCGATGTAGCAGTTTTTTCCGCGCAATCGTGTGCGTTGCGGGTCATCGATAATCCTGAAGGCGAAAGCCTCAGCGCAATCATGAAACAAGAAAAATGCGCGTGTGGTGTGAACGGCGGTTATTTCGACACGGAGTTCAAGCCGATGGGCTTGCGAATTAGCGATGGCAGGACTTTCTCGCTAGTACGCCGGGCGCGCCTGATTACTGGAATCTTGCTACAATCAAGCCGCGGTATTGACGTCATTCGCGTCGGTGAAATTTCCCACCTTAAAAAAATTGCCGCTGCAATTCAGGGCGGGCCATTTCTCGTGGAAGGAAGCAAGCGCATTCATGGATTGAATGCTTCACAGCTGGCCCGGCGAACGTTTGCCGGAATAGCAAGTAACGATCGCCTATTGCTCGGCGTGTGCTCGGCCGTTTCGCTGGCGGAGTTGGCAAACATCCTGGCCGCGGCCCCCGTCGGTGCCGATTACAAGATTCGTCGGGCACTGAACCTAGACGGTGGTTCGTCGAGTGCCTTCTGGTTCGCGCGTGAGAACGGCAGCGCATTTTCAATTCCAGGGCAAAAACCGGTGCGCGATTTTGTGGGAGTGGTTCCAAAGTAAAATTGTAGGGCAGGCGCATCGCCTGCCCTCTTTTGATTGGGCAACCGGAGCGGTTGCCCTACAATTCCACAACATGCGTACGTTTGGTCGATTCAGATCGGGTGAGGAATTTTTCTACGGCGAAGTGCGCGGCGAGGAAGTGCATCTGCTGGCGCAGCCGTACTGGATCGAGATTCAGCCCACCGGCGAAGTGCTCCAGCTCGCAAATTTGCAAATCGAAATTCCAGTTGCGCCGTCCAAGTTAATCGCGGTGGGATTGAATTATGCGGATCACATCGCAGAGATGAAACGCACCGAATTCGGCGCACCGTTGATTTGGTTTAAGGCGCCGAGTTCGCTGCTGGCACATAACGGTGTGATCGAGATCGCATTTACCGAACATCAAACCGATTTTGAAGTTGAACTCGCTGTCATAATCGGTGCTCGCACGAAGAATGTCAGTGCCAGCGATGCGCACGATCATGTTTTCGGTTATACGATCGGCCTCGACATCACCGATCGCGATTTGCAAAAACAGGAGAAGCAATTTGGCCGCTGCAAATCATTCGACACCTACACGCCGATTGGACCATTCGTGTACGCGGATGTGGATGTTCGGGATGTTCCGGTAAAGTTGTGGCAGAACGATGCACTGCGCCAGAACACGCGCACGAGTCGAATGATCCATTCGGTCGCCAAAATTATTTCATTTGCGAGTCAGTCGCTCACGCTACTGCCGGGCGACGTGATTTTAACCGGGACGCCCGCTGGCGTCGGCCCAATTCGAGCTGGGGATCAACTGCAAGCGGAGATCGATGATTGGCCGCCTTTGTGCAACGGCATCGGGATCGCGCAGAACATTTCGAGTCATAACGCTGAGAGAAGCTGGTCGAAGACGGTTTTGAAACACTTGCCTTGTGGCCTTGCAGTAGAGATATTTTGATTTGAAGATGCGGCCGGGCAGAAGGAAATGTCGCGGAAAAAAATGAAAAGTTTTGCTGGACTCCCGAACAAGTCCTCTGCGATAAAGGAAAACCTGTACCGAAATCGAACCGGTCACCAAACTCGTGCTTCAACTATGAAAACATTACTCACCATCGGTCTCTCTTCACTCGCGGTCACGTTGGTTTCGCTCGCGCAAGTTCCGCCTCCGGCACAAGCACCGCCGGCAACCGGAGGTACGAATCCGGCTGCTCAAGCGCCGACGAACCCGGCAGCAGCAGCGCAGCAAGCGCCAGCTACAAACCTCGCGCCAGGGCAACAGCCACCGCCTCCGGGGCAACAGCCGCCACCGCCACCGCCGGGGCAACCGGCAGCGGCCGGGCAACCCGGAGTGCCGGGGCAAGCTCCGGCTATTGGGCAACCTCCCGCCGCAGGTCAACCCGGAGCGCCAGGCGCAATGACGAGTCCTGCAGGAGCCGGCGCAACAAGCCCCGCCGCAGCCGCTGCCACGAGTCCTCCTCCTCCGGTTGCTTCCCCCTCTCCGGAACAGCCTGCTGGTTTTTTAGCCGGTAACTGGTTGATCGACAAGTTTCACAAAGGCGGTCCGGTGATGTGGCCGATTCTGATCGTCTCAATCGTAGCGCTTACAGTTGTGATCGAGCGATGCATTTGGTGGGGTGGCCGCTGGTTCCGCCGGGATCCAAAACGGATCGAGAAAGTTTTCACCGCAATTGAAAATGGTGACACTACCGAGGCTTCGAGGCTTTCGCGCGCTTCCAGCGACCCTGTGCTACGAATGCTGTGGAATGGTCTGAATCATCAACACAGTTCGCTCGAAGCCGCGCTGCAAGTTGCCGCGGGCATCGAGATCAAACGCGCCGGACGGTTTCTGGTAGTGATGGATACTCTTGTGACTCTCGCCCCGTTGCTCGGTCTGTTGGGCACGATCACTGGGCTGATCCGTTCGTTCAGCTTCCTCGGAAACGAAGAGCTGGCGGTGCAAGCAGTGACAGGCGGTATCGCGGAAGCGCTTATCGCCACGGCCTGCGGTCTGGGTATCGCCATTTTTTCGCTGATCCCGTTTAACTTTTTCACCTCTCGCGTGTCTAACTTGGAGTTCGAATTGCAAACGGCAGCTACCAATTTGGAAGTGATGCTCCAGGCTCAGACAACGGAAAAAGGAGTGACGATCCAGAGCGGCACGCCTTCATCGGCAACGCGCTCCTCCATCTAGAGGTTTTTGTATGCGCGTTGCGTCACCCATTCCACATAAGAAAGCGCGGATCGAGATCATCCCGTTGATCGACATCATGTTCTTTCTGCTCGCCAGTTTCATGATGGTGAGCCTCAGCCAGGTGCACATGAAGGGCATTAAGGTGAATTTGCCTTCCGGTCAGTCGGGTCAGACGCAGACAAAGCGGGAGTATATCAGCGTATCCGTCGATAAGGACGGCCATTACTTCTTCGATAAGGACGAAATGGGTAGTGATGAGCAATTGCTGAACCTTCTGAAAATGGCGCATCAATCAGCTCCTGACGCGAAGGTCTTCGTCCGTGGGGACAAGGACTCGGTCCACCTGAACGTAGCCCACGCGCTCGATATCATTCGCTCGGCGGGCTACTACAAAATCTCGTTTGAAATAAAGAGCGAATCGCTCAAGGGAGTGCCGGGGCCGCCACAATGATTTGGGTATGGCAGACACGCTAACGAAAACGCAGGCACGGCCCAGACCGCTAACTTACCGGCCGCCGCCGCGTTGGTATTTTTGGACGGCGCTCGGTGGAGCTTTAGCAATCCACCTGACAGCGGTCGCCGTGTCCCAACGGCACGAAGCTCCTGCGGTAGAACCTCCGCCCCAAACGCCGCAGGTCGTCGAAGCGGTGCCTGGCTCCGCCTGAGGCGACTCCGCCGCCCGAGGATATTCCAATTCCAGAGCCTCCGCCTCCGCCGGACATTCAACCGGAGTTTGTGGAAGAAAGAACACCACCGCCGCGACAACAGACCGCGCGAAAATTTATTCCAATCAAGGCGCCCGGGCCGATGTCGATGTCGCGAGCGAAAGCCCTCGCATTATACGGGCCAAAACCCCCTTACCCGTACGAGGCGCGCGCACATCACACAGTTGGCAGTGGTGTGATCGTCGTGGATGTTGATCCAGGCAGCGGCAACGTCACCAGCGCTTCCGTCTCGCAAAGCACCGGGAGTCCCATACTGGATATGCGCCGCCACAAGCGCGTTCCGTCAATGGCGATTCAGACCCGGAACAGTTTCCAAGGTTAGGATTCCGATCACATTCACTATGACAGGCGCCTCGTACTAGATATGCACCTAGCTTCGCCAGTTCCGAAGAAACGAGCACGGATCGAGATCATCCCGTTGATCGACATCATGTTCTTTTTGCTCGCCAGTTTTATGATGGTGAGTCTGAGCCAGACTCATATGAAAGGCATTCGCGTCAATTTGCCAGCTGCCGTGGGGCCGCCACCAAGTGGCGTGAAGGACTTTGTGTCGGTCAAAGTACTCGAGGGAAACGCCGTGTTCTTCGACAACCAATACGTAGCGGATGATCAGGTACTACCACGCCTTTTTCAGTTACATCGAGCAAATCCGGGCATTAAGATTTCCCTTAGTGCGACTCCGATGGCAATCTATGGAGACGTCATTGGGGTCCTCGACAAAATTCGGATCTCGGGAATTCAAAAGGTTGGTTACCAGATCCGAGCAGCCGGCGGCGTAACACAAACGGGCCCGGCTCCGCCCGCGCCGGCTCCACCCGCTCCTCCTCCTCCTAGTCCTTAACGTAGCTCGAGGTGTCGAAGTCCAACGGCGAGCCGGCGAATGGCTTTTGCGCGATGACTGATCGTGTTCTTCACTTCGGCAGGCAGTTCGCCGAAAGTTTGTTTGAATGCTTCGGGAATAAAAATCGGATCGTAGCCGAATCCGCGATTGCCTCGCGGTTCGTCGGCGATCGTTCCTTCGACAATTCCTTCAAAGGTTCCAACGAGATTGCCATTACGCGCCAGCGCTACGACGCAATGAAATCGAGCTCGACGCGCGTCGTCTCTGGCGCCAACTCGCGCAAGCTCCCCCAATAATTTGTTTATCTTTTCATTCTCAGTCGCGTTCGTCCCAGCATAACGGGCGGAATAAACTCCGGGCGCGCCGCCCAACACATTCACTTCCAGCCCCGAATCGTCCGCTGCAACAAAACCCGGCAATGCTTTCGACACCGTGAGCGCCTTAAGCGTGGCGTTCTCTTTGAAAGACGCTCCGCTCTCATCAGTTTCAGAGATTTCGGGACATGCGCGAAGATCGTGCACTGCGAAGTCTGTTCCGAGAATTTCCCGGATCTCGCGCGTCTTATGCGGGTTGCGCGTTGCGACCAGAAGCTCGATCACGACCCAATTGAAATCTGGAAACCAGAAATCCAAGAGTAAATTTTGTTTTCTTTTCCTCGTTTCCTGGGTTCCTGATTACTTGTGATGAGTAGCGATCGCCGCAGACCGTATCCATTCGACCAGATCGAGCCGAAGTGGCAGGCCATCTGGGACGAGCGCCAACTTTTTCACGCGCCCAATCCCGGCGAGAAAGGTTTCGATCCTGAGAAGCCAAAGTTCTACGTGCTCGATATGTTCCCTTACCCGAGCGGAGCCGGGTTGCACGTCGGCCACCCCGAAGGCTACACCGCGACAGACATCGTCGCGCGCTACAAACGGATGCGCGGCTTCAACGTTTTGCATCCGATGGGTTGGGACGCGTTTGGCCTGCCCGCGGAGCAATACGCGATTAAGACTGGCCAGCATCCTGCAATCACGACGCGCGAAAATGTGGCGAAATTCAAAAGCCAATTAAAGCGGATCGGTTTTTCGTATGACTGGCAACGAGAGATCAACACGACCGACTCGACCTATTACAAATGGACGCAGTGGATTTTCCTCCAGATCTACAACTCCTGGTTCAACCCGGAGACAAATCGCGCCGAGCCGATTTCTACCTATCGTGGAACTGATCCGGATAGCGTTCGACTCGCTTATGTGGCTGATGTCCCCGTCAACTGGTGTCCGGAGCTGGGCACAGTCTTGGCCAACGAAGAAGTTGTTGATGGAAAAAGCGAAGTTGGGGGGTTCCCGGTTGTTCGAAGGCCAATGCGGCAATGGATGTTGCGCATCACTGCGTACGCGGAGCGGTTGCTCAACGAACTCGACCACCTCGATTGGCCCGAGGGAGTCAAATTACTTCAGCGCAACTGGATTGGCCGAAGTGAAGGCGCGGAGATCGATTTCACTGTAGCCGGGAGCGCTGGTCCCGGCTACAAAATTCGCGTTTTCACTACCCGGCCGGACACACTTTACGGCGGTACGTTCCTGGTGCTCGCGCCGGAACATTCATTGGTTGATCTTATAGTTAGCGAGGAGCAGTGGCCGGCAGTGCGCGAATATCGCGAGCGCGCCGCGCGTAAGAGTGAGCTAGAGCGTGCCGATCTATCGAAAGTAAAAACCGGCGTTTTTACTGGCGCGTACGCAATTAATCCGGCGACCAGCGAAAAGATTCCAATCTGGATCGCCGATTACGTGCTGCTTGGCTACGGGACCGGCGCGATAGGAGGCGTGCCGGCGCACGATGAACGCGACCTGCAATTCGCGAGAAAATTCGATCTACCGATCGTCGTTGTGGTTCAGCCAACAGGAGATGAGCCGGCATTTGGATTCACAGGCGAAGGCATCGCGATTAACTCGCCGATCATCAATGGCCTAACCAGTGCAGAAGCGAAAAAGAGGATCACCACTTGGCTGGAAGAACGCGGCCTTGGCAAACGCGCAATCAATTACAAACTGCGCGACTGGTTATTCTCACGTCAACGATATTGGGGCGAGCCATTTCCAATTGTTTGGGAAAACGGCAAACATCGCGCATTGGGAGAAAAAGAATTGCCGGTAGTCCCGCCGCCGCTCGACGATTACAAACCGACTGGCACCGGGGAACCGCCGCTGGCAAAGGCAAAAGAGTGGATCCGTTATTCCGGGAAGGCGATGCGGGAGACAAACACAATGCCGCAGTGGGCGGGCTCGTGCTGGTATTACCTGCGCTTCTGTGATCCGCATAATCATCGACGGTTCGTCGGAGAAGAGGCAGAACGTTACTGGATGGGCGGTGATAAACCGGGTGGGGTCGATTTGTACGTAGGAGGAACCGAGCATGCTGTGTTGCACCTGCTTTACGCGCGTTTCTGGCAGAAGGTATTGTTCGACCTAGGCTACGTCTCAAAGCCCGAGCCGTTTCAGCGGCTCGTAAACCAGGGAATCATCCTCGGCGAAGACAACCAGAAAATGTCGAAATCGCGCGGGAACATCGTTAACCCAGACGACGTGATCGACCAGCACGGCGCAGACGCGTTTCGTTGCTACGAAATGTTCATGGGGCCGCTGGAGCAAATGAAACCCTGGAGCACCCGCGGCGTCGAGGGCGTTGCGCGCTTTCTCGCGCGCGTCTGGCGTCTGCTCATGACAGAGAACCAGGCAGGCGAATGGGAGTTGTCCTCGAAAATAAAAGACGTCGATGGCACCCAGCCGCAGCAAAAGTTACTGCATGCCACCATCAAAAAGGTTACCGAAGACATCGAATCGTTTTCCTTCAACACCGCGATCTCGCAGATGATGATTTTCGTGAACGCATTTACCAACGTCGAAACAATTCCCCGGGCGGCAATGCGGACCTTCCTGATTTTGCTCGATCCCTTCGCGCCGCATATTGCCTCCGAGCTTTGGGAAAGGTTAAATACCAAATCTAGCGACGCAGGCGGAGACATCACGGAACAATCCTGGCCTGCTTATGACGAACGTTTGCTCGTCGAGGACGAAGTTGAAATCGTTGTTCAGATAAACGGCAAACTGCGCGACCGAATGAAGATGCCAATCCTGGCGACGGAGAAAGAACTCAAAACCGCCGCGCTGTCGAACCCGAAGATTCAAGAGCGAATCGCGGGTAAAAACGTGCGCAATGTGATTGTTGTTCCGAAAAAACTGGTCAACATCGTCGTATGAAAAGGATTTGGGAAGAGTTTAAGGAGTTCGCTGTAAAAGGTAATGCGGTCGATCTCGCAGTTGGCGTGATTATCGGCGCGGCCTTTGGTGCAATCATCAATTCATTGGTAAAAGATGTGGTCATGCCGCCGGTCAGCCTACTCACCGGCGGACTGGATTTCTCAAACAAATTTATGATTTTGCGGGCGGCCAAAGACGGCTCGACCGCATTCAATACTCCCGCTGACGCGGCGAAAGCCGGGGCGATCACTTGGAACTACGGCAACTTCATTACCCTCGTGATCAACTTTTTGATCGTTGCGGGCGCAGTGTTTCTTCTCGTTCGAGCAATCAACCAACTCAGGCATCCGGTCGAAAAACCAGCCGACACGAAAGATTGCCCGGCATGCGCGATGAAGATCCCCATCAAGGCGACACGTTGTCCTCATTGCACAACTGAACTTTCGCAGCCTGCCGCGCATTAACGCTGTAGCTGGTACTTCCCACAAGCCCACGCTTCCGTTGCATTAGTTCCCTGGGGAATTCCTGTAAATACTGCTTGCCCCTGGCTGCTTGGGCTGGTATTGAGGGCGCGATACTCGATGCCTAGATGCCTTAACCTAGCGCTCGCAGGAGCCTTAGCTTGCTTTGTGGTGGGCTGTGCCACGCAATCGAAACCGACTCTCACCAGTGGCCAGCGAATACCCAAGGTGCGGACTACTGCTTACACGCAGCACGAGGGAGGAAGCGGGGCTCATAACGCCGTTGGGACTTATCTTTCCGGCCGGCAGGTGATGAGTGCAGCTTCCGATTGGTCGCGATACCCGCTGGGAACGCGCTTCCGCCTCGCGGAAACGAACGAAGAATATGTCATCGACGATTACGGAAATGCGTTGATCGGCACCGACACAATCGATCTTTATAAGCCCAGCCGGTCGGAGGTGAAAAACTGGGGCGTTCGCTACGTGGACATCGACATCTTGCAATGGGGTTCGGAGGAAGAAAGTTTGAAAGTTCTCGCCCCGCGCTGCAAACACAATTGCGTTCGGAAGATGGTCGTAGCCTTGGAAAAAAAGAAAGGCAAAGCCGTCGCGCAAAATAATCCCCGGCGCCCTTCGATTTCAAACTAGCGGCACGCAGCCAGAATATGTGCGCCATGGGCGGCGCTTATCTCGCGAGTTGGTTTTGATTTAACGCGAATCACGCGTCATTTTTTCCGCCAATGAAAATCTTTGTCGTTGGCGGCGCGGGCTACATTGGGAGTGTTTGCGCCGAGTTGCTGCTGAATAAGGGGCATGAAGTTGGCATTTTCGATAACCTAAGTGAAGGCCATCGGGGTGCCGTCGATTCACGGTCCACTTTCATTCAAGGAGAACTAGCCGATCGCCGGCAAATCGATGCTGCCATTTCCAGAATGCGTCCGGACGCGGTGATGCATTTCGCCGCGAACGCGCTGGTCGGCGAATCGATGCAGAATCCGTCAAAATATTTTCGAAACAATGTTTGCAATGGATTGAACCTGCTTGATGCGATGGTCGCCGCTGGCATCCGGCGTATCGTCTTTTCGTCAACGTGCGCGATCTTTGGTCCACCGGAACGTCTCCCAATCGACGAAACCGCGCCGACGCGCCCCATCAACCCGTACGGCGAATCCAAACTAGCATTCGAGAAAATTTTGCGTTGGTACGACGAGATTCACGGCTTGAAGTTTGTTTGCCTGCGTTACTTCAATGCCTCCGGCGCATCGGACAAATTCGGCGAAGATCATCAACCGGAGACGCATCTCATTCCCACTGTGTTGCGGGTGGCGCTCGGTGCAAAACCGAGTGTCGAAATTTATGGAACTGATTACGATACGTCTGATGGAACATGTGTCCGCGACTACATTCACATCCTTGACCTCGCCCAAGCGCACATTCAGGCTCTCGGCGCAACCGGGAGCGGATGTTACAACCTCGGCACAGGCGGCGGTTCCAGCGTTCGAGAAGTCATCGACGCTTGCCGCAGAATTACCGGACGAAAAATCGAGACGATCGAAAAACCGCGCAGGCCCGGCGATCCGCCCCGGCTCATCGCCTCCTCAGTTAAAATCAAAAAGGAGCTTGGCTGGCAACCGCAATTCCAATCGCTCGACGCCATCATTGAGAGCGCTTGGAAATGGCACCAAAAATTTCCACGCGGCTACGAGGAATGAAACTGCAGGCTACGGAGTTCGCTACCCTCGGCAGAGATCGCTTTGCTTCGCGAATATGACGTGCGGCGCTGAGAAAGCGCATACTACAGCCGGAAAAAGTTCGGCTCTGAATCTTTATCTCAGCGGCTGCGTAGGGCATCAGTGAGGGCTGCTTCGACGTCTCCGAGTTTCAGATCACGAAGCCTTCCGCGCGGCGCCCTGAGAACTTGCACATTGGCGTTCGCAGGCGCCCAAACATTTGGATCAGTGGGGCCGAAGAGCAGAATGCAACTTGCACCGGCAGCCGCCGCGAGGTGCGAAATTCCGCTGTCGTGTCCAATGAAGATCGAATTCGCAAGTACGCCGGCCAGATCAGGCAGCGGCAGGTTTTTCGCGAAGCAGACATTTCGATCTCTCCACTCGCGTTCCAGTCGCTCGGTCTCCGCTGTGTCGGCTTCGCCTGAGATCACGACGAGCGAAGGACGTTTTCCAGTATTCGAGAACTCACCGCCTTTTGACATCATTGCGATCCACTTTTCGATCGGCCAGTTCTTTTGCTGGCTGCCGCTTCCCGGATGAATGGCCACAACCGGTGGCGCCAAGTTTCCGAGAAACTCCCGCGCAAATTGCTGATCGCCGATTGAGGGAAAAATTCTCTGACTGAGATCGAGAACGCTGATTCCCAACTCTTCGATCGGGCGCGCAAGCTGGCGCGCGGCGTGTCCGGCGTTTTCCACGATCCTGGCAGGACCGCGAATCAGATTTTCAGCGCCGCAGCGGCGCACATTGCTTTCAAAGATCCTGTCTGGGTCGTACAGGTAACTGATGATTAAACCGAAGCTCGCGAAATAGTCTGCCAGTTCCGCCGGCAGTTCCAGGTTGCTCGCGAAAAATTTGGCCAGCGGCGCGTATTCAATTGATCGCACCGCCTGTGCATAAAAGCGATTCTCAGCAAGCACTGCAATGTGCTTGTAACCGAGTATCTCGATATGGGCATGCGGCATGGAATCCCGGAGCGCCTTGAGCGCCGGCAAAGTGAGAATGAAGTCACCGATTGCGCCACCGCGGATTACCAGAATGCGGTCCATCGCGTACTACTGAGGCGCTCTAAGAGGGCTGAAGCAATCATTGAGTGCCTTCGGCGATCATAAACCGCCGCTACGTCTAATATTGTGTGAACGTGAGCCCGAGGATCACGCCGCCGTAAACCAACGCGATTGCATGCAGACAGCGCCAGCGGAAAACGCTTCGAGCGCTCCAATTGATTTGATCGCGAAGGACGTACGGGACCGCCACCCAAAACAGACCGGCGATAATCAGCAAATAAGCAAATACCGTCACAAACAAGCGGCTCGTTTCGTGGCGCAAAAATGCCGCATCAAGCAGGGGTTCCGCCGCGAGTAAACAAAGAATCCCAAGAGCCCGCACTGCAAGGAATTCGTCCACGAATAGCAGAGCGAGTACGTAACCGACTGGCAAAGCAACCAGAAGCGGACGACGGAACCCGGAGAACTCGCCCATCTGAATCGTGGCCACCAACCAGAAGCTCCATGCCAGACAAATCGTAAGCAGCACAGCTCCTGCAACCCGCGAGCGCGGAAACCGCTGAACGACGCGCGCGAAGTCCGGTTTTAACAAACCAATCAAGGCGACCACGATGAGAAAGGCCCCCGCGATAATTCCTGCACTGTGCAGGGACAGATGGTAAATCATTGGTTCGAAGTTCACTAGGCGTGTGAGTTTGGATAAGGTGACGCAAGTTTTCAACTTGCGATTGAGCGTGCGCTACTCTACCAGCGGCGTGCCATAAAGGCTGAAACCATTCGCTTGCTCGACCCGAACATACAAGAGTTCCCGAACCAGTTTTTCGTCGCCTTCAAACACGACGATCTTGTTTGTGCGGGTGCGGCCCATTAACCGCTCGCGGTTTGTTTTGCTGGGCCCTTCGCAAAGAACCTCCACTTTGGTTCCGATCAGGCGTTCGAGAATCCGGCGACTCGATTGGTCTACGACCTGAAGCAAATCCTGATTGCGCTCCTGTTTGACGTGCTCATCGGTTTGATGCGGCATCGCCGCGGCGGGAGTACCGCTCCGCGGTGAATAGCGAAACACAAACGCGTTATCAAACTGGATTTGCTCGACCAGGTCACGTGTCTGGCGGTAGTCGTCTTCTGTTTCGCAGGGGAACCCTACGATTATATCGGTGGTGATTGCGATGCCACGGCGCGCCCGCCGAATTTGGCCGACCAGATCCGTGTATTTCTCAGCGGTATATGCGCGATGCATTGCTTTGAGAATTTTGTTGGAGCCGGATTGCAACGGCAAATGAACGTGCTCGGCAAGTTTCGGCAGCCGCGAGATTGCGTCGATCAGGTCGTCGCGGAAGCCGATCGGATGAGGCGAAGTGAAACGGAGTCGCTCAAGGCCTTCGACGTCGTGAACGGCTTCAAGCAGCTGCACAAACGGAGATTTTTTGTCGGCCTTTGGAAATTCGTGGCGCCCATAAAGATTCGCAATTTGCCCGAGCAACGTGACTTCCTTGACGCCGCGCGAAACAAGGTCGCGCACCTCGGCCACGATCTCGTTGATAGAACGACTACGTTCAGATCCGCGCGTCTGCGGCACGATGCAGAAAGTGCAGTGCATGTTGCACCCTTGCATGATCGAGACAAACGCCGTTGCTTGCCTTGACGTCAGTTGCTGGTCGCGAATGGTCGATTGCGAACCGGACTCTTCAGCGACATCGACGATCGAAAGGCGTAAATCGTCCATGCGCCTGTAGCCGCGGGCGTCGACCGCGGTCGCTCGAGAATTCTTATTCGTGACCAGCTCATCCACGTACTCCGCCACTCGGTGAAATTTTTGTGTCCCAACGACGAGATCGACGTGCGGCAAAGCTTTCAGTAGGGACGCGCCGCGTGCCTGAGCCATGCAGCCGAGGAATCCAAACACCATGTGCGGCCGGTCTTTGGCCATTCGTCTTAGCATGCCCATTTTGCCAAGCGCCTTTTGGTCAGCCATGTCGCGCACGCTGCACGTATTCAGGAGCACAACGTCGGCTTCCGACTCGTGACCGACCCGCTCGTAACCGCGTGCCACAAGCGAATGCGCGACTTGTTCCGAGTCGCGCTCGTTCATCTGGCAACCGTAAGTTTTAATGAAGAATTTCGGCATGGACGGCGACAACGATACACGGCTGGGCCCCCTTCGTCCAAGGCACGCCACAGGGATTTCTACCAGCGCACATCAATTGCACTGTCATGTTGAGCGCAAGCGAAACATCTCAGGTTATCGCTCTTTTTTCCGTATCAAAAATGATCTGAAATTCTTCGCTTCGCTCAGAATGCCAATGTGCTGTTATTTTGCGTAGCCCTTGGATTTGTTAATTGAAGACAGAGTTTTTGCCCGAGTTTTCACTGCGTTGCACAGGATCGTTGATGTCAGGTGTTTCGGGTATTCAGCATTCGCGCCGCGTTACGCAGAATTGCGCCGTTTTTCAGCAAAATTTTCGCAGACCGTAGAAGCGACCGTGAAAAGGTGAGACCCTCGCGCCGCACGTGGAGTTGTCTCAAGCCTGATGCCAGAGAAGCGGCGTCATGATATGCTCGACAGCGTGAGCGAGCCGCCAATGAAGCTTCAGCTGCCGCAGCCGGAGCCCGTCAAGCGCTCGACGAGGAACGAAGCGCGACATTTCTTGATTTGGGGAAACGCCTCATGAACTTTGAGCCTTCGGGGTTCTTCGTTTTGCGTACGCCGCTGCTGCCCTTCGACGATTTCCTCGCATGGAGCGATGGACTTCAGGCCGCGTCGAACCTCAATGACCCGGCGCAACTGGAACGTTCCCTCTCAGCCGACGCGCAATTGCTGGGCGCGCGCCTGGCTGATATCGTGAACAGGCCAGAAGTACGGGAAGCGATTTTCGTCGCTTCGCCGCACTTGGAGGAATCTTTAAGTATTTGGATTCGCGAACCGAAGAGTGAGCGCGGAAAAGGGATCGAACTCGCGATCGCCCGCTACTTTTCCCGCATGGCGGGGCGAGCAACGCCGTTCGGCCTTTGCGCCGGTTGCTCAGTTGGAACAGTCGGCGCTAATACCCGCTTGGTGCTTAAAGATCTCACGCAATACGAGCGGCGCACTCGGCTGGACATGGATTATTTGGACGGACTCTGTAGAGCTCTAACGCGCGATCCTGCGTTGCGCCAGTTACTTACCTACCGGCCCAATTCGAGTCTCTACCGCGCAGCCGGGCGCGTGCGCTATGTCGAGTCGCGAATCGACGGAAAGAATCGTTCGTTTCACCTCATCGCCATTGAGGAAACCGAATCCCTACTTGCGACACTGGATTGTGCCAAGACCGGGACCACCTTTACCGCCTTGGCAAAGGCGCTTGTGGATGAAGAGGTTTCGCTCGCCGACGCCGAAGAATACGTCAATGAACTTATCGATAGTCATATCCTGGTGCCTGACATTTCTCCTTGCGTCACGGGGCCCGACCTGACGCAATCATTAATAGAACAGCTCGAAAGACAAACAGGCACGGAGCTAGCGGCTAACATACTGCAAAGTGTGCAGGGGCAGCTTGCGACATTGGATACTGTCGGATTGGGAAACGCGCCGGAAAGCTATCGCGCTACTGCGGACCTGCTGCAGAGATTGCCGGCCCAGGTAGACCTCCCACACCTCTTCCAAGTCGATATGATCAAGCCGGCATCTGTCGCAATTTTGGGCAAGGCTGTGATCGATGAAATTGTGCGGGGCGTAAATATCTTGCACCGCCTAACGAATGCTTCGGACCCGGCGAATGACCTGACACGCTTTCGCGATGCCTTTATTGCTCGCTACGAGGGACGTGAGATATCTCTCGTGGAGGCCTTGGATGCTGAGGTTGGGATCGGTCTTCCATCCTCACGAGAGTTGGTTGGTGAAGTATCCCCGTTGCTCCACGATCTCGTGTTTCCTGCGCAACCCGAGGCAACCGCGCGCTGGGGTGCGCTCGAGACATTCCTTCTGCGCAGGCTGAGCGACGCGTTACAGAATGGCGCCCAGGAAATCGTTCTCCAACCAGGCGATTTGGAGGAGGTTTCCGCCAAGGAGCCACTTCCGCTGCCCCACGCGTTTTCCGTGGCAGCGACCGTGGCCGCAGCTGACGAAACAGCGCTGGCCCGCGGCGATTTCCGTGTGCTGTTGCATGGTGCGACGGGCCCTTCAGGCGCGCGCTTTCTCGGACGATTTTGCCACGTCGACGAGACGCTGCGTAAAGAGGTCGAACGTCATCTGCGCGCTGAAGAATCGCTTCGTCCCGATGCGGTCTTCGCAGAGATCGTGCACCTGCCGGAAGGGCGACTTGGAAACATCCTGGCTCGTCCGATCTTGCGTCCATATGAGATTCCCTATCTGGGCGAAGCCGGTGTTGCGGCGGACTTCCAAATCCCAATCACCGATCTTTATGTCTCGGTGCGAGACAACCGGATCGTTCTGCGCTCCGCGCGCCTCGGGCGCGAGATCATTCCGCGTTTAACTAGCGCTCATAACTTTACCGGGCAGGCCGTTGGGCTTTACCGGTTTCTGTGTTTGCTCCAGGGGCAGGGTGCAGCGGAGAATGTGAGCTGGACTTGGAGCGCCTTGGCGAGCGCGCCATTTCTTCCTCGGGTAACGTTGAAGAAACTGCTATTAGCTCCGGCCCGATGGAATGTAAGTAGGCAAGAACTGACTGCACTCGTGGGGCAGAAAGACTCTGCCGGTTTCCGGGCTGTTAATGCCTGGCGGGAGAAACGCCGGATACCTCGAATGGTGGCCCTGGCTGACGGCGATAACACGCTGATAATAGATTTCGATAACGTCCTCAGCGTTGAAACCTTCATGGATATAATCAGGAAACGAGAAGACGTACAACTGATCGAGATGTTCCCCGGACCAGATCAACTTTGCGTGCGTGGCCCTGAGGGGCGGTTTGTCCATGAATTGGTTATCCCATTTGTCCGCAAAGCAAGCCAGAAGGATAACCGACTAGAGCAAGGAAAGACAACGTCGCTATCCAGACATTCTTGGCGCTCGTCGGTGGCTCGTGTCTTCCCACCTGGCTCTGAATGGTTATACGCCAGGCTTTATACTGGTACCTACGCCGCAGAGCATGTGTTGCGCGAAGTAGTTGGTCCGCTCGCCAGGAAAGCCCAACAATCCGGCGCCGCTGACCAATGGTTCTTTGTTCGTTATGCTGATCCCGAGCTTCCACTTGCGTGTCCGCTTTCACGGGAAGCCAGAGTCATTACATAGCAGGATTATGCCTGCCATCGAAAAGGCCGCGGCCCGACTGCTGAAAGAGCAACGGCTTGTCCGAGTGCAATTCGATACTTATGAAAGAGAGGTGGAGCGTTACGGCGGCCCAAAGGGGGTCCTCCTGGCGGAACAAATCTTCCACGCCGATAGCGAGGCTGCCGTGCGAATCATCCAGCGCTCGCAAGCGGGCGACCATGGCTTGGACCAACGCTGGCGCCTGACTCTGCTGGGCATTGACGCCTTATTTCAAGATCTCGGCTTCGAATTGCAAGCGAAGCTGGCTTTGATTCGAGAGGCAAAATCGGCATTTGCGAACGAGTTCCGGATGGACGGAAAACTAAGAGGGCAGATCGGTGAACGCTTTCGTCAGGAACGCAAGGTCCTCGAAACATTGCTCGATCCGCACGAGGAAAAGCCCCCTTCTCTTCTGTCTGGAATTAAGATTATTCGTCGCCGCTCCGCGCAGCTCGCTCCGTTTATGACGAACTTAAAGCAAGCTGCCAAGGCACGTGAATTGACCGTTGCACTAAGCGAATTTGTCGCTAGCCTGATCCATATGCAGGCCAATCGGCTGCTTCCCTCTGCGCAGCGTGCGCATGAGTTGGTGCTCTACGATTTTCTCGCCCGACTTTATCAGTCGCAGTTCGCGCGCGAGAAAGAGGTGCGCCCTTTGCCTGGAGGCAATCCCGGACCTGATTAGTCCTTCCTTTCTGAAGCATACTTTTTTTAACCGTGAACAAAGACATCAACAAAGAAAGATAAGTATGGCCAACATCAAGAAAACAAAACAAGGCAAGGCGCCTTCCAAAGCAAAGAAACTGCAACTGAACAAAGAAACACTCAAAGACCTGACTGCTCCCAATAGCGGGCGGGTGAAGGGAGGGCAGAGACCGCTTCATACTGACGCTCTCCCTATCTGCATATAGTAGGCAGTGCTGATATCGGACAGCGCAATTTCCGCGACCCTTCTAAAGGGTTTTTACATTTAATCCAAGAAATCGAAGCAGAGACGCCAGGGGTGCTCTTACTGGCAGTACCGCGAACTTGTTCGCGAGCTGTGGGGGATTTGAGTGAAAAAGTGGAAACCTTTACTGAAAGAGCCCCTTCGGTCACAGACCGTCGCGGTCATTGACTCCATTGCGCAAAGTCTTCGCACCCGTGTTATCAAAGAAGCGTCACTTGCAGGGGGAGCGGCTGGGCTCGCGATCCTCTTTGATTACCTTAGCGACGCACAGTCAGGTAAGCCCCAACGGCAAATCGCGCTGAGATTCCTTGATCAAGCAGCGAAGGCGGTCGCCGCGAGAAGAATGTCGCCTTCGTTTTTCGGCGGTTTCACCGGTGTGGCATGGGCAATTGCTCATCTTAAGAGAAAACGCTGGCCCGATTCCGATGACGAGGATTCCGACGAGGTAATTGACGAAGCACTGAAAGTTTATCTTAGCCATTCCCCTTGGAAAGAAGACTACGACCTTGTCAGTGGATTGGTCGGTTACGGCGTTTATGCCTTGGAACGTTTACCGCAACAGAGCGCGGTCGATTACGTAGCCCTGTTAGTGAACCGGCTTGGCGAGATTGCGGAACATAGAGATGCGGGTGTAACCTGGCATACCGCGCCAGAGTTGATTTCGGAAGCCAACCGCAAGAATTTGCCGCTCGGGTATTATAACCTCGGCTTGGCCCATGGTATTCCGGGCGTCATCGCGCTGCTTGGTCAGGTTTGCACGATCAGTGATAAGCGACTTAGGGACACGCGCGCCAGAGCACGCCGATTATTGAAAGGAGCAGTAGCATGGTTGCTGAAGCAACATCCGACGGATCGCGCACGGAGCTACCCCTACTACGTGGGGTCTGGCATTTCTTCAAGGCCGGCTCGTGTAGCCTGGTGTTATGGCGACTTGGGAATCGCGGTCGCGCTCCTGATCGCTGCACGTTGTGTTAATCAGCCAGCTTGGGAGCGAGAGGCATTGGCGATTGGTCGCCGCGCGGCAGCACGTCCAGCGGAGAAATCGGGCGTCGTCGATGCCGGACTTTGCCATGGCGCCGTCGGCGTGGGCCATCTCTTCAATCGCTTGTTTCAGGCCACTGGCGAGACGCGGTTCGCGGTCGCGGCGCGCTTCTGGTTTAAGCGCACTCTCGAAATGCGGCGCCCGAATAGGGGTATCGCTGGATTTCTCGCTTATATGCCGAGACCTAATCGCCCTAACGAAAAACGATGGATCGCCGCGCCGGGAATTCTCGAAGGGGCAGCCGGCATCGCACTCGCATTGCTCGCTGCGACCACCCCTGTCGAACCGGAATGGGACCGAATGCTGTTGCTATCGGGAAGTTCTCGCTGACGAATACACGCCAACCCGGTCTGCCATTGAGTCTCCTCAGGAACTTCGGTTGCTTCCCGCACCCGAGGCTACGGCGCGCCCGCGGTCGATCGTCTCATGGGCATTCTAGGCGGGCGGATGCCGGTCTATTTGCCGGCGTTAATACGTGGTGCCGGTCTGCCGGGGCGCAACTTCCCCCTCGGACTGTTATCGACGATTATCAGCCACGTGTTCACGGCACGTAGGAGCAACTTCGGACGGTCAATGACAGGCTCGACTTTTTGCTAAAAGGATGTAAAAGAAACTCCCTCCATGCCGAGCACAGAGTCAGTTTCGCCTTACGATCTAATCGTGTGCGCGTGCGGGGCTCAAGAATATACGGCGCGCGACGCGATTGATGCGGCCATTTTCAGAGGTGAACTTGACGTAGAATGGAAGGAATTTCTCCGTCGCGTAGAAGCCGAAAGACGCGGAGATGAATTAGACCTGGATGTAGATGAATCGGCCATTTCCGGTGCTGCGGAAGCGTTTCGCTACGAGCACGATTTGATCACTGCAGAGGAAACGGAAATGTGGCTGGCAAATCGAGGCCTCAGCCTTGATGATTTCAGCGATTACTTTACCCGTGATTATTATGTCAGCACGCTTCATGAAGACATTGTTCCGGATTCAATAGAATATAATTCCGCGTCGTCCGAACTGCGCCAAGTATTCGTGGCGGAATTGATTCTATCTGGAGAATTGGACGAGATGATAAAAGAGTTAATGTGGCGCTTGGCCGCGTTCTGTGCTGAAGGAGAGCCAACTTCAGACGCGATTTCGGCACAAGAGCGACATTTTCTTAATCGCAATGCAATTGAGTCGTCGTCGGCGGAGAATTGGCTGAAGGGACTCGGGCGCGATTCGAGGTGGTTTAATGAAATGCTCGCCATCGAAGCAGCATATCAGAGGCGTTGCGATGCATTGCTTGTTCCACACGCGCGTCAGCGTGAATTGGTTGCCTTGCGATTACCTCTTACGCGATTCGAAACGGAAGTGATCGAGCTGGAATCGCGCGATGCCGCTCAGGAAGCGCTGTTTTGTGTGCGCGAAGACGGGATGTCGATGGAAGAAGTCGCCGTTGAAGGGCGCTACCCGTATCGGTGTGCCGATTTTCTTCTGGAAGATATTCCCATCGACACGCAGCAGAGATTCCACAGCGTTTCGGCGGGGGATGTGCTCGAACCGTTCGCGCGCGGCGACGGATTTGAACTTTGTCGCGTCATAAAAAAAATCGAGCCGCAACCAGATGATCCGAGAGTGAAATCGCGGATCGATCAACGGCTGTTGGAAAGGCATTTCTCTGAGCTCAGCAGCAAATACGTAGAGAGACGGCTCGGTGGCGCTTCCGCTCCGGAAGAATGAAAGTACAAGACAGCGAAATTCTACGGCGTTCATCGGTTTTTCGCTTTCTTTCCGATGAGCATTTTGGCGCGATTGAGCCGCTCTTGGAGGAAGAGCACTATGAATTCGGTGATGTGATCGTAAAACAGGACGATCCGGCCTATTCCTTCTACGTTTTGACCAGAGGGCGGGCGCGCGCCCTCAAGATCAAGCCAGACGGCGAGGAAATCCCGCTGGGCGTGTTGAAACCCGGTGACTCGTTTGGAGAAGCCGCATTGTCTGAGGGTGGAACCCGAAACGCGACGGTGCGCTGCAGCACGGCAGTAGATGTTTTGCGGCTCGATCGCGATGATTTTACGGAGCTCGTCCGTCGCGTACCCGATCTGAAGCAATATGTCGAGACCACCGGCCGGGACAGGGCTCTGCAAAGTTTCCTCTATCAGTTCAGCAATTTTGGCCGGCTTCCGACCCCGGTGTTGCGCGGCATTATCGACAGGTTAAAGCCTGTCACGATCGAAAAAGGCAATCTGATTATCCGTGAAGGGGACGATGCCGGTCCTCTTTACATAATGCAGAAGGGACGCGCGCGGGCCTTTGCCGGAATCGACGGACAAACGCGCAATCTCGCGTTTTATCGCGAGGGTGACTTTTTCGGTGAACTGTCGGTCTTGAACGGCTCACCGCGTGCGGCCTCCGTCGAGGCATTCACAGATTGCCAATTGTTCTCTCTTGAACCCAAGTCGGTGCAGGACTTGCGGCGCCGCTTTCCGGAGTTCGATAGGCTCGTAAGCGAACGGCTCGCGCTTTATCAGGCGAAAACCGAAGCGCGTATTCCGCTTGATTTCACGACCGAATTGCTGCCTGCCGAAACACAGGTACACGACAAGGTTCAGTTGGATCGTGAACATCCTCCGGCCGGGGTCGAAGATAAAGAAGCTCCCTTTGCTGACGAGCAGGGCTTGTTCCGCAAACGCGGAAAGCGAATCCGCAAAGTCGACCACATCATGCAGATCGACGAGATGGATTGTGGTGCAGCCAGTCTCGGAATGATCTGCCGGTATTTCGGCCGCAAGGTAAGCCTGGCACGGATTCGGCAGCTGTGTCACACGGCTACGGACGGCACCAGCCTCAAGGCGCTTTCCCGCTCCGCAACTGAACTTGGCTTGGCGGCGCGCGCGTTGAAGATCTCGCCACGCAATCTCTCGCTCATGCCGCTGCCAGCCATAGTGCACTGGGAGGGCAACCACTGGATCGTGCTCTACGATGTCGACGAGCGGTTTGTGCGCGTGGCCGATCCCGCGGTTGGGTTGCGGAAACTTCCGCGCCGCGAATTTGAAGCGAAGTGGACAGGCTACGCGGCGCTGTTCGATTACACGCCCGCATTCGAACAAGCTCCGGAAAGCAAGCCAACGCTCGCGTGGTTTCTTCCATTTCTTGCGCGATTTAAGGTGATCTTGCTTCAGGTGCTGGGGCTGGCCGTCGCTGTCAGCGTCCTTCAACTGCTCTTCCCAGTGTTCACCCAGATGGTGGTCGATAAGGTCATTGTCGAAAACGATGTCGGCCTGTTGAAGACGATCCTCCTCGGCATGCTGGCGGCCATCGTCTTCGTGCAGCTATCCACTCTCGCGCAGGAATATCTGCTGGCTTTCGCGGCAGTGCGCCTTGATACGACAGTTCTCGATTTTTTGAGCCGGAAACTTCTCTCCCTGCCGATGACTTATTTCACGAGCCGCCGGACAGGCGACATTCAACGCCGGCTCGATGGTGCGAGGCAGGTTCGGCAATTTGCCGTCCAACAGGGAGTTGGCGCCTTGTTGGCAGCAGTTTTTCTCTTCGGCGCAGTGATTTTGATGGCGATGTACAGTCCATTGCTCACCCTCGCGTTTCTGGCGACAACACCGCTTTACGTGGGACTAATGATTTTTTCGGTAAAAGTGCTTCGCCCCCTGTATCACGGGGTGGAAGAAAGCCAGGGCAAATACAGCTCGCATCAAATCGATGCCATCAAAGGAATCGAGGCAGTGAAAGCGGCATCAGCCGAAAGCGCATTTCGTGACGCCATGCTGAACGAGTTTCTCTCCGTCTCACAAAAACTTTTCAAGGCGACCTTTATAGTGATGTCGTACGACAGCGTTCTGCAGACCATCGGTCTGCTCTCTACTGCGATCTTTTTGTGGGTCGGCGCGACGCAAGTTATTCATGGGTACTTGAGCGTTGGCGGTTTTGTCGCGTTCAGCTCACTGACGGCGATGGCCTACGCTGGAATTTTGCGCGCGCTCGGAGTTTGGGACAACCTGCAAAATGCCGCCGTCCTCTTAAATCGGCTGAATGACATTTTCGAGCAGGAGCCCGAACAGGGCCATGATCGTTCTCGACTCGTCCCGGTGCATAGCCTCGAAGGACACCTCCAGCTTCGCGGGGTAAGTTTCAAATACGGCGGTCCCGAATCGCCCGATATTCTAAGGAACATCACCCTCGACCTGGCGCCAGGGCGCATGGTGGCATTCGTCGGTCGCAGCGGTTGTGGCAAAACGACGCTCATTAAATTAATAGCCGGCCTGCTCGAGCCTACCGAAGGGACGATCTTTTTCGACAATGTCGATCTAAAAACTCTCAATTATCGCGATGTGCGTCGGCACATCGGAATAGTGCTTCAGGAAAATCACATGTTTAACGAAACGATTGCGCGCAATATTTCGTTTGGCGATCTGGAGCCAGATCTTGATCGGGTACTTGCCGCCGCGCAAGTCGCTGCGGCGCACGATTTCATTATGCGTCTTCCGCTTGGTTACGAGACAAAGATTGGCGAATCGGGTCTTTCTCTTTCAGGTGGCCAGAAGCAGCGCGTCGCAATTGCGCGGGCAATCTATAATAATCCGCCAGTATTGATTTTTGATGAGGCAACGAGTGCGCTGGACACAGAATCGGAGCGCGCGATCCAGGACAATCTCGGCCGGTTAATGGCAGGTCGCACCACGATTGTAATCGCGCACCGCTTGAGCACGATTCGCGAAGCGCATTCCATCGTGGTCCTCGAACAGGGAAGCATTGCCGAGATTGGCACGCACGATGAGTTGATGGCACAACGCGGTCTATATTATTACCTTTCCAGCCAACAACTGGGGATCTGAACCAGTTTCGTCCATGAGCTCACAATTAACCGAACGCGGTTCACTCGATGTGGAATCCGAGATGCTGCCGCAGGAACCGCCGCCCTGGATCATCCGCTCGACCGCCTGGCTATTGCTGGCGGCCTTTCTGTTCGCGCTGGTCGTCGCAATCCTATTGCGGTTACCGGAAACCGTCCAGTGTCAGTTCGTCCTGATTCCGGCTACCGGCGCCGATCCAATCCAATCGCCTCGGCAAGCCATCATTAGTCGCGTCGCTGTGGAGGAAGGCCAACCTGTTAAACTGGGCGAAGCGTTGTTTGTTTTGCGCTCCGACGAAATCCGCGGTTGGGACACGCAATTTCGGACCCTCACCGAAGATTTAGGCACGAAAGAAGAAAGCCTCACTCAATCTGAGACCGCTTACGCCGATGAACTCGAGATTAAGAAGGCCGAAATTGAGCAGGCAAAAAGCGAAGTAAAATTCCGTGAGAATCATGCCAGCACGAGCCGCGAACTGGTGACGCGCATGGAGAAATTAGCCAAGCTGGGCGGCGAATCGGAAATCGACCTTGTAAAGCTGAAACTCGATTTAGCCGGTTCGGAAAAAGATTTGAGTGTCGCCCAACGCACTCAGCAACAGGTCAATCTCGACCGTGAGCGAATGGAGACAGAGCACGCGCGTCAACGGGCCGAGCAACAGTCGGAAATTGAGAAACTAAAAATGCGCATCGGCGCTCTGAAAACAGACCTCGAAAATACCCAGCAGAACTTGCTTACAGTTCGGAGTCCATATGAGGGCGTGATCACTGCCATGGACCAGCGAACCGTCGGCAGTTTTGTGCAGCAGGGACAAGTGCTTTGCCAGCTCGCACGGAAAGACGCGAAACCGCGAGCTCGGATGACCTTAAATGAAGCTGGCCTCGCAAAACTCGCCATCGCTCAACGCGTGCGGTATTTCTTCGACGCGTTTCCTTACCAGCGTTACGGCGCTGTGACCGGAACACTCGATTGGATCAGTCCGTCAGCGGTTACTAGCACCGATGGCTCTCACTTCGTTGCACTAGGCTCACTCGACCGCTATGAGATATCCCCCAACGTAGGAGCAGTTTTGCCTCTGCGAGTTGGGATGAGAGGACAAGCGCACATCATCGTCGGTGGACGTACGCTGATTGAATACGCATTCGAACCCATTCGACAGATGCGTGAAAGCATGAAGCAATAAATCCTCGGGCTACAATGCAAAAGCCGCGTTTCAAGCTGAGAATTGAAGACCTGGCCACAAGCGATGAAGCCATGGCGCGTTGTTTACAGTTGGCAGCGCTCGCCGCGAAATCGGAGGTGCCGGTCGTACTCCTCGGCGAGACTGGCACAGGCAAAACTTTGCTTGCCCACGCCATCCACAACTCTTCGGCGCGCGCAGGCCAGCCCTTCGTTGCCTTTAACGCCTCGGCAATCAGCGACACACTACTCGAGAGCCAGCTATTCGGTCATGAGCGCGGGGCTTTCACCGGCGCGCAGCAAAGCGTCAAAGGAAAATTTGAATTGGCGGACGGTGGCACGCTGTTTTTGGACGAAATCTCGGAAATGAGTCCGCTCGCACAGGTCAAAATCCTGCGTGTGCTCGAATACGGCGAATTTGAGCGGCTCGGCTCTGAGCGAATGCTGACATCCAACGCGCGGATCATCTGTGCGTCAAACTGTTCGCTGCGGGAACGAGTGCAGCAGGGAAAATTCAGGGAAGACCTTTACCAGCGCCTCAATGGCCTCACTTTGCTCATTCCTCCGCTTCGTGAACGGTTTGAAGAATTAGCGGCGCTGATTGCTGCAGAATTGAAGATAGCCGGATTAAAAGAGGGCAAAAACATCACCGCCATTCATCCCGAAGCGATGGATAAGTTGCTTGGCCACAAGTGGCCCGGAAACCTTCGCGAGCTGAGCCACACCGTGCGCACCATGACGCTTTTTTGCGATGGCTCGGTGATTATGCCTGAGCATGTCGTCTTCCCTCCGGATCTCGAGCCCAGCCGAGCGAACACTCCCGGCAGCAAGTCCGCTTCGATGTTTGGAGACAATGATAAAGAGCATGAGCCCGGGATTGACCTCTCGTTGGACGGCGCCATCAAAAGGCACGTCCGACTCGTTTACGACCAGGCAAATCAGAACCAGCGACGAGCGGCAAAATTGCTGGGTATTTCTCGCTCAACCGTCGCCCGATATCTCCGGGACATGGCTAAAAAATAAAGCACAGTTGGCCTAAAAATGAGCCGGAGCGGCCTGAGAATAAGCTCAGACATTCTATCCGTCTGCAATCGCAATGATTATTTTTGCTGAGCAAACACTGAATAAGCACCTCTCGTTGAAGAACAAATGCAGCGACAATTATTTGTTTAATTGCGTTTCATACAACTTGGCACGGATCCTGATCACATCGATAGCCAAAGTGAATACACCGAAGAAGCAAAAAAATGCGCCCGCCGCAGAATCAGGAAATAAAAGGCGCAAGCGCACAAAAGATAAATTGATTCGCCTCGACGACCTGATTCCAGAACAGGACGTTAAGGGCGGGCATCACCTGCTCTTCGGTGTCACTGACACAACACCAACGAAAAACAACCCAAACTAAACAGATAGGAAAAAATAAAATGGAACAGAAAAAACAAACCAAGAAGATCAAAGTGCGCGACCTGAAGCCGAAAAAAGATGCCAAGGGCGGTGGTCACCAGATGCAGGGTCACCAGATGCAGGGTCACCAGAACCAGGGTCACCAGAACCAGGGTCACCAGATTCTGGGTTCCCACGGCAACACATAAGGCTCAGAGACAAAAGAGCCGCACCAGGTTCGATCCCGCGGTGCAGCTTTTATCTTTCAGTCAGAGCTTCGTCATTTGTCATCCGATTTCGTGATCAAAAAATTACCGCCCCCCACACCCGATAGGTATGAAGGGCGGCTGTTCCCCCCAGAACAATTGTGAAAGACTTCGGGGCTACTAAACGAGGGTCCGGCCAATGGCAACAAATTTTATATAAGAAAATTTTCGCGTCGTTTGAGCGCTGCCGTGACGACCTACCGCACGAGTGGAAATTCAATGTCATGCACAAGAGAGTTCGTGGGAAAATGACAGGGCTCCTGCTCGTCAGTCTCTATTTACCCCTTTGTTGCAATTAGTCGAGGGCACTGCCTAGAACAACTCCTTGCTTTCCGGCAGCGGGGGTTTGGTTTCGCCGCCGCTGCCCAAGACGGGTATTCGCCAGTCACAACAATTTGACCGATTTGTAGCGACTCCTCGATCTAACGCAGATTCTTCGTTTATTTTGGCCGCGCAAAAATGGCGACGACGCGGCAACTGTTTTTGGATACCTGGTGAACACGCGGATTTGCTAATCCATAGTCATCCAGTGTTATCAGGTTCGTGACAATTGGTGTAATTCGTGTCTCAAATCCAAGCGCGAATGAATGAACAAGCTCCAGCAATAGGCGTCATCGGTGGTAGCGGTCTGTACCAGATGGAGGAGTTACGCGACGCCACCAAGCACAAGGTCGACACACCGTTCGGATCGCCGTCCGACGCGCTTGTCGGCGGAAAATTAAGCGGGCGTCAGGTTTACTTTTTGCCGCGGCATGGCCAAGGGCATCGGATTCTGCCGCACGAAATCAATTACCGCGCGAACATTTACGCGCTGCGCTCATTGAACGTCCGGTGGATCATTTCCGTGGCCGCGGTCGGCAGCCTGCAGGAGAAATATGCGCCTCGAGACGTGGTCTTACCGTCGCAGTTTTATGATCGAACCAGTCAACGCGCGGTTCATACATTTTTCGGCGGGGGCATTGTCGCTCATGTCGGGTTCGCTGACCCGATCAGCGCGAATTTGCGTAACCTCTTGGCCGAATCGGCCAGGTCCCTTGGTGTTACGGTTCACAACGGCGGCGTTTATGTAAACATGGACGGGCCTGCGTTCTCCACGCGTGCGGAATCGGAATTCAATCATCGCAACGGGTTCGACGTGATCGCGATGACTAATCTTCCGGAAGCGAAACTGGCGCGCGAAGCGGAGATCGCGTTTGTAACCATGGCGATGGTTACTGATTACGATTGTTGGAAAGTGGAAGAGGAACCTGTTTCGGCGGAAACAGTCCTGAGCCATTTAACGGCAAACGCAGAGACAGCGCGGAAAGTGATTGTCGATGTAATCCCGCGACTTCCAAACGAGCCGAACTGGCCGGAACACTTCGCGTTGGATACGGCATTGGTGACCGAGCGCAAGCTTTGGCCCCACGCGACGGTAGAGAAGCTAAGGCCGATTTTGGCGCGGTTTCTCGGTGCTCGGTAGGGCGTTTCACTCCGTGCGCGCCGATATTTGGGAATCGTGAACGGCTTTTGCGATCACACACGTTTGAAGTGCCGCGCCATGCGGTTGAAAATCACAAAATGAAAACGCGTTGCTTTGATCACATCGACTTGCGGGTGAAAGACATGGAGGTGGCGAGAAAGTTTTACCGAAAATTTCTGCCGCAGCTCGGATTCGTTCACGAAAAACCCGGGCGACACTACCATACTTTTTATTCCGCCGGCGGCGACAAACCGTCGGAATTCTTTTGCTTTAGTCCAGATAAAAATCATAAACCGAATCGCACGCGCATCGCGTTTTGGGCGGATACGCGCGAGGAAGTAGACCGCATTGCAGAATTGGTGCGCGAAGCCGGCGGACAAAACCTTGAGGGTCCCGAAGTTTGCAAAGGCTACAGTCCCGGTTATTACGCCTTCTTCTTTGAGGATTCGGATGGCAACAAACTGGAAACTTGCTGCCGGGAACGTCCGATCATTGCGCAATGATCGACTTTGCGCGAAGAGTTAGATAATGAGACCAGCGCACGAGCCTGCCATTTTGCAGGGTGCCCGTCGTGTTCGCTATCTCAAGCTCATCGGGCTTTTCAAAATCTGCAAAGGCGCTCTGCTGCTTCTGCTCGGGGTTTCACTGCTTTTTCTGAATGCGCGGACTCGCTGGATCGATGCGCTGTCGAATTGGACTGCGGACGAAATCCTGCTTGAGCATAGCAAGCCCATCGGCTTCTTACTGCGCGAAGTGCAAACTGTGCTCGCAGACGGCGCGCTGCGGGCGACGGGGTTTTTGGCGCTGTTTTACTCCGCGGTTCTTTTCACTGAAGGTATCGGTGTTTACTTGCAGCAGCGTTGGGCGGAGCTGCTTATGATTTTCGCGACGGCGGCGCTGATTCCAATTGAGGTCCGTCATCTATTGCATGATCCGGGTTTGGTGGGCGCGCTCATTTTAGTGGCGAACTGTTTCATCGTCTGGTTTCTCTATCGGGTCCTTAAGCGAGACAAGCCCAAAGCACATATCGCGCAGCCGCGCGAGCTCGTGGAGACGGTTTAGGCGTACGTTTTCTTGTGATTCGCGAACACGCCCAACAGAGGAGCCAGCGCCGAATATTTCTACCGGGAAAATGGGGATCTGCTGTCCATGCAAAAGCCGAAAGTTGATGATAGTCTGACGTTGCTGACGGATTTCGGAAAAACCGAAGCAATCGTCATCGAAGCGCTCGACAATCCAGTTACAGAGGAGGGCGTCTTACTTAAGGTGATGACTCGCGGTCCGTTCGAACAAGGCCAGCAAGTCTGGATTGTTGATCGCGACGGATCAAAAGTCGGCGCAACGGTAGAAAACGTTGTTCAACAAACCGTCGACAGCGAAGTGACGCTCTCGACGGTGCTGCCGGCGTAGTTGTAGCCGCGGGCGGTGACCGCGGCAACCGGAGTCAGCGACTCCGGCTACAGGTCGCTGCTCTTCAAAAGAATCGCGCCGGCACGTTTCATTTCGTCCAGCGCGCGACTGATGTCGCCCGCTTCAAGCTCAATTCCCCGGCAGCCATCGACGATGACATGCGTGTTCAATCCGAGTTCGCGCGCGTCAAGCGTGCTGTATTTGATGCAATAGTCCAGGGCGAGACCCATCAGGTAAACGTCTTTGATTTCGCGCTTCTCCAGATAATGGGCCAGCCCGGTGTGGCGGCGGTGAGCATTGTCGAAGAACGTGCTGTAGCTATCGATCATTGGATCAGTTCCTTTGTGGAAAACCTGAGCGACGCGACTTGTATCGAATGCCGTGGCGAATTCTGCACCGTACGTGTTTTGAACGCAGTGCACTGGCCAGAGAATCTGTTCAATGCCATCGAGCATGATACGGTCACCGGGTTTTTTGCCTGGATGATTTGCCGCGAAACTGCCGTGGTTGGGGGGATGCCAATCCTGCGTGGCTAGAACCAAGTCGAAATGCCGCTGCAATTCATTGGCAATCGGAATGACTTCATCGCCATGCGCGACAGCTAGAGTGCCGCCTGGCAAAAAATCGTTCTGAAGATCGACGATGATTAGCGCTTTCATCGAAACGTGTTGTGTGTTGTCATTCTGAACGACCGAGGAATCTCGGATTAATTTTGGACCGATCCCCCAACAAAAATAGACCAGGGATGTTTGAAAGCCTGGCCTCGTGCTTCGGATTTCGTTGCAGCGCTTCGCTCAACATGACAGCGCAATCTATGAGAAGACTTCTAGTTCATTTCAATTGCTGCCGAACCCGCGTGATTAATTTCGACCTTAACTCGTGCAATGATCGCTCGAGCCCCACCTTGTAAGGCGTCGGGTCCTTCAACTGCAAAATTTCGGAGGGCGCGCAACTGAGCTGGTTGCGAGCGTTCTGGCGCGATGCCTCGATGTTTGGCACTCGATAAACAAGTTGGCCGCCTCGGAGAATGGGCACAAGCAAATCGGAATAAGCGGTCCTTTCGGCAATCTCGATCGTCTGCTCCGTTGGAAGATCCAGAATTTCGCATGGCTTGGAACTCCCATGATCAATTTCATAGATTGCGTCGGCTATGAATCTGCCATCCTCCCCGCGGAAGCGGCGAACCTGCAATGACCCCGGGCACGAAGCCTTCGCCGATTCTTCGGAAAGTTTGATGCGGTATTGCCATTCCCGACCCGGGCGCCGCACGGCGCCGAGTTTATAGATTCCGCCGAGAGCAGCGTCCGGTTGTCCGGTGGCCAGCTTTGTTCCCACGCCCCAAACATCGATCTTGGCGCCGCGTCTTTTCATGTCGGCAATTGCGAATTCATCCAAATCGCCCGAACAGACGATCTTCGCGTTTCCGAAGCCAGCGCGATCCAGCATCCGGCGTGCTTCGATGCTCAATGCAATGCGATCGCCGGAGTCGAGCCGCACACCAACGATTTCATGTCCTTCCTTGCGCAATTGGCGAGCTGCCTCGATCGCGTGGCGCACCCCTTCAAGCGAATCGTATGTGTCCACCAGAAACACGCAGTTGTTAGGCATTGCTCTGGCGTAGGTTTGAAATGCCTCGACCTCCGTTTCGAAAAACATGATCCAACTGTGGGCCTGGGTTCCGCTCACAGGAATGCCGAATCGTTCGCCAGCCTGCAAATTCGATGTGCCGGCGCATCCGCCGATGTAAGCCGCGCGCGCCGAGCTCAGACCGCCATCGACGCCTTGAGCGCGCCGGAGACCAAATTCAATTACTGCGTCGTTCTCTGCGGCGAGACAGACGCGCGCGGCCTTGGTCGCAATCAGGCTTTGGAAATTGAGAATATTGAGCAAAGCCGTTTCCAGGAGCTGACATTGTATGATCAGACCACTCACGCGGATCAGCGGTTCGTTAGGGAAAACCAATGTGCCTTCAGGAATTGCATCGATATCGCAGGTCAGTTGCAGATCGCGCATGTAGTCGAGAAAACCAGAATCGAATAGCGGTTTGCCATCGTTGCCTCGCTGCGCCGCCAGATATGCGACTTCTGTTTCTGTAAAGTGAAAGTTGCGCAGAAAATCGATCACCGTCGCCAAACCGCAGGCGACGGTGAATTGACCGCCGAACGGGTTTTCTCGAAACGTGACGTGGAAGACTGCGTCGTATTCGCTCACCCCGGCTTTCCAGTAGCCGCAAGCCATCGTGACCTCGTAAAGATCGGTCGTCAGCGCAGAGAAATTGTGCGTTGGCGGATTCATCGAATCCCTTCCAATCTAAGCGCCGCAGTAGAGTTCGCGAATGTCTGGGGAACGCACGATACAATGTCTGTCGGCGAAACCCACTGCAAGCCTGTTTCGGCGCGACGCCGAAACCCAGCACGCGAGGCGCGTGCGCTTTCCAGAGAAGATCAACGTGCCTTGGCGCGATCTTCTGTAAAACGCCTTTAGCCAGCGCTGTGGGTTCCGATGTGATCGACGAACCAGCCGCTTGCGAGCTTGGCCACTTTTTCCAATGCGCCCGGCTCTTCGAACAGATGCGTCGCACCGGGAACGATTTCCAGTTTTACTTCGCAGCGCATCCGATCGCGCGCCATCTCGTTCAGCTCCACTACAATATCGTCGTTGCCGCCGACGATGAGCAGCGTGGGCGCCTGGACGTTTGGCAACGCGTCACCGGCTAAATCGGGGCGTCCACCGCGGGAAACGACAGCACCGACGTCTTGGGGAATTGCAGTCGCAGCGACAAGCGCAGCCCCACCGCCTGTGCTTGAGCCGAAATAACCTATGCGCAGATCGCGCGTTTGGTCCTGTTCTTTTGCCCACCGCGTCGCGTACACCAGGCGTTCCGCGAGCAAACCGATGTTGAACCGATGCTCCCGGGTGCCAAGGTCGATCGCTTCTTCCTCAGGCGTGAGCAAGTCAAAAAGTAACGTCGCCAGTCCGGCGTCGTTTAGCGAGCGCGCAACAAATTGATTCCGGCGACTGTGCCGGCTGCTCCCGCTGCCGTGGGCGAAAAGAACGAGCCCAGCGGCATTGTCCGGGATCGTTAAATTTCCGAAGAGGATTTTGGTTCCCGCCTGAATTTGCAGTTCGCTCATACTTCTGGTCCCGGTCAGTTTCGCTTACGAATCCGTCCGATCTGGCTCCTGCGCGGCCTGGCTTAGTAACTGCCGCACATCATCATCGCTGGTTTGAGAGAAATCCTCGTAATACTGGCCGACTGCCTGAAAGAATTCGGGCGTGCTCAGGCAGATCATCTCATCAGCTTCTTGTTTAACTTCGCGGCACGTATCCGGTGGCCCAACGGGAACTGCCACTACAATTTTCGCTGCGCCGCTTTGCTGCAACGCCTTGACGGCCGCGCGCATGGTCGCGCCGGTAGCCAATCCGTCATCGACCAGAATCACAACCCGATTATGTAGCTCGGGCGGGGGACGTCCTTCACGGTAAGTTTGCTCTCTGCGTTTGAGTTCGGCCGCTTCCCTCGTTGTCACCGCTTCGATCGCAGTGTCGGCATTTGGTATGGCACGTATAACGTCTTCGTTCAAAACGCGCACATTGCCCGAAGCAATCGCGCCCGCGGCGAGTTCTTCGAAACCGGGTACACCGAGTTTGCGCACGATGAAAACGTCAAGCGGCGCCCCGAGAAGCTTGGCAACTTCGTAGGCAACCGGTACACCGCCGCGCGGTAATCCGAGCACAATAACATCGTCACGGCCCGCATACTTTTCGAGCTTTTCCGCGAGCAGCCGCCCTGCTTCTTTTCGGTTTGCAAAGGCTCGTTCCATGGGGCTGATCGCGCCGCTTTAACCTGCTGAAGCGAGCGCTGGAAAGAAGGATTGCATGTCGCGTGGGGAAGCGTCCATGATTTCTTGCATTTCACCGTTGCCGATGTGATTGGCGACGACCGCCAGTACGTTTTGGACCGTTTCGACGGGAGCGAACACGCGATCGGCAACGATTCGCGATTGCACGACTGGACGAAATTCTTCGCGCGACATTTTAATTGGCCCCTTCGACATTTCCCATCCTTCGTAATAGGGGCCGCACCAGCATTGGTAATTGCGCTCCGAAATGCACATGCACCGTCAGATTTATGGGCAAACGGTCGCGCAAAGTTTGCAGCGCTGATCGCAGAGACTTCCAAGCTATCACGTTTATTCATGTGCATGGATTCGGCGAGAGCGCAATCCACTCGAGCGTTTTCTGCACGGTTGTTTCAATCGTTTCAAGTCCTTGCTCACTCATAATGGTAGTCCTTTCCGTTTCGGATTTGCCCGGTCGCAACGGGTAGAATCCCTTTTCTTAGAACTACGCTTTTCGATGCGGGCTCGCGGCGTTGCAAAACCGGGGCACGTTAGTTTAAGCCAAGGCCGTTCGGATCGACACATATACAAACAGTCAAATTTGCCGCGCATCATTTCCACCGATTGACATGACTCCGGCAATCGGCTGGGTCGTTACTAGAAATCTGTAGCCACGGCCCTGTGGGCCGTCTTCTGAAGGGAAAACAGATTTGCGTTAACCCCCACAGTTCGGCTGCGACAAGAACTCTGCTGCCGACATGCCTTAGCCTCCGGGATTACGGTTTGGCCAGGGTGGGGGCGATGGCAGGTCGTAGCGTTTCGTCTTCAGCTCGTCTTGCATTTCCTGAATGGCGCGATCGAGCTGTTGATCTTCACCCTTGAATTCTTTTCCGGGATCGTTGTCGACCACGATGTCAGGATCGACTCCGTGGCCTTCGACGACCCACCGTTGGCCGTCTTTCGAGTAAATCGCAAACTCCGGTTTAAAGAATTGGCCGCCATCAGCCAGCGGCAGCGACTCGCGAATGCCAGTCACGCCGCCCCAAGTCCGTTTGCCGATGAGTTTGCCCAGGCCAAGCGTTTTGAAGCGATATGGGAAAATATCTCCATCAGATGCGGAGAATTCGTCTATCAAAGTCACCATTGGGCCCGTGAATGTTTGCGGCGGATCCGTTTGCGGCATGCCGTTTCGCGCAATGCCGATCATCACCAGCGCGCGCCGCAATCGTTCGATCACCAGCGGCGAGACAAAGCCGCCGCCGTTGCCGCGAACATCCACAATGAGCCCGTGTTTGCGGATTTGCGGGAAGTAAAGCTTGGTGAACTCGTTGAGGCCAGGCTGACCCATGTCGGGAATATGCAGGTAGCCGACTTCGCCGCCGGTTTTCTTCGTCACATGGTCGATATTCTTTTGCACCCAATCGAGGTAGTAAAGCGGCCCTTCGTCGTCGATGGGAACAACAGTGACGTCACGCGCGCCGGCATCCGTCGGTTTGGAATTAACGCGCAGGATGACTTGTTTTCCGGCCGTGCCTATAAGCGCGTCGTAAAGATTTGGCAAACTTGACACCGGCGTGTTGTTGATCGCGAGAATGTAATCGCCGGGTTTCACGTTCACGCCAATATCCGTGAGAGGTGAGCGCGTTTTCTTGTCCCAATTTTCTCCGGGCAAAATTCGCTCAATCCGGTAGGCGCGCGTGGCTGGGTCGCGCGAGAATTCCGCGCCGAGCAAGCCCAGTTTGATTCGTGGCGTATCGGGCCGTTCGCCGCCTCCGACATAAGAGTGGCCGATGTTCAATTCGCCAATGAGTTCACCTAACAAGTAGGTTAGATCGTTGCGATGATTCACGAACGGCAACAGCGCCGCATATTTGTCGCGCATGCCTTTCCAATCGATGCCGTCCATCGTTGGAGAGAAGAAAAAATCGCGCATTTGCCGCCAACATTCGAAGTAGATCTGGCGCCACTCAGCACGGCGATCCAGCTGCATGTCGAGACCTTGGATTTTGTGCTCGTGATCCTTTGTTTCGAGCTTGTCTTTCGGCACGTCGATGATGGCGTAATCCTTTTTTATCTTCACCAGCATCTTTTTGCCGTCAGAGGTGATCTGGTAATTGTTCGCGTCGCCGAGCACCGTTTCCTTGCGGTCATCGACATTGTAAACGCAAAGATGCGATTTCTTGTCTTTCTCTTGGAACAGTTCTTCGTCGTCCTCGCCTGCTTCGTCGGCGGCGGTGCGACGCAGATAAAAGATGCGGCCGTCATCGAGCATCCGGATGTTGCGATAATTCCCGGGCATAATTTCCAGACCCAGAATGCGATTCTGGATGCCATCCGTGTCCACTTTCACCACGACTGGCTTTTTTGTCTTTTCCTCCGGTTTTTTCGCAGTCGGGCTGGCCTCCGGTTTTTTCTCTTCGGCTTCCTTTGCTTTTTCCTTTTCCCGTTTTTCCACGGCCTTGCCGACTTCGTCGCTCTTTGGCGCGAGGGGATTCGCCGTCTCCTTGGCGAGAGTGACGAGGTAAACCCGCTGCATGTCGCGATACACGTTTGCAAATTCCTGATCGCCAAAACTTGGTTTGAAATCGCGCGCGGAGCTGAGCAACAAATATTTGCCGTCATCGCTGAACACCGGTTCGCCCGAGCCGTACCAACTATCAGTGACGGCGGTCTGCTGTTTATTTGTGACTGAATAAAGATAAACGCGCGGCATGTCGTTCTGTTCGGGGCGCGCCCAGGTGATCCACTGACTGTCCGGCGACCAGTTGTAGCCTTGGATCTCGCCGAATTTGTCCTGGTCCACGACCGTCACCGCCTTTGATGCCACATCGACATAGCGCAATCGCTGCAAGCGATCGCTCCAAAGGAGTTTCTTACTGTCGGGCGACCATTTCGGCGCGTAATAGTAAGTATCGGCACCGTTCGTGATTCGCTGCGGTTCGCCCTTCCCGTCCTGCGAACGCACATACAGTTCGTTCTCGCCGGTGACATCCGAATTGTAAGCGATCCATTTTCCGTCCGGCGACCACACCGCGTCGCGTTCGTGTGCTCCCGAAGTTTTGCTCAGATTGCGCGGCGTGCCGTTTTTTGCAGGCACCGAGAAAAGATCTCCCCGCGCAACGACGATCGTGCGTTCGCCGTCGGGCGCGAGGTTGACCGATTCCAGATGCTTGGATGCATCAACGAGCCCGCCGCGGCCGCTGTCGAAATCTTCTTTAATATCGATGGGCAAAGGCGTGGCTTGCCCGGTTCCTAGATCATACCGCCAAATATAGCCGCCTTGCTCGAACACGATCGATTGCTTACCGATCGACGGGAACTTGATGTCGAAATCAGTGAAATGCGTGAGCTGCCTGGTTTCTTTCGTCGCAAGATCGACGGCGAACAAGTTCATTCGGTTGTCGCGATCGGAGATAAAATAGATTTTGTTGTCCGGTCCCCACATCGGGCAAATGTCCTGCGCTGGATTGTTTGTCAGATTTTCGGTCGCGCCCGTTTTGAAATCATAAATCCAGACGTCGTCCGCCATGCCGCCGCGATAATGTTTCCAAGTGCGGAACTCGCGGAATATACGGTTGAACGCCATTTTCGAATCGTCCGGCGAAAAGGAAGCAAAACCGCCGCGCGGCACCGGCAATTCCTGCGGCAATTCCGCATCGAGGCCGACGGCAAACAGCGAGCCAATAAAATCATTAAACGATTTCATGCGCGAGCGGAAGACGACGAGCGGCTTGGTGTTCTCCCATGCCATGACGATGTTGTTAGGCCCCATCCGGTCGGAAATGTCGTCGCGGCCGAGGGTGGCCGAAGTCGTGAGCCGTTTTGGCGTGCCGCCCTCGGCTGGCATCACGTAAACTTCCCTGTTGCCGTCATACTCCGAAGTAAACGCGATCTGCGTTCCATCGGGTGAAAAACGCGCAAAGGAGGTGTATCCCGGACCACTGGTCAGGCGCCGTGCCGTGCCGCCGTCTTTGCCGACCGTGTAAAGCTGGCCTGCGTAACAGAAGACAATATCGCGATCATTCGTAGTCGGAAAACGCAGTAGCCGAGTCGTGTTGGGCAAGTTCTGCGCGGGGCCGGCTGCTAACGAGGACAGAACGATCGTAACCGAGAGAAGAAAAAAGCGAGAAAGCATGTTCATAGAGTAACAAGAGCGAAGTGACCAAAGTGCCGTTGAACACATCGGATGCAACAGCGATTTCATTCTCAATTTGGATGTAGCACGGAGCGAATTGGATTCAGAAGTTGGAATCAACGACGACTTCCCATCTCAACAGCAAGAGACGCGACGTCGAACGCTGAACGTCCAACGCCGAACCCTTAAAGAACTGGCGGAAGGGGTGGGATTCGAACCCACGGTGGGTTTCCCCACGCTCGATTTCGAGTCGAGTGCCTTAAACCGGACTCAGCCACCCTTCCTTGAGCCAAGAAACACCGAACCCGCCTACGCCAAAGCTTCGGCGTGGCAAGCGTCCAACGTCGAACAACCAATGCTGAATGCAACCGCCGTTCCGAATATTGACGGTGACACAGACAAGGGTGTCTGCGAGAATTTTCGAGCTAAACGCCCGCTGTCCCGGCAGACAGCATTGTCCGACCAATGGCCAAAAAATGTTACAATTTTAAGCTTGCCAGGTCTGCCGGGATTACTGCATCTTGTATATCCACACGGACGGCCACGCTATTACTTGTTGTTGACTGGTATTCACAGGTTCTTGGCGCCGCTGTTCACCAGTATTCGCATCTTATTCAAAACCTCAACCCTCCCTCATAGCCATGATTCAACTCAAACCTGGAATTCCACCGGCTTCACTAAATAAACCGCAGCGCTCGACCGCGCGCCGAAAGAACAGGGTGGAAAGGAAGAAAAATAGCGGCCTGCGTTTTAAACGTGTGTTCAGCGATGCCGCCGTAGCGCCATTCGATCAAATTGAGTGGGAATGTCGCAACGCGGAAATCACTGACGACGGCGGCAAGGTCATTTTTAAGCAGGAAGACATTGAGGTGCCGAAAAACTGGAGTGCACTCGCCACGAAAATCGCGGTCTCGAAGTATTTCTATGGCGACATCGCCAACGGCACCGATCCGTACAAGGGCGGAAGAGAAACTTCAGTGCGCCAGTTGATTCATCGGGTTACGCGCACAATCACCGACTGGGGAATGGCGGATGGCTACTTTGCAGACACCGAAGGGGCCGAAACTTTTTACGACGAACTGACCTGGCTGTGCTTGAACCAGCATGGCGCGTTCAACTCGCCGGTGTGGTTCAATGTTGGTTTGTATCATCAGTACGGCGTGGGTAAAGACGGCGGCGCCGGAAATTATTTTTACGATCGCGAGACGGGCAAGGCGGAACGTGCGTCGTCGCAATACGAGTATCCGCAGGGCAGCGCCTGCTTCATCCAGAGCGTCAGCGACACGATGGAAGACATCATGCGCCTGGCTATGAGCGAAGCCATGCTGTTCAAGTTCGGCAGCGGCACTGGCACCGATCTTTCGTCGCTGAGGTCGACAAGGGAAAAATTGAGCGGAGGCGGCAAACCAAGCGGGCCGCTTTCATTCCTCAAAGTCTATGACCAAATCGCAAACGTGGTGAAGAGCGGCGGCAAAACGCGGCGCGCCGCGAAGATGAACACGCTTAAAGATTGGCATCCGGACATCGAAGAGTTCATCGACGCGAAGCAAAAGGAAGAGAAGAAGGCGTGGGCGTTGATCGAACAAGGTTACGACGGCAGTTACAACGGCGAGGCCTACGGCTCGGTGATGTATCAGAATGAAAACGTCAGCGTCCGGGTCAGCGACGGATTCATGGACGCGGCGCTGGAAGGCCACGAGTGGTGGACGCGCCGCGTCACCGATGGCAAACCATGCGAGAAGAAGGACGCACGCATTCTGTTACGGAAAATCGCCGAGGGCACGTGGATCTGCGGCGATCCCGGTATGCAGTTCGACACAACCATTCACAAGTGGCACACGTGCAAAGGCACCGACCGGCAAAACTCTACCAACCCGTGCAGCGAGTACCTTTTCCTCGACAACACAGCCTGCAATCTCGCCTCGCTGAACCTGATGAAATTCAAGACGCCGGACGGCGATTTCGATGTCGAGCGATTCAAATCCGCGGTGCGCATTTTCATTACGGCACAGGAAATCATCGTCGACAACGCGAGTTATCCGATCAAAGAAATTGCCGAGAATTCACATGTCTTCCGCACGCTTGGGCTTGGTTACGCAAATCTCGGATCGCTGATAATGAGCTACGGTTACGGCTACGATAGCGTCCAAGGTCGGGCGCTCTGCGGCGCAATCACCGCGATTATGACCGGGGAAGCGTATGCGCAGAGCGCGCGGTTAGCGCGGGCAATGGGGCCGTTTCCCGGGTATCGCGATGCGCGTGCCAGCGGTGTGTCGAAGCCGGTCGCAAAGGACAACGTCGCGCCAATGTTGGAAGTGATCGAGCTGCATCGATGCGCAGTGCACCAGATTTCGGACGCGAAGGAGTTCGCGCATTTGAAAGAGGAAGCCGCAGGAACATGGGACAATGCGGCGGAACTCGGGAAACGCCACGGTTATCGCAATGCGCAGGTGACTGTCCTGGCGCCCACGGGCACGATCAGTTTCCTGATGGATTGCGACACCACTGGAATCGAACCCGATATTGCTCTGGTGAAATACAAGCTGCTCGCCGGTGGCGGCATGCTCAAAATCGTCAATCAAACCATTAAGCCTGCACTAGAGAAACTCGGTTACAGCGCCGACGACATCGAGCACCTTGTCGCGCATATTGATGCGTTCGACACGATCGAGGACGTGACCGACGCCGATGGAACTAAGATTTCATCCGGCCTCAAACCGGAGCACCTGCCGATTTTCGATTGCGCGTTCAAGCCGTTCAAAGGCGAGCGCGCGCTGCATTACCTCGCGCACTTGAAAATGATGGCGGCTGCGCAGCCATTCCTCAGCGGGGCGATTTCCAAGACCGTGAATCTCCCTGAATCAGCCACCGTAGACGATATCATGAACACCTACATCGAAGGCTGGCGCCTCGGCCTGAAATCCATCGCAATTTATCGTGAAGGCTCGAAGCGCTCCGCGCCTCTGAATACCCGCAAGACCAAAGACATGGGTACTGTAGCCACTGGCGCCGCTGTAGCCGGGGGCGCCGACGGCGGCCAGACGGACGGGCTTGAAAACCGCATTCTCGAACTCGAACAGGAACTGGCGACGCTGCGGCGACAACTCGATCAACCCGTGCGCCATCGCATGCCGGACACGCGCACATCGTTAACACATAAGTTCGAGATCGCAGGTCACGAAGGCTATATCACGGTCGGGTTGTACGAGGACGACCAACCGGGCGAGCTTTTCATCACCATGTCGAAGGAAGGCAGCACAATCGGCGGATTGATGGACACCGTTGGCACGCTCACTTCAATCGCGCTTCAGTACGGTGTGCCGCTCGAGAGTTTGGTCAAAAAATTCGCTTATCAGCGATTTGAGCCGAGCGGGTTTACAAAGAATCCCGACATCCGCCACGCGACCAGCATCACCGATTACGTTTTCCGTTGGCTCGCCTGCCAGTTTATCAAGGGCTACAAGGAGGCCACCTCGCCGAATCGCACCCAACCGGATTTGCCACTCAAAGAAATTCCCGACATCGAAAAGAAAGCACTTAACCGGCCCGTAACCGACCTGGCGCGCACCGGCGATAAGGAAGTGATCGATGTCATCACGGGTCATGCGTCCAATCCCGGGAACGGCGGCGCATCTGAAGGAAACGGCAACGGTGCTGGCACCTCATCGCTCCGCGTGACAATAGCGCTCGGCAGCATCTTCATGGGCATCACCTGTTCGGTTTGCGGCAGCGACAAAGTCATCCGCGCTGGCGCCTGCGGCGTCTGCACCGAATGTGGCACGAGCCAGGGATGTAGCTGAGAGAAGCCTCAACTGGAGCATTGAATTCGCATTGCTGACGTTTTGGTCTGCAAAGCGCAATTCGGGCGCCTGATTGGACACACGCGCGCGGACGGCTAGAATTCGTCGCCCTCTTTTAATTGAATGAATAAACTCGACGCGCAAAGACAGAAAGAAATTCAGCAGGCTGAGGAACTGCTTTTTGCGGGGCCGCAGGCGCTGGGATTTGCGAAGGGACTTTTCCAGGGGCAGTTCGTGTCGGATTGGGTGATGCCGTATCCGCGAATTCCCGCGGCGCAACAGGTCGAGTTGGACGAGACGTTGCGCGAGCTTCGGCAATTTCTCGATGCAGATCTCAATGCTGCGCAGATCGATCGGCAAGCAGACATTCCCCGGAGCGTCATCGACGGGTTGGGGCGCATCGGCGTGCTCGGCATGACCGCGCCGAAAGAATATGGCGGACGCGGATTCTCGCAGATGGCCAATTGCAGAGTGCTGGAGGAAATCGGACGTCGCTGCGCGTCGACTTCGGTATTCGTTAACGCGCATCACTCAATCGGGATTCGCGCGTTGTTGTTGTTCGGAACACACGAACAAAGGCAGAAGTGGCTCCCGAAATTAGTGACGGGCGAACAACTCGGCGCATTCGCGCTGACCGAAAAGGAAGCCGGATCGGATGCGGCAAATGTGCAGATGCAAGCGCAGCCGAGCGAAGACGGGTCGCATTTCATTCTGAACGGTGAAAAACGCTACATCACCAACGCTGCAATCGCCGATGTGCTGACCGTGATGGCGCGCACGCCCGTGCCGGGCTCGGACAAAACGGCGATCACAGCATTTCTGGTAACGCCTGACATGCGGGGATTCGAAATACTGGAGGCGCGCATGCCGAAGATGGGAATCCGTGGCACGGCGACCGGCCGATTCGCGTTGCGCGACGTCAAAGTTCCCAAGGAAAATATTCTCGGCCCGCCGGGCAAAGGCCTCAAGGTCGCGCTGACGGTTCTCGATTTCGGACGCACAACATTCGGTGCGTGCTGTACCGGCGCAGCGAAAACATGTTTGGAACTGGCCATTCAACACGCCACCACCCGCAAACAGTTCAACAAAACACTGGGCGAATTCGAGCTGGTGAAAAAGAAAATCGCGCGCATCGCGGCCGACGCATACGCCATGGAAGCGATGACCACGGTGACCGGGTCGTTCATCGACCGCGGGCTGGAAGATTACATGCTGGAAACGGCGATGCTAAAGGTCTTCACGACCGAGCGGCTGTGGGAATGCATCAATGACGCGTTCCAAGTCCATGGCGGCGCCGCCTACATGACCGATCTTCCGCTGGAACGAATGATGCGCGATGCGCGCATCAATCAGATTGGCGAGGGAGCGAACGAAGTGCTGACTTCATTCATCGCACTGGTCGGGATGCGCGGGCCGGGAATGGAGTTTAAGGAAATTTACGACACCATGATGAAGCCTTCGCTCGATAGGATGAGCAAAGCGTGGGCTGCCGGAAAGAACCGGCTCAGCGCGGCGGTTCTTGTGCCCGATGTGCCCGTTCAAAGCGAAGAGCTTCGGTCGCAGGCAGGGGAACTCGGGCGGTTGATCTGGCGTTTTAATTTCGCCGTTAATCGCGCGTTGATCATGTATCGCGAGCCGATCCTCGACATGCAGCTTGTCCAGGAGCGGATCGCGAACGCGGCCATGGATCTTTTTGCTTCGACGTGTGTGCTGAGCCGCATCGATGGCGAGATTCAGTTTGCAGAGCGAAATGGCGATGCGGCATCGCCGGACCACTCCGCTGCAGATTTATTTTTGCGTCAATCGTTCCGCCGCATTCGTGGTTTCCTCGCGGGGCTTACTGATAACGACGATGAAGCCGTGATTGCGGCAGCAAAATCTTGCCTAACGAGCTGGGAGCCGGGAACGACTCGACCCGAGCAGCATTCAAAGCCTGTATGCCACCATCCGCTGAAGCCAGCGAAGGCGGTTTCGTAAAATTGTAGCCACCGATTTGCCGTGGCACGAATCGTCCAGGGCGCGGGCCTGTGTCGGTTAGGAACCAAGGCAGAAAATTCGCTGCGAACAAGACGGCCCGCGGGGCCGTGGCTACAGCACGCTGGGGTTTCACTAACTCGCTCGTAATCTGGCCGGCGAAGCTTCATCGAGGACCTGCTATGGCCCGGCGCAGGAAAACATAATCTCCATCCGCGCTGCCGAGACGGCAGCACGCAATCCCCCACGAAAATCGTCGGACTCTTATCTGCCCGGACGATGACCGTAAATATCAATCGCGCCAACAGTGGTCGGAATTGCGGAGAGACGATCGCATTGCTGCGGAATGCGCGAGCCACCCGCTACCACCAAGCAAATTCTCTTTGGCTTGGCAGGCAGCGCCTGCTGCGAAGGCAGCACTACGTTATTTCGCCCGTCTCCAGCAAAAGCCGATGCGCAAAGTGCAAGGGCCAAAGCCCCGATTGCACATCGGACCGACCAGCCGCACCCGCGACTGAGTCTGCTTCCTTTTCCCATGCTGCAACTTTGATCCCGATGGGAATTTTAAGCAAGCTTATTTCCCGATACACTTCGTATTTTTGAGCCAGCCCACTTCCTCCAGCCTCCGCGAGGAATGCTTCAGTCGGTCCAGAGGAAATGTTCGAGCCGAATATTGTTCAGACGTGCTTTTGCTTCGTCGCTTCGGTTGCCTCCGGCCGCGACGAGCTTGTCGTAGATCGCGACTGCGGATTCCCATTTTGAATCTTCCTCCAGTAATCGCGCAGCATTAAACCCAGCTTTGTAGTACCAGAACAGCTCGCGTCGCTCGCCCGGGCCCGACTCGTCTTCCAAAATTTTATAGAATGTCGCGAGCGCGCCCGCTCGATCGACTTTTTTCTCCAGGCATAATCCCTTTTTAAACAGCGCTTGGTTATGCCAATGAATCGACGCCTCGTGATCGGCAGCCAATTCGTCGTAGGCTTCTATGGCACGCTGATAGTTACTGGGGTCCGTTGTGCCGGCCTCGAAGAAAATGTCGCCTTTGCCACAAAGCGCCTCGCGTTTTTCAGACGCGCCGGCGCTGCTCTTTAACACCTCGTCGTACAAGGTAAGGGCCTCTTTAGGTTTTCCGAGCTTCCGCTCGATAACAGCTTCTTCGTTTCGCGCCGCCCAGCGCATCGCACCGTTTTTTTGTACGACTTGATCAAATAAAACGAGTGCACGATCGAGCGTATGCTCGCTCATGCTCAACATGGCCGATTCTGCCGCGAAAAAGAGCGCTTTTTCCGAGAGCGAGTCATTCGGGTTTTGTTGCGCAATGATTTCAAACTGCGTCTGCGCGTTTGCGAAATCCTGGCGGCGATAATAAAGCTCCGCCAATTTCATTCGAACTTCCGAAGCAAATGGGGATTGCCCATGCTGCTCCAGAAATCGCTTTGCAAACTCAATGACTCTCGAGTCATCTCCGCCCGCTGTCTCTTCTACCCAGATGCGGAGATAATCGGCCCGTTCGGCGGCAGCGGCCGTCGGTGTACCCGCTGCTGCGTGATCCAGATCTTTCCGCGCTTCGTCCAGACGCGGTGGCGAGGAATGAAACGCCAACTCGGCCAGGCTCACCCAAGCCTCGGATACCCGCGGATTATTTGGAAAATCGTGAATGAATCGCTGCAGGGATGCCCCGGCTTTTTTGTCGTTTTTAGCCGCCTGCATCAAACCTTCCTCAAGTCGCAAGTCGGCACGTGATTGTTCGTCGCCGCCCTGTTGTTGGAATTGGTTGTAATCGGCCACGAAGCGAGCGTGATTACCAAGCTGCAACCAGCCGCTTGACGCATTAAACAGCGCGGCTCTCGTCCAGGGGGATTCAAGTTGCGCGATTTGTTCGAACCCAGCCGTCGCGGTATCGAATCGGCTCGCCAAATACTGCGCTTGCGCAGACAGAAAATCGATCCGCGTCAACAAAGCCGCCTCAGGACGCAGCAGGCGCGCGTCGTCTAAAATCGCGAGTGCTTCATCAAAACGGCCGTCGTCGATTTCGAATTTTGCAAACTCGAAAAGAGCAGGGGCAATCGCCGGCGATTTGATTCCTGTGCGCCACAGATCTGCAAACAATTCCTGGGCTCGCTGTCTCCGGCCTGCACGAATCTCCAGCCGCGCGAGATACCAGCGTGCAAACGTCCGCCGCGGTTGTTCCGGCCTGCGCACCCATTTTTCCAGTTCATTGCGCGAAGGTTTGTGTTCGGCGCGATACAGCTCGTCGAGCTTTGCAAAAACCAGCGGGAGATCAGGGTCTGCGTGGTGCTGATCGATGAAACGCTCCAGGATATCGTCTCCGGTCTCCGGCGTCTTGAGCTGCAAGTGCGCTTCAGCAATCCCGAAGAGTGCAGCGATTAGAATGGAATGAGGCATTCCATCCGGTCTTTTTAGGATCGCTTGAAACATCCCGATGGCTCGTTCGGGACGGTGCAAAATCAGTTCCAGCCGGCCGCGTAACACGCGCCGCTCTCTCCGTTCTGGGACGGAAACTGTTTGCATCTGCTCCAGGAGTCGACGTGCATCCGGAGCATTGCCGAATTCAATGAATAGTTCGGCTGCTCGCAACTGCGCTCGCGTGCCCCATTCCTTGTCATGAACGAGGAGATTGAATTTTGCCAGAGCTTGCTGGCGCTTTCCTAAAGCACGCAGTGTTTCGCCAGCTCCAAAGACCGCAGCTTTTTGAAACGGCGAAGTTTCGTTTGTCAGTTCCTGATACAGCGGCAGAGCGTCGGCCCAACGGTGCAGAGTTGCTAGCGCCTGGGCGCGCCAGAATTTCGCCCATGGGAGCTCGCGCAGCCGGGCATCTGCCAGAAGAACCAGAGTGTCCTCCGGCTCGTTTGCTGCCATTTGCGCTTCGGCAAGCTTTTCGACGACTGCTTTCCAATCAGATTCGGAAGGATTTCCATTGAGCAGCGACTGTAAGCGCACAACGGCCACCTCGGGCACGCCCTCCAAAAGTGGCGCACTCGCCTGAGCAACTTCAGCGGAGATGTCCGCGCGGGCGAACTGCGCGAGTACGCCCATGAGACAGATGGGTCCTATACGTGCTATACGACTCATGCTTTGCCCAGTACCGCCCCCAGATATGTGCCGGTATAACTCCGCGGAAGCGCAACAATTTCTTCAGGTGATCCCGCGCCTACGACCGCGCCGCCACGCTCACCGCCTTCGGGTCCCAAATCGATGATCCAGTCGGCGCACTTAATCATCTCGAGATTATGTTCGATCACCACGATTGTGTTCCCCGCGTTGCGCAGCTTCATCAAGACCTCCAGCAATTTTTCAATGTCGGCGAAATGTAATCCCGTCGTAGGTTCATCGAGAATGTAAACAGTGCGACCGGTCGCCTTTTTGGCAAGCTCAGTGGCAAGTTTCACCCGCTGAGCTTCGCCGCCGGACAGAGTCGTCCCAGCCTGGCCGAGTCGCAGGTATCCGAGGCCCACGTCCAGGAGCGAGTTGAGCTTTTCCGCAATGGTCGGCACATTACGGAAGAACCGTGCAGCTTCGTCCACGGTGAGATCGAGCACATCTGCGATATTTTTGCCTTTGTAAGTAATCTCGAGAGTCTCGCGGTTGTAGCGTTTGCCGCGGCAGACCTCGCATTCGACGTAAACGTCGGGCAAAAAGTGCATCTCGATTTTGATCAGACCGCCGCCTTCGCAGTTCTCGCAACGGCCGCCTTTAACATTGAAACTGAAACGCCCTGCGTCGTAGCCGCGGACCCGTGCCGCCGGCAATTGCGCAAACAGTTCGCGTATTGGTGTGAACGCACCGGTGTATGTGACCGGGTTCGACCGCGGCGTGCGACCGATCGGGGTTTGGTCAATGATTACTGCCTTGTCGATCTGTTCCAGTCCGCGAATGGTTTTGTGAGCGCCGGGTTTATCTTTCGAGTTATAGAAGTGCCGGAAAAGCGCACGCCGCAAAATGTCATCTACCAGAGTCGATTTGCCACTTCCAGAAACACCAGTCACGCAGTTGAGGCACCCGAGAGGAAATGAGACGTCGATGTTCTTAAGGTTGTTTTCACATGCGCCTACGACTGTAAGCCAGCTGTCCGGTCGCGGGTGGACGCGCTGTTTTGGAATTGGAATCCGCGCGCGCCCGGAAAGATAATCACCAGTTAACGAATTCTTCGCGCCCAGGATGTCATTGAGGGTTCCCTGCGCCGCAATCTCGCCGCCACGTGGCCCTGCACCCGGACCAAGATCAATAATGTAGTCGGCAGCCCGAATCGTCTCTTCATCGTGCTCGACGACGATAACGGAATTGCCCAGATCCCTCAGCTTTCGAAGTGTTCCAAGCAGACGTGCGTTGTCGCGCTGATGCAGACCTATGCTTGGTTCGTCGAGAATGTAGAGAACGCCTGCCAGACCTGACCCGATCTGTGTGGCCAGGCGGATCCGTTGCGCTTCGCCTCCGGAAAGCGTGCCGCTCTCCCGATCCAATGTGAGGTAGCCTAGCCCGACCTCCGCGAGAAACCGCAGGCGTGAACGAACCTCTCGGACAACGTCATTTACGATCGTCTGCTGCTGGTCGGTCAGGTCGAGACCGTTGATGAATTGGAGAGCGTCTTCCACTGTTTGCTGGCTGAACTGATGGATATTCAAATCGTGTCCTTCTCGGCCCTTGATTGTGACGGCTAGGATTTCAGGTTTAAGTCTTGCACCGCTGCAGACCTTGCAGGTCTCGCGTGTCATAAACATTCGAATGCGATTGCGTGTAAACTCGCTCTGGGTTTGTTGATAAAGGCGTTGTATTTGCGGCACGAGTCCCTCGAACGGTTTTCTGATTTTCTTTTCGCCATTGGCCGCGAACTCCATTTCAATGGGCTCGCCATTCGTGCCGAAGTACAGCGCGGCTTTGAATGCGTCGGGCAAATCGACAAACGGCACCTCTTCGTTCACGTGGAAATGTTTGATGAGCGCAGATTGCAGATGCCGATAATAGGCTCGCATGCGTTTTGTGCCCCGACGCCAGGGTGTGATTGCTCCTTCTGCCAGTGTTTTGGTTTGGTCAGAGATCATCAACTCCGGATCGACCACGAGTTGTGTTCCCAAACCATGGCAAGCTGGGCATGCTCCGAGATGGCTGTTGAAAGAGAAATGTCTGGGCGTCAGTTCGCCTAAATTGAAGCCGGTCTCAGCGTCTCCGTAGTCTGTGGAGTAGCGGGATTCTTCCCACTGGTCCGATTCGTTGTTGGATGTCGAATGTTGGGCGTTCGGTGTTTTTGTTTGGCGCAATACAACGATGCTGTTGCCGCCCCATTTCAGAGCAGTCTCGATTGAGTCTGTCAGGCGCACACGAATGCCATCGCGAATGACCAGCCGGTCAACTACGGCTTCGATCTTGTGCCGCTCGCCTTTCTTAAGCCGAATCGGCTCGGGCCGATCCAGTTCGATCAGCTGGCCATCGATCCGCGCCCTAACGAATCCTTCACGTTTGAGTTTTTCAATTACGTCACGAAATTCGCCAGCCTGATTCTCGATCAGGGGTGCCAGCACAATGATTTTGCTGCCCGGCTCGTACGCCAGCACCTGATCCACGATTTGTTGAGGCGTTTGGCGGGAGAGCGGTCGGCCGGTGAGCGGATCGTGCGGTTGACCAACGGCGGAGAAAAGAACTCGCAGGTAATCGTATATCTCAGTCGTGGTCGCGATGGTCGACCGTGGGTTGGCGCCGGCGCTACGCTGCTCGATGGCGATGGCGGGCGACAATCCTTCGATGAAATCGACGTCCGGTTTTTCCATTTGATCCAGGAACTGCCGCGCATAAGCGGAGAGGCTCTCGACGTAACGCCGTTGCCCCTCCGCATAAAGAGTGTCGAAAGCCAGCGAGGATTTCCCCGAGCCGCTTAACCCGGTAATGACCACGAGCTTCTCCCGCGGAATCTCCAGATCCAGGTTCTTCAGGTTGTGCTGGCGGGCACCGGTGATTTTGATAACTTGCGCAGGCATTCTGACGAGAAACGTAGAACCTTCTAGTCAACCACAGGCGATCCTTTTTCTCCAGCGAAATTGCGTAATCGTAAGTACGACAGAATGCTCGCCCCTGTTGAATTCCGTATGCGTCAAAAAATGAGGTGCCTTTCCGCTGACCGCTTAGCAGACGGAATGGCAATTGCCAGCGCATGTCTCTTCACTTTTCTAGCGGCGTATCGAATTCAGCTTCCAGGTCTTTATTACGATGAAGTAGCTTTCGTCAATGCTGCCCAAGGCGCCCCCGACAATACCTTCATTTACAGGAAACTGGGATCCGTGCCGGTGCTTATCTTCCCGTATATGGGAGCTTTGAAAGCATGGATCTATGCTCCCGTTTTTCATTTCACGGGGGTGTCGCCCTTAACTATCCGTTTGCCGGCTATTCTTCTCGCGGCGTTAACACTGTTGATATTTTATCGCGCCATGCGAGACAGCGTTGGACACGCCTGGGCTGCTATCGCGGTTTGGATAATGGCGGTTGACCCAGCCAACGTATTTCCAAGCCGGTTAGATTGGGGATGCACTGTGTTGATGCACTTGTTCCAAGCTCTTATCCTTGCTCTCTGGTTTAGCTATCGTAAGAAGCCGCAACTCTGGAAGCCAATTACAATTTTTGCGTGCTTCGGGCTGGGGTTCTTCAATTACTTCGATTTTGTTTGGCTCCTATTGGCTTTCGCCGTGGGGATCGCCTTGTGTTATCCAGGAACCCTTGTGACGCTGTGGAATTCCTTGCCGAGATTCGCCGGTTGGCTGGCAATAGTTCTCATTCTGATTGGATGCGGTGCGGTAGCGTATCTAGTTTTGCCCCTTTTCCATCACCACCTGCCAACCAAGGTTCATACGGCTGGCCTCGGGGTTAAGTGGGCAGCGCTCATAGGCACATTATCAGGCCAAGTCATGGCTGGATTTATATTCGGAAACGCCAATGGAATAATTCCTTATGTTCCCTTTTGGCTAATAGTCGCGGACAGTTGTCTTGCCCTCGTATGTTTATTATCTCCGATGTCAGATTCTGGAGCGCGGGAGAATCGAAAAAACGGTTTCTTTTGCCTGCTCATTGGTTTTCTGATCTTCATACAGATCGCGATCACGCCCCAGGCTGGAGGTCCACACCATTATTCGATGATTTTTCCTTTCCCGATCTTGGGCTTCGTCTTCCTATCTAAGTCACTGTATAGCGAGGTGACTACTATAAGCGTACAGCGGTGCGCTGCGGCCGTTTTAGGCGCTGCCGCGATCTGTACCTTTATTGTGAACGGCCATAACACTGCGGCATATTTGTCTCATTTTCGAACTAATTTGCGTTACAACCCGCGATGGTCTCCGGAAATCTATTCTCTATCAGAGTATATTAATGAGCATGGCTTCGAGGCGAAGCGCATAATCAGCGCCGACTGGGGGCTATATGACCAGCTTCACGCCCTCGCGCCCGCGAAACTCCGACAGCGGATGCGCGATTTATGGCCGATATTCAGCCAGCTCGACAAGAAGACTGAACCAGAACAAAACACTACGCTATGGAGCATTTTCCCACCGGGTAGAAGTTTCGTGCTGACTTTTGCCGCCTCGAAGGAAACATTCCCGGAAACACGGCAAAATCTTCTCGCCTCGTTAGCAGCCAATCCGGAGTTGAAATCTCGATTGGCAAACGAATTTTGGTTTGGAGGCGAAAAAATCTACGAACTTTACGAGGTTACCCGAGCCTTCGGCGTGAAGCGAAAATGAAAGTCTCAATCGTAATCCCTTGTTACAATGAAAAGGACACGATCGAGAAGGTCGTCGAGGCAGTCCGCAGCGCACCGCTAAACACTAAAGAAATCATTGTCGTGGACGATTGCTCGCAAGATGGGACGCAGACGCTGCTCCGCGAGAAGATTTCAGCGGTAGTCGATCAGGTCATTTATCATCCGATAAACCGAGGGAAGGGCGCGGCTCTGCGCAGCGGCTTCGCGGCCGCCACCGGCGATGTCATTCTGGTGCAGGACGCAGACCTCGAATACAGCCCGGAAGATTATCCAGTGCTTCTTCAGCCGCTTTTGTCAGGTAAAGCAGACGCGGTTTTTGGATCCCGGTTCATGGGCGGGCGACCACATCGCGTCCTTTTTTTCTGGCACATGGTCGGCAATAGGTTTCTGACGTTGCTTTCCAATATGTTCACGAATCTCAATCTGACCGATGTGGAGACAGGCTACAAAGCCTTCAAAACCTCTGTCATCAAATCGATTGAGCTTGAAGAAGATCGGTTTGGCATCGAGCCGGAAATCATTGCCAAGCTGGCGCAGAGAGGCTGTCGCATTTATGAGGTCGGAATTTCGTATAGCGGACGGACTTACAGAGAAGGCAAGAAGATTAATTGGAAAGACGGAATACGAGCTATCTACGCGATTGTGAAATACAACGTCCAAAGGCACCAGAAATGAGTGCTCCACAGCTGAGCTACACTGGGATTGATGTTTTAGAGACGCTGGAAGGAGCAACTAACTACAATTCACTCTTGCTTGATCTCATCGTAGACAGTTCTGGGGATTGCAGCCGCATGCTTGATTTTGGGGCCGGCACTGGAACGTTCGCGAAGCTGCTTCGAACCAAAAGCATCGATGTGGTGTGCGTTGAGCCTGACGTGCTTCTGGCCAATGGGCTGGCTCGTGATGGGTTTCTGACATTCAACGACTTGAACCAAGTCTCAGATGGCTCGTTCGATTTCATTTTCACGCTAAATGTCCTCGAGCATATTGAGGACGACCAGGCCAGTCTTTGCCGTCTTGCCGCAAAATTAGCAAGAGGCGGCCGGCTGCTGATTTATGTTCCAGCTTTTCAATGTTTGTGGACGAGTCTGGACGAAAGGCTCAAACATTATCGCCGCTATCGTCGAGCGGGCATGGAGCGATTGGCCCGTTCGGCTGGGCTCGGTGTTTGTAAAACGCGGTATGTGGACTCACTCGGTTTTTTTGCTGCTCTTGGCTTTAAAGTTTTTGGCAACAAAAACGGCCATCTTAGCGCGCGAGCGGTCAGTCTCTACGATCGTTATGTTGTGCCGGTAAGCAGATTGCTGGACTTCCTATTCGGCCGGCTATTGGGTAAGAACATCTACTTGATTGCCAGCAAGAGTTAGGACTGCTCTGCGCGAATGTGCTATTCTTTGTTATTCTGGCTTAGCTTTAGAATTACCGCGTCACGGGTGCTAGTTTTAATAGCAACCCACTCGTAACCGTCGAGCTCAGGCAAGCGCTCCTTTTTTTCCGTCAACTCTTTCCGGGACACGAACAGCGCGTAAACCGGCAGCGACTGCTCCACGCCGCGTTTCACTAAAGCCAATGCCCGCGGCTGATCGTAGTGCCAAATTTTGCTGAATTGATAACCGTGTTTTTCGTCGATTGGCGCTGCCACAATCCAGCGCGGCCAGAGCGCATTCAAGTAAACAGGATCAACATCGGAAAGGACGATGGCAGGCTCTCTGCCACAAACATCAAGAAAATGTCTTTCGGCAATGAAGCACGCGGATTTGCCGGATAGAGCGTCATAACGAAGAGCGTCCCACGCCTGCGAACGATTGACCGCGACAGTATTGTAACCTGAGCGCGAAGGATAACCGAGACAAGCCGCGGCAAACAGGAAAAAGATCGCCAGCGCAGGAACCATACGCCTTCCGCTAAAAAGCTTCTGCGCGGCCCACGTCACCGGAAGGATAGCAACTGCCACAGAGAGGATAAAGAGAGGCAGGTAGAATCGTGCCTCCGTAACCGCAAAAAGCAGAGTCGGCGCGAGGTAACCCAGACAGGATAAAAGAGCACAGAGGACGAACCGGTCCATCCGGACAAAGAACGACCCGACACAGATCAGAAGAACAAACGCAGGGACAAAGTACGTGCCGGTACCGAACATGTTGGCGGCGGAATAGCCGGACGGGCGCAACGCAAACTCGTTCCATAACCGCGTGACGTTCAGGGGAAGGTAACGAATCGAGAAGTACGGGGGAGCCTTGCCCAAAGAGGGTGGCCAAACAATCCAGAAGCCGTAGCCTGTCTTGAGTGGCGAATGAAATTGGATCGTGTTCAGCACCAGCAACGGGCTGGCAGCCAGAACGAAGACAATCACCGCCACACCGCAATGAGAAAGACGACGCAAAGGCGTCTCTTTGGCGGGGAACAGGCCCATCGCGACCAGCAAGGGCGCGAAGAAAAGCGATTGAATACGAATATTAACGGAGAGACCGAGCAAAACTGCCGATAAATAAATCTTCCCGCGGTGTTGTTCCTTTAGCCCGAGGAAGGCAAACATGAAGGCCAACACAACGACTGCTGAAACGCTAATTTCGCTAAGTGACGATCGACAAAAAGTGAAGAAGCCTGGAAGCGTGACGAGTAAGAGCGTCGCAAACCCACCCGTCAATGGCATCGCAAGATATGCGTAAAAGGTAAACACGGTCAAAAGCAGAAGTAGCCCGATCGTCTGATTCGTCCGAAATGGGGCCAGAACGGAATGCGCTTGAGAAAGAATCTTCAGCCATGGGAGCATCAGGGCAGGGTAACCAGGCGGATACCTCGATGGCAGCTTATCGTATCCAATTTGTATCGAAGGCCATCTATCCTTAACTAGCGCCTTCGCCTGGGCAAAATATTCTGTCGCATCCGGATATGGGCGAAGATCGAGCAGCGCCGTCTTTTGGTAATCGATTCTAAGGACTGCCAGATAGTAAAAGGCGAGGGCGCAAAGCAGTAATAACGCTCCAGCGTAAAACGACCCAGCTGCAGATTTTCCCTCTGAAGCGTCTGTCACAGGATGTGGCAATTATCGCGGCTCGCGTTGTGAGTCAAGATTTGTCAACGAATGATTCGGAAGCTACGTTGCATTTTAACACAAAATGGCCACTTTCACTCGAGATGCGGTCTATGCACATTTGCGGACAGGCCTTTGCAATCTATTGCAAGAGCGCGTGGGCGGTAGCCGGCGTGACAGTTCTTGAGATTGTTCTGGCGAGCACCACTGATTTTGATAACTTGCGCAGGCATTCCGACGAGGAATGTCGAACCTATCAGTCAACCACAGCGGCACGTTTTCTCCAGCAAAATTGCGTTACTTAAGTGAAATTACGCATCGGATTTATCTGCAACTTCCGTGGCCTTCGACAAAGGCAATCCTGGGCCCAAATCTCTGGGCAAATTAAGCCGTTGACTTCCTTCCATAAAAAACGCTGATGGATCAGGTTGAAACTTCGCACACATCCTCCCCCCGGAGAGCGCCCTCAGTTTTCCCGTCGACAGTGACAGGCCCGGAAACCAACTTAGAGCTCGTCTGGGGGCTGCCTGCGCTCGAGCAAAGGCGCCAGCGGACCCGAGAGCACCTGGCTAAAATTGCTCCTCGACGCGAGGGCTGGATAACGAACAACAGATACTACTACGAGTTACTGGCCCGTCTTCTTCGATTCCTAGTGGAACCGCAGAAAACGGTGCTATCGGTTCGTTGTGGCATCGGCAACCTTTTAGCCGCCGTCAGACCAAGTGATGGGAAAGGCATCGATATCTGCGCCGAGATATTGGAAATCGCGCAACAACAAAATCCATCCCTCAATTTCGCAGTCGCTTTCCCAGACAAGGAAGAGTTCCGACAGGCATTCGGACTAGGCGAGGAATTCGACTACATTTTATTTAACGATATCGGCGATACAGTAGATGTACTCCAAGCGTTCCGGAATCTAAAGCCGCTTTGCCAGCGGCATACTCGGGTGTTGGTAATAACGTACAATCATCTTTGGGAACCGCTCGTCACCTTTGCGGAATGGATCGGGATGAAGGTTCCACGCACCGAGCAGAACTGGCTTTCCACCAGGGATATCCGCAATTTGTTGAAGCTAGCCGGTTTTGAAGCTCTTGAGACACATCGAATCGTTCTCTTGCCGAAGTATTTGCCCCTGCTGTCTGCTTCTTTGAATCGTTTTTGCGCACGCCTGCCATTTCTGAGCAAGCTCTGCATGACGCAGGTGGTCGTTGCGCGAATGGTTCCGCCGCCTGTTGCGCTGGAAGACCTTGCCGTATCGGTCGTCATTCCTTGCAAAAACGAGAAAGGAAACGTTGAGGATGCCGTTCGCCGAATTCCGCCCCTCGCGGGTCGGACGGAGATCATTTTCTGTGACGATCAATCGACCGATGGCACCGCCGAGGAAGTGCGGCGAGTGCAGTCGTGCTATCTGGAAAAGGATATTCGTCTTGAGCATGGTCCGGGAGTTTGCAAGTCACGAAACGTTTGGACAGGTTTCGATGCAGCGAAAGGCGATGTATTGCTGATTCTCGATGCTGATCTGACGACAATTCCAGAAGAGCTGCCCTACTTCATCGATGTTATCATTTCGGGACAGGCGGAGTTTGTCAATGGATCGCGGCTGGTCTATCCGGTTTCACAGGGAGCAATGAATGGAGCGAACATGCTGGGCAACAAATTTTTCAGCGTTGCTTTCACCTACCTCCTCGGTCAAAGGGTAAAGGACACTTTGTGCGGCACAAAAGTCCTCTGGAGAAGCGATTGGGAGCGAATCAGACCTATGTTGGGAAGTTGGGGAATCGAAGACCGATGGGGCGACTACGAACTCTTATTTGGCGCCGCGAAACTGAATCTTAAGATTCTGGACTTACCTGTCCATTATCAGGAACGCATTTATGGTTCGACAAAGATGACAAAGGTCTTCCGCAACGGACTTGTTATGTTGAGAATGTGCTGGCACGGGTTCTTGAAACTAAAACTGGGTTACTAACTCGGTGTCACGTCAAAGAATTTTGGGCCACGAGACCATGCTGGTTTGTTTGGAAGTCGCAGTCATCTGAAGTCTTCTAGTGCAAGAGCGCATTGCTAACGAAATCGAGCATGGGCGTTTCCTGGCCCAACATGGGGCAGGGGAGATTTGGAACTGGGAAGGCCCGGCTGGCAAACTGCGCTGGGCGCGTCGGGCGAAAATGCTAAGCAACCATCTACGATCAGGGATGACCGTGCTTGAACTCGGATGCGGCACGGGCTCTTTTACTCGGGAGCTGGCGCGCTCGGGAGCGGACGTCGTGGCAATTGACGTCTCACCGGAGCTTCTGGAGATCGCCAAGACCAATTGTTCCGCGCCAAATATTCAATATCAAATCCAGAACGCCTATGAATTGAGCTATCCTGGGACGGTGTTTGATTCCGTGGTGGGGAGTTCAGTTTTGCATCACTTGGAAGTGAAGGAGGCGTTGGGGAAAATTTATCGGGTTCTAAAACCCGGTGGTACGATCTATTTCACGGAGCCGAACATGCTGAACCCTCAGATCGCGATACAAAAGAACGTCCCCTGGGTTAAACGGAAGCTTGGCGACTCGCCCGATGAGACGGCGTTCTTTCGCTGGCCATTGCGGCGGTTACTCAAAGAAACAGGATTTCGTGATGTGCAAATCGATCCTTTTGATTTTCTTCATCCGAAAACACCTTTTCCCTTGGTGAATAGCTTGAATGCCGTTGGCCGATTCCTCGAAAGCGTGCCGGTGATCTCAGAGTTCGCCGGTTCGCTGTATATCCGCGCCGTCAAATAAGCAGTTCGATGATTATGCCAACCGAGGAGGCGAAGGATCGTGCCGCAACATTGCGTAACCGCGCGCGGCTCGGCACAAACGAGAATCTTCTTTTTTGGTATCGCGAGCTTTACCGGGATCAGTTCAGAGACCTTACCAACCCGGCAGCGCTCTCGATACTCGAGGTAGGAAGCGGCACTTCGCCTTTGAAACAATTTCTGCCAAATGTTGTCACCAGCGATGTGCTTGACCTCGAGTATCTTGATCTTGTGTTTGACTGCCACGAAATTGACAGGTTCGATGCGATCAGGGACGAAAGCCTCGATGTTATTACGCTGACCAATGTGCTGCACCACCTAAAAAGTCCTATTCTGTTTCTCAATCGGGCCGCAAATAAGTTGAAACCCGGGGGCAAAGTCATCGCCACTGAACCGTTCTTTTCGCTCGTATCGACGCCGATCTTTAAGTATTTGCATCACGAGCCGGTTGAGTTCGAGATTTCCGAGCCGGAACTGAAAAATGTTCAGGGGCCGCTGGCGTCTGCAAACATCGCGTTGCCATGGCTAATTTTCTTCCGCCGGCGCGATTGGGCCGACAATTTGAGCGAGAACTACGATGTGGCGAATTGCTCGGTTCGGTTCTTTAGCGCGGTGTCTTACATGGCTACCGGCGGGATATCGCATAAACTGCCAGTCCCTACTTGGTTTTACCGCGCGTTTTTCCCCACGGATCTGTTTCTCAGTCGCTGTTTCCCGCGGCTATGCGCGTCGTTTTTTACTGTGATTCTACCGCGCCGCTGATGTCGGACGTTTCAGCTCTTCGCAATTTTGGGAATAAGCTGTACCAATACGCATTTCCAATTTACCGACCGCTCTACGCCAGTTACAAAGCGTATGCCGATCGCGCCGAGCGACGGCTACTCAAACAAATATTGTTTCCCGGCGCTGTCGCGGTCGATGCCGGCGCAAATATCGGGATCTACTCGCGATTTCTTGCCCGCTGTGTTGGTGAGGCCGGTGCTGTCCATTCCTTCGAACCGGCACCGGAAAATTTCGAGCGATTGCTTGCCGCGACGCGCAGGTTTCGCAATGTCCACGTCTTGCAAGCAGCGGTGGGAGAGCGCAGTGACCAGTCAGAGCTTTATCTCTCAGGCAAGCTCAACGTCGACCATCGCACTTACCCAAGTAACGAAGCTGCGCGCCGGGTTGTGCGCATCGAGATGGTTGCGCTCGACGATTACTTCAAACCCGGCCAACGCGTTGACTTGATAAAAATGGACATTCAAGGATATGAGCTTCATGCCTTGCGTGGCGCCAGTCGTGTTTTGGCGGACAACCCTAGCGCAAATTTGCTCCTTGAGTTTTGGCCCTATGGCCTGAAACAGGCCGGCGCGAACTGGATTGATCTTATCGCTACTTTGAAGAGCAAAAATATGGCCGTGCACGAGGTAGCAAAGCATGGCCTCGTACCCTTCCACTTGGAGTCAGTCAGCGAGAGCTGTGATTGGTATGTAAATTTCTTTGCATCACCGAAGTAACGTCCGGGGGAATTACTGGCGGATACTGTCAGATCTCAGCCTCTTGGCTCGATGAGACCAGGTAACAGCAGCACCAACCCGTCCGCTTCCAAAACGCCATGCCAAAAGCGTCCTGGAAATTTCGCTACGATTTGCCAGCGATCCTTGAAGCAATTCATCCCGCAGTCGTGAGCGCCCCGGAAAAGCCCGTCGGCTCAGATATCGGACGCGGAAGCAATGGTTAAGGCGTACTTCTAAAGAGAAAACAAAACTTTGTGTGAGACTTTACAGCAAAAATTCAGTTTTCTCAGCGCGAAGCGAGACTCTCTACAAAATGAACACTCCGACAGGCAATCCAGCGTCAACCCGCGTAACTACTATTCCGGCGGCGCTGGGAGAAGTTGACAAAGGTTTGCAAGTGACACCGCCAGGTTCGGAGCGCTCTCAAAAGGTAACTCACGTCCAATGGAGGTCTCTGCATTCCTGAAGTCCTCCGAGCAGGGACAGATGATAATCAAGTTCAAATTTGCTCTTTAGTGTCGCTGTGATTCAGGGGCACGGACAATCTCGGCGTGAAATTCGCTCAGTAAAATGACGTAGTCCATGTTCGCGAGTTGCTGTGGTGTGAGTTTGTTTAGACCCTCCAGGCAAATTCGCAGGGAATGATCATTCCACAGCAGAGCAGGGATAAAAAGGGCCCTCCATCCCAGGTCCGGGATGGAGGGGTTTCCTTTCACCAGAATCGTGCTGCCGGGCGCCGGACGGAGATCTAATGCGCGGAATGCTTGGACAACGTGAGATGTCTTTTGTCCGAGGTTTCGAAAAGCCCGCACATAAGCGGGCCGATTTTTCCATCGAGTGAAAATTGCGATGGAGAATGCAACTACAAGCGTCGCAGCAATTCTAAGCGTTGTTTGAGACACATTGCCGGCAGCGGCTGCGGCAGCTTCAGTCGCGGCCCCGCGGGCGCGGCCAGTGGCAGTGCGGCGTACCAGGAGGGAAAACTTGCACAGCAATTCGATTAAATCGGATGCGACCTTGGCGAGGATCATCGCCCACCCGAACAGAAGAAGGTATAGGTGCCCGCCGGCGCGAATCGGGATAATGAACGCCAACGGCAGAGGCACGATCACAACCCAGAAGGCCATCAGCCGCAGCATACGATCCCGGCGCAGGAAGGCATAAATAAAGACAAGCGCCCACAAGGCGAGCAGCCCCTTCTCCGAGATCGCGACTCCGTAGAACAATTGGCTGACAAAAGATGCGTTGGACTTAAGAAAGTTACTCCACGAATACTGTGGCCGGTAAGGGCCTGCCATGGCCAACGACGTCGGACCGTGAATCCTGCCGTAGATATAAACAGCCGTGATCAGACCTGCGATTAAAGCAGGAATCGTAGAAGCGTACGCCCATCTGATAAACTCCTTCCAATCGCCCCAGCGCGGAGATTTCAGAATTTCATAGATCAGAACGATCACCGGAAGCGTGACCGCCATCTCCTTGAAATCCAGTGCGCAGACATATAACGCCAAAAAGCCGACCAATTGAAGCGGACGCAGTTGAGCGTCTCTCTCTCTAAAATGTATATAGTATGCGAGTGCCCCAAAATAGAAGAAGCCGCACAACACGTCGTAACTAAACGAACCCTGAAAAACCAGGCTGATTAGTTTCACGTGATAACAAAGAGCAAGAACAGCCAGAAACGCGACAGAACGCGACGAGGACAAGGATCGAGCGAGATAATAGAGCATCGGAATCGAGGCAGCAAGAATGCTGATCTGGGCGATGTGATAGGGCCGCGGATTCAGGCCAAAACAATGATAAAGCACGCCGCAGTATAAGACGCCGCCTGGTCGGAAAAACGTTAGTGTGTCCCTCCAGAAGCATATATTTGCCCAAACCCATTTCCACCATCCGTGGTACCAGTATCTGTACAACTCATATATTTCGTCGTCGGCGAAGTGCCCGCCTACTGCGGGCAACGCGAAGTAAAGGAAGTAGAGCACAAGCACGACCACGCATAAGGCGTCAATTGCCCAACTGGGAGGAAAAGTCTTTGATCGCTGCTGCTGTTGGTTCTGCTTCCAGACAGAAAGCTGAAACAGTTGAAGAATAGACATCGATTTAATCAGGTTTGATTCTGCTGCCCCGAACTGCAACATCCACGCTCCAATATCAGGTCGTTCAATCCATTGAGCCTAGGTCGTACCAGGCGGTTGCGGCCAGTCGAACGATAGACTCGTGCGGAAACGCCGCCTCGGGGTCAAGCGCCCAGCGCAGTTCGTTTAGCATTGAATACGTGTTGTACTTGTTTATGAATCCGAGGGCTGATGCCCCTTTTTGGCTGGCTGAAGTTTGGAAAATTCCCGCGCCGCGCTTTCAACTGCAATGCCGTTCTTTTGAAGACAGTGTTCAAGGCCGCGCGCAAAACAGGAGCCGATCGCAAAGAATTTATCGTCTCGGCGAAGCTTGAACTTTGGAACAACCTGCGGAGTGAACCAAGTCTGACGTAGTCGTTGAAACGCGTATTTGCCAGACGAATCGTTCGAATCGGTGTTGCCCTTGTACCAAGTCGCAGCAGGGTTCTCGCGATAATTCTTAAACGCTTCAGCGGCACTGGCCACGTGGGGCGATTTCGGCGGGGACGGGCAGGCATCTGGTTGACTGGAGCCGGTCGAGTCGCCACCGCACGGCTCGGAAGCAATATCATTCGTGATCCGCATAAAGCTGCGACGAGTTCTAGTGACCCTGCCCGGTACAGCTAAGCACGGAGTGCTTTTTTCTCCAGCGAAATTCGGACCGAAAGGTGGAAACATCGGTGTTAGCTCGTTGGTTCAGCGCCGCTTGGCAACACCAACACCAACACCAACCCACCCGCTTCCAACACGCGGTGCCACCCAGGGTCTATGGATTTGAGTGTCGCTAATACTCTCTGGCTTTCAGATTCGGGAACCGCCACGGTGTTTGCGCGGCCGGTTTCTATCACTTGCCGAAATTTCAGTTCGGACGCCTTAACTCGCTCGGGACTGCCGAGTCGCTCTCCGACAATAAAAGCGGCCGCTTGGTTGCGAAGGTTGCCTTCTGCCGGGTTGCCGGCGTTGGCGAAATAATGCGTCACCAGCCGCGGCGCGACGATTTTCATTTCTGGAAACAGGAGCGGCAACTCGCAGCCGGCAGTCCAGTTGGGCGCGAACAGCTTGGCGTGCGCGATGTATGGACCGGCAGCTCTAGCAAAATCAAGATTCGCGGGAAGCAACTGGTATTCTCGGGGCGCAATGCAGAGAGTTGCGTTAGCGCTCGATGGAGGTAAACGATGTCGTCCTGATTTGGTCGTCGGACGAAAAGGGTGGCAGTACCGCAGGCGACACCGAGGGTGAATAGGAGAAGCTGGGACGGGTGGAAGCGATACCCAGAGCCAGGCGTCGCATTACTCCTCCCCAAAGGCGCACCAGTGAGAACAGACGCGCAACAGCAATCGCAAAGAAACACCACACCATCGTCGCTGCCGGCCATCGCGCGACCAGAACGAGTTGATAAGACAATGTCCAAAACGCAGCCAGCGCCACCGGTATAAGAAGAACGTCTCCAGCTCGGGACTCGGCGGCTGCTGTCTCAGAAACCGCGACGGCCGTGTTCATCACGAAATACCATGGGGGTGAGAAGTTCTAGCCAGGCGATTTCGGTACAATAGAGAAATCAAAAAACCCAGAAGCAATGCCAGCGTGATTCGATTCAGTATCATCAAAACTCGAAACAGCGTAGGGCGGTATTCAAATTCAACGCGATTTTTTCCGGCGCCCAGGAGCACACCTGTTTGCCACTGATTGACACGCAGGATTGGCTGGGATTTGCCGTTCACCCGGACCTTCCAGGAGGGTGTGAACCATTCGTTCAACACCAACAGTGAAGGCGAAGCACATTCAGTAATCGAATAACTCCGATTCGGTTCATCCACGATCTTCAAGATACGGTCCTGAGCAGACGGCGATCTTTGTGGAAATTGTAAGAAGCGTTGGACTCTTTTGAACTCACGAGAAGTTACGTAAGCCTCTGAAAGGTAATCAAAGCCATTACGGATAACTCCTGCAAATGCACCTTCGCTATTCGTGTGGCCTGCAACTCGATGCACCAAGGTCAAGCGCCCCATCGGACTGGCGTTTTCGTACATCCGATATCCCTCAATCTCCAAGATCGGCTGTGCATTTTGATCGGGCGGTGAACTATCCGGACCGCATAACACATAACGCGCCCCCATCATTTCACACAGATTAGGAACGCCGGTCAGGTTGCTGAAACGAAATTGATCATACGGTTGTGGAGGTATCTGATTGTAAAAGCTTTTGATTCCGTAGTAACTTGCGTTCATCGCCCAAAACCGGTTGGAAAACACCTTGTCGCGGAAATCGACCCGGTAATCGGCCGCGTCGATGTTTCGAGCCACCCTCAGGAGCACCCGGTGGCTAAGTAGATTGGGCGGCTTGTCGAAGTCTGACTGAGAGACTGAGATTCCTCTTACGGGAATCACCATTGCGGCGACCGAAACCAGATACCCCGGCTGACGTGATATCCTTGTAGAAAACCAGCCTACAGGAATACCCCAGCACGAACAGAATCGGTGCCAATGCCAGCATCCAAAAGCCGGTCCGACTTCCTCCCTGGGGATTCTGAAGAAGCTCCCAGACAATGATTCCGGCAAAAACCAAACCCAACACAGCCGGTGCGATCAACGAAGATATGTTCCCATGCTGTTTGCATTGCTCAAGCCTTTGCGCCAGGAGGAAATAGCCAAGCCCGCTTAAAAAGGAAACCCCAATCACAAACAAAACGAGGTGCCTTCCTGCTTCCCGAATCTTGTCAATCAACGGAAGGTGAAAGTTCACGTAGGCCAACCCCAGGTTGGTGCCAAAGCTGGAAAGCAACCCATACAGACAGATGATTCCAAATGTTACGGCTAGCATGCGCAGAAAGGAGTCGAGCCGGCGAAAGTAAGTTGCAGCGAGCAGCAGTCCGATTACGCCAAGTGGGCCTACATAAGGGCTTCCGACGATGCTAATCCAAGTCGGTCTGATTAAAATACCTGCCGCCTGGCTTAAGCTAAGTTGGGTAAGGTTGAAGCTTTCCCATGGAATATGAGCGTGCCCGATCACGGCTGCGCCAGCGCCGATGTGGCGAATCATCGCGCCGGTTGCGATGTACATGGGGAGTATTGCGGCTCCCGCGAGTCCGAATGCGATCATGCCACACAACGCGAGGGACCACGCGACGCGCCCGAGGTCCGGTAAGCGTTGCTGCAGATACAGCCACCCACTGCCTGTTGCAAATAGTATGGCACAACTCAAAGCGGTATGAATTACGGCTTGCGACGGGCTTGCCAGGGCTAGCAAGGCCGCTGCACCGGAAAAGACAAGCATTCCCGAAAGCTTGCTCGGAAATCGCAATAACAATACCCCGCCAGCAAGCACTAACGGCAACCACGCATAGCTGGCTGTAACAGTGATCCAACTGGCGTAGAGTTCTGTGTTACGCGCTAGCATCCCGACGGATGCGCCAATGTACGCAGCCCAGGGAGGAACCGTAGCGCAGCGCAACAAGACATAAAGGTTGACGTAAAAAATGAAAAGGTGAAACAGCGTCAGATGCGTGATCGTGTACAGCGACGCCAGTGGGCCCCCATAGCTGAGCAGCCCAAAGAAATAAAACGGATAGAGAATCGAAAAATGCGGGCTTTCAAACACTGGAAAACCGGTCCCGATATCTGGCAGGTAGTACGGAACGTCACCGGACAATGCTAGCCTTGAGACCTCGGAAAATATGGGTCCGTAGATATGGACATTGTCGAGAAAAGGCCCAAAAAGCAAACGCGACGCCAAGAATGGCGTATAACGAAGCAAAAAAGTAATAGCCAGTGCGAGAATAGCAAAAGTTTCCAACCCATTGTTATGGCGAGAGTGCGCGTTAGTCATTGGGTTGGCACGATTTTACCTAGTCCATCTCTACGATCCAGCACTCAAGAAAGGTGATCGACGATTTAGATTTCGCGCTTGCCGGGAGATTAGAAATGGGAGGTCCCTTTTTACAAATGAGCAAGGTAAGTAGCGCCTTCTTGCGGTCAGAAAATTCATTTATTCAGGCAGGCAAAGCCAGCATGTGGCAGCAGATGTTTCAGCAGGATCGTTTACGTCCCGCGAAGTAAATCTTACCCCGCCTGAAATCACAGCGTTCGCATCGAAAAGCCTTGGCCAGTGAATCCAGGATGAGTCTTGGATGGCTTAACCAATGTTCGTATGTTTGCCGCTCGTAGTGAATCATGCTTGCCAATGCATCGATCTTTGGCGACAGCGTCCTGATGACCCGGCTTCGACAAAGCGCATGGGTTATGGAGAGAAAGAGAGTAGCCCATGGCTCGATCAGCAGCAGTAAGCCATGGTCCCTCAGCACGCGTACTCCTTCGGCAAGTACTCGATCGAGATCATCGGGGAGCACAGGCAAGTGGTGGAGACCGCCTTGCACGATAAGGATATCTTTGCTGGCACTCTTAAATGGGAGTTGCCGGCAATCCCCGACGAGGATCTTGCCTGGCCCTGCATACTCGGCGGCAAGGGAAGGCGACAGATCGATTCCTTCGACCTGATTGAAGCCAAGCTGGTGAAGCGCCCGGAGGCCACTCCCTCTTCCGCAAAACAGCTCCACTATCTTTGCATTTCGCCGCCATTTCGTGGCATCCATAAATTTTAGGCGCCCAATAAATTTTCGGACCTCTTGCTCAGGAGTTTCAAAGCGCAGGTAAGCGTCCTCCCATGGATCGTCAGGAGGGCGATTTCGCTCAGCCGGACCCTTTTGCTCGAATTTAATCATGTTTGATGTGGGTTGTGTTCTCCCCTGCCATTCGGAGCAGCGCGAAAAAGTGCAAGGATCGCCCAAAAATCAAATCTGCCGGAAATGGATAGAGCCCTAGGTTTGATTCCCAGGAGTTGATGTTAAGCCCTAGCTTATCGAATGCGCGAAGCCATTTGGCCAGCGTCCAATAATTATACGGCAAGGCAACACCATATCGAGCGTTTCCGACCCAATCCATGAGCCGCAACGTCGAGTAAGCCAACATTCCTTCAGCAAGGTGATCCTTAACGAGAATTGCCTGTCGGGCGACACGAGCTCCTTCGCGAAGCAGGGTCATTGGCTGGCCGGCATGGTGAAGCACATCAACAAACATCACCACGTCAAAGCTGCCCTCGTCATACGGTATGGACTCGCCATCGAACGTCTCCACGAGTATAGCAGCATCGATGCGCTGGCGGACATCGATCCCCCGAATTGAAATATCCGGTCGCTTGTCAGCGATCAGGCGAGCGAGCCGGCCATCACCGCACCCGACATCCAGCACCTTGGAATTGAATGGAATGAGTTTGGAACACCAGTCGCTGAGGACCAAGATGCGCCTCTTATGAACGTATCCTCCATGAACAGCTTCGATCAAACCCATTTTCGGTGCATCCCAAGGATACTGAAAAGATTGGAGAACTCAGGCTGAAAATCGGGTATAATAGCAGTTGTCACGCACACACGCGATTCAGCCGCTCAAACCTGGTCCCCGACCATCGGCCTGCGGCCGTGAACAGGACTCTAACAAGAGCACAAGTTCTGATGTTGTCTCTAACCATGCGTGGCTCATAGACGACGCGTCATCCCAAGAATACTTACAAAGAAACTTGAGAGAAGGGTCTGATACCCTAAGGCCGTCAAAGTCGCGCCTGGGATGACCCAACGCATGGTGACGGCGTAATCGAGACGGCCGAAATGAGTAGCTTTCCACTGCAGGACACCCGCGCCCAACAAAATCAACCCAGCTAAAAAAGCCAATGCGCCGATCGCCAGACCCCGTTCCAGGTAGATCACCTTGAAGAACCGATCAACGCGCGGGTCTTTGGGCAGTAAGCCTTCCTTAATGGCGAAAGTTTTGGTGCAGATAGCGAACAGAACGGATTGGTATCCCATTAGAATCGCGAGGCTGGCAAACAGAAGTGTGTGAGCATCGAAAGTCACGCCGCTGATTGTCAATCCGGGCAACGCCACGGCGTAACCAGCCAATCCCAGCAAAGCCAAAACAAAACCCGGAACGAGAAAGAGCCATCGCGGACTGAGTATAAGGAAGAACCGCAGGGTGCGCCAGCCATCACGAACCGTGCGCAGGTGCGGGGCGTGCGTCTTGCGTCCGTCCGGATGGAGCGTGATAGGAATTTCGGCGATCCGCGCGCCGTGTAAGCTCGCTTTAATGATCATCTCGGTGGCAAATTCCATGCCTTCGCACTGAAGCTCCAGCCGATCATACAGGTCTCGTTTGAATCCACGGAGGCCGCAATAAACATCGTGAATGGGTGCGGCGAACATATATCGCGCCATCCGCGAAAAGAGAGGGTTGCCTACCCAGCGGTGTAAAAACGGCATCGCGCCTGGCAAGATTTTTCCGCCGCCCTTTGGCAGGCGGCAACCGGTCACCAATTCAAAGCCTTCTTGGAATTTCCTCACGAAGCGGTCCGTCTCCGAAAAATCATAGCTTTCGTCGGCATCGCCCATGACAATCCATTTTCCCGACGCGGCTTGAATTCCACCGCGCAACGCGTTGCCGTATCCTTTTTCCTTCACATGAACAATGCGCACGCCGAGTTTCTCTGCGATTTGCACGGAATCATCTTTGCTGCCATTATCGGCCACAAGAATCTCCCCGCGCACGCCCGAACGCTGGATGCCAACCTGTGCCTTCTGGATGCACTGCGCAAGCGTCTCGGCCTCGTTCAAGCAGGGCATCACAATGGAAAGCTCGATCCCATCGGTCACGCTCGTAGTCTAACTAATTGGAGATGATTTGGCGAGCGTGCATCTTTTCTCGCCCAAATCGTAGCGGCCCGATGCGCCGGATCGGGAGAGCGCGCGGAACACAATTCACGGAAATATGACGGATCGTTCGGCCTTCTGTAGGTGGCGTGGAACATAACGCGCGGATGGACTCTGAGCTCGGCAACTCTCTGCCAGCGAGCGCCAATGATCTGCCGATTGCCCGGAAGGCAACCGCTCTTCGAGAAGGGCGAGTAGTTGATAGTCGTTTTGAAAGGCCACATAAACGCGGCCTGCAGTTCGGCGCAGCAGGTCTTCTCGCCATTCTTGGAGCAACACCCGCGCGGTATTGCCTCTGTAGATTGCAACTTCCAGTCGTCCGAATCGTCGGATGGATGCAGTGCGACCGTTTAAAATTGGCGGGAATGTCACGTAAAAAACGCGCCCCTTCAATGGAGTATCGAGTTGGTTAGCAACCTTGTTAACGTAGCTGTCGGGCGGCACAATACGATCTTCGGCATCGTCGAAGAACTGGCTCAGTGTGAATCTGACGGCCCACCCGGCAACAATGACATCGTTTTTCTCCATATGCGTATGCAAAAACTTGGCCACCCGCGCATACGGCCAAGTTTTTTGTGTGAGAAACTGCGCATGGACCAAAGGTATCCAGCACAAAACAACTATTGCCGCCAGGGCCCAAGCTACGACAGCGGCGCCGCTCCCTATCCGGACGTGTATTGTGAGCCAATCGATGCCCTCCGCTATTAAGATCAAGAGCAAGGGAAGAGAAAAAATTAGATAGCGAGCGTAGGCCCAGGTTGGAACAGACACTCCCTGCAAAGACATAAGGAGAGGGCTCAGAATGATCGCTCCCCACAGCAGAAGTAGTGCTCGCTTCTTTCTTACCGCCGACCAGGAGCCGGCGAGCAGTAACAGCACGGGCAACAAGGCAGCGTAACCAACACCCATAAACGCACTAAAGACTTGGGGAATATATCCCATGCTTGTTGGTGGGGTGTCGATTCCCCACTCCCTGATCTTCGCGATATCGGGGAGAAGACGCCAATAAGCTATGCCGACTATTATCGCCACCCCGCCCAACGGAATCCAAAGAGTCCTAGACTCCCACAGAAACCTTCGGCCGCCTGAAAAACCAGCCGAAACGCTTTCAGCTATCACCAATAGTATGAGAAATGCGACTGTGTAAACGCCGTTAAGGTGCGCGAGCAATAGCAGTAGCACCGCCCCGGCACATCGGACACCATTCCACCACGCCCGCTGCTGATACCAATGAAAGAACTCATTGATTGCCAGTAGGCTAAAGGCCACCAGTAACGAGTACGACCGAATCTGTGGTCCCCAATAAATAAGGAGCGGATTGAATGCAGCCAAGCCGCCAGCAATCAATGCAGTGCGTGTGGAACCCGTGAATTTAAGCGCGAGCGAAGCAGTCAAGGGGATAGTTGCAATCGCACCTGCCAGCGGCAGTAGGGTTAGGCGCCAATCCGTTGCTCCGCAAAGCCGGGCGATTGCCTTCTCTACCAAGATGAAATAATTCATCGATAGATGGGTGGTGAAGTGAGTCAAAATATAGGTTGGGCTTTTTTTCAGGTATCTAAGGGTACCGATTTCGTCGCCGAGGAACACTCGGCCATGTTGAAGGGCGGCAAGCAGGACCAATGTGCAAAGACATATCGCCACTAACGCGAGACGTTCTTTTCGTGACAGGCACTGCAAGCCGCGCTCAGAGTGAACGAGATTCAGTAACGTGCGTGGACGATCGCTGGAAAGCATCGGAACTAACAAGAAGCTCTAAGTAATCTAAGGTGTTTCAGCGCAGGTCGCCTTTGTGCGTTGGAGAGCTAAGCACGGCGCCCTTTTTCCTCCAATGGAATTCACATCAAAATAATACCACGTTCTTAGCCTGTCGGTTCAGCGGGATCTGGCAGCATCAGGACCAACCCGCCGGCTTCCAAAACGCGATGCCACCCAGGATCAATCGATTTGAGCGTCGCTAACACTCTCTGACTTTCCGATTCCGGAACCGCAATGGCATTTGCGCGACCGGTTTCTATCACTTGCTGAAATTTCGGTTCGAACAGTTGAAGGCCCCTGGCATTCTCAGAAGGGTTTTCCTCGATAAAAGCCTGCGCCTGGTGGCGCAATATACCTTCGTCAGGATTGCCGGCGTTGGCGAAATAATGGTAGACCAGCCGCGGCGCGACGACTTGCATTTCCGGGAACAGAAGCGGCAACTCGCAGCCGGCTGTCCAGGTGGGCGCGAGCAGCTTGGCGTGCGCGATGTATGGACCGGCAGCTTTAGCAAAATCAAGATTCGCGGGAAGCAACTGGTATTCCCGCGGCGACTTCCAGCCGATGCCGAGCTTGGCATCTCTCGGAAAGATTGACACTCCGCGGTAGCTGTGGACGAAACTTACAATAATCACCAACAACGCTACCACAGTTAGCGTTCGGCTCGTTAGATAGCCGTCGCCCCGCTGCGCTAGACGGGGCCCTGCAGCCGCAAGCAACGCGCAGAGCAGGGGAAACTGCAAGAGATAGACAAGCCGAAAGTAAGTTGGCGCAAGAATATTTGCCATCCACACGCGTGCCAGCAATGGGTTCAAACAAAACAGCCACACAGCACAGAGATAAAAAAAGAGAAAAAATCCGCTGCGGCCTCTCACGACTAGCAGCGGGACAGCAATCATTAGCACCACGTCACGCAAGTACTCAGCACGTCCACCGATGGCGTAATCTACAGCTTCACGCCATGGCATGTATGTTGGCCCAAGCTGGTGGAGGTCAATTGGCTTTGGGATGATGTCCATTTTCAGTAAGGCCAGTATCACGATTGGATACGCGAGCGGAATTGTGAGGAAAAGGCCCCGGCGAATCAGCCGCCATAAATATTCTCGTGACTTGTGTTCGAATAGTTCAAGCGTGGTAAAAGCTATCCAGGAGCAGCCAATAATTGCCGGGAGCAAGTAAAGGGCCGGATTACTGAGACCAACGCCGGCGACGCCCAATAACGTAAGCCAGACCAGGTCACTCGATTTACCTCGACTGAAGAATCGGTAACTGAGCGCCAGACCCATCGGCAAAAACAAGATCAACACGATCGGCTTGCCTTGCCACATGTAGCCGGAAAGAGTCGAAAATCCGACCCATCCATTAGGGTCGACCCCCTGTATCGACTTAACAGCTCCAAGCAACGCGCCAAACGATGACTTGTCAGCGAGAAGTAAAAAACCGATTCCAAAAAGGGCGCCCACCGCGGCCAGCCAGCGGTTCAAGCCAAAAATTCGGGAGCACCAATAGAACACAAATGGAAGCGAAAATGCCGCAAATGCGTGACCGACAATCTGGTAAAAGAACAGAGGATCGATTCCAAGGTAGTGCGCCACAAAGCCCATGAGCATCTCATAGCTGGTTGCCAGATGAACTGGTGAAAAGGCCGCGGCGTCCATGTCAACACTCGTCTGCCGCAAGAGGATAGGCTGATGAAGGTCGAGGAGCTGAGTAAGAGTTCTGTGGAAATAGACCACATCATCCTGATTCGGCCGGCGCACAAACAGAGCTGTGATTGCGTAACCCAACCCCAAAACCAACAGAAGGAGGTGGGAGAAGTGAAATTGATAAGCTTTGCCAGGGATTGCACCCGTCGTGTTCCATAGACGTCCCAAGACAAAGAAACCAGCTATTGCGATCGCCAGAAAACACCACATGATCGTGTACGCTGGCCATCTGGCGACAAGAACAAGGTCGTACGCGAGCGTCCAAAAAGCGATTATCGCTATCGGCAACAACAGAATATCGCCGGCGTGAGACTGCTCGGATCGGTCGGAGACCGGCACGGATTTCATCTTGGAATCCTTTGTAATTGCGCCTGTCCGTGCGACGCCTCCTGAAATATCAGCGCGGATTCTCACTCCTGTTAACCTTACGCGAGTAGATAAATTGCGATCAGCGCAAGCAGAAAATACGGAACAAGCACCGCGGCGCCAGCATAATCCTTGGCCATTCGCTGCCCTAAAAATAGCGCGACGATTGCGGTTGCAGAAAGCACAGCGCCGCAGAGGGCGACTGTCGAATTTCGCAGGAAAATTACGAGAATGCATCCGATCGCGCTCACCCCGCCAGCCGCCACCTCAAGGATTGTGAGGCCAGTCAGCAACAACGGAACGATGCCCGCCAGTGGACTCTTGGCGAAATGTCCTTTTAGCCATTCAAGGTTTCCGCGGCGGTCGACGATCTTGTCAATTCCCGATTGGAGGAAAAGAATCGCCAGAAAAGCAGCGACCAAGATCTGCATCAGATGAGTTGCTCCGGCGGATGTATGCACAGCTGCCATGATCCACCCAGCTTATCCGAAATGATACAGATTTGTCGATGCCCTGAATGTTCGTTCGGCAAGAAAAACAGGGACGCGGTTTTAGCCGCGTCCCTGTTTGGGAGGATTGTTTTACAATTCTATCATTGCGGAGGGACGACTTGGGCCCCGTAGGCGAAGTGGAGATCATTGTGGCCCTCACCTTGGAGGTTGATCCAACCCGTAATAAAACTGGGTGGCCTAAGGGCTCCGCCCACCGTCAACGTCAGCGTGGTCGAACCGTTTGCAGGCACCGTTACCATGGTCGGCACCGTAATCCGAGCGTCACCATTGCTCACAACTCCAGCGTTATAGAGCGCCGACACCGTTCCGTCGAAGGTGGACGGAGTAAACTGCCTCTTGGACACGCTGAACGTCTGGTCACTGCCGGTTGGGTTGTACAGTGTGATGTTGACCGAAGTCGGAATCCCGATTGTAACTTTGCCGAAGCTCGCCGAAACCGGATCCATCCATGTTGTCGCGTCCGCTGCGACCGAGAGGTTCTCGCGTCCAGCGCCCTGCGCTCTCGGGCCGACGTCGTGCATGCCGGTAATAGCATCCTTAATTACCAAGTCCGCGCGGTTGACGAGCGCCGATTTAATCTGATCAGGTGACCAGTCCGGATGCAACTCCAAGAGCACTGCAGCCGATCCGGCAATGTGCGGCGTTGACATTGACGTTCCTGAGAAGAAGGCCCATCCTGAACCGTCCCCGGGGCAGTCGGGCCCCTTGTTCACGCAGGTAATTGAACTGAGGACGTTCACTCCCACAGAGGCGACATCAGGCTTGAGACCGAAATCAGCGTTGGTTGGGCCCTGGCTACTGAAGCCGGCCAGGATATCCTTGTTCGCTGAAGTGATAAACTCCTGGAACGTCGAGTCCGCTGAAGCAGTAGTCGCTCCAGAGGACCGCAGCGCTGCCCCGTCGTTTTTGCTGATCATCACAGCGGGTATATCATCATCGAAACCTGCCGTCCTCGCCATCGCACTGGGGTCTCCCGCGACGTTGTTTATGATGACAACGGCAACGGCACCTGCCGCTTTGGCGTTTGCGACCTTCTGGCTGAAGGTGCACGCCCCACGATTAATAAGCGCCAGCTTTCCGGAAGCGCCTGGATCAACGCTGGTACAACCGTCGGACTGCGTGTCAAAGAGGTCGAACGACTGTGCCGGCAACGGGTCGAAATCGCCGACCGCAGCACCAGTCGTTGTTTCGCCGCCTGCCGGATAGGTGAACGGCTGACCGACAAAATGTTGGTTCGTGCTCGCAGCGACCGTGATGACTTTGCTCGCGATGCCTGGAGACTCAACAGTGCGTGACCCTGGTCCGCTGTTGCCCGCTGCCACCGCCACGACCACCCCCGCGCTTACTGCGTTGTTGAGTCCCTGCGCCAACAAATCGTTCTCTTCTTTAACCACGGCGGCGCCGCCGAGCGACAGATTAAGAACATCCATTCCGTCCTCGACCGCGGCCTCAACCGCACCGAGGATGTCCTTGCTGCGAGCGTTCAGCACGTCGCCGGGGAAGACATTGTAGTTCCCAAGCCAGGCGCCCGGCGCTACACCAGACATATCATCGACACTCACGCCGTTGACCACGGCAGTCTTTCCGGTCACACCCGCCGCGATGCCAGCCGTGTGGGACCCATGATCTTGAATCGCCTGCGCGTCGACGCCCTCCGCGCGAGCCTTCCCATAAAAGACCTTGGCAACAATGACTTTTGGCGAGACGTACTTGCAATTCCGGTCTACCTGGTGCGAATTGCTATCTATTGCATCGCACTTGGGGAAGCCCGGAGGATAGCTGAAGCCAGTCGGATCGAAGAACGGATGCGTCTCATCAATCCCCGTATCGATGTCTCCAATCTTAATCCCTGCGCCGGCAACGGATCTGCCACCGGCAGCATTCCAGGCATCCACCGCATTGATGATTTGGTAGCTCTGGCTCAGGGTGGGATGATAAAGGATATTATACTCGGCCCGCTCTACCATCGGCGCCGCGGCGATCGTCGCCAGTGGCGTCCCGTTAAGGTCAACCGCGACTCCATTAAGCGTGATATCATACTCGCTCGTTATTGTTGCGCTCGGTGCATTGGCTCGCAGCCATCTTCTGAAAAGGTTGCGTCCGGCGGAGAGCTGGGCGCGATACGATCTCACGGCGCTGCTTGTGAAATCAATTTTCCTGCCTGCCGCAGGCTTCGTAGAGGAATAAGTACTTAGCGGGTCCCCTTTGAGTTGGACAACCACACTGGAGGTATCGACCGTCGGTCCCTTGCTAAAGGAATCGGCGTTTGGATTCGGTCCAGCTGTCACTGGACGATTCCCGACGCCAAAAGCAATCATGCTCAAGGCAATCGAGGAGGATATCAAAAATAGCGCGAGTATTTTTTTCATAGGTTTTTGATGGTGAAAGGATTGTAACTATGAGGTGCCGCGCCACTGAGTGTCAACATAATTCTTCTATTCTTTTGATGCTCTTTAGTCACCCTGCGCGACCGCATCGGCAAAAGCGACCTCGCCTGATTTTAAATCCAACTCTGCTTCGGCCGGTGTCCCGAAAACGTGTGCCCTGTTTTCATCGAATTCTTTTTCCCAGCGCGCCACGACCACCGTCGCCAGACAATTGCCGATGACGTTCACGCACGTGCGGCCCATATCCATCAATTCGTCCACGCCGAATATAACGGCCACGCCGATTGGTCCCAGCCCTGAAGGTACAAACGAATTCAGCGCCCCTAGCAGAATGACAAGTGATGATCGCGGCACGCCGGCAACGCCTTTCGAAGTCAGCATTAACGTCAGCATCATGGTGATCTGTTGGCCTAACGACATGTGCCACCCCATTGTCGTCTCCGCGGCTTGCGCGACGAAAACCGAGGCCATCGCGAGGTACAATGTCGATCCGGTGAGGTTGAACGAATAGCCGGTCGGCATCACGAACCCCACGATGTGGGGCGGCACTCCGAAGCGCTCCATTGATTCCATCGCTTTCGGCAACGCAGACTCGCTGCTCGTAGTCGCAAACGCGAGCGCCGCCGGCTCGCGCACCGCTCGCACGAATTGCCGCACCGGAATCCGCGCGATCCAGATCACCATTCCAAAAACGGACACGATGAAGATTGCGAGAGCGAGATAAAGCGAGCCGATCAGCTTGCCCAGGTTCAACAGCACGCCCAAGCCTTGCGTGCCGACCGTGTGAGCCATCGCCGCGCCGACCCCGATGGGCGCAAACAGCATCACGTAATTTGTAAACTTGAACATGATCTGCGAGAGACTGTCCATCGCGCGGATGATTGGCTTTCCCTTTTCGCCAACGGCTGAAACGGCGAGCGCGAACAGCACACTGAACGCGACGATCTGCAAAACGTCGCCACGCGCCATCGCTTCGATGACGCTGGCGGGAAACACGTGCACCATGGTTTCGACCCAGGTTTTCGGATGCGTCTGGCCGATGGTGTTGAGAACGTCGGTATTTGCGGTGGCCAGAGTCACTCCAGCGCCCGGCTTTGTGAAATTGACTACGGCCAATCCAATGATGAGCGCTGCCGTGGTGACGATCTCGAAATAAATCAGGGCCTTTATTCCCATCCGCCCCACTTTCTTGAGCGCACCGGCGCCAGCGATTCCGACGACAATGGTCGAGAATACCAGCGGCGCGATGATCGATTTGATCAGGTTAATAAAGATGTCGCGCAAAAAATAGACTGCGTTTCCCCAATCGGGCCGCAGCCATCCGATCAGGCCGCCCACGATCAGCCCGATCATGATTTGCGCCGTCAAAGAAGGGCGATACCACGGCCGACGCAGCGGTTGAGCGTTGGTCGCGGTCATCCCGGTGGTATTAACACAAAGACGAATTCAAAACAGCACGCGTTTCAGTTCACAGTTGCGACTGACGTTGTGGGGCCGCTCGCCTTATGCAAAAGGGGCGGCGCTCCGCTGCTTCAGTCGATCAAACGTCGCTCCAGCCCGCTGTAAGCATCTACGCGCCGGTCCCGCAGGAACGGCCAGTGCGTCCGTTGCTCGTTGACGCGCGCCCATTCGACATCGGCCATTACAATTTCTTCTCGATCGACCGAACCTTTCGCAATGATTTCGCCGTCTGGCCCGCACACGAAGCTCTGGCCCCAAAATTCGATGCCGTCTCCACCGGCAGGCGCTTCGTGGCCGACGCGGTTGGCTACCGCGACGTAACAACCATTGGCGATCGCGTGACCGCGCTGAATTGTTTCCCATGCCGAATGTTGCGCGGCTCCGAACTTCTCCTTTTCACTCGGATGCCAGCCGATTGCCGTCGGATAGAAAATGATCTCCGCGCCACGTAAAGCCGTGAGCCGCGCCGCTTCCGGATACCACTGGTCCCAGCAGATACAGACACCGATGTTGCCGCGAATTGTTTGCCACGCCTGAAACCCGAGATCGCCCGGCGCAAAATAAAACTTCTCGTGATATAACGGATCATCGGGGATATGCATCTTGCGGTATTTGCCGAGGAGTTTTCCATCCGCGTCGATAACGGCCGCCGTATTGTGGTAAAGCCCGGCGCTGCGTCTTTCAAAAAGTGATGCAATGATCACTGTGCGGGTTTCCCGTGCGACTTCTCCCAATGCGGCTGTCGATTTTCCCGGTACTTCTTCAGCCAGATCGAAATTCCTGTGGTCCTCGGTTTGGCAAAAATATTGGGACCGAAAAAGCTCCGGTAGGCAGACAACCTGAGCGCCTTGTCCGGCTGCAGCGCGGATAGATTCAATGGCTCGCGCGAAATTTTCGTCCGGTTGCGGGCCGCAACGCATTTGGACGAGGGCGATTTTAGTCATTCCGAGCGAACTCGAGGAATCCCGCTGCGCAACCTGTAAGGTATTGTCGCGTGATGTCTCGACTTCTCTCGACATGACCGGCGAACTACTCACTTCACCGAATCTGCCGGCACGATCTTGATGCTCTCAATCAGCACGCGGTTAGTCGGCTTGCTTGGTTCGCCCATGCTGTTTTTGGTTACGGGTGTATCACCGATTTTCTCCAGCACATCGTCGCCTTTAATCAGTTTGCCGAAGGTCGTGTATTGATGGTCGAGCCGATGCACTGGGGCGAGGCAGATGAAGAATTGCGAACCAGCGGAATCCGGATCCGGTCCGCGCGCCATCGAAATCACGCCCCGATCGTGACCATGATCGTTGAACTCGGCCTTGATATTGTAACCCGGCCCGCCTTCACCGTAGCTGTTCTCCTTCGCCGGGTCTTTCGAATTCGGATCGCCTCCCTGGATCATGAATCCTTTGACGATCCGGTGGAAAATGGTCCCGTCGTAAAAGCCCTGGCGTGCCAGTTTCTTGAAATTGTCGATCGTGTTCGGCGCGGCATCAGTCCAAAACTGCACAACCATCTCGCCTTCGCTGGTCTTGATCACCGCAACTTCGTTTGATGAATTCATGGGAGTCTTCTCTTCTTTCTTTTCGTCGGCACCAAAAACTGCCGAAGCCAAAAGTACCGCCAGAACGATCGACAATTTCATCCTGACAAATGACATCAACGCATCGTCATGTCGAGCGAAGTCGAGACACCGCGCGGAAAACTGTGAAACGAGTCCGGAGGATTCCTGGAGACCGGTTCGCCTCGCCCAGAATGGCAATGCCGCTTTTCGGCTTCAACCGTTCAACTCTTCAACGATTCACTCTGCGAAGCGTGATATTCCTGTAAGCTTCGCACCTGAACTTTTCGTTTTTGGAGCGAGCGAATGCCGTTCGCGCTGGCCAGCGCCGCGCGGACGGTGGTCATGATCGGAATTTTCGCGGCGAGCGCGGCATTTCGAATCACCACTTCGTGCTCGCGCGGAATTTTCCCGCTGGGCGTGTTGATGATGAAATTGATATCGCCGTTCTTGATACGGTCGAGCACGTTGGGACGTCCTTCGTGAATCTTGAACACCTTGGTCACTTTGATTTTCGCTTTGGTCAGCGCTTCCGCGGTTCCGCTGGTGGAAATGATTTCAAAACCGAGCTTCAGAAATTCGCGAGCAACAGGAATGATCGCTTCCTTATCGGCGTCTTTGACACTGACGAAGACACGCCCGCCTTTCGGCAATGGAGGCGGCGCAGCCATCTGGGATTTGGCATACGCAAGGCCCAGATCAACATCAATGCCCATCACTTCGCCGGTCGATTTCATCTCCGGACCTAACGAAATATCCAGCCCCTCGTAGCGAAGAAACGGAAACACGGCTTCTTTCACGGAAAAATGCCTGGGCACGATTTCCTTCGTGAATCCCAAATCGCGCAACGAATTTCCGGTCATAACTTTGGCGGCCAGTTTTGCCAGTGGAATGCCAATTGCCTTACTAACGAACGGCACAGTACGCGAAGCCCGAGGATTCACTTCGAGCACGTAAACGTCATCGCCTTTTACCGCGAGTTGTACATTCATTAACCCGCGTACCTTCAGCTCGTGCGCCATCGCTTTGGTCGCGGAGGAAATCTCGTCGAGAACTTTTTGCGACAACGAGAATGTCGGAATCACGCAAGCGCTGTCGCCACTGTGAATGCCCGCTTCCTCGATGTGCTCCATGATTGCGCCGATCACAGTAGTTTCGCCATCGGAAATGCAATCGACATCGACTTCGATGGCGTCTTCGAGAAATCGATCGATGAGCACGGGACGATCAGGCGTTACTTTAATGGCGTTTGCCATGTAGCGTTCGAGCTCGGTCTCGCTATAAACGAGCTCCATCGCCCGACCACCGAGAACGAAACTGGGCCTAACGAGAACCGGATAGCCGATTGTTTTGGCTATCGCGACAGCCTCTTTGGTGCTCGTCGCCGAACCGTTGGGGGTTTGGCGCAGCCCAAGTTTGTCCAGCATCGCCGCGAATAACTTTCGGTCTTCGGCGGTCTCAATGTTTTCGGGCTGCGTCCCAAGAATTGGAACGTCTGCCGCCTTCAAGCCACTGGCAAGATTTAGCGGAGTTTGGCCACCGAACTGAACAAAAACTCCTTCGGGCTTTTCCTGATCGTAAATGTTGAGCACGTCCTCGAGTGTGAGCGGCTCAAAATAAAGTTTATCGCTCGTGTCGTAGTCAGTGGAAACCGTTTCCGGATTCGAGTTGACCATGATGGTTTCGAATCCGAGTTCGCGCAGGGCGAAGGCGGCGTGGACGCAGCAGTAATCAAATTCAATTCCCTGGCCGATCCGGTTCGGGCCGCCGCCAAGGATCATGATCTTGCGTTTGCCGCTCTCGCGCCGCTCATTTTCGTCACCATAGGTCGAGTAATAATAAGGCGTGTACGCTTCAAACTCCGCCGCGCACGTATCCACGAGGCGGTACGTCGGCGCGACGCCTTCAGTTTTTCTCTTGGATCGAATTGCGCTTTCTGAAGCACTTCGCGCCACTGCCAATTGTCGGTCGGAGAAACCAAATTTCTTGGCACGCGAGAACGTCTTCGTCTTCAAGCATTCTGCCTCCGCAACGAGCTCAGCAATGTTTCGCAAAAACCAGCGGTCTATCTTCGTCAGCTCGTAAACCTCATCAATCGACGCCCCTTTTTGGAATGTTTGTGCGATGTAGAAAATCCGTTCGGCGTTCGGGATCGCCAGCTTCAAACGCAGCGTTTCGAGATCGACATCCTTATCTGCTCCATCGCCTAACAAGCCGAAGCGTTTGATCTCCAGGCTGCGAAGTGCCTTTTGCAACGCTTCCTTGAACGTGCGCCCAATCGCCATCGCTTCGCCGACGCTTTTCATTCGCGTCGTAAGCGTCGCGTCTGCTTGGGGAAACTTTTCGAACGTGAAGCGTGGCACCTTGACGACGCAGTAATCGATCGTCGGCTCGAAGCAGGCCGGCGTTTCGCGTGTGATATCATTTTTAATCTCGTCAAGCGTGTAGCCGACCGCGAGTTTTGCAGCGATCTTCGCAATCGGAAAACCGGTCGCCTTCGACGCGAGCGCGCTCGAACGCGAGACGCGCGGATTCATTTCGATCACCACCATGCGACCCGTTTCAGGATGCACGGCAAACTGAATGTTTGACCCGCCGGTCTCGACACCGATCTCGCGGATCACCGCGAACGCAGCGTCACGCATCATTTGGTATTCCTTGTCGGTCAGCGTTTGGACCGGTGCAACGGTAATGGAATCGCCCGTGTGCACGCCCATGGGATCGAAATTCTCGATGGAACAAACCACTACGCAGTTGTCCATGCGGTCGCGCATCACTTCCATTTCGAACTCCTTCCAGCCGACCAGCGATTCTTCGATCAAGACTTCGCGCACTGGCGAAAGATCGAGGCCGCGCGCGGCAATGACATCGAGTTCTTCTCGATTGTAAGCTATGCCGCCGCCTGTGCCGCCCAACGTAAATGCGGGGCGGATAATCAACGGAAACGTTCCAATCTCAGCGACGATGCGATCGAGGTCCGCGAGCGAACGCGCCACCCCAGAACGCGGCACGTCCAAACCGATACGCAACATCGCTTCCTTGAACAATTGGCGGTCTTCGCCTTTTGCGATGGCCTGTGCATTTGCGCCGATCAATTTCACGCCGTGCCGCGCGAGCGCGCCGTTGCGGTTTAACTCCATCGCGGCATTGAGCGCGGTTTGCCCGCCAAGCGTCGGCAAAATCGCGTCTGGTTTTTCGCGCTCCATGATCGCCTCGATGACCTCGGGCGTGATCGGCTCCACATAGGTGCGATCGGCGAATTCCGGGTCCGTCATAATTGTGGCTGGATTGGAATTCACCAGCACCACCTCGTAGCCCTCTTCGCGCAGGGCTTTGCAGGCTTGAACGCCGGAATAATCAAATTCGCAGCCCTGCCCGATCACGATTGGACCGGAGCCGATGAGAAGGATTTTTTTCAGTTCGTTATTCCGCGGCATCTAAGGAAGGTAGCACACGCATCCTGCCTGTGGGGCGAGCGGGCGTCCCGCGTGCTCGACATTATTTGACGATTCCACCCGGCAGGCAAGATGCCCGCCGGCCCCATAGCCAGGATGGCTGTGCTACGCTACTTGCGCCATCCGCTGACGGTCCAGCCAGACTTTGCAGATGCTTTTAATCCGGGTGAGAACGTAATACACAGTCTGGCTCCGGAGGCGCACCAGTTCCGTGCCCACGATGCGCGTCACGAAATCGCTCGGCAGATCGAGAATCTCCTGCGGAGTGGAGCCATCTAGCCCCTTGCAAAGAATGGCCGTCATCGAACGGGTAAGGGTTTGCACTTCTGGACCGAGCGTCATGCGAATGTGCGCCTTGCCATCTCCGTCAACGTGCAGATAAACGCCGACTGTATCGGTGCATTCCTCATCTTTTCGCACGTCGACGAGATCGAACTTGTCCGTTTGACGCGGCTCCTGGTTCTTCGCGTTGTCCGCGTACGACACCAGCGTCTCGCGTCGTTCATCCTCAGGGAGCGACTCAAAGAGACTGATGATCTTGTTCAATTTGTTCGGATACATCGGCAATCAGAATTTAACTGCGGATTTCATTGCTGTCATTCCGAGCGAAGTCGAGGAACCCCGGCGAATTACGTACCGCTAGCTTCACGGGATGTCTCGACTTCGCTCGACATGACGTGTGACTGGCTTCGGCTTTGCTCTGCGAAACGTTTGTGCCTAATTGCGTCATGAAAAATCCCATTAGAGTCGCTGTGACCGGCGCGGCCGGGCACATCGGTTACGCGCTCCTGTTTCGCATCGCCTCCGGACAAATGTTCGGGTCCGATCAGCCGCTAAGACTTCATTTGATTGAGATTCCTGCCGTGCTTGGCGCGCTGGAGGGCGTGGTGATGGAATTGAACGATTGCGCGTTCCCACTGCTTGAATCGGTGATACCGACGGCCGATCTCGACGAAGGCTTTCGTGACGTCAACTGGGCGCTGCTGGTCGGAAGCGTCCCGCGCAAGGCTGGCATGGAACGGAAGGATTTGCTCGGGATCAACGGCAAAATTTTTATCGGGCAAGGTCAGGCGATCCAAAAAAATGCTGCGGCCGATGTGCGCGTGCTCGTAGTCGGAAATCCATGCAACACCAATTGTCTGATCGCGATGAACAACGCGAAGGAAATTCCGCGCGATCGCTGGTTCGCCATGACTCGATTGGACGAGAACCGCGCCCGCGCGCAACTCGCGCATAAGGCCGGCGTGAGCATTCGCTCTGTCACCAACATGACCATCTGGGGAAATCATTCTTCGACTCAGTATCCCGATTTTTACAACGCCAGGATCGACGGACGTCCCGCGAACGAAGTAATCGGCGACGAGAAATGGCTCAAGGAAGATTTCATTGCCACGGTGCAACAGCGTGGTGCCGCTGTGATCAAGGCGCGTGGACTTTCTTCAGCCGGCTCCGCTGCAAACGCGGTCGTCGATACCGTTTGTTCGCTCACCAACGACACGCCCGACGACGATTGGCACAGCGTGGCCGTTTGTTCCGACGGAAGTTACGGCGTCGAGAAAGGATTGATCTCATCGTTTCCGGTCCGGGTGCGCGGAGGGAAATTGGAAGTCGTGCAAGACCTTCCAATAAACGAATTCAGCCGCGAGAAAATCAACGCATCAGTAGCAGAGCTGAAAGAAGAGAAATCGCTCGTTAGCGAATTGTTGTAGGGTGTTTCTGTGAAACGCCTGGACGGCTAATCACGGGTTTGGGCGAGGTGCCGGAGTAAACGCGGGCGTAGCGTGAGGGCTTGGCGGTGCGGACGGCACTGGGCGTGGTGCCGGGGTCGGGCGAGGGTCGAGGAGTCGGTGAACAACCCGGAACCGGTGCGCACAAAGTGATAGCTAACTGTGTCAACGCGCCAGCCTTCGCCGGAGCCACTATTATCGCTGGCCATTCGCCAGCGGAACCTGCCGCCTGGGGGGATGAATGGCAGGCTGACTACGGTCGTAATAAAGCCCTCCGAATTGCCGCTCCACGCCTGACGACCTGCAATCGGACTGCCCCGATCGGTGCTGATTGTGCGGTTATAACCGCCCATGACGAAGCTGCCGCCCGACGGCAAGAATGTCTTGAAATGTATTTCCACCATCAAAGCTAATCTCCAGTACGCCTCCATCGAACCCAACGTTTGGGATCCACGTCCGACGCTTCGAGATTGAAATTGTGCTCGAAAGGTCAACTGCACTGAAGTCCCCGAAACGGGAAAGTGCAGCGAGTCGAGCCGTTTGTCGCTTACGACGGCCTGGATCATCAATGAACGCAGCATTGGGCGGTGTATCCGCAGGTGGCATCGGTGGCCCAGAATTAGATGTGACCCAGAGCGGCGGCGGTCCCAAGGCGTTGGTTGCTAGCCAGTCTGGAGGTAATATAGGCGGAGCCACATTATCAAAACTCTGAGCTAGACCTGCCAGTTGAGAACAGAGACCCGGGCATGGGGTCGGCCTGGGCGTAAAGCAGGGGAAAGGATCATTAATCCAACCCGACGCATCGTCTTCACCAGAAGCCGATCCATCCCCAGTGGTCGCGTGCGCGGAACCGAGCGGCCCTAATACAGCCATGCCAGCTGCGATTAACAAAGCTAGGCAAAGTACTTTCCGCAATCGCGTCAGCCTGAACGAGCGCTTTAGAGTTTCCATCATAGCCGCAGGCGTATAACTAACGTTTTTACCCAAACGCGGAGCGGACTGTCAAGTCAGGAGTAGTGCAACGCGTCATTCTCGTCTCCCGACGAGAGTGAAAAGCGTGTACGGCCGTCCGCGGTGAAACTGCTGGTGTGTCGCCCGCTCCGAGGTGGTGAAACCCATCACCTCCAGAAATTGGGTGAAGAATTGCGTGCTGAAATGCCACCACGTGTGCCAGAGAAAATTCTCCGGCGTCGGCGCCAAACGACATACCGGCGCGCCTTCCAGGTCCGGATGGAACATGTCGACGATGATGAGTGATTTTGCTCTTTTTCCGCATTGCTCAATGATCCGGAGCGGATCGCGGCAGTGTAGCAGCACCGCTCCCATGACGGCGATGTCGAATTCTCCGAGCGCCGCCGGCAAATTGTAAGCATCCCCGTAATAGACCCTCGCGTTGGATTGCAGGGCGTCGTGACTGAACCAGTAGGAATTCTTCAACTGTTGCATCACGATTCGACGCGGGCCGAACACTTCTTCCAATCTCGCAGCAGGGTAGGGAACAAAGTCCCAGCCGTGTTCGTCTGTGACTTCGACGGAGACAACGTCGGCGCCGCGCTTTTCGATCTCGAACGTGAGGAAACCACTGGCAGGACCAATCTCCAAAACCCGTTGACCGGCAAAATCGACTTTGCCGAGGTATTCATCTACTCCGCCACGCAAATCCCAATCGCGCCCCGCTATGACTCCATGACCGGGGAGTTCCATCGTGTGGTAAAAGTAACAGTCCGCCACGTTGTCGACGTTCAGCGGCGCGGCGAAAATCTCGTCGTTGCTTCTACGTTTTGATTGCATAAATGGCCACCGACGCGGGGAAAATCAGACTCGTTAGGGAGACCTGGCGAAATCCCGCTTGAAAATTTCGCGCCAGAAATCTGCGCCACATTCCGTTTACACGATGCAGTGGTCGCGTTTCGCTCCAGGCTTCGGGCGACGCCTCAAGGCGACACAGCCGTTTCATCTCTGGCCAACTCGCAATAGCCGTCCTGAACGACCACGGCATTCTGGATGTCAGGAATCTTGCGCTTTCGTGACTGGTCGCCACCAAAAAATCGTTTAAGTCTCAAAAAGTGTTTTTCGTAAGCATTGTAGCTGATGAAGGCGACCAGGTACGTGATGATGATCATGGAGGAAAAAAAGATCACGTCTGCCAGGTAGGGATGGCCGACCCACTGCTGCAAGCGGGAAGGCAAGTGGATGTAGCGGATCGCGAGCACTAATAGCGGAATATGGAACACGTACATTCCGTAACTCTTCTGGCCCACTTCCCGAAGCATACGACTGTCCAACCAGCGGAATGCTCCGCAGACTGCCAACGCCACAATGGCGCCAAAAAACAAGGCGACCGCTCCGTGATAAAAAATAAGAGGCAACGTAGTCTCTGGCGACCGGGGATAGAAAAATGAACAAATGACGAGGATCGCACCAAGCCCCAGCACAACCCGCCGGGCCATCGGCACAACTGCATTCAAACGGCCGGACGATTCAAGGCAGGCGAGCATTGCTCCGAGCGCCAGTGAATCCATCTGGCAGAGCGTGAACATGGTAACCCAGTATCGATTCGCACCAGCGGCGTAGAAGGCCAACCGCAAGATTGGCGTCAATGCCACGATTCCGATGCAAAGTTTCAGTAGGCTTTCACGACATAACGCCAACACAATGAAGGGCCAAACAAGATAGAATTGTTCTTCAACTGCAAGAGTCCAAAAGTGTCCCATGAACATCCAGTCGGACGTGAAAAAATAATGATCTTTAATGGCGGTTAAAACGTTATAACCGTAGGCCCAAAGCCATCCTTGATAATGTGCGTCCGCCAAAATGTGCGGCGTCGGAAAGATCGGGAGCAGCACCCAAAACTGTAGCGCCAGCACTCCGTAGTAGAGCGGAAAAATCCGTAATGTCCGGCGTGCATAAAAATTACGGAAGTAAGCTGGTTTATTCTTCTCTGAAAGCAGGATTCTGGTGATCAAAAACCCGGAGAGAACGAAAAAGAGATAGACACCGAAACCTCCCTGATGAAGAACCTGCCATATCCGATGCGGCGTTGCCTCCTTGCAGTGCGCGAGCAGCACCATCAACACTGCGATCGCTCTCAGACCGTCCAGCGCGGGAACATGCCGCGGCTTGAACGCTGTGGCATTGCCAGGCGGAGTTGCTAGTGTCATATGGTTCAAAGCTGCTTATCTTCGATGATCAACGCTTTCAAGTGCTGCGTTCCAAGTGAGAGCCCTGTCCTTGAACCAACTCGAATCAAACTTGGGTGCAGCAAAAAGCGCCCATGTCTGCCGCGGGTGCTTCCAATCCAGAATTTCAAATCGCAGGTTCAGTTCTGCGGCTACGCGCTCCAGGGTCGCCGGCCGGTAATTCACACATTCGGGATAAATCCACCCCGATTGGGCAGCATCTCGCTCGCCGGTTAGAAAAGTGGCAACCAATGCTCCATCCTCAGCAAGTGAACGGGAGATTGCCGACAACCAAGCTTTGATCAGGTCAAGTCCGCAATGGCTGAAGATCGATTGAGCCACTGCGAAATTGAATGCGGTTTCCGCCTTCGCAATGCTCTCGGGTGAATCGGTGAAGAAAAACGTAGGACGTTTAATTTCCACGAGCGATTGCCCCAGTTCCCGCCTGATTCCCTCCTCGACCAGCCATTCGTTAGGCTCGACGCCAAAATATTTTCCGCGGTTCAAATACGGAATTAGCAGGCGCCCAACCCGCATCGAACCGCAGCCGACATCCAGCAATGAATGGTGCTGGCGGAGCCCGAGCGTAGTCAGCAGATTGAACGTCATCGCCGCGATCAGATCGTAGTCTTCAGGTGGACCGACATACGCACGGTAATGCGGGTCGCCGGGCTTGAGGCCAAGGCCAAGATTTTCGCGATCGTCTGAAGAGATTTCCATAGTCAATCCAATTCTCTCAATGTGGCGCGGTCGAAATCCTTCAGTGCGTCCTGGGGCTTATCGGGAAACCCGGACACGCCGCGCGACCTGTCGAACTGATAGATGCGCGTCAGTTTCCGTTGACGGAACGGGAAAGAGAGAAATTTGTCGCCGTCGAGTGCGTCCAACGCACTGGGGACCCGGCATGCTTGCACAGCCAGAGCGTAAAGATCATCTCTGATTTGGGAAAACGAACTGACGCAGTTCGAAAGCTCGTTCGGATCCTTTTTCCGATTGAAGAGCTGTTCCCGTCCGCCGTTGGCCATAAAAATGTATTTCCACTGGTCGGTGACGACCATGACTTTGAAATCGTGTGAGCCGGGAGTTTCAACCAGTCCGACAAGATGATTGCGCGGGGCACATTCGCCTCGGAGCATTTCGAGAACGTCGATGCCTTCCCGCACTTCGCATGCGCCTGCAGCTCCTGTTGCGATGCCGAAAAGATCCGCGAGGCTGATCAATTCATTCCGGACAGCTCCCGTGGGCAACGTTGCCGGCCAGCTAAGCAACAAAGGAACGCGGCAGGCGGCCTCAAAGAAGTTTTGTTTTTGCCAGCCGTGATGATCGCCGAGAAGATCGCCATGGTCGGAAAAAAAGCAGATGAAAATATTATCCGAATTTGGCCGTGCCTCGATCGCATCGAGGATGCGCCCGAGACAATAGTCCAGATACGTGACCTCGCCGTAGTAACGGGCCTTGACGATTTTCGTCAGTGCCGGGTTGATGGCTTCTGCCCAGATGGCGTGACGCATGAACGGAATCTCTTCGTCCAGGTGATCGTCCTCGATGTTGCCGAGGACAGGCCCGGGCAATCGATCGGGATTGTACATCCGGTTGAAAGGGATCGGTGGCGCCAGTGGCGGATGCGGCCCAACGAACGAGACAAATCCAAAGAACGGGCGCGAATCATCCGACTTTGCGATTTCCTCGACTGCGCGATCAGCCGTCCACCATTCGCCGCCTAAATTGGCTGGAAGTGGACTCCGTTGCGGAAGGTAAAACATCTCGGTGCGTTCGCCCATCGGTTGCTCCAGGAAGTCGAACTCCGGATGCTCCCGTTCAAGCCATGAACCGTAGTCATCACCTTCGCGGTTTGGCGGGTGATAGGTCTCTTCGCAACGCCACAGCGTTTCGAAACCCAGATCTTCGTTCCACGGGTTCGTATGGAATTTTCCGACTCCGAATGTTCGATACCCGAGACGCGACATCGTTCGAGCCAGGTACGCTCCGCAACGCGCTTCCATCTCCACGGCTTGGCCATTCACAGGATCTGCCCTGACATTAGTAAACACGCGGGTCGTAGCCGCCTCGCATCCAGTGCGGATTGTATAACGTGCTGCGACGCAAACGGGACACGTTGCGTATGCATTCGAGAACGTGATTCCTCTTCGCACCAGCCGGTCCATGTTTGGCGTGTAAATGTGCGAGTTCCCGAGTGCAGCGATGGTATCGAATCGCTGCTGGTCGGTCATGATGAACAAAATGTCAGGCCGGGTCATATGTCATTCTGATCCCGCAGTCGCGGGAGAAGAATCTCTGATCAGTTCTAAAATCGCCGATGCGACAAAACCAGAGATGTTTCGCTTCGCTCAACATGACAGCGCTATTTTGCTGGATTAGTTAGGCGTCTGCGAGCTCGTGACCTGTCAACCGGCGAAATGCCTCGAGATATTTCGCCGAACTTTTTTCGATCGACTTCCTTCGGCAGACGCGGCGCGGGCGGAGTCTTGTCCCAATCGAGGGTCTCCAGATAATCGCGCACAAATTGCTTATCGAAACTCGGCGGGCTTTGCCCAACTGCATACTGGTCCTTCGGCCAGAAGCGCGAGGAATCCGGTGTCAGGCATTCGTCAATCAAAAGCAAATCTCCTTCGACCGTGCCGAACTCAAACTTCGTGTCTGCAACGATGATTCCGCATTGGTCGGCGTGTTCGCGGCCTCGGGAGTAAATGTCAAGACTCAGCGTTTTCACACGGTCAGCTACTTCGTCGCCGAGAATCTGGGCGCATCGTTTCATGTCGATGTTTTCGTCGTGCCCCGTTTCCGCTTTTGTCGCTGGAGTGAAAATTGGCTCGGGCAATTGTGACGCGAGCTTCAGTCCGGCCGGCAGCTTAATGCCGCAAACGCTCTGCGATTCCTGATATTCCTTCCAGCCGGAACCAGCCAGATAACCCCGCACCACGCATTCCACTGGCAACGGCTTCGTTTTCCTCACGATCATCGAACGCCCGGATAACCGGTCACGGAATGGCTGCAAATTTTTCGGGAACTCATCGAATTGCGCGGTGACAAAGTGATTGCCGATGTCGTCGAATCGCTTGAACCAGAACGCGGAAATCTGGTTGAGCACCGCACCTTTGTACGGAATCGGATCGGGCAGGATCACGTCAAATGCTGAGATGCGATCCGTGACTACAAAGAGCAGCGTGTCACCGAGATCGAAAACTTCGCGCACCTTGCCGCTGCGCAGTTTTTCAATTCCGGGAAGCTCGATTGAGGTTTGCGTGGCGATTTGCATGGACAAATGCTCAACGCTCACTGCACAACTTTCAACTGCTTGCTCTTTTATCATGTCGAGTGAAGTCGAGACATCTCTGGATTATGCGAGAGTAGAAGAATGAGAGATTTGATTCGCTCACTGCCCGTTCGCTCAGCCTTCGGCCTTCCCGTCCATGCAGCGGCTTCCCAAGCCGCTCCGTTCTCGACTCCGCTCGGAATGACAGACTAGATTGGGCCTTGGATCTATGGCCGGAATCGTCGTCAAACCGCGCGCGCGAATTTTGCACGGACACGATTGGGTGTTTTCCACCGAAGTTCTGAAGGTTTTCGGAAATCCCGCCGATGGCGATGTAATTTCACTCAAGGATGGCAGGGACCATTTGATTGGGAGCGCCATTTACAATTCGAAATCGCAAATTGTCGCGCGCCGTTTCTCGCGGCGACGACAGGATGTGGATCCGGATTTCTTTCGGCGCCGGATTGCGCAAGCTTCCGAATACCGCGACCGGCGACGTGTCGATCCGAAACTGCGCCGCGTTGTGTGGAGCGAAAGCGACGGTCTGCCTGGCGTGATCATCGATCGTTACGGCGATCATTTCGTTTTGCAGACGCTCACGCTGGGGATGGACATGCGAAAGGATTTCATCACTGCTGCGACGATCGATTTGTTCGGCGACATCGCCATCATCGAACGAAACGACGCGCCGGTCCGCAAAGCAGAGGGATTGGAATTACGCAGCGGGATTTTGCGGGGAACGCCGTCGGAGATCGCGATCGAAATCGAAGGCGTGAAACTCGAGGTCGATCTTTTGCGCGGGCACAAGACCGGTTTCTACCTCGATCAGAAGCACAATTACGGAATCGTCGCGGAATACGCGCACAACCGGCGCGTCCTGGACTGCTTCACAAACCAGGGAGCATTTGCGCTGACATGCGCGCGCGCAGGCGCAGCAGAAGTGGCGGGTGTCGAAGAAAATTCTGAGAACATTGCCACTGCGAAACGAGACGCCGCGCGGAACGAGCTGAAGGTCGAGTGGATCCAGCAGGATGCGTTTCAATTTCTGCGCGCAGCCGAAAAGGCAGGCGCACAGTACGACCTGATCATTCTCGATCCGCCCTCGTTTACAAGGAGTAAGAGCGCTCTCCGTGACGCATTACGCGGCTACCGGGAATTGCACATGCGTGCGTTCAAGCTCCTGTCGAAAGATGGTTTGCTGGCGACTTTTTCCTGCTCGCATCACGTGCATGACGCGGCATTTTCAGAGGCGATTACCGATGGCCTTGTTGATGCGCGGCGCTCCGCGCGCAGGCTCCGTCGATTCGAGCAGGCGCCGGATCATCCGGTTCTGCCTACAATTCCTGAAACCGAATACTTCAGAGGTTTTCTTCTCGAGATGATGCCCGGGCGGTAGAAGCGGACGCCTCCACGCAACGCGGCGGTTACATTAACTTTTCGACGATTTAACGATTTAACGGTTTGACGATTTAACGCGGCGAAGCCAATATCCGCTACGACGAGCTTGGACGGCACCACGAATTGTCATGGCAGAAAAAATCCGACCGGTTGAACAAATGCTCGACCTGAATGAGGAAGTACCGTCTGTCGAGCATCTGGACTCGCAGGTGCACAAGGCGCAGGAGCAACTTCTCCAGCTCAAGCGCGAGCAGGAGCAGATCGAAAAGCAAAAGCGCGAACTGGAAGAGCTAAGCCGGCGTCAGGAGGAATTGGAACATGGCCGGGGAGAAATGAGCGACAAGCTGACGCGCGCTCTGGTGGTGCTCGAACGCGAGGCGTACAGCGCGCAAAGCCGGCTGGAGCAAATCCGGGTGGCTCGGGAAAGTTTCTCGCAACATTTGGAGTTGATTGAAGCGATCGATCCCAGGAACTGGAATCCGTCGGATTTGCACAAGGAACTGAGCCGGGCTTTGAGCACAGTGGACGACGCGCGCACTGAGTACAATGAGCACCGCAGCCGGTTGCAGGCAGGCGACGGCGGCAACGGCCAGTCCTCCCTGCCTGATACCACCACTGGCGTTTACGAAAACAACGATGGCCGTTCGTTCGCCGGGTGGTTGCAGATTGGCCTAGCGCTCAGTTTGCCGCTGATGATTTTTGGCGCTGTTGCCCTTGCCCTTTTCTTCTGGATGGCCGGCAAGTGATCGCGATGTTTCGGCGTTCGCGCAAACCGGCTCCGCCGCTTCACCGCAGGCAACAAGAAATAGCACGACAAGAAGCGGAACTTCGTGAGAAGCGCGAAACTCTCGAGCGCGTAGTTACCCAAAGCCGGCTGCCTGTGCAGAGCAAATCTTCAGCACGCATTCCGGAACCCGTCCCGGAAGGCGCTCCCCTTGAAAGGCGATTTCATGTGTCGATCGCAATGGACGCTCCGAAAGCGTTCGACACTAGCGGAAGGCGCCCGCGACCTCGCGCGCTACGCAAAGAACGACGGCACGGACGGATCGTCTTTCTGGTTCTCTTAGCCGCGCTTGCGGTCACAGTCATGTGGCTCATTAGCCATGTGCACACGTGAGCGCCGTTATGACCGGACCTTCGGACCTCGATGTTGCCTACGTTGCCAGGCTTGCGCGGATCAATCTAACCAACGACGAAGCAAAGATTTTCCAGAAACAACTCGATAACGTGCTGAAGTACGTCGAGAAACTTCGCCAAGTCGACGTCACCGGTGTGGACGCAACCGTGGATGCGCTTCCGCTTTTTAACGTGTTCCGCGAGGACGCGCCCTGCGAGTGGTTCACCGCGGAACAGGCCCTGAGCAATGCGCCTCGAAAGGCAAACGGTCTTTTCATCGTCCCAAAAGTGGTGGAATGACCGGGAAGGATTTGCCGGCGCTGAGCATCGCCGACCTGCAATCGCTGTTGCGTCGCCGCGAAGTTTCGCCGCCCGAAGTCATCGAGGCGCTGCGAGAGCGCATTGACGCGGTTGATCGAGATATCGGCGCGTTTCTTTCGCTCGACATCGAAGCTGCGATGAAAGAGGCGGAGCACGCCAACATCGATCTCCCCCTCGGCGGCATTCCGATTGCCATTAAAGACATCATCAACGTGATGGGTCAGCCGTGCACGTGCGCATCGAAGATCTTGCACGGTTACCGCGCGCCGTACGACGCCACGGTAATTCAAAAATTGCGCGCTGCCGGCGCGATTCCATTCGGCAAAACCAACCTGGACGAGTTTGCCATGGGCTCGTCCACTGAAAACTCCGCAATGAAACTGACGCGCAATCCGTGGGACCTGGCGCGCGTGCCGGGCGGATCCAGTGGCGGTTCGGCGGCCGCAGTCGCGGCGCATGAAGCGTTCGGCGCGCTCGGCTCCGACACAGGCGGTTCGATCCGACAACCGGCTGCGCTATGCGGTGTAGTGGGATTGAAACCGACTTATGGACGGGTTTCGCGATTCGGTCTCGTCGCGTTTGCTTCGTCGCTCGATCAAATTGGGCCGGTAACGAAGACTGTGCGCGACGCTGCGCTGATCATGAACGCTATCGCAGGTCATGATCCGCAAGATTCCACGTCGCTAGACGAGCCAGTGCCGGACTACCTGGCGAGCCTCGGAGACGACTTGCGCGGCATCCGATTGGGCGTGCCGAAGGAATACATGATCGAAGGGATCGATCCACAGGTGAGGAGTGCAATCGACGCCGCGGTAAAACAGCTCAGCTCGTTAGGCGCAGAAATTATTGAAGTCTCATTGCCCATGACTGAATACGCCATCGCAGTCTATTACATCGTGGCCACGGCGGAGGCTTCGGCGAACCTCGCTCGCTTTGATGGCGTTCGTTACGGGTATCGCGCGGAAAATCCCAAAGACATGCTGGACCTTTATGGCCGTACGCGTGCGCAAGGTTTCGGGCCGGAAGTGAAACGCCGGATCATCCTGGGCACGTACGTTTTGAGTTCCGGATATTACGACGCCTATTATTTGCGCGCGCAAAAAGTGCGGGAGCTGATTCGCCGTGATTTCGCCAGCGTCTTTGAGCACGTCGATGCATTAATCTCGCCTACTTCGCCAGTAGCAGCATTCAAATTAGGCGAACGCGTTGCTGATCCGTTGCAAATGTATCTCGCCGACGTCTTCACCATCGCAGCCAATCTTGCCGGCATTTGCGGAATCAGCGTCCCGTGCGGTTTTGCCGAGATGGACGGACATCGTCTGCCAATCGGTTTGCAGTTGTTAGGCAAACCGCTGGATGAGGCGCGGATCTTGCAAGTCGCGCACGCATACGAGCAAAGCACAGACTGGCACAAGGCGCGTCCGCCAATCGCTGCGACATTGCGAGTTCTTTTGATCCACGGATTGACACATGATTTTTCAAAGAAATCGGCGACGCTGCTGTTGTTTCTCGGCCTATCGATTGAGCTTTTGAGTCTCAAACGACAAATCCCACTGCGAGAATAGGCTGCCTTTAGCGCGGCGCTCTTTAATCGTGTGCAAGATTCCGCGATGGCTTCGGTGCGCGGTTTGGCGCCGAGATTGCCTTTGCCGTGGACGCGGACGCTCACGGCGTTGGCTTCCATGTCGCGTTTTCCGATCACGAACATGGTGTGCACTTTCATTTGTTCGGCGCGCTGGATTTTGCCGTTGATGTTATCGTTGCTCTTGTCGATCTCAGCGCGAAGTTGCTGCGCGCGCAGCTCGTTTAAGATCGACGTCGCGTATTCGAACACTTTCGTATCATCGCCGTCGGGCAGAATCCGCACCTGTTCAGGCGCGAGCCAGAGCGGAAAGTTGCCGACGTAGTGTTCGATGAGGAAGCCGATGAATCGCTCATGCGTACCAAGCGAGGCTTGGTGGACACTGAGCGATTTCATGATTCTTTTCCGTAGCCAAGCGACTCCTTGGGCCTTACGCTTACGGTGCCCGTAAGTAGGACGAGCGGTCGCGAAGAAGGTATCGATCCAGCATTTTGCCGGCTTCGTGACCTGACGAATCAGCGATCAGTGTCCACATGAACGACCCCACAATTTCGCCGCTGGGAGATGCTGGGTCGAGGCTCTCGTTGGCAAGTCCCAAGCCCACCGCGAGCCCGTTCCAGCCTTTCGATAGCAAGCCTTGGGGAAAGCCAGAGTGGAATCCGCTGATTACAAGCATCGGACAGCACAACGTTATCCCCGTCATCGGACCGGAGCTGTTGACAATCGAGTTAAATGGCCAGCGAATACCGCTTTATAACCACCTCGCGGAACAACTCGCCGAGCGGTTGGGTCTCACGGCACCCTCGCCCAGTCCGGCTGCGTTGTACGAGGTGGCCTCCGAGTATAAACGCCTAGGTCATCTGCCGTCCAACTTGCTGCCCGAGCTTTGCGAAATAATGGCCCAGTTGAAACCGAAGCCGCCGCCGGTTTTGAGGCATCTGGCTGAGATCAGGGGGTTCAAGCTTTTCATTTGTACCACGCCGGACCATCTGCTCGAAGATGCGTTGAGCGATGTGCGTTTCGGCGGCCGGGATGTCGTCACGTCCCTCGAGTATTCCCTCAATTTCGTCGAGGACCTTCCGCGAACGGACGAGGAGCTGAAGCATCTCGATAGTCTCTCGCCGCCCGTCGTCTATCACCCGTTTGGAAAACTTGCCCCCAGACCGAACAGCTGTGTTCTCACGGAAGAAGACTTGCTCGAGTTCTTCTACGGCTTCCAGAGGGCGGAGCAGCGTGTTTCCAAGCTTCTCGCGGCGTTGCGCGACCGTCAGTTGCTCTTCCTCGGTTCCACCTGGTCGGACTGGTGCGTGCGATTCTTTCTCCGCAACGTCCGCTACGACCGGTTCTCGAAAAAGGAGCAGATGGACTATGTCGTCGGAGCGGGCGTGGCGGCTGAAAAGACACTCGTCACTTTTCTTCAGGAATTCACCAGCACGACGCGACTGGCCGCGTGCGACCCAGCGGCCTTTGTCTCCGCTCTCCGCGACGGATGGCTCGAACGCTACCCGGCCGGTCCCGCCGAACCCGTCCCGTTGCCGGCGAAGATCGGATCGCGCTCCCTTTTCATCAGCTACGCATCGGAAGACCGAAAGGAAGTTGAGCAGCTCCGCGCGGATCTCGAAGCGGCGGGCCTAGAGGTTTGGTTCGACCGCCAGCAGCTCACGAGCGGTGTAGATTGGGAGCACAAAATCAGAGAGAACGTGCGGTGCTGTTTATTTTTTCTTCCGGTCGTCTCACACCAAACCGAGGCGGCTCGTTCCGATCGTTTCTTTCGCGAGGAATGGACGCAGGCATCGGAACGGGCGCGGCGCAGCGACGAGAGTTATGAGTTCATTCTGCCGATCAAGCTGGATGAAGGTCCGCACGAGCACGTACCGGAGATGTTTGGCAGAAGAAATTGGACGCATATACCTGGTGGAAAGGTAACCTCGGAGTTCCTCGCGCAGATCAAAGCTTTGGTCGCGCAACGCACTGCAGAACGTCATGGCCACTGATCCCGAGACGCCCGCCACCGAGGCCGCGACAGACGGATCCGCTGAGCGCCGGGTCGTTCATCTGGACGAGGAGAATCCCTGGCCGAGTCTCGATTCGTTTACGGAGAATGCGGCCCCCTTTTTTAAGGGTCGCGGCGCCGAGCATCAGGAACTGCAGCGGCGAATCTCAAGGCACTTACTCACTGTACTTTTCGGCATCTCCGGGCTGGGCAAGACTTCGCTTCTCCAGGCAGGAGTATTCCCTATATTAAGAGAGGAGGGTTTCATGCCGGTGCGCATTCGGCTCGACCACACTTCGAGCCTGCGGGACGATTGGTGGAGCAGGTGCGAGTTGAACTGCGTAAAGACTGGAAGGCGGGTGCTACCATGCGCGTCGCGGCCCCGAAATGAAGGAAAGCCTCTGGGCTTTATTTTCATCAACCGGAGCTCGAGATCCGCGATCTGCGAAATGGGCGACCGCGTCGTTAACACCGTCCTCGTCTTCGATCAATTCGAGGAAATTTTTAGTCATGGCCAAGGCGACCCGAGTCACGAGTGGGCTCAGCGTGCGCTGATCGAGGAGCTTGCGCAGCTTATCGACAACTGCGTGCCCCCGGATCTGAAACGCGAACTGGAGAGCGACCCGGCCGCGGTGCGGCGCTACGACTTCGATAATCAGGATTACCGGATCGTTCTCTCGTTGCGAGAAGACTACCTGCCGCATCTCGAAAGTCTCAGTTGGCAGATCCCCTCGATCACCGAAAACCGCTTTCGCCTTTTGGCGATGAACGAAGAACAGGCTTTTGAAGCAGTGAAAGAGCCGGGTCGAAAAATCGTGGAGCCAACCGTGGCGCGCCAGGTCGTGGAATTTGCCGCAGGGGAGAGCAAAGGCGCCGCTTTGCCGGGCGCACACGCTGGTTCGCAACGCGCCGCTTCCGTCAGTCCAGCATTGCTGAGCCTCATCTGCTCGGAGCTGAACGAAGAGAGGAGGCGATCGAATGCAGAAGAGATCACGGCCCAGCAAGTGGCCAACAACACCGGTCAGATCCTAGATCGTTTTTATGATCGCTGCTTCAAAGCTCTGCCGTATCCCGAGAAGGTCCGTGAAGTCGTCGAAGTAAACCTAGTCTCGGGAGACAACTACCGGGAAAAGATCTCCCTCTCCACCGTTCTCACCTGGCTGCAGCGGAAGACCGGTTGTACGCATGAGGAAGCCCAGCAGATCTTCGAACGCCTGCGCGATCGGCGGCTCGTGCAGTTCGATACCCGTGAAGGCCGCACGACCATCGAGCTAACACACGATGTCCTTTGCGGACCCGCCGTGAAATCCAGGCAAGCCCACTTGGCCGCCGCCGAAGCTGAGCGCCTGCGTCTGAAGGAGGCGGCGCAAAGGCGCAGGCTACGTAGAACCGCAGCCGTGGCTTGCGCATTAGCCCTTACCCTGATCGCCACGATATGCGGTGGTTACTACTTTTTCTTCCAGGAGCACACATGGTATTATCGTGACTTCGCCAAACGTAACGGTTTCCCGATCGGGATCGCCCAGATTTCCGAATCCGAAGCATCCAGACTTCCTGTTTCTTTTCGACTCATTCACAAGGAGATCGTGCGCGACGGATGGAAGCTCGATTGGAAACCGGCGTTCCGAGTGGAGGCGGTCAACGGTTTTCTCGAACTGACGACCAACCATTTGGTCTTCCCCTATTTATGGAGAGGAGAACTTGAATCCGAGGGCGCACAGGATGCCAAACCTGGTGAGAAGGGCGAGCAATTGGGACTAGAGACCGTTTGTCAGTGGGAGTTTGTTTCGACAACGAAGAATGAAATCATCTACGAGCGAGCGCTCGATCGCACCGGGCCGTATGGTGTATGCGCTTATTTATTCGCCGCCTGGATCGGGTTTACCTTCCGCGTTGGCGCCGGGATCAGGGTTACCTTCCGCGTCGGCGCCTGGATCGGGTTTACCTTCCGCGTTGGCGCCGGGATCAGGGTTACCTTCCGCGTCGGCGCCTGGATCGGGTTTACCTTCCGCGTCGGCGCCGGGATCGGGCTCCCCCTCCCCCTCGCCGCGGCGATCCGGTTCACCCTTCACCCGGTTGGCCCGATTTGTCGGGCCCAACGGATTTCCACAGCTCCAGCGCGAATCTGCCGCCGAATTCGTGGAGATCCATTACGATAAAGCGGGCTGGGAAGATCGCGTCATGTACCGCGATGGTAAGGGCTAACCCGCAGCCGGACCTGACAGCGCTTTCGGGCAGGAAATGCAGCACAATGATCTCGGCCAACTGACGTGCGTCCTATCGCTGGATGCGGACGGGCACCGGATGATTGACGACGCGGGGAATTCGGGGATGCAGTCGAAATACGACGAGAAAGGGTACGACATTGAGGACACCTCGGTGAACACCGATTTAAAGCCACGGCCGGTCAAGGATGGATGGGTCATCAACAAAAACCAGTACGATGGATTTGGCAGATTATGCTGTACAACCTACCACGACGTCAACGGCGAGCCAGTCCTATCGAAGAAGGATGGTTATCACGGATGGCAGTCAAATTACGATGAGCACGGCAACCGGACTGTTGTGACCTATCTGGGTTTGGACGGGAAGCCGATACTCGTTGCCGACGGCTATGCGACATTTAAGTCGAGCTACGATTCACGCGGCAATAAGACACGGCAGACCTACTATGGAGTCAACGACGAGCCCATCTTGTCCAAGGAGTCTGGTTGTCACGGGTGGCAGGCCGAGTACCGACGAGCAGGACCAGCGGACTGTTGTGACGTATCTGGGTTTGGACGGGAAGCCGATACTCGTTGCCGACGGCTATGCGACATTCAAGTCGAGCTACGATTCACACGGCAATAAGACACGGGGAAACTACTATGGAGTCAACGGTGAGCCCGTTCTGTCGAAGAAGGATGGTTATCACGGATGGCAGTCAAATTACGATGAGCACGGCAACGAGACTGTTGTGACCTATCTGGGTTTGGACGGGAAGCCGATGTTTATCGCCGACGGCTATGCGACATTCAAGTCGAGCTACGATTCACGCGGCAATAAGACACGGGGAAACTACTATGGAGTCAACGGTGAGCCCGTTCTGTCGAAGGAGGATGGTTACCACGGGTGGCAGGCTGATTATGACAAGCAGGACCGGGAGACCGTTGTGACCTATCTGGGTTTGGACGGGAAGCCGATACTCGTTGCTGATGGCTATGCGACATTTAAGTCGAGCTACGATTCACGCGGCAATAAGACACGGCAGACCTACTATGGAGTCAACGACGAGCCCGATCTGTCCAAGGAGTCTGGTTGTCACGGGTGGCAGGCCGAGTACGACGAGCAGGACCAGCGGACTGTTGTGACGTATCTGGGTTTGGACGATGGAAGCCGATACTCGTTGCCGACGGCTATGCGACATTTAAGTCGAGCTACGATTCACGCGGCAATAAGACACGGCAGACCTACTATGGAGTCAACGACGAGCCCATCTTGTCCAAGGGAGTCTGGTTGTCACGGGTGGCAGGCCGAGTGACGACGAGCAGGACCAGCGGACTGTTGTGACGTATCTGGGTTTGGACGGGAAGCCGATACTCGTTGCCGACGGCTATGCGACATTCAAGTCGAGCTACGATTCACACGGCAATAAGACACGGGGAAACTACTATGGAGTCAACGGTGAGCCCGTTCTGTCGAAGAAGGATGGTTATCACGGATGGCAGTCAAATTACGATGAGCACGGCAACGAGACTGTTGTGACCTATCTGGGTTTGGACGGGAAGCCGATACTCGTTGCCGACGGCTGTATGCCATTGAAGTCGAGCAACGATTCACGCGGCAATAAGACACGGCAGACCTACTATGGAGTCAACGGTGAGCCCGTCCTGTCGAAGAAGGATGGTTACCACGGGTGGCAGGCCGAGTGACGACGAGCAGAACCGGCAGACCGTTGTGACCTATCTGGGTTTGGACGGGAAGCCGATACTCGTTGCCGACGGCTATGCGACATTTAAGTCGAGCTACGATTCACGCGGCAATAAGACACGGCAGACCTACTATGGAGTCAACGGTGAGCCCGTTCTGTCGAAGGAGGATGGTTACCACGGGTGGCAGGCTGATTATGACAAGCAGAACCGGCAGACCGTTGTGACCTATCTGGGTTTGGACGGCAAGCCACTTGTTTTGCCTGCCCACTAACTTGTTTTTAGAAAACAGTGCGACTCAAGCAGTGGATGAAGGCCCGTTCCACTGGCATGGCAGCGGATGCATTCGCAAAGCACGCTACGTTTTCGTGGCCCGCACTACCAGCTAACGATAACAAATTAGGTCGCCAATTTCCGGACCGAGAAGTGTGGTTCGGCGGTGCCAAAGCTCCTCGAACGATTCGACGCCCGCGTAGCGTCGCCATCACATTGATGCGCCGACCGCGAGCCTCGGGGTGCTTGGCGCGGAAGCGGACAGCAAATCCAGATCGCAATCTTCCGGGCTGCATTCCCGAAGAGGATTATGTCGCCTACAGTTCCTCCAAAGCATTTAAATTGGAACTTAAGGCGTCGGTTTTGATACTGCAGGATTTCGGCGAGCGCTGCGTGCGCGGCTTGGCGCCAAGATTTCCTTTGCCATGGACGCGGACGCTGACGGCGTTCGCTTCCATGTCGCGTTTTCCGATCACGAACATGGTGTGGACTTTCATTTGTTCGGCGCGTTGGATTTTGCCGTTGATCTTGTCGGTGCTTTCGTCGATTTCCGCGCGGACTTGATGAGCGCGCAGTTCGTTCAGAATCGATCGTGCGTAATCGAGCAATTTCGCGTCATCGCCGATGGTGAGGATGCGCACCTGTTCGGGAGAAACCAGAGCGGGAAATTGCCGGCGTAATGCTCGATCAAAAATCCGATGAACCGTTCATGCGTGCCCAGCGGCGCGCGATGAATGCAGATTGGAATCTTGTCGATGTTATCGCGGTCTTTGTAGCGAAGATCAAAACGGCGGGGCTGCGCAAAATCGACCTGGTTAGTGGCGAGCGTGAACTCGCGGCCGATCACGCTCCACACTTGCACGTCGATCTTTGGTCCGTAAAACGCGGCCTCGTTCGGCACTTCGACATAATCGATGCCGGAATTCTTTAAGACGCTGCCGGGTCATCTCCTCGGTTTGTTTCCAAAGCTTCGGTTCATCGACAAATTTCTGGCCGAGCTTCGGATGGATCGTGCGTCGAGAAACGCATCAGATATTTGTCGATCCCGAAGAGCTTGAAATAGTTCAGATACATTTCGTTCACAGCGTTGAATTCCGCTTCGAACTGCTCGGGTGTCAGTAGATGTGGGCGTCGTTCATCTGCAGCGAGCGCACACGCATGAGTCCGAACAACTCGCCGCTCTTCTCGTAGCGATAATCCGTCCCGTATTCCGCCAACCGCAACGGCAGATCGCGATAACTGCGTGGCAGCGCCGCAAACAACTTGTGATGATGCGGACAGTTCATCGCTTTGAGATACATAGCGGTTTTCAGCGAGAACCTTTCGCTTGGGCGCGAAATTCGGCCAGCTTATGTCGCCGCTCACCGATAGAGTCTCGCGTCGGCTTGAGCTTATCAGCTTCGGTTAGATCAATTACGTTATCGGCCATCTTCTTCACAGCGCTTTGATTGCGTCGCTAACCTGTCGACGTGCTCGACAATGTCCTTCCTTCAATGAAACGAGCGTAAGCGTGCAAATATGGAATCGATGTTGCTGGAAATTGATCACCTGTTTACGAAATGACTGTAAGTGCCGGCCACTTTTCTACCGATTCATCTCATGGAGCTTGCTCTCGGCTTCAGCGATCTTGACTTCAAACTGGCGAGTAATGTCGCTTCTTCCTCTTCAGGGAGTTCCATCGGTGGAAACATCGACTCGGCATAGTAGGGGAGGTGACCGCTCTTTTTATACAGGCTTTCGCGAGCGATGTGCGGCGTGCGGACGCGTTGATAGCCGGCGGCGAATTCGGTTTCTTTCGCGAGCTTTTCCAGTTCTTCGGTGATGACGGCGCCGCGCGGCAGACAACATCGGCAAACCTGGGCCAACGTCGATCGATCGAAGACGAACAGCTCCAGTTCCTTGCCGAGCTTGCGATGGTCGCGCTTCTTCGCTTCCTCGAGCATCGCGAAGTAGTCGTCGAGTTCCTTTTTGGTTTTGAACGCCGTGCCGTAAACGCGCTGTAGCTGCGGATTTGTTTCGTCGCCCTTGTAGTACGCGCTGGCGACATTCGTGAGCTTGAACGCGCCGATGTTTCCCGTGCGCATGACGTGCGGTCCGGCGCAGAGATCGATGAAGTCGCCGCTGCGATAGAGCGAGATTTTTTCGTCGGGCGGAATGTTCTCGATGATGTCGAGCTTGAATTTGCTTGGCTCCGGTCGTTCGCCCAATGCGGCGAGCCGGCCTTTCTTGCCGAGCTCGAGTGCTTCGTCGCGCGAAATTTCGATTTTTTCGAAAGTATGGTTTGCTTTGATTTCGTTTTTCATCTCGGCCTCGATCTTTTCGAAATCATCGGGCGAAATGCGGTGCGGAAGATCCACATCGTAATAAAAACCGTTCTCAACAGGCGGCCCGGCGGCGAATTGCGCTTCCGGCCAGATTTTCAGAATGGCCGTGGCAAGTACGTGCGAAGCCGAATGGCGGAGACGTTCGATATCCGTCATCGTTGCGCGCTGTTCTAACGTTTTTCGTTCGTCAGACATTGGATCCAGAGATTCCTCGCCTTCGCTCGGAATGACAAAACACCAGTACATGCGAAGCCGAATGACGAAGCCGTTCAAGATCCGTCATTTGCTCGCGCTGCTCTAACGTTTTTCGTTCGTCGTTCATCAAAGCGGTGGAAATTAACCACGAAGCACACGAAGGACACGAACAATTTGCTCGAGCAATCCGCGTAGCCGTCTGTCACACAATTGTAACTTGGCAGTTGTTGCGCTTGTCCCTATAAGCTCCGAGCAAGTTAAACTTGCCCATGAATCCTGCGGAGCTTTTTCGTCAAGAAAGTAACACGTTGCAGCTTGCGCCTGGCGATTTCGTGTTCCGCGAAGGCGACACGGGCGACAAGATGTACGTTTTGTTGGAAGGGGAAGTCGACATTTTCCTCGGCGATTTTGTGCTGGAGACCGCCGGCCCGGGCTCGCTGCTTGGCGAGATGGCGTTGATTGATGACAGTCCCCGCACAGCCAACGCCGTGGCGAAGAAAGCCTCCCGTCTGGCGCAAATCGACAGGCGCCGGTTTCACTTTCTCGTTCAGCAAACGCCGCATTTTGCGACGCATGTCATGAAAGTATTGGCCGATCGCCTGCGTCATATGAACGCCGTGACGGCTGCGCGCGAGGAAATATCAACAAGTTGATAGCGCTGCTTTCGTGGCAGCGCGCTCGGCGTTATCCTTTCCGCGAATGCGAATCATCGCGCAGTACGTGCTTTTTGCTGCGATGGCTGCGACAGGATGCGGGCAACAGGCCCCGTCAGCCGTCGATTTCGCAGCGCAGCGTCAGCGGATGGTCGACCAACAGCTCAAACCGCGCGGCATCAAGGACGAACGCGTGCTCGCAGCGATGGCGAAAGTCCCGCGCGAGGAATTTGTTCCCGCGGATGAACGCAGCGACGCGTACCAGGACGGGCCGTTGCCCATCGGTTACGACCAAACCATTTCGCAGCCGTACATCGTAGCGTTCATGACAGAACAACTGCGGCCGAAACCCGGCGATCGCGTGTTGGAGATCGGGAGCGGCTCAGGTTATCAGGCTGCGATTTTAGCTGAGCTCGTGGCCGACGTTTACACCATCGAAATCGTCGAGCCCCTGGCGAAAACTGCGGAAGCCACGCTGCAACGTCTCGGTTACAAGAACGTGCATCTGAAGGTGGGCGACGGTTACAAGGGCTGGCCGGAAGAGGCACCGTTCGACGCGATCATTGTGACCTGCGCGCCTGACAAGGTTCCGCAGCCCCTCGTGGATCAACTCAAAGAGGGCGGGCGCATGGTCATTCCCGTCGGCGAACGATTCGCCCAACAACTTTATCTGCTCGAAAAGAAAAACGGCCAACTGAAAGAAAGTGTTACGCTGCCGGTCCGTTTTGTGCCGATGCTGCGCGAACAGGAAAAGCACTGAACTGTAGCCGCTTCGCTGTGCGAAGCGCCACGGCCGTCTGGGTTTTCACGGAGCCGCCCACAGCGCGGCGGCTACAAACCTGCTAGTCACTCTTTTCCTCTTGCAGCGATCGCAACGCGGAGACGTCAATGCGATCCTGGTCACGCTGTGAATCGCTCTTGAGTGCAATGAGTGCTTCAGCGTTGAGATAGCGCACCTCAACATCATCGATTTGCGCCGATTTGGTCGCACCAACCAGATCGGCGTAGCGCTTTCCGCGCATGAGCGTAAACACATCGAGCGGAAAATCCTCGATGATCCGGATCGCGCCTTCAGTATCACTGAAATCGGATGAACGTAGCTCGCGCGCGTGGCCTTCGCCGAAATTTCCCAGTTCATCGAGCAGTCGGGCAACGTTTCCAGACGATGATTCGATTAGAATGTCCACGTCTTCGGTAGTGCGCACAAACCCGTTCAGAGCAACGGCTACTCCGCCGACAATGATGAACTTGATCTCAGCTCGGGCGAGCTTTGCCAACAACTTTTCGTACGGCGTGTCCATCGTCCGCTGATTGTGGCCGCGGAAATTTTGCGGCGAACAGGTTTAAGCGGTAGAGCCGATCCCAAACGTCGCCGCGTATGCGACCAACTTGTTTTTTTATTCGTTCTTTGCGGGAGGACATGTGCAGTCCGGCTATTTGATCGCAGCGAGCTTTTTCAGATCGACGCGTTTGATCCACTCCTGCAATGCACCGGGTTCGTCATTTTGCAGCTCGACCTGGACAAAATAACGACTTGCGATCATCACCCACAAAGTCGCGTGCTTCGTGTCTTTCTCGAATGTTTCGAAGCCCGGGTTGCCATCAATGCTAACCGATTTGGCGTAACCTTCGCTGCTGTCACTGTTGGTCTTCCATGCTTCGGTGGTTGCGCTGACATAATCAGGGTTCGCCACTGAATCGAGGATGCTTATTGCAGCGCTCGGCGCTTTTTCCCCTTCGCCCTTGCGGTAATCGCGGTGTACGTTCGTGATCTTGAATCCGCCTACGTCTTCGGTTGAGCCCTCCGGTTTATCGGCCGTCCAGCCCGACAACGGTTCTGGCAGGATCGGAAGTAATTTCTGATAATCGACAGCCTCAGGCACGAGCATCGGCTCGTTCTGTGCCCGCGCTGCGGCGAGCCCAACTGCCACAATGAGCGTTAGCAGAAAAAATCCAGCGCGTGCTGGAGAACAAACACGAGCTGTTGATTTCATGTGAGCGCGTCCCGGCGCGATTACTTTACGCCATTGACTTTACCTCGGCTGTCAAGACCCTTGCGAGATGCGCACTTTGGAGGGCAGACGGCATTGCTTTGCGACGCCTTCTCCGCCTCTCCCTTTCAAAGGGAGAGGGTAGGGTGAGGGTTCCGATTGTGAGTCAGGCTGTGGAGACGACCCCTCACCTCAATCCTCTCCCCTCCACCGAGTGTAGAAGCGGATCTTGGATTTCCTGCCAGGCACGCCTTCGTTACCGGCACGCGACCGTCGTGACCATCTGCATTCTGGCTGTCGCGACGCGGCTGATCCTGGTCAATCAATCTTACGTTGATCATTGGAGTTGGCGGCAAAGCGACGTGGCGGCGATTGCCGCGAATTTTTTGCAAAACGGATTTCGTTTTGGTTTCCCCCAAATTGATTGGGCAGGCAACGCGCCGGGTTACGTTGGAACCGAATTTCCAATTTTGCCGTTTATTGCGGCCCTCTGCTACAAAGTTGCCGGTGTCCACGAATGGGTCGGGCGCATTCAGGCTGTAATCTTTTTTGCGGTTTCCCTGCCATTTTTCTTTTTGCTGGTTCGCGAAATTTTCGGCAGAACGGCGGCCGTTTGGGCGACGTTTTTCTACGGTTTTGCGCCAGTAAACGTTTTTGCCGGCCGTTCGTTCATGCCGGATGTGCCATCGCTTAGTCTCGCGATCGTCGGTCTCTATTTTTTTCTGCGGTGGATACGGCGTGGGAAATCCGCGCTCCTCTTCGTGGCCGCGTTCGCCGTTTCCTTGTCACTCCTGATCAAGATCACGAGCATCATCATCGTTGCGCCGTTTTTGTATTTAATTGTAGCCGAGGGCGGGGACCTCGGCTTGGGTGAACGTTCCGATGGTTGGAACGGCCGCGGTCAACGCCCGCGGATACAGACTCGCTCTTTTCGCCGCAATCGCCCTGCTGCCGTCTGCCATTTGGTACTGGCACGCGTATCAAGTCGCACAGAAATTTTATCCGCATCACTTCTTCGGTGCAGGCGGGATTCGAATCGAAAATTTCTCGTGGTACTGGCACATCGCGCGAGAGACTCTGACATCCAGCCTCACGCCGGTTCTCTCACTAATGGCGCTGATCGGTTTGTTCGTCCCGCAGTCGCGGGATCGAAGATGCTCGCGCCTTTTTCATTGGTGGCTGGTTGCGATGGTCCTCTTCATCATGGTGCTCGGCTACGGCAATCGTCACCGCTGGTACCAACTGCCTCTCGTACCGATCGCCGCCACATTCGGCGGTGCCGCTTGCGCGTTTATCGGATCAAAAGTTTCCTCGCGTGTTGTTGCGGTCGCGTTGTCGATCCTGCTGGTCAGTTCATTCACGGTCTCTGCCTTCTGGTACGTGCAACCATTTTATCAATCATCGGCGGCACAGCTTCGCGATGCCGGCCTGGAACTAAACAAAGTAACATCGCCAGATGCATTGATCGTGGCTGCGGACATGGGTGATCCCACCATCTTTTACTACGCGCAGCGGAAGGGCTGGCATTTTCTGGAGAAGGACGCGATTTACAATGGCAACCCGGACGATAGCCACCAGGCAATCAACGATCTTGAGCGGTTGCGTCGCCGAGGAGCGACACATTTTGTTTTCACCAGGAATACGTTTTGGTGGCTGCAGTCTTATCCAGAATTCGCGCAGTATCTCGTGCAAAACGCGACGTTGGTCGAGGCGACGCCGGAATTTAATATTTACAAGCTGACAGTGCGTTGAGATGAGAAGACTCGTCGCCTCTCAATCGCCATGTCGAGCGAAAGTCGAGACATCCCGCGAAGCTACCTGGGCGCTAAGCCACGTGATTCTTCGGCTCCGCTCAGAATGACAACACCGAATAAACCGCGACGTCAGCTTGGGCTGTTTGACGCTACGATGATCGTGATGGGCGGCATCGTGGGTGTGGGAATCTTCGCCAATCCTTCCGAGGTAGCGCACCGCGTTCACACGCCATTTTTGATTCTGGGCGTTTGGGTCCTCGGTGGCTTGCTCGCGATGTGCGGTGCGTTCATCTGGGCGGAGCTAGCCACGCGCCTGCCTGGCGCGGCAGGCGGCCAGTATGTGTATCTTCGCGAAGCGTACCATCCTGCAGTCGCATTCGTGTACGGATGGGGATTGCTTCTGGTCACGCAGACCGGCGGTATGGCCGCCGTCGCTGTGATTTTCGCCTCGTACTTTCGCGCGCTTACAGGCGTAGCGTGGAACGAGAGCGCCATCGCAGCCACGGCGTTGCTCACACTGATCGGCATCAATTGTTTTGGAGCGCGCGTCGGAAGCAACGTCCAGAGCGCTCTAATGCTGCTGAAAATTGCCGCAATCGCGGCGCTGGTAATAATTGGATTTGCTGTTGGCGGTCATGCGCCGGAGAAGGCAGCGAGGTCGTTGGTCGAAAAACCGTTCTCCTTTGGTCTTCTCAAAAGTATCGGAGCAGCCATGGTTCCGATCGCTTTTGCATACGGCGGATGGCAGACGGCCACTTTTGTCGCCGCCGAAATGCGAGATCCGCGGCGCGATTTGTCGCGCGGCTTGTTGCTCGGTGTATCTGGTGTTGTGGTGCTTTATCTTGCAGTGAATCTCGCGTGTCTTCGCGTGCTCGGCCCGGCTGGACTCGATGCAACCACAACGCCCGCCTCTGATCTCATGCGGATCGCGCTAGGCGAAAGCGGCGCCCGCTGGATCGCGTTCGCAATCACAATTTCGGCGCTCGGTTTCCTCAGCCAAAGCATGCTCACGGCTCCACGCGTGTACTACGCGATGGCGCGTGACGGACTTTTCTTTGCGAGCGTCGGCAAACTATTCGGGAAATCCGAATCGCCGGTAGTTGCAATCGTTCTTCAGGGTTTGGCGGCAATCGTCATCGCGTGTTCCGGAACGTACGGCGAAATTTTGAATTTCGAGGTCACGGTCGACTTCATCTTTTTCGGCATGACGGCGGCATCACTGTTCATTTTACGACGGCGTCAGATCGGGTCGGAGACGGCTTCTTACCGCGTGCCGGGTTATCCGTTCACGACAATGCTGTTTGTTTTGTCGTGCGCCGGAATTGTTGTAAGCGCGGTCATCGCTTCACCTCGCAATGGTGCAATTGCGCTGTGCATCATGCTGGCCGGACTCCCGGTTTATTATTTTTGGAACAGATTCAGAAGCAGTAGAGCGATTTCATAAATGTTGTAGCCACCGGCCTGCGGCCGGTCCACCTGGGCGCTCGTTTTTACAGTAGCTAAACGGCCCACAGGGCCGTGGCTACAGCAGCCCTTTTTTTCGGCAGGCTCGCCACAGCGAGTCCGTCGTGTGGCAGGCAGGATGCCCGCCGGCTCCACAGCCAGGATGGCTATGCTTCTTCGTGTTACACTGGATGATTCATGAGACACAAGCATTCCGATTACATCCAATGGTCCAAAACGCAGAGCCGTGCGCAGTTCAACCTCGCGACAAGCGGCGTCGCGTCATTTCCTCTGCGCGAGTTGCCGATTGATTTGGAGAAGCTCGAAATCAACGGTGACGACAGCTACGGGTACGCGCCGTTGCAGCAAGCGATCGCGGCGCGTCACGGCGTTGATCCCGAGTGCGTCGTGGAATCTGCGGGCACATCAATGGCGAATCATCTCGCCATGGCCGCGATTCTTGAACCGGGCGATGAAGTTTTGATCGAGCATCCAGCCTACGGACCGATTCTCGACGTCGCTCATTATCTGGAAGCGAACGTAAAGCGGTTTCAGCGGGCTGAAGAAAATGGCTGGGCGATCGATCCGGCGGAGGTTCGCCGGTGCATCACGCCGAACACGCGGCTCATCATGATCACGAATCTTCATAATCCAACGAGCGTGCTTACCCCGGAGTCGGTTCTGCGCGAAATCGGTGACATCGCGCGCAGCATCCGCGCGCTCGTGCTGGTCGATGAAGTTTATCTCGACGCAGTTTACAAGGACACGCCGCGCACGTCATTCCATCTCGGGCCGGAGTTCGTAGTGACCAGCAGCCTAACGAAGGTCTATGGCGTGAGCGGCCTCCGATGCGGCTGGATTCTAGCCCAGCCTGATCTCGCGTGGAAGATGCGCCGCTTGAATGATCTTTACAGCGCGACGCCGGTTCATCCCGGCGAGCTGCTTAGCGTTGTTGCGTTCAAACATCTCGATCGTCTTCGGGAAAGAGCGCGCGGAATTGTAGAAGCCGATCGCAAATTGCTTCGCGATTTTCTAAAGCAAGAGTCAGGCCTTTCTGCAGTTTCGACACTCTGGGGCACTACGTCATTCCCGCGATTGTCCCGCGACTGCGGGAGAAAGACGGACGCCCTTCTCGAGCGCTTGCGGACAGAGTTCGACACCTCAGCAGTTCCCGGTCGCTTTTTCGAAATGCCCGATCATTTTCGCATCGGCATGGGCGTAAACACCGAAATGTTCGCCGAAGGCCTGAACCGGATCAGCCACGCGATTGCATAGAGACGATGCGTAGGGGTCAAGGCACTGGCCTGTAGCCACGGCCCTGCGGGCCGTCTCGCAATTGTGAAAACGAGCGCGGAGGGAAACCGGCCACACGCGCGGTGGCTACAAAGAAGCTAGGGCCGCGGCGCCGGGCTCGGGCGAAGCCGCGGCGTTGGAGCGGGCCTTGGCGTTGACGTGGCCGTAGGGGTGGGAGAAGGTGGAGGAGGGTTTTGCACTTCAAAGGATCCGATGTCAATGCGGCCGTTTCTTACACGATCAAAACCCGGGCCGCGCTGATCGTAGTCAGGCGGGCCAACGAAATTCGGATCGCCCGCGTCAATCGCCGGACTGCCCGGCAATAGCGCGTGCGTGAATGTCGGGCCGCCGTTGTCCTGTAAGGGACCAAGCATCGGATCGGTGTTGATCTGATCGCCAGGACCATTCAAATAACCCCCGCCGTCGTCACTGCTAACATTGTAGCCGTAAGAGGTGATTGTGCCGAAATCATTGAGAATACTATGTCCTCCAGGGCTGACGTTGAAGATCGTGTGCGACATGGCCACGACGACTGGAGCGTTAAAGTTCCGGATCTCCACCCCATTATTGCTCATAGTAGTATTATAGACGCTCGTTGCGAGCGCACCGTTATCGTTGTAAATGCCGGAGCCGTTGTCGCTGATGGTACTATTACTCACTACTGTGTCCGACAGGGTCGAGTTGTGCACTCCACCTCCATTTCCGCTGATAGTGCTGTTAGTGATTGAGATTGTGACGGGGCAAGAACCGCCGCAATTTTGTCGTCCAGTGTCGCTATAGATCGCGCCGCCCGGATTGCTCGTAATCGAACTGTTGGTTATTTCAACGCTTGTCGTCCCGTTTCCACAAAATGTGCAGGACCACCCGTCGTTGTTAATGGCCTCGCCAGGGCCATTGTTCGACAGTGTGCTATAGGTGATTACTAATGTTGCAGTGCCTGCCTGCAATGCGTCGTTGTAAATGCCGCCGGAGTTGTTCGTAATCAAACAGTTGTTTATTTGCAGCGTTGCGTGACCAATGTTTTTCCCGTCATTGTGGATACCACCACCGATATTGCCTGCCGCTAAGTTGCCGGTGATGACGCAATTACTGAGTATCAGCACTGCGTGATCATTATAGATACCTCCGCCGCTATCGCTAACGTGGCCGTTGGTGATGGTCAGGCCGGAAATGGTGACGGTTTCACCAGTGGCGATGTGAAATACAGTGCTTTTGCCATTGCCATTCACCGCAAGGTTCTCAGCGCCTGGTCCTGAGATCGTGATGTTCTTGGCCACTAACAGCTCGCCGCTGGTCAATCCGATTGTACCTGTGACTGCAAAACCAATTACGTCACCGTCAATGACATCGGCGAGCGCCTGACGTAACGAGCCTGGACCGCTGTCGTTTGTGTTGGTGACTATGATCGTGGGTGTCGGTGTAGGCGTAGGCGTAGGCGTTCCGTATTGCCCGCAATACCTACCGCCTGTGTTCGAAAAGCCTAAACTGTCCAGCCCTCCCCACACAATCATTTCACTGCCGAGCCACACTGCCGTATGGTAAGAACGGGCAGATGGTGCGTTGATCGTGGTAGTAGCTATCCAGCTATCCTGTACCGGGGTCGTATCTTCCTCCGGTCCTCACGTTGTTGTTACCATCGGTGCCTCCCCAGACAATCATTTCACTGCCGCTCCAGACTGCCGTGTGATTGGATCGGCCAGCGGGCGCGTCAGTCGTGCTGGTGGCTGTCCAACCATCGGTGCCGGGGTTGTATCTGCCGCCGGTGTTCCAATAGTTGCTGCCGTCGTATCCTCCCCAGATGATCATTTCGCTGCCAGTCCAGACAGCCGTGTGAAACCCTCGGGCCTCAGGCGGATTGGCGGTGCTGGTGGCGGTCCAACTGTCAGTGCTGGGATTGTATCTCCCTCCGCTTTGGAAATAATGATAGTTACCGTCCCAATAATACCCTCCCCACACGATCATCTCAGTGCCCGTCCACAGTGCGGTGTGATTCGCCCGGCCAATTGGCGCATTTGTTGTGCTGGTAGCTGCCCAACTATCCGTATTTGGATTATATCTCCCGCCGGTGCTGAGAAAATTCGCACCAGCTCCGCCCCAGACGATCATTTCAGTGCCAGTCCACACTGCTGTGTGAGTCTCTCTGGCTTCGGGGGCATTGGTGGTGCTGGTGGCTGCCCAGCTGTCGGTCCCCGGATTATATTTCCCGCCGGAATTCAAGTAGCCGGTGGTATTGACACCGCCCCAGACGATCATTTCACTACCGGTCCAGACCGCCGTGTGATAGTCCCGCTCCGCAGGTGCGTTGATGAAGTCGGTCGGCGTCCAGGTATCGGTCGCAGGGTTGTATCTTCCACCGGTATTCAAAAAGAAATTTTGAGTGCCATAACCACCCCAGACGATCATTTCACTCCCAGTCCAGACAGCCGTGTGGCCTACTCGCGCGTCGGGCGCGTTGGTGGTGTCCGTAGCTCCCCAAGCGTCAAAGCATGTGCCTTCCGGCTTCAATGCGGTCGCTGATTGTCGGAAGAACGTATAACCCGAGAATGGTCTATCTGTTTTCCGAGAACGAGTTCGCTGGCTCACCGCCCAGCTGACATCACGGTAATCTAGGGCAGACGTAAACAAACGCTCCGCAAGTACTGGGCGAGCCAGACACTCTGCTATGACAAAGGGATTGTTCCCGAGTGCGGCAAAGAGTTCGCACAGCACCTCGGGCTGTTTGGTATGCTGTGCCATGCGATCCATTTCAGCCTGTAACTGCTCGGAAGTAATCGGCTGTTGCCAGTAATCCTGTAGCGCTTGTGATTTGCGCAGATAGTCATGGACTTTGCTTTCGATCTGCGCCTGAGACATCACCGCGTCGAGCGATGGCTTGGGATCGGGCCGTTCCCCGCGATTGCGGGGCCAGATCCGGTGACGCCAGTAAACATCTTCAATCGCTCGTTGATAAGCGACGCGCTCGGCGAATGTGAGCGTTCTTTTCGAAACTGTTCGCTGCGCCAGCGCGAACGGGATCACGCACACAGCCAGTAGCAGGAGCAGGTAAAACGCGCCTCGAAGGAGATGCGCTCTAATGGTGAGGTTAGTGTTCTTTTTCATAGGCATAAGTTACGGGCGCGGTGGCGCGGTGGGCCGCGTCCTTGGTGTTGCGCGGGGCCGGGAAGTAGGCGTTGGCCTGGCGGTAGGCGTAGGGGTGGCTGTTGGCGTAGCACTGGGGGTCGTCGTTGGCGTAGCAGTAGCTGTCGCTGTTGGCGTATGAGTCGCTGTTGGAGTTGGAGTTGGAGTATGAGGTGTCGGCGTCGGAGTGAACGTAGCCGTCGGGGTTGGAGGCGGTGGCGAGCACACTGGCGTAGGTGTAGGACTTGCTGTCGGTGATGGAGTCGGCGTCGCCGTCGCCGTTGCTGTCGGGCTTGCAGTCGCCGTAGGTGTCGGGCTTGGAGGTGGGCCCTCCACATACTTGATCGTGGCGTAGTCAATATTATAAGTTCCGCTGTTTCCCGTCACGTAGACGTTGCCTGAGCTATCAACTGCGATGGCATTGGCGTCGTCCGATCCCTCTTTGGATCCGGTGTAGCGGACGACCCATTCTTCCTGTCCTATGCCGTCATACTTGATCGTAGCGTAGTCACCGTCGCTAGTGCCGGTGACATAAACGTTGTTTGAAGCGTCGAGGGCAACGGCTCTGGCAATGTCGTCGATGCTGTTGCCAGGGCCGTCGTAGCGAGCAACCCATTGTTGTTGTCCAGAGGAGTCGTATTTGATTGTGGCGTAATCAAAAAGGTTTGAGCCGACGCTCTCTCCCGTCACATAGACATTTCCCGAACCGTCAACGGCAATGGCCTCAGCACCATCCCAATCATTCCCCGGTCCGTTGTACCGGGCAACCCACTGTTCCTGCCCTGATGGGTTATACTTCACCGTGGCATAATCAAAACGACCGGTTCCGAGGCCTTCGCTCCGCCCGGTGACGTAAACATTGCCTGACCCATCAACCGCAATGCCTCTGGCTTGATCCCAACCATCCATAGGGCCGTTGTAAGTGGCAAGCCATTGCTGTTGCCCGGCTGAGTTATATTTAACAGTACCGTAGTCGAAATCGCCTCCTGGACCGTGACCGTTGGTCGTGCCGGTCACATAAACATTGCCGAACTCATCAATGGCAATGGCTTCCAGGCCATTCGCGATCAGCCCATCGGGCGGCCCAACCGCGACCCATTGCTCTTCTCCCACTGGGTTGTACTTGATCGTGGTGTAGACGCCACCGCTCTCTCCGGTCACGTAAACGTTTCCAGAGTTATCAACGGCAATAGCAGTAGCTTCGCCGTCACCGTAGGTGGCAACCCATTGTTGGTGCCCGGCCGAATCGTACTTAATCGTCGCGTAAGCTGGATTCTGGCACATCGCGATTCCTCCCGTGACATAGACGTTTCCTGCGGCGTCAACAGCAATGGCATTACCCTGCCCTTCATTACCCGGGCCACGGTAGCGGGCCACCCATTCTTCCTGCCCCGATTGACTGTATTTTATCGTAGCGCAGTCGGAGCCGCCGTTTCCGTCGCTAAATCCGGTCACATACACATTGCCCGACCCGTCAACAGCAATGGCTTTAGCCTCGTCGACACCGTCTCCCGATCCGTTATAGCGAGCGACCCATGCTTCATGTACCAGAGGAGGGGTTGGGCTACCGGTCGGGGTCGGCGTTGCCGTAGCTGTAGCAGTAGGCGTAGGCGACGGATATTGGCCGCAATATCTGCCGCCTGTGTTCGTCAGGCGGCCGATGTCGTCAATCCCGCCCCAGACAATCATTTCGCTGCCAGTCCACACTGCTTTGTGTTCGTCTCGGGCAGATGGGGCGTTGATGGTGCTAGTCGCCGCCCAGCTGTCAGTGCCTGGGTCGTATCTCGCACCCGTATTAACGTTGTCGAACCCGTCGTAGCCGCCCCACAATAGCATTTCGCTGCCACTCCACACTGATGTGTGACCCGCGCGGCGATTGGGCGCATTGGTCAGGCTAGTGGGTAGCCACGTATTTCCGACAGGGTTATAGCGGCCGCCGGTGTTCACCTCTATGCCGTTAGTGTCCCCGCCCCACACGATCATCTCATTGCCAGTCCAAACTGCGGTGTGAACGATTCGAGCGCTGGGGGCGTTTGTCGTGCTGGTTGCGGTCCAGCTATCCGTGCCGGGATTATATCTCCCACCGGTATTGAAGGCGCCGGCAAAATCTTCGCCGCCCCAGACGATCATTTCACTCCCGGTCCACACGCCCGTATGGTTGTACCGGGCGGAAGGCGCGTTGGTCGTGCTAGTGGCTGTCCAGGTGTCGGTGGAAGGATTATATCTTCCGCCTGTATTCAGAGGATTGGTAGCCCATCCTCCCCAAACGATCATTTCGCCGCCAGTCCAAACAGCTACGTGCGAATATCGCGCAGCCGGCGCGTCGGTGGTGCTGGTCGGTGTCCAGCTATCCGTCACGGGATTGTATCTCCCACCTGTGTTAAGGACATTACCCCCGTCGCCAGTTCCTCCCCAGACAATCATTTCACTACCGGTCCAGACTGCCGTGTGACCCTCTCGGCCAGCAGGAGCGTTGATGGTGCCGGTTAGTGTCCAGCTGTCTGTGGCGGGATTGTATCGTCCGCCGGAGTTCGAATAGCCGCCAGCAAGCCCTCCCCAGATGATCATTTCACTGCCCGTCCAAATCGCCGTGTGAAACTCTCGGGCGGTCGGTGCGTTAACAGTGCTTGTAGCTGCCCAGGCATCGATACATGTGCCTTCGATCTTCAATCCGGTCGCTACAATTGGCAGCCTGTAACCTCTAAACCGTGTTGCTTCTGTTTTACGAGAATTAATTCGCTGGCTTACTGCCAAAGTGGCGTGATCGGAGCGCAAGGCCGAGTTAAACAAGCGCTCCGCAAGTACTGGCCGCGCCAGGCACTCTGCGATAACAAAAGGATCGCTCCCGAGTGCTTGAAACAGTTCGCGCAACATCTGCGGCTGTTTAGTTTGCTCCGCCATCCGATCCATTTCACCCTGTAACTGCTCAGCAGTAATCGGCCGTTGCCAGTAGTCTTCCAATGCTCGTGAGCTGCGCAGATAGTCTGCGACTTTCTTTTCCAGCTGCGCCTGAGACATCACGGCGTCGAGCGATGGTTTGGGATCGGGTCGCTGTTTAGGCCAGATGCGATGGTGCCAATAAACCTCCTCGATCGCTCGTTGATAAGCGACGCGTTCTGCAAACGTTAAGGTGCGTTGGGATGCCTGCGCCGGCGCATCGGAGCGCCAGAAAGCGAGCAGCGTTCCGGTGACAATCATCGAGCACACTGCGACTGTGCAGAAAAACAGAGCGAGTAGCGGGCGCAGGCTGAATAAGCCGGATTGAGCAATACGTTTCTTTTTCATAGAATCCTACTTGCAGCGGCGCGCGGAGTAGGGCGAGACTCGAGGAATCGGTGTAGATCTTGGCATTGCCGTAGGTGTTGGGGTCGGTGTCGAAGTAGGAGTAGGAGTCGCTGTAGCTGTTGGCGTCGGCGTTGGTGTGCTTCCTGTCTGCACTTCAAATGACCCAACGTCGATACGACCATTCCGAACGCGCCAGAAATCGGGGCCGCGCTGATCGTAGTAAGGTGGGGGAGTAAAATTCGGGTCGCCAGCGTCGATGGCTGGGCTGCCTTTCAATAGCTCATGAGTGAAAGTGGGTCCGCCATTATTTTGAAGTGGTCCAAGCATCGGATCGGTATTGATCTGATCGCCGGGGCCGTTCAAGAAACCGCCACCATCATCACTACAAACATTGTATCCCTGCGAGGTGACACCCGCGCTGTAGACGTTTTCAGGGCTGCCTCCATTCAGGATACTGTTCCCGATGTCAAATGCTCCGCCGTAAATACTGCCACCATGAACGTCTGCTTGATTGCCACTGACCGTGCTGTTGCGGATCTGCGCTCCGCCGTAAATGCCGCCGCCCACACCCACCACCTTTGGAAATGCTGCCATGAGCAGAGTTGCCGCTGATAGTGCAGTTAGTCACCGTCAGTGTGCCAAAGTTATAAATACCGCCGCCAAGGCTAAGGTATGGCTGAGTGATACCGGCGACGTTACCACTGATCGTGCTGTTGGTGATTGTTATCGTCCCGTAGCCGCTAATGCCCCCGCCGCTGACTCCCGCTCCGTTGCTGCTGATTGTCGTGTTGCTTATGTTCAGCGTTCCGTTCACGTTATGATGCCGCCGCCCTCGCCGCCAGAAAGATTACCACCAATCCACGCGGTGTTATTACTTATAGTGCTGTCGATGATCGTGAGGACGTCTGCGCTGCTTTCAATGCCGCCACCACTACCTCCGTTGTCCATGTTTCCAGCGGTGTTGCCCGTTATAGTGCTGTTGAGAACAGTCAGCATCGCGCCACCAGCGTACCGTCGATGAAGATAGCGCCACCGAGGCCTCCGGTGTAGTTATTCGTCAAGACGCAATCTGCTATTGTCGCCGTTACGTGCTCATCTAAATAGATTCCACCGCCCTGACCAGACCCAGCATAGCCGGAGCTGATCGTGATACCTTGTATTGTAATGCTGTGGCTCGGCATGACATCGAAGACGCGGAAGAAACTACCGGATGAGGGCCGCACTGTGAGCGAATTCGATCCCGGCCCGCTAATGGTGATGTTTTGATCAATTACAAGCTCGCCACTGGTCAATGGGATTGTGCCAGTGACTGCGAACTCGATAGTGTCGCCATCATTCGCATCGACAAGTGCCTGACGCAGCGATCCGGGACCGCTATCATTTGTGTTGGTGACAGTGATGATGTTTGCAGGAGCGCGGCGGGTCGTTCGCTGCGCGAGCGCGAATGGGATCGGGCAAATGCCAACGAATAAAACCAGGTAAAACGCGCCTCGATTAAGATGTGCTTTGACGGCGCGGGTCAATGCTGGCTTGCGCTGCCTCATACTTGAACCTCCTCGTGGAGCCCCGATTTTGTTGAGAACGCAAAAAAATGTCGAGAGCTTTTTAGAGTATTTAAGGAACCCGCGTGCCGAAAGCGGCGTCGAACCGCCGCACTCCAAAGCTCTCCACCGCGACCGAAAACATTCGTGTGAATTCGTGTCTATTCGTGGTTAGATCAGGTCTGATGCAGAAGGCTCGCTACAATGAAGAATGTTGCTAATCTCCAGATTCGTCCGGCGCGCGTGGAGGACGTGCAGGTCATCCTGCAACTCATTCGCGATCTGGCGACATACGAGCGCGCGCCGGACGAAGTCACTCGCGACGGAGAGAACAGCTTGTCGATGTTTTGTTCGGCGAAAAGCCGGTGGCGGAAGTGCTTCTCGCGTTTGAAGGAAAATCGCCGGTCGGATTTGCGGTTTATTTTTTTAATTTTTCCACGTGGCTCGGGCGACCCGGACTGTATCTCGAAGATTTGTTCGTGAAGCCGGAGAAGCGCGGGAAAGGCTATGGTCGTGCGTTGCTTGTAGAGCTTGCGAAGATCGCGCGCGATCGCGGCTGCGGCCGGATGGAATGGGCGGTGCTCGATTGGAATGAGCCGGCGATCAAATTCTATCGCGCACTTGGCGCCAAGCCGATGCACGAATGGACCGTGTTTCGACTAACCCGCGAGGAGATCGCGAGGCTGGCGAATGCAGCCGACACGGCTGCCACCACAGAGCACCCGCCTTCGCCGAGGTCTACGGCGTGGCTCGTCCCGCTTCGCTGGCGAGGAGTAAGAATTACAGTGGCGAAGGAACATACAAAAATCGAGGATTACGCTTTTCTCAGCGACACGCAGACCGGCGCGCTGGTAAGTCGTGACGGCTGCGTCGACTGGCTTTGCTTTCCAAGGTTCGATTCGCCCGCTTGCTTTGCGTCGCTTCTCGGCAACGACGCGAATGGTCATTGGCGTTTTTTCCCAAGCGAAAGAGTTGAAGCCATTCGCCGCCGCTACAGGGGAGAGACGCTAATTCTCGAAACTGAGATTGAAACCCAGAGCGGCGCAGTACGCCTGATCGATTTCATGCCGCCGCGCGGCGAGAACCCGGACATCATCCGCATCATCGAAGGTTTGCGCGGCAGCGTGCCGATGCGGATGGAACTCATCATCCGTTTCGATTACGGGCACATCGTGCCCTGGGTGCGGAGGCGTAAGCGTTTTGAAGGACTAGAAGCGATTGCGGGGCCCGATGCTTTGATCCTACGAACGCCGGTTGAGACGCACGGGAAAGATTTAACCACAACAGCTGAGTTCACCGTGACAGAAGGTGATCGCATTCCTTTCGTGCTTACATGGTTCGCTTCGCACACAGATCCGCCGAGAAAAATAAATCCTGAGCACGCATTGCATGACACGGAGGTATTCTGGACAGATTGGGCGAAACGATTTCACACGAAAGGTAAATGGCGCGATGCAGTAGTCCGCTCCCTGATCACGCTGAAAGGATTGACGTATGCGCCGACTGGCGGGCTGGTTGCGGCGCTTACCACTTCGTTGCCAGAACAAATAGGCGGCGTCCGTAACTGGGATTATCGCTACTGCTGGCTGCGAGACGCTGCGCTGATTTTGCTCGTGTTGATGGGCGCGGGTTATCGCGAGGAAGCGAAATCGTGGCGAGAATGGCTTCTGCGTGCCATCGCGGGCAGTCCGGGGCAAATGCAAACGATCTACGGCGTGCGTGGCGAACGCCGTCTCATTGAATATGAGATTCCGTGGCTGTCAGGGTATGAAAACTCCCAGCCCGTGCGCATTGGGAACGCAGCTTCGAGCCAATTTCAGCTCGATGTTTATGGCGAAGTGCTGGCTGCGGTGTGGCAGGCTGATCGTGCCGGGATCAAAATGACTGAGCCCGATTGGGCGCTCATGGTCGCGATTATGGAATTCCTGGAGTCGCACTGGCAGGATCCTGACGAAGGAATTTGGGAAGTCCGCGGCGGCCGTCAGCAGTTTACACACTCGAAAATGATGGCATGGCTCGCGTTCGATCGCGCGGTGAAACTCGTTGAGAATTGCGAATGCGCGGCAAATGAACATTTCCATCGCTGGCAAGAAATTCGCGATCAAATTCATGCCGAAGTTTGCGACTGCGGGTACAATCCAAAGAAGAAGGCGTTCACACAGGTTTATGGATCGGACGCGTTGGACGCCAGCCTCCTTACAATGCCACTCGCTGGATTTCTGCCGGTCACTGACGGGCGTGTCCGCAGCACGATCGAGGCAATCGAACACGAACTGATGCAAGATGGCCTGGTGCTACGCTATCGACCACAGGAAACGGGCGTCGATGGATTACCCGGCACCGAAGGAGTATTTCTTCCGTGCTCGTTTTGGCTGGCTGATTGTTGGTATCTTCTCGGCCGGAAGAAAGAAGCGCGGGAATTATTCGAGCGCCTGCTCGATCTGCGGAACGACCTGGGCCTGCTATCCGAAGAATACGATCCTCGCGCAAAGCGCCAGCTGGGAAATTTTCCTCAGGCGTTCTCGCACGTCGCCCTGGTAACGTGTGCCCGAATTCTCGGCGATGAAGAAAAGCTTCTGGCTCGAATTGATTAAGTCCGGACTTGCTTTCACGGACAGTAGTACTTCAGAAGCCTTGTAGCCACGGGGCCTATGGCCCGTCGGTATCTGCTCTAGACTCGGAGACGCCCCATAGGGGCGTGGCTACAGCGAATCAGATCGCGCAGTTGGCGCTACACATTAGCCAGGCGAAACTAGGCGGCGAATCAAATCCTCGATCGCAACGATGCCACGGAAATTTTTGTTTTGATCAACGACCGCCGCAAGACCAAGTCGCGCAGCGCGCAGTTGCTGCATGATGCGGTAGGCGAACTCGTCTTCCGTGGTGGTTACAATCCGCCGCACATAGTTGGTCAACGGTTTGTGTCCATTTTGGTCGAGCAGGATGTCGAGGACGTTCACCAGCCCGGCCGGTTGGCCGTCAGGTGCGAGCACAGGAAGATGATCAAGACCGGTAGAAGCGCCAAGCTCCAGCGCTTGCTGCGTGGACGCGTCCGAAGGTAGCGCGACGACTTTAGCCGAGGGCAGCATCACGTCGCGAACTTTCGCGCCGCGAAAATCAACGACGCTGTGAATCATCACGCGCTCAGTCGCGGTGAGAGCGCCCTCGCGCTCGCTTTGTGTGGCGATTTGTTTCAGTTCTTCGCGCGCAGCAAAAAGACGGCCCCGCTTCCTGGCGTGACCCGGCAGGAGTAGCTTGCCCAGTCGCACACCGAGTTCGAGGAGCGGTGAAAATAAAATCGACGTGAATTCGAGTACGCCGGCAAGCCGTGCCAGTGCGCGAAAGGGAAATCGCCGAAACAATGCTTTAGGGAGCACCGACAACAAAAACAGATAAACCGGAAGCGCGATCAGCAACGCGAAGAAGAACCCCACATCGCCGTACCAGCGAACCAACTGACTCGTCAACAAGAGCAGAGCAATGATATCGGCCGCATTCGTCACGAGCAGAACTGTCGCCAATAAACGTTCCGGATGTTTGAGCAGGCGATTCAATTTCAAAGCTGCAGGCAGCCGTCGCTTCACATTTTGCCGTAACCGCACTGGATCGATCGAAAGCAGGCCGCTTTCGATGCCGTTAAAGAAAAACGAAACGATCCAGCAACAAAGAATGACGAACCACACGATCATGCCGCAGCCTCAAATGCCTCCGGTGTTGTTTTCTGGAGCAGGACTTCCTCGATTCTCTTGCGCCCGGCGTGACGAACAGTTATGGCGAGACCCGGAATCTCGAGTTTCGTTCCGGATGGCGGCACATAGCCCAGGCGAGTAAAAACAAATCCGCCAATGGTATCGATTCCCTCGGCATCGATTTGAAGACCGAGATGCTCGCTCAAATCATCCAGCCGCGCATTGCCGCTCACGAGAAATTTGCCGTTGCCGAGTGGCTCGATGTAGAAGGTCGAATCGTCACCGGGCGTGGCGCCGCTGAGAATTTCTTCCACCAGATCCTCCATGGTGATGATTCCCGCGGTGCCGCCGAATTCGTCCACCACAACGCCCATGCCCTGGGGATGCGTGAGGAAAAGCTTGAGCAATTCCAGCGCGCGCATCGTCTCTGGGACAAACGAGGGTGCGATAAGCTTTTCGGTGTAGTGTTCCGATGCATCGAGCAGGAACAGTTTTACGTCGATGATGCCGAGGATTTGATCGGACGTATCGGCATAAACAGGGACTCGCCGATGGCGGTTTTCCTTCAAACGCACAATTGCTTCCTCGTTAGGCAAATCGTCCGGCAGCATGAAACTGTTCACGCGTGGCGTCATGCAATCCTTGGCCGTTTTATCGCCGAGCTTGATGATTTCCTGGATCATTTCGGCTTCGCCGTGGTACAACGCGCCTTCCTCTTCCCCGATTTGAAGCAGGGTTCCCAGTTCCTCGTCGCTGAAGCGCGGGCGCGTGCGCAGATGCGCGGGCGTGAAATGATCGATCACATAATCGCTCACGGTCTCGAGTCCGCGGCCGATGCGGTCAAGAAACGGCATCGCGATTTGCAACGTGAAAGCGCCGATGGCCGAAAGTTTTGAGGGCGCCGCAAGCGCTACCAATTTCGGCACCAAATCACAAAGCAAAACCACGATGGCGAAAATGAGAATGCCGGCCAGCCACTGCGGAAGCCGGCCTGCCAGCGGGCCTTGCCACAAAAAGAACAGACACAACACCACCAGAAGCACGTTGACCAGTCCGTCTCCCAGCAGCAGCACATTCAAAACGCGACGCGGATTTTCGCGAAAGAGCTGTATGAAACTCGTAAGCCTGGCGTGGTTCTCCTGCAGTCGCCGCAGTTGATGCGGTTTCAGCAAAAAGAGCGCCGTCTCCACTCTGGAAAAAAGCGCAGAGCAGAAGATCAAAATCGCGATGGCAGCCAACACAACGGCCAGAGTGGCGGCACTCATTTTTGCGGCAGCAAACCACTCGCACTGTGGGTGGCGTTTCCGTTTCCAGGGACAGAAGCTGGGTAAGGGCGTCCCTCGGAAGAGTTGGTGTTTGGTGGTTTGCTCATTCTCTGAGCTGCAACCAAATTAAGCTCCCCATGAACAAACGCGAGAGGATTTCACAGTGGTTGACGGAGTCGACCGGGGAAGATCCGGACGCGGAGCACGGAGAAGTGGCAACACACCCCTGTTACTGTGCGTTTTTCCGTTGCTGGAATGAGCAGCGTTATTACGAGGCACACGACGTCTTGGAACAACTTTGGCTCAAGACCGACTCTCCGGACGCGGATTTTTTCAAGGGGTTGATTCAGGCCGCCGGCGCTTTCGTGCATCTGCAAAAGCGATTCGAGCACCCGTTGCATGCGAAACACAGCAGGCGTTTGCCTCCGGCAGTTCGTTTATTCCGGCTCGCAGAAAAGAACCTGTCACGGTTTGCTCCGCGACATCACGGCCTGGATGTCGTCGAATTCTGTGAGCTATTGCGCGGGTGCGCCGATCGGATCGTGGAATCCGATTACAAAACCAATCCGTGGTCGCCGGATACCGCACCGATGCTAAAGATAGGGGCGATTCCCCCGAACCGCCCAGACGATTGAGGTCAATCGTCCCTACCTTGTGAAAATCAATTTGATTCGATGTAATCGGATGCGCCGGCGTGACCGACCGATGAAGAGAGAAAAGCGATCACGCCGATGGCGAGAAAACAAAAGAACCAAGTGCGTCGTGTCCATGCTGCTCTGTCATGTCGAGCGGAGTCGAGATATCCCTCGAATGATTTCCGCACTCCGTCTGCACAAACAGCCAGAGATTCCTCGACTTCGCTCGGTATGACAAGAACGGTGATATCAACGAGTGATGTCGGATCGACCGTTCAACGCTCAACGCTTTAACGGTTTAATGTCGCGTAGCAGGACAAGGCCCTTCCGCTTTGGGATTCTGGCGTTAGTTTTGTTGGTGACATCAGCGGATAGCGAAGCAGACCCGGCGCCGGCGCACACGAACCGGCTCGCGCACGAGAAGTCGCCGTATCTTCTCCAGCACGCGCATAATCCGGTCGATTGGTATCCATGGGGCAAGGAAGCATTCGAGAAAGCGCGCCGGGAAAACAAACCGATTTTCCTGTCAGTCGGTTATTCCACCTGTCACTGGTGCCACGTTATGGCCCATGAATCGTTCGAGGATGAGGAAGTCGCGGCGATCATGAATCGCGAATTCGTCAACATCAAGGTGGACCGGGAAGAACGGCCAGACGTTGACCGCGTTTACATGACCTTCGTGCAGGCGACGACCGGCGGCGGCGGCTGGCCGATGAGCGTTTGGCTAACACCTGATCTGAAACCGTTCGTCGGTGGAACCTATTTTCCGCCGGAAGACCGGTACGGTCAGCCAGCATTCAAAAGTGTGCTGGAACGGATCGCAACAGCCTGGAAACAAGATCACCACAAGATTGTGGAGCAGGGGAGCAAGATCGTTGACGCGCTTCGCGAATCTCAATCAGCCGCGGCAGTTGACGGCAAGATCGACGGCTCAGTTCTAGATGCCGCCTTTAAGCAGATCGATCGCAGCTACGACCCTAAAGAAGGTGGCTTCGGCAATGCGCCAAAATTTCCGCGGCCGGTGACACTAAATTTTTTGACGCGATTTTACGCGCGAGACTCGACAGGCGATTCGGGCAAACACGCGCTCGATATGGCTTTATTTACGCTGGGCAAAATGGCTGCTGGTGGAATGCACGATCATATCGGCGGCGGATTTCATCGGTACTCAGTCGACCGTTACTGGCACGTGCCACACTTTGAGAAAATGCTTTACGATCAGGCGCAGTTAGCGGTCGCTTATCTGGACGCATTCCAAATCACGCAGGATCGGCAATACGAAGCAGTCGCGCGCGACATTCTCGATTACGTCGCTCGTGACATGACCTCGAAGGAAGGCGGCTTTTTCTCCGCGGAGGACGCAGACAGCCCTGTTGTAGCCGGGACCGGCTTGTCCGCCGTAGCCTCGGCGAAGGTGGACGATTCCGGCCACAGCAAGACAGCCGAAGGCGCGTTCTATGTCTGGACGAAAAAAGAAATCGACGATGCGCTGGGCGACGCCGCTGAGATCTTCGATTTCCATTACGGTGTGCAACCGCACGGCAACGCGCCAGAAGGAAGCGATCCGCACGATGAATTCCGCGGCAAGAATATTTTGATCGAACGCCACACGATTGCGGATACCGCTCAGCGTTTTAAGAAGAGTGAACAGGAAATTCGTGAATTGCTGGCGAAGAGCCGCGAGAAATTGTTTGCCATCCGCGGCCAAACGGCCGCGGCCGCATCTCGACGACAAGATCATCGCTGCTTGGAACGGCCTGATGATCTCAGCTTACGCGCGCGCGGCGCAAGTGCTGGATCCCGCGACCGCGGGACGTTATTTGGAGATCGCAACGCGCGCTGCGAAATTCCTGTGGGCAAATCTCTATGACGAAAAGAGCAAATTGCTCTATCGCAATTACCGCGACGGCCGCAGCGATATCGAAGGGTTCGCCGACGATTACGCCTTTGTTATACAGGGGGTTCTGGATCTCTACGAAGCTTCGTTCGACGTCGAATGGCTGAAGCTCGCGACCGAGTTACAGGAAACGGAGGACCGCCTGTTCTTTGACGAGAAGAATGGCGGCTACTTTAGCACGAGTGGCAAAGACCAGAGCGTTTTCCTCCGAATGAAAGACGATAATGACGGCGCCGAACCGGCCGCGAGTTCCGTCGCCGCGCTCAATCTTTTGCGTCTATCGCAGATCCGCAATGACCAGGGCATGTCCGAACGCGCACGCAAAACGATCGACGCATTTGCGACGACGCTTTCTCATTTCCCCAGCGCCATGCCGCAGATGCTGGTTGCGCTCGATTACTCGTTAAGCAAACCGCGACAGATCGTGATCGCGGGGAAGAAAGATGCGCCGGAAACAAAAGCGCTCGTCAACGAAGTGCATCGCCATTTTCTTCCGAAGACAATTCTGCTGCTCGCGGACGGCGGTGAAGGTCAGAAATACCTCGGGGAGAAAAACGAAGCAATCCGCGCAATGTCGCCGGATCGATGGAAAATCAGCCGCTTACGTCTGCGAAAATTTCACCTGCAAAGCGCCGGTAACCGATCCAAAGCAACTCGCGGAATTGCTGAAACTGTAAGCGGCGACCGTCGTGATTTCGGAGCGCTCCGTGAACCGTTTTGAAAGGCGCAGCGATCTTCCGATGCCAGCCTGGGGCGTCGACCCCAGTCCAGCGGCTTCGCACTGTGATCTTGAGAATCCGCACGGATGTTTTTGGGCCTTTATTTCGCCGTCCGATTCCGTTTCCTTTTTTGAAACCCGCAGCCAGTCTTAGCAGATGGCTATAGCCTGGGCGTCGACCCCGGTTGCGCGGCATAACGACTGTGTTCGTGAATTCCGGTCGTAAATTTTGTGTCGTGGACCGACATATCGCGTTGTCACAGAAGCGCCGACATGAGGTGCGCGGGAACCAGAGTGTGGAGGTAGCTATGAGCAGAGCAATCACAAGAGCCCGAATCGGTTTCATATTTCTCGAGATTAAACTAGCCGGGGTCAGTGCCCCTGGCTACAACCGCTCATCCGTAAGGCGATCGTTGCCGTCATTCTCTTTTCGGATCGCCCAGCGCCCACCCGCTCGAGCAAATGAAAGCCAATGCCGTTATAAGTCGTCAGGGTTCCAAAGGCGTTTACGAAAGTAGTCTCGCCAGCTCTCTGGAAGCGAGGGTAGTTCGCTGACACGACGCAACAGTTTCTGATTGGTAGCATCTCCGCGATAGAGATTCACGACGTCGGCGACCGGAATGTTGTGCTCATCTCTTTCGAGCAACTCGATTGAGTCGCCAGCGGCGACTTCCCCTTCTGCGGCAACCGCAAAGTAGAACCCGGTGCGGCCACTCTCCATAAAACGCTTCACCATGTCAGGACGGTTGAAACGAATGCCGAGTTTAAAACACGGCATTCGGGGTTGGGTGACCACGAACTCTGCAGAGCCGACGCGAAGGCGATCACCAATATGAAGTGTTTCCTCAAGCAAGCCTTCTGTTGTGAAGTTCTCGCCGAAAACTCCCGAGGCAAGATCCATCCCAGGAAGTTCCCTGCGCCAAAACGAGTAATGCTCTGATGGGTAAGCGTAAACCGCCTTATCGAATCCGCCATGGACTGTCAGGTCAGATTGCTGATCGCCGTCCAGGTTAAGCCTCGACACTCGAACGCGACCGCCAACGGGCGTCTTGAATATGGACGTGCGGACCACTTTCCCCTTCCATTCAAGTTCGCGCGGGAGTCCGACGTTGACCGACAAGAGCTTCATCGTAACCAAATCGCGATATGGCTGAATATGGTCCGATGCAATTCTTAAGCACGCAAGCCGCACGCTGCGGCTCGCAGCCGCGACGCAAAGATTTGAGGTACACAATTCGGACCAGGCAGATGCAATCGACGCACGTATGAATGTAGAGATCAGGAAAATCGCGACGGGCGGTCTGATTACGTAGATTTTGCGCCTGCTTGGGAACGCTGTTAGTCGCGGAGAATACGTTTGCCTTTCAACCCTTCGTGGCGGGGCCGAAAATCCCTGAAATATCTGGTAGCGGAGTATCGAAAATCTGAGAAGGGTAACCGCCACAATTATGAAAACAATCACGCTTAAACCGCTTATTCTTTGTCTCGCCGCGCTTGGGGTTGGCCAAATCGTTTTCGCACAGAACGATTTGAACCTGCCTGACGTCAGCCAGGCCGCCGAAGTGAAACAGCGCATCGCGTCTGACGGATATTACGGTCAAGTATCATCGCCCTCTGGTGAATGGGCGAAAAATTTGGGGCGGCCTCGTTCCCTACGGCAAAGTTTGGCGCGCGGGCGCTAATGAAAACACGACGATTGAGTTCAGCGATCCGGTTTCGGTAGAAGGGAAACCGCTGGCCAAAGGAGTTTATGGTTTGCACATGATTCCGAACCCGGATTCATGGACAGTCATATTTTCAAAAACCAACACGGCGTGGGGAAGCTACAGCTACGACCAGAAGGAAGATGCTTTGCGCGTAAATGTGAAACCGCGGCCTCTCGCTGAGACGAAAGAGGCGCTCGAATTCGAGTTTGAAGATTTGAAACCAGACTCGACGGCGGTGACGCTGAAGTGGGAGAAGTTAGGTGTTCCTTTCACTGTTTCGGTCAATGACGCCGACCAGACGTTGCAGAATATCAGGGCCCAACTAAAGGGTCGTGGTCAGTTTACCTGGCAGGCTTTAGACGAAGGGGCGCAATTTTGCTTAACCAGGAAAATAAATCTCGATGAAGCATTACGCTGGGCAGATGCCTCAATTCAGAATGAGGAGAGGTTCGATAATGTCAGCACCAAAGCGGATATCCTTAAAGCGCTGAACCGTCCGGATGAGGCGAAAACCGCATGGAACCATGCCCTCGAAATTGCCACTGCACCGCAACTCTATTCGTATGGTCGCCAGTTGCAGAATCAGAAGCGGGGTGCTGAAGCAATGGAGATATTCAAAGAAGTCGCCAAACGATTTCCGCAGGGAGTATATGGAAGTCTAGCGCAAGCCCGCATCAAATCTGCAGCAGGCGATTTTGCAGGCGCGGAGAGCGATGCCAAGAAGGCCCAGGCTGCCGCTCCCACCGAAGCGCAAAAGCAGAGCATCCAGGCGCTAATTACCCGACTCGAGGCGAAGCAGGACATCAACAAATAGCACCGCTTATCGTAGGGGCGGGGACGATAGTCTCGATGGGACGTTCACAACCGGGATTACGATGTTGCACGTGATGCACGAACAAAATTGTGCGCGGTTTGGCGGGCGGCCGCGGTGGTCGCGATGTTCACCATCGTATGCACGGCCAGATCAGCCGATCAGCCGCCGTTGTTATCTCCGGACCAGATGAATGCGAGCGAGATTCAGCTGGCACTACAAAAGCTCAACGTGCTTGGTCGCGTTCTTTACATCGCGGCGCACCCCGATGATGAGAACACAAATCTCATGGCGTTATGGGCGAACGGCTCACTTTATGACAGCGCTTACCTTTCAATCACGCGCGGGGACGGCGGTCAGAATTTGATCGGGCCGGAACTGGGCGAGCGCCTCGGCGTGATTCGAACAGAGGAATTGCTCGACGCGCGACGCATCGATCACGGCAAGCAATTCTTCTCACGAGCGATCGATTTCGGGTTTTCGAAGACTGCTGACGAAACGATGCGCATCTGGGATCACGACAAAATTTTGTCCGATGTCGTCTGGGTTGTTCGGAAGTTTCGGCCGGACGTAATGGTGACGCGCTTCAGTCCAGAGGATCATCTGACGCATGGCCATCACACCGCGTCAGCTATTCTGGCCCAGGAAGCATTCTCGGCAGCGGGCGATCCAAATCGTTTTCCAGAGCAACTGGCTTTTGTAAAACCGTGGCATCCGACGCGGCTGGTTTGGAACACGTCACCGTTTTTCTTTACGAACCGCCATCTTCCTTTCGATCCAACGGGCCTGACGGTATTGGAAGCGGGCGGTTACAACCCGCTTCTTGGGAAGGCATATACGGAAATCGCGGCGGCGAGTCTAAGCATGCACAAGAGTCAGGGCGTGGGTAGCCCGCCGCGACGCGGAGCCCGAAAGGAATATTTCAAACCATTGGAAGGCCAGCCGATGACGAACTCGCTTTTCGACAACGTCGATACGAGCTGGTCGCGAGTTCCCAATTCGGACTCCATTGCTGCAGAAATTGGGCAGATCATTTCGAAGTTTAATCCTGCCGATCCGGCCGCGTCGGTATCTGACTTATTGAAACTACGGCAGGCGATGAACGAAATTCATGATGACTCCTGGATCCCGGAGAAAAAAGCAGAGTTGGACAAGATCATCGCCGCATGTCTCGGCTTGCATGTCGAAGCGTCGACAGCAAATGAAACCTTCACGCCGGGGCAAACGGCGACGATAAAGCTCGAGGCAATCAACCGCTCGAATGTTCCGGTCACACTGCAGGAAGTACAATTTCCCAACACCGGCGACTCGATGAAAATCGATGCGGCGCTTCCGGTGAACGAACTCGTCACGAAGGATCTGTCGTGCAAGATCCCGGATAATACGCCGTATTCGCAGCCATACTGGCTCCGCAAACGTGGAACTCTCGGCGCGTTCGCCGTGGACGATCAAAAGCTGGTTGGTCTGCCGGAAAATCCGCCCGCTGTTCCGGTCGAAATAGTTTTGCAGGTGAACGGACAGGAACTGCGTTATTTGCTGGACACGAAATATCGCACGGTCGACCCGGTGGCGGGCGAAGTGCGACGGCCTTTGGTCATTGCACCACCGGCTTACGCGAACCTCGCGGACACCGTGTTCGTATTCCCGACGAACGAACCAAAACCGGTTACAGCGCATGTCACGGCATCCACCGGTCCTGTGAAAGGAGAACTTAGACTGGCTGTGCCGCAGGGGTGGGAAGTCTCTCCGGCATCTGTCCCGATAGATTTGAAAGCAGCCGATGCCGAGACGGTCGCCACGTTTAGCGTCAAACCGCCAAACCAAAATAGCGAAGGAACGTTGCGAGCAATCGTTTCGATCGACGGTCGCGACTATTCGTTAGGGCGGGTGCGCATTTCGTATCCGCATATCGGCGTTCAGACACTGATGCCGCCGGCGGAAGCTAAACTTGTTCGAGTTGATGTTCGAAAGAGGGGGGATCGCATTGGTTACATTCCCGGCGCCGGCGATGACGTCCCGGAAAGCCTGAGACAGCTCGGATACTCAGTGAAAATCTTGAGCGAACCTGAGATCACAGCAAAGAACCTCGCGCAGTTCTCTGCCGTCGTGCTGGGCATCCGTGCCTATAACACGCAAGAGCGAATTTCGAACTGGCTGCCTGAGGTATTTGCCTACATCAAGAATGGCGGCGTTGTAATCGCGCAGTACAACACCCTGGCAGAGCTTAAGACCGAGCAATTTGGGCCGTATCCATTGGAAATTTCACGGGACCGGGTCACCGACGAAAATGCGGAGGTACGTATTCTGGCGCCGAATCATCCGTTGATGACCATTCCGAACAAGATTACGTCGAAAGATTTTGAGGGATGGGTTCAGGAACGCGGGCTTTATTTTCCTAACAAGTGGGATCCCGCGTGGACACCTATCCTTTCGTGCAACGATCCAAAGGAAAAGCCACTCGACGGTGGCCTTTTGGTTGCGAAGCTAGGCAAAGGTTTCTTTATCTACACGAGTTATTCCTGGTTTCGGCAACTGCCGGCTGGCGTACCCGGAGCTTATCGGTTATTCGCAAACATGTTGTCACTGGGAAAATGAATGCACCCGATAGCGATCCAGATGCGCGGTCCTGGCGCAAAGCCTACACCCTGGCGCTTTCGCTTTTTGCAGTGGAGGTAGTGCTGCTCTACCTCTTTACTGTCCGGTTTTCGTGAACCGGCTGGATTATCTTGTTCTCATCGCCACGATCCTGGCGATTCCACTTTACGGTCTGTGGCGAACACGCGGAAGCGCCTCTTTGCGTCAATATCTAAAAGGCGATGCGAGTATCGGTTGGGCCACCATAGGACTATCCGTTCTCGCGACACAGGCAGGACCGATCACATTTCTCTCCATGCCAGGGCAGGCTTATGAAAGCGGCATCGGTTTTATCCAGAATTATTTTGGGCAGCCGCTCGCACTGATTGTTGTGTGCGCAGTCTTTGTTCCGATTTACCAGCGGCTGAAAGTTTACACGGCCTATCAGTACCTCGGCGAGCGATTCGACCGAAAAACGCAGTTACTCGGCGCGTTTCTGTTTCTCGTTCAGCGAGGCATCGCCGCCGGAATTACAATCTACGCGCCGGCCATTGTTCTCTCGGCCGTGCTCGGGTGGCGGTTGAACCTGACGATCTGGCTCGCGGGCGGACTGGTCATTATCTACACCGTTATGGGCGGCACGAAAATTGTAAGCATTACCCAACGCTACCAGATGATTGTGATCTTGGTCGGCATGGCCATTGCATTTGCCGTCGCGGTTTACCGGCTGTCGCCCGAGCTCTCGCTTGAAAGCACCTTGTCGGTTGCCGGCAAGATGGGCAAACTGGAGGCCGTCAATTTCTCGGTCGATCCGCACAAGCGATATACATTCTGGTCCGGTCTGATCGGCGGGTTTTTCCTCGCGCTGTCCTATTTCGGGGCTGACCAGTCGCAGGTCCAACGATACCTCGCCGGCGGCTCGCTCAAAGAAAGTCGTCTCGGATTGCTGTTTAACGCCGTGGTGAAAGTGCCACTGCAATTTTTCATCCTGCTGCTCGGCGCGATTGTTTTCATGTTTTACCAATTCGAGAAACCACCTGTTTATTTTAATCAACCTGCGTACGAGCGCGCGTTGGAGAACGGCTATGCGCCACAGTTAACAGCGTTGCAGACCCAGTTCGATGAAGTGTTCAGGCAAAAACGCGCAGCCATTCGCGCTGTCGCCGACGCGTCGCCAAACGAGCGCGATGCGGCGATGAGTAAGCTGCGCGAGCTCGAGGCGCAGGCCGGCGAATTGCGCAATCGAACCAAGGCAGTTCTCTCGCAAGCAGGCGTGGACCCAAAGAGCAAGGAATCGGATTACGTGTTCATTACTTTTATTCTTCAACAGATGCCGCACGGGATTGTCGGATTACTCATCGCAGTGATCTTGTGCGCGACCATGTCGGCGACGGCGGCAACTCTGAATGCTCTTGGCTCCACGACTGCGATTGATTTTTATCGGCCGCTGATTCGCCAGAACGCGAGCGACCATCATTATGTGATCGCGGCGCAAGCGCTGACCGCGGCATGGGGTTTGATCGCAATCGGCGTCGCTTCGTTTGCCAGTTTGGTCGAGAACCTCATTGAAGCGGGCAACATCCTGGGCTCGGTTTTCTATGGCAGCATCCTCGGTCTTTTCCTGGCAGCTTTCTTTATCCGTCGAGTGACCGGGTCTGCGGTGTTTTTCGCGGCGCTCATTGCGCAAACCCTGGTGTTTGTCCTCTTCGCGACGACCAATATCGGTTATCTCTGGTACAATTTTATTGGATGCGCGGCTGTACTGATTTTGGCGCCGATCCTGCAGCAAACTGTGTTTCGCCATGCGGACGCTCCCGCCGGCGTATGACGCTCGTTTTGAGGCATGGATCACCCGATTATCTGTTTCGGCCAGCAACCATGCGGGTTTTTTCCCAAGCGATATTTGGTCGCCAAGATCCTAACCGCTCGACGCGTGCAAAAGGAGATCGGCGGTGAGATCGTATTTTTCTTTCATGACAGTGATCACGATCCGCGTGAGACGATTACGATTTTGCGAGACCAACACACGAATGAGGAAGCAGCCCTGAATTTTCAGTTCGCAAATCGGATCCAAAAGCAGTTTTCACCGCTCTATGCCAAACGTGTCCTGCCGGATTGGCAGGAGAAAACTGCGCGCCAACTTCCCCGTTATGTCCGGCGGCCATTGGTCGAACGCTTTAAGCAGATCAAATCTTCAAACGTCGCCGACTTTCTGTCTCGAGTTGTACAGGCGAATGGGATTGCTCGAAGGTGTACGGGTGGAACGATCTAGCGCACCCGAGTTTAGAGCGCGTGCTGTAACGGTTTCAGATTATTTCGTCGATCAACGCTACGAAGGAGAGATCGTGCGCGCGCGTTATCGCGACGGGAAATTCCTGCTCCACAAAGGCGGCGATCGGTTTCTGGAAATTGCGGGGGGCGAATTTGGTCCGCAACAAATCAGTCCGACCCGCGACACGCGTTTCTCCTGGATGCAATCAGTGATTCGATGCACTCACTACATCGCGGGCGCGAGCGAGCAGCATTACATCAACATGGCGGATGCTCCCGGGGTGAAGTTTGTGAATCGCGACGAAATCTCCGACTACAACAAAGCTTATACGGAAGCGTGATGAAATCAGGACCGCTCAAGATCGGGATTGCATGTTTTCCGTTGATCGGCGGCAGCGGAATTTTGGCGACGGCGCTCGGGTCAGAGTTGGCGCGGCGCGGCAATGAAGTTTACTTCTTCAGTTATGCTCAACCCGTCAGGCTCGACCTGCCGCAGGATAACCTTCACTTCCATCGAGTCGACGTTGCGCACAATCCTTTGTTTCCGTGTCCCGATTACACTCTGCCGCTCGCGGTAAAAATGGCAGAGGTGGCGCGTTCACAGCAGCTCGATCTTTTTCACGTTCATTACGCGGTGCCGCACGCACTCGCGGCATGCCTGGCTTCGCAGATGCTAGGCCGCTCAGCTCCGCGCCTCGTCACCACTCTGCATGGAACCGATACGACGCTCTTGGGACAGGATCCGGATTACCGCACCGCGATCGAGCATGCCCTTGTGCACTCCGATGCGGTCACCGCAGTTTCAGAAAGTCTTCGGAATCAAACGCAGGAAAGCTTTCGCTTGAAACGACCGATCGAGGTGATTCCGAATTTTTTCACTCCGAATAACCCGAAGCGAAGCCGCGACGAAGTTCGCCGCGAACTCGGCATCAAGGACGAATTTCTTGTGCTGCACATGTCGAGTTTGCGACCGGTCAAGCGCATCGATCTGCTACTGCGCATCATCGCGACGTCGAAGAACCGTGAGCGTATTCGATTGTTTATTTTAGCAGGTGGCCCTTTTGATCCTTACGAGCCATTAATCGATGAATTGGGACTTCGGGATATTGTCATTGTTCGCCAAAACACAGCTGTGGTAGACGAGTATTTGGAGGCGGCGGACGCAGGACTCTACACCTCTGAGTATGAAAGCTTCGGCCTGAGCATTCTTGAGACAATGTTTTATGGGAAACCGGTCGTCGCTTTCCGCGTCGGCGGCATTCCGGAGGTTTTAGGAGAGTCTTATCCTCTAACTTCATTCGGGGACGTAACCGCGGCTGCTGCCGCGTTAGACGCGCTAATCGAATCTCCAACGGCGGCGCGCGAACTGGGTGAACGCAATCGGACTCGCGCACGCGAGAAGTTCTCAGCAGATCGCATCGTGCCTCGCTACGAGACGCTGTATCGCCGTGTAATCGCAGCCTAGAGCATTTTCAGAAATCCTGTAGCCACCGGCCTACGGCCGGTTCACTTGGCACTGCTTTCGGATTCCAGGGAGGACGGCCCGCAGGGCCGTGGCTACAGCGGCCACAGTTTCATTTAAAACGCTCTAGCCTAACATGGATCGTGCTGTCTGGCGGCCAGACCGCGTTACGTTGTTTGCAATCAGCACTCGAAAATCTAAAATCGCGAATGTCGCTGTTCCCGTAGTTCAACGGATAGAACGGAGGTTTCCTAAATCAAAAACGGCGTTTTTGCAGGAATTCGCTCAGGTCATCAGTAGTACGCAAGCCGCTGTGTTCAAAGATGTTCAATCGTTGTAACGCTCCTCACACCTGATCAGCAATTTGCCCATTTTAGACAGACGGGTGACACAACGGGTGACACAAAAAAACGCGGAAACAAACTTCCCGTTCAATACGGATCACGATATTATCGCCGACTCAGCGCGCGCGAGATTGCGAATCTCCCGAATAACATCTTTTCGCAATCGCCTTCGATGATCTTTCAATTGCCTCTCAATGAACCGAAACTCCCGATCTAACTTTGAAAGATACGTTTTGAGATATGACTCGCGCACAAAGTCGATACAGAATTCGCCTTTGATAACCCGTGACTTGATCTCCCGAATAAAGACCGCGTGATTGCACTCGTCGATTCTCACGTCTGCTTGACTTTTGGAGAAACGTCTCGATTGATTCCTCGTCGTCATCACCCAACCGAACCGTCAACGGGAAACCAGCTTTGGGAATGTCCATCGCCCGATCCATGCCACGCAGCGGATTGTGGTGGCTGAACAGCACGATCGGTAAGTGATTATTTTTACACGATGCAATGATCGTTGAATTCAGTAAATCATCGTAGTCAGCCCGGTATAGTGATACCAAACGCAGTGCGTGAATATCGATCTCCCGAGACTTGCCGGTATCTGGATCTTCGTACTCTTGATTCCGCACAACGTAATAGCCGCGCCGCTCGAACAGGGGCGCGATACGTTGCTCCATCAGATAACCCGACCGTTCTAACGACTCTCGGATTTGCTGGACGCTAAGAATACCCATCAGTCGCGGCCGCCACCATTACAGATCGATCCCGAGCACATAAATGGGGACCTGAATTGCACTTTTAAAGTGCGGAAGATATCTAGTAAGTTTTTCGAACGTCAAGCTACCTTCCCACTTCTGCGTGAATTGCGATCCAATCAGCCTTTGAAACCGTTTCGTCGTCACGATGTAAATACCAACGTCTATCTGATCCAAACCCGAGTACGACGATACCTGAAATTTCAGGAGATCAATACCCATAAAACTGGCGTGACCGAATCCAACCTCAACGCCGACGCGTTCCTTGAGAAAATCCATTTTTGCAGCGGGATCATCCTCTTCTGTAAACACGTGCGGCTGATCCGCCCAACCTTTCGCGATGAATCCGTCACGCAACAACTTGTTAAATCCGGGTCGCGAAAGCGTGCTTACATCAATGGCTGTGCTCGTTAGAATGTCTTCGACCTCCTGTTTGATGGACAGTTTGCTGTTCAACACTTGTTCCGCGAACCGATATGAAAACCGTTCAAGCCGGAGCCGTTGCATACCGCATTATTTATCCGCCAACAGCATTTTTGGGAAGCAGGTTCCTCTAGAGTTCCTTAACCCGAACGTTCCTCTGTAAGAAACACCTTTTTGGCATTGCCCAAAAAGGTGTAGCCAAAAAGGCTAGGGGAACAGTTCAGAAGCGCGCGAACACACCAACGAAGCTCGACTCCCTTTTGGTTTTTGCCGTGCCGTCGAGTAACCCCTTTTCCGACGTGTCTTTCATACATGCTGCCGGTACAACTCTCTGCGTGATTCCGCTTTTTTCGGAGCGTAGCCAGGCAGGCGACCGAATTAGACGGAATAATTTCCATAGAATATTACGGAGAAATTCGATATATATCTCCTTAGGCGAAGAAATCTTCGTGACATATTAGGAAGTTTGCTCCAATCATAGTGAGGCGTTGAGGAGGTCACCCGATGGAACGTGATGACAATCCTATACTGAAACACTTGTTGTTGACGGCGGCGGCAGTCGTCGTTGTGGTGGCTGCATGCACGGCGTTGGCATACGGAGTCTTCGGAAATCCGCAACACCGCGCTTACCTCGGAGTAATGATGGTAGCCATAGCAGTCATTGTGTTCTTTGGCCTCCTATCGCTACCTCAAACCTCGGATGGAGGTGCTACGATAACCGAGGCGCGTATAAGACTTGCAATCGCCGGCACCCTATTGCTTGAGTATCTCGCGTACTTTGGCTTCGTGGTTTTCCTTGAACGTAACAAAAATGAAGTCGGTTTCGCCGAGACCGTTTTTCCCACGCTCACCGGCATGATCCAAATAGTGCTGCCCTTCTATTTCGGTGCGTCGGCGGCCGTGCAGATCGCCGGTGCTCGGTCGAAAGAAACGCCACAGGAACCTAAGGCGCAAGAAACGCCACAGGAACCTAAGGCACAAGCTAAGTAGCGCTTCCACTGTAGAACGCGAAGTAACTCCTCTCGTGCGCTTTCTGTCTTCGGACCGCCTAACCGCCGCTTGCAGCCGACCGCCGCAAGCGTCGCTTGCGGTACCCTCGTGGCTTCGTCGCTCGGCGGCGGCTGAAGCGGATCGTTAGGCCGCGCACCCCTGTCGCGATAATCACCAAAAGGACAATTACGCTGAATGGGCGCTGCTCATGCGCGCCATCAGCGACCCGCTAACGCCAGTTCGATCTGACGCTGACGCTCGACCAGCCATTTCTGTCCTGGTCTCCCCATCAGCATGAACGCTCCTCGCCCGTCACGCTCACAGCGCCAACACACGAAGTTGTCCATAGGCGTAATCCCGGTTTCCGGGTCGCGATTCCCGCTCGGAAAGATGAATACCGATGTCGTAAAATAAGTTGAATTGCGATCGTTCCACCAAATCACTGGACGGTTCCCCTTGCCAGGCATCCCGATCCCGCTCCAAACCCCGTAGGCGAAACTCGTCAAGCTGCCGATTCGTCGACAGACCAACTTTGTAGAGATCTTCAGGCATGATGACCTCACATAGAGCGTTACCGAAATGAAACCACCAACCCGTGCTAAGGGCTTCCACCGCCTCAAGTTCGCGTCCCCGGCGGGAATCGAACCCACATTTAAGGTTTAGGAAACCTCCGTTCTATCCGTTGAACTACGGGGACGGGCGAAAAAGAAAAGTAAGAAGGATGAAGTAAGAAGTCCAGCCGCCTGCGCACAAGAGCCATCTGCGGCGGCGGTGCGAGATCAGACTTTCGATTTCGGCTTAGCTAAGTTTCTCCGCGAACTTGCTGCCGTGATCGCAATACAATATTTCTTGTTCAAGCCACGGTCGGCGAGTTTAACTCCTCGCAAGATGACGGAAAGCCAGGTTGGGGCAACGGAAGAAAGCCGCGGACCTCGTTGGTGGCGTTATTTGATCGACATCATCGTCCTCGTTGCGGTGACGTTTCTTCTCGACGCCGTTCTCGGCGCCTTTGTTTCGGTGCCGATGAATTTGGAGAAGGGATTTGTCTTAGACGCGATTGGGAAAATGCTATTGGTCGCAGTTGGGTGCGGACTGGTTTTGTTGCGTGGCGAGAGATTGGCCGACATCGGATTGAAGCGGCCGGCGAGTTGGACGCGCACATTCATAATCGGAATCGCGCTGGCCGCGATTGTTTTCATCGCCATGTACATTTCGGAAAAGGCCGGGTTTCGCCGTGATCTCAGCAAGTTCAAGGCTGTGCAGGGAAATCTGGAGCTCGCAGTTCTTGGCGTTTTCTATGCATTGATCGGAGCGGGCTTTTACGAGGAGTTCACGTTTCGCGGATTTCTCATGCAAGGGCTGGCCATGATGTTCGGCGGCAGCCGCGGCGCGTGGATCGTCGCTTGTGTCGTGCAAGGCGCGCTCTTCGGGCTGGCGCACGCTTACCAGAATCCTCTCGGGATCGCGATCACTGGCACGCTGGGCATTTTGATGGGCCTGCTGGTTCTCGCGTCAGGCCGCAATCTGTGGCCGGTGATCATCGGGCACGGACTGTTCGACGCGAGTCGTTTCGTCTTGTTCTATTTTCAAGGGCCGCCGACTGGCTGATTTGCTCCGCCAAACTGTACGTCGATGCGGCCGGGGTCACCGCCCCCGGCTACAGGTGTTCGACAATATTTTCAGCGGTTCAACAAGCGCGAGTCGAACTCGAAATCGATCGGCGGCGCGATGCGGATGCGTTTGAAATCTCGATGTTCAGGATTGAGAAGAAAATTTGTGTCGGCAGGACTGATCACGCTCGGTAAGGCCAATACTGCGGAACGCCGCTCCTGAACCCAGCGGTCGCCGATTTCGCATGTTTTCGTGGACGGGCGGTGTGGATACGCCAATTCGCTGGCAATTTTTCGGCTGGAAAATGTTTCGGTTAGATTATCGTGGCCATTCCAAGTCGAAAGCTTTGTATTGTTCGTTAGGATGAAGCGGCGTGAGATGCGACGAAGAATTCCAGCGCGGCAGTCGATTGATGTTCGCTGACATAAACTACGCGGACGCCGCGCGAGTTCCAACGGCCTCCGTAGACGCCGCGCGCCTTCGCCGGTAAATGCGGTCTGAGCGCGTGCTCGCGCGACACGATTCGCCAAGCCGACACCATCAGGTCAGGAATAAACGCCGTATTCGATCCGCCCTAACAAGTCCTCGACTTCGCGTGCGCCTGTCTCGGTTCTCGCATAATCGAGCGGGACAGCGCCTCCGAGACCGTACTGCGGGAATTTCAGCCAGGCTCGCGCCTTTTCGATATCGCCGAAAACGCTCGGCGGCGTGCTCGAACAAGTCGCGAAAATCGAATGACTTTGTCCGATTCATCCGGAGACAGCCGCCCCGCCGCTTTGCGCCGCTGCAACGTGGAACGTGAAATGCAAAGCTTCGCCGCGAGCTTCTCAAATGGCAGGTCGAGGGTGTCTTGCAAAGTCTTCAGCTCAGAAAAGCGCAGGCCCTTCTGAATCCTTTGAATGAGTTCAGTCGGGTGCACTGATTTTCCGCCTGCTGTATTTTTCTCGAGAGTTGCCGTTTTCACAAATTCAAGCGTTTATTCAATTGATACAATCTAATGGCTCAAATGAAACAATCAAGTTGAGCACAACTGGTTGGCTCTTTGTGGTCCGGAGGCGCGCTGGGCCTCCTAAGGGGAGTCTCGGCCCTGGTTTGCGTTTTAGGAGCGCACCAGGCGCGATCCGATCTTTCGATGCAGCTAAGCAGCGATCTGGCCGAGTACGCTGCGCAGTTCGTGAAAATCCACTGGCTTGGCGAGATGAAAATCGAATCCAGCTTTTCTGCCGCGCTCGATATCGTCACGCCCGGCAAATCCAGAGAGCGCCACGGCCTTGAGGGGTCGTTTTCGTTTCGCCTCGGCAACAACGTCGTAACCATTACCATCAGGCAGCGCAATATCGCACAGCACGACGTCGAACTCTTTCGAGTTGATCATGTTCAACGCGCTCCGCGCGTCATCGGCGGTGGAAATCTCATGGCCGAAATGATTCAGAAGGCGAGACAACGCTTCCAGAGTGTCGCTGTGATCTTCTACCACCAGGATACGCAAACTGTTGCCCGAATTATACGCTGCCCTCGTCCGCTCCTCGCTCATCTCTTCCGATCCCTCGAAGCCCTATAACCGGATTCTGCGCTCCGTCCACCGAATTTCGCGGCTGGGAACGGCGCGCACGGAGTGACGCGCCCTACCAAAATCACATCTCACAGTTGGAAGAAGGTCTGTAGCCGCTGCAAAAATGTCGCTGTGTATTGGCGCTCTTTTAATGCGTGTTCGTCGGTGTTCCCGGCTTCTTTCAGGATGCCTTCGGTTTCCATTTTCCGCTGCGCAAGCAACCCGCTCAGTTTCTCGAGGCAACTCGGCGCGTCACGCAGCACTTCGGCCATCATTGGTTTTCCGATTTCCATCACGTAGCAATCGCCGTCTGCACGCACGGTTGCGCTGCGCGGTTCACCAGTGAGCAACGACATTTCGCCGAAACAATCGCCGGCCCCCAGTTTTGCCACCTGGATTTTCGATCCGTTTTTTGACACAAAAACGTTCGCTGCCCCTCGCAGCATCACGAACATCGAATCCCCCGCGGCGCCTTCTTCGATCACCGGTTCGCCACGTCCGAAAAGTTTGAGGCGCGCCTCCTGAACCACATGACTAAGTTGTTCTTCGGACAGACACCCGAAGAGCCGTTCCCCGCGGAGAATAGACAATGCCTCCGCCTGCTCTTCCTGCAGAGGTGGTGCTTTTTTGCGTTCAACCTGCAGGGTGCGAATCGGAAAGGGAATGGTGATGCCCTGGCGCTTCAACTCGTACCACACATTGGTGCGCACGGAGTCGTTGGTCTCATTGATTCGGGCGTGATTGCCCATGTAGAACTTGATCTCGTAGATCATCGCGAAGTCGGCAAAATCGACGAGAAAAACTTTTACCGGCGGATTCGCCAAAACGTTGTTCGCGCTTTGTGCAGCCTGCCGGAGCGTGTCTTTCACGCGATTTGGTGGATTCTTATATTCGACTCCAACGCGGATCCGCATCGCATGGACCTCCGTCGGATAATGAAGATTAACGATCTGGTGGCTCACCATCTCGTTGTTGGGAATGTCGAGATAAATGTCGTCGTTTGTGCAGAGCCGGGTGGAACGCCAGTTGATCTCCCGCACTTCCCCGTAGGTCTCGCCCACCTTCAGCCAATCGCCGACCTTGTATGGCCGATTGATTTGGATCGATATGCCTCCGATGATTCCGGCAAAGAGATTTTGTCCGGCGAAGCCGAGAATGATCGCGATAACGCCGGAGCCTGCCAGAAGGCCTTTCAATTGCGTCTCGGCATGGTAGCCGTAACTCAGAATAAAAAGCAGTACGATTAAGAAGATGATGCCGCCGACGACCTCGCGAAGAAAATGGGGAATCGGCGTGTGCCGTTTTTTCTCAAAATAGAAATCCCAAACGTAGCGATTTATCAGCGCGACAACTAGCGCCGTGCTCAACAATATGGCTGCCGCGCCCACATGGTACCGCCACGGCGCGTGGACTCCGTAAACGGTGATCGCGGCATAGAAGGCGAGCGCTAAACAGAAGAGCCGAAACATCAGCCCGAGTCGCACACCGGCGCGACGTTTTAAGAACCTGCCAATGCCAAGAGAGACAAAAAACGTCGCGACAAACACGACTACCGTGATTGCATCGCGCTGCGCTTCGGTGACCGCGTTGAACATCAAGTGCGAAGTATATCAGAAAACAATTCGCTTGAAACCCTATCTCGCTGCTGTACAGGCGCCGAGCCTAAAACAGCAACCGAGGCGGTTACCCTACAATCACTTTGTCGGCGCGATGGCCAACCATGCCCACCCCGCAAGGAAACAAAGGCCACCAAGGGGAGTAACCGGCCCTAGCCAATTCCGCGCCTGCGGGATGAGCGCAAGCAGATACAGGCTCCCGCTAAACAGCAGTATCCCGGCAAACAGCAGCCACCACGCGCCGCGGTTAATGGTCCCGTATAGGGCAAGCGCGAGAAGAGCGAGTGCGTGTATGAACTGATAAAGCACCGCCTTGTTCCAAGCATCAACCATTCCGCGCGATTCGAGAGTTGATCGCAGACTATGCGCTCCAAATGCTCCCAGTGCGACCGCCAGGAAGCAAAGCGCAGCTGCGATTCGAAAAAGCAATACGGACACGTCGTTACTATGCATTCCGAGCGAAGTCGAGGAACCTTAAATTTTCTCTAACACGCGAATTTTCTCGATGCCAGAGTCGCAATCTTTGCGGGAATAAGCTCTATTCGAGATTGATCCTAGCCAGCAGCTCGCCACACGACTTTTTAACAGCGCACGAACGATTGTAAATTACAGGCTCGAAATGTGCGTCGCTGCGCCAAATTCGTTGCGGGCCGAGGCTAACGGAATGCAAACTGATGCGCGTGCGTGATCGGAACTTCGACAGTGTGGCCACAAAGGTTCCGCAGGTTACGCTTGCGTTTTGGATCGTTAAGATCCTCGCGACAACGCTCGGCGAAACCGGCGGCGACGCCGTAACGATGTCGTGGCTCGGCGAAACGACCTCGAAGGCGAATGCCGCCGGCTACCTTATTGGCACCGGGATCTTCGGGGTCATTTTCATCGCTGCGGTCCTGGTGCAGATCAAAGCCGAAAAATTTCACCCGTTCCTTTACTGGCTGACGATTGTCGCGACGACGACGGTTGGCACGACGCTAGCCGATTATTGCACGAGATCGCTGGGCATCGGCTACACCGGCGGTTCAACCATCCTGCTCATCTCTGTGATTGCCTCGCTTCTGATCTGGCGGTGGTCGACCGGAAGCATATCGATCGAAACGGTGAGTACGCCGAAGGTCGAAATTTTTTATTGGGTGACGATCATGTTTTCCCAGACCCTGGGGACGGCGCTTGGTGATTGGGTGGCCGACACAAATGAAATGGGCTATCTCGGCGCTGCCGCGGTCTTCGGCGGGTTACTTGTGTTGACCGCTCTTCTTTACTATCTCACGAGCTTTTCCCACGTGGTTTTGTTTTGGGCTGCATTCATTTTGACTCGGCCGCTCGGAGCCACCCTTGGCGATTTTCTAGACAAGCCGATCGCCGAAGGCGGTTTGGCTCTGAGCCGTTACACCGCATCGCTCGCGCTTTTGGTGGTGATCGTTGCGTTGATTCTGATCTTCCCTCAAAAGCCCGCTTCAAAAGCGCATTGATTCATTCAGTAAACGAACTGCATGCCGAAATAGCCGATGAGCGCCGTCGGCTGATCAGGCGACCGAAGCTCGTGTCCCATTGACACAATCAGTATGTAGTTTTCGGTAAACTCATGTCGCAAACCGACATTCAGCGTGAGCACGTCCCGACTGAAGTTCATTCGCGATTCGTCATGAAGCTCTGCCATCAGCATCGTGGACTGTGAAACGTCAAATCCGCCGACAATTCCATATAACCATTCGCTCCGGCCAACAGTGCTCGCTCGCGGACCGAACTCGGCATCGAGGTGCAAACGGCCAAACGTCTTCGCAGCTTCAAACGGAACTTGAAAACGTGTGCCGTCTTCAGCCAGACCGCGACGTACAGATGATTGCGTAACATTGAAAATAACGCGCGGAAACATCGACATATCCAAGCCGCTCGTTGCCTGATCTAAAAAGCGCCATTTCACTGCCGCTTCAGTTCCGCCTATTCCGCCGATTAAACCGTGGCCGCTGCGTTTCAAAAGCACCGGCGCAGTTTGCAACGTCAGCTGAATGTGTTCGCCGGTTCCATAATTCAGATCGATTGCGGGGACATCGTATCCGGTTTCATCAGGACGATGTTCAAACGCGATCGCGAAATTATTTTCCCATTTGCCATTACCAGGCGTGCCCGGATCGTCGGTGATCATCGGCGGACCACCTTGGCCAAATGCAACGCGCGCCGCGCATGCGAGGCTCAGGGCAATCGCAAGTCGTCGCACGGCTAATCTTTTGTTGATTCCGCCGGAGCGTAGATGAGCAACTTGAGTGTGTTCGGAACAATCCGGGGACGTGCGGGCGACGCACCCGGTGAAGGCGAGGGCGCTGGCTCAAATTGGGCCGAAGGCAAATATATCCGATGAGTTTTGGGATCGAGCGCCATCGTTCGCGCGCCACGTTGCGTCTGTAAGACTTGCACGACTTTCAGTTTGTCCGGCGCTTCTTCTCTCGCGATTGTGGTCGTGCCGTCTCCGCAAGAGGCGAAGGCGCACCGCGTTGAATCATCGAACGCACAGCCATCGACGCCGACGCCAATCGGAACAGTGCCAATAACCTTTCCGCTTTCCGTATCGAGCATCACCATCATTTTGTTGTGACAGCCCGAGAACAAACGATGATGCGCGGCATCCAAAGCGATTCCACTTGGTCCTTCGCCCGGCGCGAGCGGCCAGCGCGCGACGACTTCATGTTTGTCTGCGTCGATCACCGCGACCTCACTCTTGTCTTCGATGTTGCAGTAAACGCGTCCTACTGTCTCATCTACCGCCGCGAATTCTGGATTTCCTCCGAGCGGAATCGTTGTTATGACGGTAGCCGTTTTCGCGTTGATAACCGTGACCGAATTTCCAGTGTGATTGAAAACGTAGACCTCGCCATGGCGCGGTTCGTAAACAACAGCGTCTGGATTTTGACCGGTATCAATTTTCGAAGTCGTTTTCAGCGTTGTTAGATCAACAACGCTCGATTTCGATTCCTTACCATTTGATGAGAAACCGCGTTGCAGTTCGGGAACCGGCACGAAAGCGTGAACGCCCGGTGTATCCGCGACTTCGCCAACTACCGCATTCTTGTCAAGATCGACAACGACAACCTTGATGGCGTGAGCGAGATAAAGACGGCGTGCGCCCTTGTCGATCATCAAGATGTCCCAGCCACCTTCACCCCCGATTGGAATGTTGCCTGCTAATTTGTAAGCGTCATTGGCGAAACAAACCGCAAAATCTGCGCAAAAGATCGCGCAACCCAGGAATAGCTTCTTCATAAACAACTTTCGTAAAACTCGACAGCGGTTCATTGGAACGGCTGATTGCGCACACAGTTTTTTACAACTTATCTCCGAAATTGCCTGTCCGCCTGCGTCGCAAACACGATCAAGAAACCAATCTGCCTTTGATCGATTTGTCATCCTGATCATGCCGCACGAGAAAACGTTACGTCTTGATTCTAAGGTTTTGAAAAGACTTCGCTCAACGCGGCGCGCGCGGCGTGATAGCCGCACATTCCGTGGACGCCGCCACCAGGAGGAGTGGACGCGGAACACAGGTAAACGCCGGGCAACGGCGTGCGGTAAGGGTTTGGACTTAAAATCGGTCGCGCAATCAGCTGCGCAAGATTTGCTGCGCCGCCGCTGATATCGCCACCGATTAAATTCGGATTTGATCTCCCAAGATCCGTCGCCGTCATTGTGTGACGGGCGAGGATGCAATCGCGAAAACCGGGCGCGAATCGCTCGATTTGCGATTCGATTCGGTCCGACATGTCGATGTTACAGTCGAGTGGAACGTGGCAATAAGCCCAAAGTGTGTGCTGATCACCCGGCGCGCGCGTTTCATCGAACAGACTTTGTTGCGCAACCAGCACGAACGGGCGTTCGGGAATTTTTCCGCGCGAAACATCGCGTTCTGTCGCCGCAATCTCGTCCATTGTGCCGCCGAGATGAATTGTGCCTGCGCGACGGCAGGGTTCGGCTGTCCACGGCACCGGCTCGCTTAGTGCATAATCGATCTTGAAAACACCCGGCGCATGCCGAAACGATTCCAGCCGCCGTCGATACAGCGGCGCCAATTGGTGGCCGGCAATGTTTAAGAATTCCCACACAGATACATCAAGAAGAGTGGCGCGTGACTTTGGGAGTTCGCTCAGATTGTTAACTCGATGATTGATCTCAATCTTTCCGTCGAGTTCCTGTAGATAATTCGCGAGCGCGTTTGCGATTTGCTGTGAACCGCAACGTGGAATTGGCCAGCCCACGGCATGTCCTGCAAGCCCGAGCACCAGCGCAAAAGCGGAGGAGACCGGCGCCTCCAAGGGAAGAAACGAGTGCGCAGCAATTCCGCTGAAAAGTGCGCGGGCCGGTTCGGCTTTAAAGGAGAATTTTGCCAGTAGAGTTGCCGGGCAAATCCCCAAAATCCCGAAGCGTGCCAGCGCACCTGGATGTCGCGGCAAATGCAGCATCGGTTGTAGGAACTCGTTAGCCAATTTGTTCCAATTGCGGGCGAGCGGACGCATCAGGCGTCGATATGCGTGCGCATCATCGCGGAGTTGTTGCGCTGTAAGATCGATATCCCGATGCAAGCATGCGGCCGAACCGTCATCGAGTGGATGCGCCAGTGGAATTTCGGGCTGAATCCATGTGAGGCCATGCTTTTCGAGCGGAAGTGTCTTGAAAAATGGTGAAGCTGCTGCGAGCGGATGAACTGCCGAACAAACGTCATGCACAAAGCCCGGCAAAGTCAGTTCTGCCGAACGTGCGCCGCCGCCGATTGTTGCGTTGGCTTCGCAGACGAGCACGGAACATCCCGCGCGCGCCAGCGTGATTGCCGCCGCGAGACCATTCGGCCCGGAGCCCACAACAACTGCGTCGTATTCATCGGCCATGATTTACGCAGTAGAAGATTGCGTCAGTTTTTCCAACTCAAACCGAAGGAGAACCTTGTCCGATTGGGGGACACGTCCGTGACTAAAGCCGCAACCATGCACAAGCGTAGGTAACAGCATTGCTAGAAATGGTTCGTAAGACCACGCCGGAGCGACTGATTTTTCTCCGATGCGATATTTGTTAGCATCTCGTTAGCCGATTACCAGCTGATCAGTTTGTTGCTACCAACGGATCTAATGATTCGACAGAGACGGCGGGGAGTTGAACGTGAGCGAAGATGTTCGCTTCACAAGGTTCGCGCCGGCGAATTAAGCATCACTACCAATGGAAGACTCACAATTTTCTTCAGCTTTAATTTTTTTCGTGGGCAATTATTTCCTGACCTGTTTCATCATAGGCTTACTCACGGCTGTGATCTCGCTCGCGAAAAAGCCGAAGCCTCTGGTCATTAGCGTAGTGAGCGAAGCATTATTTTGTACTACCTGCTTTTCGCCATCGGAATAAACAATCTGATCAACTTCATATTTCACGTGTTCTTTGGCGACATAGCCGCAAAGTTTATCGGATGGGAAAACAGCCCGTTTCAGGCAGAAGTGGGATTCGCAAGTCTGGGTGTAGGAATTGCCGGAGTCATTGCGTTCAAGGCGAGCCTGCCTTTTCGCTTCGCTACGCTGATTCCGCCGTCGGTATTCTCGTTGGGCGCAGCTGGCGGTCACATTTACCAAATGATCGTTGCGCGCAACTTCTCGCCGGGAAACGTGGGACTGGTTCTCCCAATCGATATATTTATGCCGATTATCGGGTTCGTGTTTCTGTGGCTCTCGTACAAACATCCGCAACCCGGGAGCACTAATCGCAACTTGATCTAGCAATCGCTTTGAGCACCTCAAGTATGCCCCTTGCCCTGCTGCGCTCATTGCAAGTAACGTCGATCATGAAGCGCTATATCTCGTCGGTTCTCTTGCTGTTGATTGCGTTGACTTCTCCAACTTTCGCTGGATCAAAATCGACCATCCAGGAACGCGCGGAGCGTTTTCTCGCGCTGGCGAATGCAGGCTATCACGCTGTTTACCGGGTGAACAGCGAAGCGCAGTGGACTGCGGTTACCGATGTAACGCCGGAGCACGATGCCGCAGCCGAGGCGACGGGCAAAGCGTACGCCGCATTTAATGGGAATCCTGCGATCATCAAAGAAGCTCGCGAACTGCTGACGCACCAGAAGGAACTTAGCGAAATCACTGTGCGCGCAGTTGAAACAGCTACTGTTAAACGCAGCGGAAGGGCCGATGACAAATCCCGAGCTGGTGGCGAAGCGCGTCGCTGCCGAGACGAAACAGGCATCGCTTATGAACGGATTCGAATTCAAGCTCAACGGCCAGAAAATCACCGCCAACCAAATCGACGATAAACTGGAGAAGAGCACCGATCTCGGCGAGCGCAAAGCCGTTTGGGAAGCGTCGAAAGAAATCGGGCCGGCGTTAAAACCCAATCTGGTCACGCTGCGCGATCTGCGGAACGGCGTCGCCAAAGAGATGCAGTATCCGGATTACTTTTCGCTTGAAGTCGCCGCCTACGGGATGACCACCGACGAGATGCTCAAGATGCTTGACGATTGGATGACCACGCTGCGCCCGCTGTATCTGCAACTGCATACCTGGGCGAAATACAAGCTCGCCGAGAAATTTCATCAGCCCGTGCCGAAGAAAATTCCTGCGCACTGGATCAATAATCGTTGGGCGCAGGAATGGCCGGACCTCGTCGAAGCAGCGAATATCGACAAGTACTTCGAAGGGCGGAAGCCGGAATGGATCATCAAGACTGCAGAGCAATTTTACACGGGGCTCGGGTTCTCGCCGTTGCCACAAAGTTTCTGGGAAAAATCAGATCTGTATCCGGTTCCGCCCGATTCGAAACGGAAGAAGAACACGCACGCCTCCTGCTGGCATATCGATCTTGAAAGCGACATTCGTTCGTTGCAAAGCATCGAGCCAAATTCGCGTTGGTTTTTTACTGCGCACCACGAGCTCGGGCACGGTTATTACTTCAAAGCTTATTCGCGCCCGGAGGTTCCGTACTTGTTGCGACTTGGGGCGGCGCCCGGATTCCATGAAGGCGTAGGCGAATTGATCGCGCTCGCGTCCAGTCAGGTGCCTTATCTGCAATCGCGCGGTGTCTTACCGCACGAGTTCGACGCAGACAAAACCGCGTTCTTGCTTGACGACGCTCTCGCCCGCTCGGTGCCGTTCATTTATTTTTCCTGCGGCACCATGCCGCATTGGGAGGCGGACATCTACGCGCACAATTTGCCGGCGGATCAATGGAATGCGCGCTGGTGGAAATATGTCAGCGATTTTCAGGGCATCGAGCCGCCCGAACCGCGCGGCGAGCAATGGTGCGACGCGGCAACCAAAACGCACATCAACGATTTTCCGGCTTATTATTACAATTACGCGTTCGCGACTGTGTTTAAGTTTCAGCTGCACGACTACATCGCGCGCAAAATTCTGCATCAACCACCGCAATCATGTAATTACGCCGACAACAAAGAAGTGGGTACGTGGCTAAACAACATTTTGAAAAAAGGCGGTACGGAAGACTGGCGCAAAGTTTTAAAGGAAGCCACCGGCGAAGACATTTCTACCCGCGCGATGATGGAATACTTCAAACCGCTGATGAGCTGGCTGGAGGAACAGAACAAAGGCCGCCAGATCGGCTGGGAGTAAGGGCAAGGAGCGTCGGCTTTCCAGCCGCCGGGGCGACTTGGAAGTCGCTTTTCCTTGATCTTTACCGCGGCGATTGGTTCGGCATCGACTGATTCAACTTTGCCGACGCTTTGATGATCTCGGCCTGCATCACGGGCATGATGTCAGCCATGTAGGCACCAAATTTTTGCATCGCCGATTTGCCGACAGGCGAGCCATAAAAATCGGCCAATGCCTTCAGCTCGTCGGTCGTGAAATTTTTTACCATCGCGTCCATCATCGCTTTGGTCAGCGCCGCGATATCCAGTTGTGTCGTCATGACCCGTTTGAATTGTTCGCGCTGATCCGGCGGAAGGTTAGCAGCCATTTTATCAGCCATGTCCTCGAATAGCGCCTTTGGCGGGCTGACCTGAAGATAACGTTCGGCTTCACGGCGCCGCGTTTCTGGCGTGTCAGTGGCACTGATGACCAAAGCAGACGAGGCAAATAGAGTGACGACTGCCAGGGCGAAGATTTGTTTTTGCATAGGCTCGACTCTTAAAGTGGCCCGGGTAGGAAAGCGATCTTTTTCGAGGAAGATCTCGAGTTGCTCCTGCTATTTTGGCCGGGGCATTTTCAGATCGGCGCTTGACTCCGAACGCTTTCGCGAGTTGACACAAGCACCGCTACAACGCGCATTTTTGGTATGCGGTTTCTTGTTCTAACCGGCGCCGGCGTTTCGGCCGAAAGCGGTATCCCAACGTTTCGCGGCAGGGACGGCTATTGGCGGAACCTTGATCCAACAAAGCTGGCGACGCCCGAAGCGTTTGCGCGTGATCCAAAATTGGTTTGGGAATGGTATCGCGAACGCCGCGAACGTATCCGCAATGCGCAACCGAACGCAGCGCACGACGCAATTGCGAAACTCGCGCAACACGCAGACGAGTTCCTTCTCGTTACGCAGAACGTGGACGATCTCCACGCTCGCGCCGGAATGCCGGCACAAAAGATGGTGCAAATACACGGCGACATTTTCGTGACTAGGTGTTCGCGCTGCGATTTCCAATTTCGTGAGGAGGGTAGGGGCGGTTTACCCGAACCGCCCGGCGCTCGCGCAGTTCAACCCCTGAACGGGCGATTGAGGTCAATCGCCCCTACCTCAGAGAACAAGGTCGGTCTCCCGAGATGCTCCGAATGCCATGCGCTCATGCGGCCTGGCGTCGTGTGGTTTGGCGAACAGCTCCCTTCGAAGGAAGTTCAGCGAGTTGAAGATTATCTAGATCGCGGAGCTTGCGGCGTTGTGATCGTAGCCGGAACCACCGCGACCTTTGGTTACATTGTCGATTGGGCGCTCCGGGCCCAACGCGATCGCGACGGCGAACTCATTGAAGTCAATCTTGAGGAAACGCCGCTGTCACAATTTGCAACGCGGCTGATACGCGAACCGGCTGCGGCGGCGTTGCCGCGGATTGTTGATGAGCTGTTAGCAGAGCACCTTCGGTTGTAGGGCAACCGCATCGGTTGCCAAACCAATGGTCGGCAAGCGGAGCGCTTGCTCTACAATTAATAACACCTCAGGCCCCAATCCGGTTCAGATATCGTTCGGCAGACCGCACGACTGCTGCTTTCGCATCCGCGAGAACGTTCGCCTGCCACCAGCCGCCATAGATCTGCTCGAATGGGAACGGTTCGATTCTTTCGACGATGTCGCGGATCGCGGACGCTCCAAGCGGAATGAGATTTGGATAACTTCGCATAAAACTGACGTAACGGCGGTCCTGCACGACGGTAATGATGTCGCCTGTGAGCAAAGCGCCTTTGCGATTAGCACCTGTTGGCCAATGCAGCACGGTGCCGCCTTCGAAATGACCTCCGAGATTGATTAACGTTAGCCCATCCCAAAGCGACAGCGTTATTCCTTCCCAGAATCGAATGCGTGATCCCGCGTCCGCGGGACGCATCACCCACTCAAGATCGGCAGAATGCAAAAGAATTTCGGAGTCGAAACGCTCGGCCCATTCGATCATCGAAGAGTAGAAATGCGGATGCGAAATCGCGATCGCGCGGATGCCGCCGCGTGCGCTTACCTGGGCGATTGTTTGGTCGTCCAGCAAAGAGATGCAATCCCAGAGCAGATTTCCTCCCGGCGACTGGAGAAGCAAAGCCCGCTGGCCTATTGCAAATTCCGGTTCAGTGCCGATCCCCAAAAGCAGTGGCGCTTCCTCTTCGATGCGGTTGTGATGATCAGCCCGTAATCGCTCCAGCGTTGTCCATTCCTGACCGGCGTGACGCACAAATTGCCGTTCATCTTCGCAAATGGGACAACTCGGCGGCGGATCGGATGTCTCAGCAAACTGCGTCCCGCATTGCACGCAGATGAAATTTTCCATCGCCGCAGATTTCTGTGACGGTCGCACCCGGCAGTTACTTGTGGGCGGCGAGAATCTGCGCGAATCGCCAGACTTCGTGAAACGTGTTGTAAAGCGGAGCAGGGGCGACGCGGATCACGTTCGGTTCACGAAAATCGCATTTCACATCGGCCGCGATGAGTTCTTCGTGTAACTGCTTTGGATGCTCGTGTGCCTGGATCGACAATTGCGCGCCGCGCGCATTCGGGTCCGCCGGAGTGATGAGCGAGAATTTCTTTGAACCGATTTGTGCGATCAAAAATTCAAGATAGCCGGTGAGCTTGATGGATTTTGCGCGAAGCGGTTCCATCCCGCCGGCTTCATCGAAGAGTGAAAGTGATGCGCGCAGCGGTGCCATCGAGAAAATTGGCGGATTACTAATCTGCCAGCCGTCAGCGGACGCCACGGGCACGAACTCCGGCTCGAGATGCAATCTGAATCGTGTATTCGGGTCATTCCCGAACCAACCGGCGAGCCGTGGTAATTTTGTGTTCGTCGCGTGGCGTTCATGCACAAATGCGCCCGCGACCGCACCCGGACCGGCGTTGAGATATTTGTATGAACACCATACCGCGAAATCGACGTTCCAATCATGCAGCGCCACCGGCACGTTGCCGACTGTGTGTGCGAGATCGAACCCAATGGCGATTCGGTGTTTCCGAGCCGCTGCTGTAATTGCTTCGATGTCGAATAACTGACCGCTGAAAAAGTTCACGCCAGCAAGCATTACGACCGCGAGTTGATCTGCGTGGTTTTCAATAAGCTCGACAATATCTTCTGTTCGAACGGTGAATTCCCCTTTGCGCGGGCGGGCTAGAACAAGCGCGTCTTTTGGATCCAAGCCGTGATGAATGAGCTGCGTCTTAATCGCGTAGGTATCGGAAGGGAACGCCGGATCTTCCATCAGGACTTTGAAGTGCGATTTGGTTGGCCGATAAAACGTGGCCATCATCAGGTGAAGGTTCACCGTGAGGCTATTCATGCAGATCACTTCGAGTGGTTTTGCGCCAACGAGGCGCGCCGTCGGTTCGCGCAGCGCTTCGTGGTACGAATACCATGGCGTCCCCGTGGCGTGATGCCCATCGACGCCAAGCCTGGCCCAGTTGTCCAATTCATCATCCACGATTTGCCTCGCCGATTTCGGCATCAGGCCTAACGAATTACCGGCGAAATAGATGACCGGCTTGCCATCTTCGCCGAGAGGTACATGGAATTTTTCGCGGAAATCGCGGAGCGTGTCCTCGCGGTCGAGTTGAAGAGCAAAATCTTCGTCGGTAGAAAAGGTCATCGCCATAAATGAGCAGCAAACGTCCAACGCTCAACTTCCAACGTCCAACGCCGAAGTACGCCCGGGTGCGATGCGTGGACTCTCAACATTCAACTCGCAGCTCTCAACTGTTCTTATCCGGCAGCTCCATTAACTCAATCATGGTACCATCAGGATCGCGCACATAGACAACACGTTTTCCCGCGTTCGGTCCTGCTTTGAGGAGTTGTGGTTCGCCGGCTGCTGTCCAGCCAGATGCTGCGATGTTTTTCAGGATCGCCTTCAAATCATCAACCAGTAACGCAACATGCACTGAACCGACATCGCACGGTCTGAGATTTGCGCGTTTGCGATCCGCAGGCGCTAGATACTCGAGCAGTTCGATCTTGTGTCCCCCCGGCGCTTTTAGGACCGCAAGTTTTATCTCGGCACCTTCGACGCCAGTGATTTCTGTGGCGAGTGCCCCAGTTTGATGTGCTGTATGTGAGAAATCGAAACCGAGGACATCGCGCCAGAATGCGAGCGAACGCTCAAGATTCGAAACTGTGATGCCGGTGTGATCCGCGGAAACGATGTGAAATGGCTTGTTGCTCACAAACTAAATTTAACCACAGATTTGAAACTCGCTCGATAGCCACCTCGCTCGCCGCTACCCTTCGCGGCTTTGCCTTCTATCTCGCTGGTCCCACAGCTCGGTTCGCAGATTACGCAGATTCAGGAAGCGCGCTGGCGTCGTCGTTCGGACAGCGCGCATAAAACCGTGTTTGCCGTAATCTCTACGTTGCTTCTTTGTTGCTGCGCAAACGTGCAAGAGTGCTTCCACATCGTTGACGGGTGCGAGCTTAACCTGCGCTGTTCCTGCTCTTCTTTGAGGCAAAACAACCGATTTTTGCTTGATCTCAAAGCCCTTCAAACGAAACGCACCTTAGGACCGTTACCCAAGTGTGCGAAATTTTCGAAGAAGAATGAGCCGGTTTCCGGCTCGTTGTTGCGTTAAGGAGTATGAAACCATTCTATTACTCAAAAAGAAAACACCGGGAGGGCGCGCCTTCCCTGAAAATAAAGACTCGGCTGGCTCGCCAGCTTATGCCGGCGGCAATCATCCTGGTCGCCCTGGCAATATCCATCCCACTGTCTGCGCAAACCATTACCACCTTTGACGCGCCGGGTGCCGGCACGGGCCCACTTCAGGGCACCTATGCCAGCAACATCGCCCCGTCTGGGACAATCATAGGATTCAGCCGTGACGCGACCGATGCGCGGCACGGTTTCATCCGGTCTCGGCATGGTAGTTTCACCATCTTCGACGCGCCGGGTGCGGGCACGGGAGCCGGCCAGGGAACACGGGCCTACTCCATCAACCCGAGTGGGACGATTACGGGACACTTCACTGACTCAGTCAATGCGGCCCACGGCTACGTTCGCTCCAATCAAGGCGTGATTACCGTCTTCGATGCACCGGGCGCGGGCACGGGGGCCGGTCAGGGCACCTTTCCTGCTCTCAGCCCCAACCTCATCAACCCGAACGGGGCGATCGCGGGATACTACACTGACTCGGCTTTCGTGAATCACGGTTTCCTGAGGGATAGGAATGGCGCCGTCACCACGTTCGATCCGCCGGGTGGGGGCACAGGACCCGGCCAGGGCACGCGTAGCTTCGCGATCAGCCCACGTGGGGAGATCACAGGATTCTACTTTGACGGGACCAATGCGAGCCACGGCTTCCTGCGGGATAATAGGGGCGTCATCACCACATTCGACGTCCCGGGCGCGGGCGCGGGCCCCTTCCAGGGTACCTATGGCGTGGGCTTTACTCCGAACGGAACTATCATGGGAATCTACATTGACGCGGACGATCTGGCTCACGGTTTCCTGCTGGATAAGCATGGCGCGGTCACCACATTCGATGCTCCGAGCGCGGGCACCGGCCCGCTCCAGGGTACCAACCCTTGGGCAATCAATACGAATGGGGAGATCGCAGGATACTACGTTGACGGGACAAACGTGAATCACGGCTTTGTGCGCGATAAGCACGGCGCCATCATTGAGTTCGACGTTCCGGGCGCGTCGAACATGGCCGCCTGGGGGAGCATTGCTCCGAACGGCGCGGTGGCCGCATTCTACTTCGACGCGAACAACGTGGTTCACGGCTTCGTGCGAGAAGCGCATGGCTGCGCGTTGGGCTTGCCGCAAATTTCCGGACAGTAACTCCTAGCCGATACCGCTACGCCATAGTCTTCCTGAATCGTCGCCGAAAAGAGATTGAAACCGGCACTGAGCCCGATCGTCGTGTAAAACCGGCCATCGGGCCGTCCGGTCTAAACGGCACGCAAAAAGAGAATTCCAGTATCAATTCGGTTGGTGTACCAAGCGCTGTAGAGATGCGACAAGGCATCGACGCGCGGGGCGATGAGCTCTGGCTGGACGCCTCGGCACGAGATGCGTTAGGCTTTGCCGTTATGGCAAGGGTTCGCACCGAGAGACCCATGCCGTCCCCGGCGGCACCGTTGACTTCGCCTCCTGTGCGTGTGGCGAATCATGCCGAGCGCAACGATGCCGCCGCGATTAGCGAGATGATGCCGGAGGTTTACGAAGACTTGCGTCGTCTGGCTGAGACCTTTCTACGGGGCGAACGGACCGCTCATACGCTTCAGCGGACGGCACTCGTGCATGAGGCTTTCCTTCGCCTAATCGGCGAGAAGAATCTTGTCTGGCAAAATCGTAGTCACTTTATCGGAATCTTCGCGCGGGTCATGCGACAGACGCTGACTAGCTACGCGGTCGCGCGACACCGTTTGAAACGCGGCGGCTCGGATCCCCTGAGACTTACTCTCGAATTTTACGATAGCTGCAAAATTGATGTGACTGCACTCGACCAGGCGTTGCAGGCGCTGGAAGCTCTGGACGAGCGGCAGGCGCGCATCGTCGAACTGCGGTTTTTCGCCGGGCTGACGGTCGAGGAAGCAGCCGAGTTACTGGAAATTTCGCCGGCCACAGTGAAGCGGGACTGGACCCTGGCGAAAATTTGGCTTCGGCGAGAACTATCTGCGAATTAGGGATTCCAATTCTCCGTGGCCACAAAATCTACCGAATTCGGGCAAGGGAACATCGATCCGCCCCGCTGGGATCGCTTGAAAACCATCCTGGGCGAAGCGTTAGAACAAGACTCTTCAGCGGCCCGGATTGCCTTGGTGGAGAGACGATGCGGTGAAGATACGGATTTGCTCGAAGAGGCTGAGTCGCTCCTGGCCGAAGCGGAGGCACTTCTTAAGGAGCGTACCGACAGCTTCGAAGATTGCGTCCAGAACGCAGCCTCCACTTTCTGGCAGGAGGGACCGCCGCGCGGCGGAGAACGCGTGGGGGCGTATGTCATCGTCCGTGAACTTGGCCACGGCGGGATGGGCACAGTTTTCCTGGCAGAGCGCGCTGATGGTCAATTTGAGAAGCAAGTCGCGATCAAGATACTGAATCGAGGCGCCGACACAGCTGAGATTCTGCGCCGCTTCCGAGCTGAACGCCAAATCCTGGCCAGGCTCGATCATCCAAATATCGCGCGGCTGCTCGATGCGGGAACGACCGACGATGGTCTGCCCTACTTCATCATGGACCATATTGTCGGCGCGCCGGTGACTCGCTTTGCAGTCACGCAAAGGCTGTCGACGCGTCAACGACTGGAGTTGTTTTTGAAGATCTGCGCAGCGGTGGAGTTTGCGCATCGGAATCTGGTTGTTCATCGCGACATCAAGCCCAGCAACATTCTGGCGAACGCAGAAGGGGAACCGAAGCTCCTCGATTTCGGGATCGCCAAGCTCCTGGCCAAAGACGAAGACGCCGCCCAATCGACTACCGAGCCACAGCAGCATTTGACACCTATCTGCGCTTCGCCCGAACAGGCGAAAGGAAATCCGATAACAGTCGCGACTGATATTTACTCGTTAGGCGCGCTGCTATATGAAATGTTGAGCGACCAAAAGCCGCACCGGTTTTCCACTGCCCGTCCCACGCGTGAGGAACTGGCCTTAGTGGTAGGTGAGCAAGTTCCGCCGCCGCCCAGTTCGGTTGCTTCTGATGCGCATACCGCGCGGCTGTTGCGCGGTGATCTCGACGCGATCGTCCTGTTCGCGATGCGCAAGGAACCCGGGATGCGTTATGCCACAGTAGCCGATCTCGCTGATGATATTCGCCGCCATCTCGCGCGAAAGCCGGTTGTCGCGTGTCACCCCACCCTTGGTTATCGCGCGAAGTGTCTGGTCAAGCGGAATGGATCACGTCTCGTGGCGAGCGCGGCTGTCGTGATTGTGATGGCCGGAGTTCTGTTCGCGTTTTGGACTCGATTTGAACAAAATGCCCACGAGGCGGCGGGTATGCCGGCGAGGGGAGTCAGTGCACCAGCCTCGGATATCCGGAAAAGTATCGCAGTTTTGCCCTTCGAAGGCCTGGGTGACAACAACTCTCCGTCATATTTTGCCGATGGTGTTCAGGACGATATTCTGACCGATCTCGGCAAAGTGGGAGATCTGAAGGTCATCAGCCGCAGTGGTGTCGCACCCTACCGGGGTAAGAATAGAAACATAAAGCAGATCGGACGCGACCTGGGTGTTGCGAACGTGTTAGAGGGAAGCCTTCAGATTTCGGGCGATCGCGTGCGGATTAACGCTCAGCTCATCGACACCCAGACGGACACGCAGATTTGGGCAGAGCAATACGATCGCAAATTGGAAGACATCTTCGCGCTCCAGAGTGAGGTGGCGCAGACGATCGCAGCCCAACTCAAGGCAACCCTCACCACCGGCGAAAAGGCTGAGATTTGGAGGCAACCTACGCAGGATTTGCAAGCCTATGATCTTTATCTCCGCGCCCGCGCTGCCTTGCGCGGTGAAGGTGGAGTTATTCCGCGCGAGAATTGGAACGTCGCAGTCGATCTTCTGAACAAGGCGATCGCTCGCGACCCAAAGTTCGCTCTCGCCTATTGTCTGCTGAATGAGGCTTACGTCTTGGAATACCGTTTTGGAGAGGATCATTCGCCGCAGCATCTCGCGGCCGCGAAAGATGCAGCGGAGGCAGCGCTGCGGCTCGAGCCAAATCGCGAAGAAGCGCGCCTGGCTCTTGCTCGATACTATTACCATGGGTTGAGGGACTACCGCCGGACGCAGCAGGAATTATCGAGTCTCCCTTCTTCCGCGCCTCATGAAGTTGATTTCTTTATCCTGGCTTCACAGGTCGAACGCCGTTTGGGGCAATTTGCGGCATCGATTCGCAATGGCGAAAAAGCGGTTGAGCTTGATCCTCAGGATGCGTCGCTCGCTGCGAGTCTCGGGCAAACGTATTCGGGGTTAAGACGATTCGGCGATTCAGAGCGCGTTGCGAACGCGGCCATTGCGCGCCTGCATGGAGCAAAGTCGACGGGACTTTTGGTGGTGAAGAACGAAGCGGCGCTCGGGATGGGGAATGTAGAAGAAGCGCATGCCGCGCTCGACTCAATCCAGAATAAGGATGACATGGATTATCAGACCGCGCGACTCCGGCTCTACTTAATAGAAAGAGATTACAGTGGAGCCAAAGCCTTCGCCGCGAAGATGACCGACGAGATAAGAAGAAGGCCGGATTTCTGGCTCACCCTGGCAGCAGTTGCTCATGCGGAAGGTAAGGTAAACGAGGAGCGTCGGGCTAATGCTGAGGCGAAGCGCTCGGCACTACTTGCGCTCGGGCCGCGGCCAGATGACCCCACACTCCTTGGTGAACTAGCGATCGCCGAGGCTGCGCTCGGCCAGAACGAAGAGGCACTCCGCCATGCGCGTCACGCCGCCGAGATGCTTCCGCCGAGCGTTGACGCAATAGGCGGTGCCGTGTGCGAGTTGAATCTCGTGGCAACGCTTCTTATGACGGGAGACCGCGACGCTACTTTCGACAAATTAAGCAATCTGGTGAAGCTGCCGTTTAGTCTTACCCATGGCGATTTGAAATTGAATCCGGTCTGGGATGACCTTCGAGACGATCCCCGCTTCGATCGTATCCTGGCGGAATCTGCTTTGCCCCTGGCGACTGACGACTAACATCGGTTCCACGGATTAGCGTTCTTTAGGACCGATTCCATGCTCGGTTCGAGCTCCTGGCAACTCCCTGACCTTTTCGAGCGCTGAGAATGCCGAGTACGCGAAAACGGGACGAGAAAATCTGGAGCTAATCTGTGTTAATCCGCGAATCGAGCTGTGGGGTCAGAGAGATAGAAGGCAAAGCCGCGAAGGGTAGCGGCGAGCGAGGTGGTTATCGAGCGAGTTTCAAATCTATGGACAATTATTATCCCTGCCGCGATCGCCTACCTGCGATTACAGCGTGTTCGCCACCATTGCCAGAATAAGAAGGCAAACATTGCGTTAGCGATCAATCCAAGGACGCCGATTTCGGGACCAAAGATTGCGCTGTTACGAATACCGAGCGCGCCGGTTTTTGTGCCAAAGCCGAAAAACACATAGGCGATTCCGTTCCATAAACCATGACTACAACTGGCGACAATGATTGACCCCGACATCCAGCGCAACATCCCCCAAACCATCCCGATCACTGCGGCGTTAATAAGAAAGACCGGAACTTGAGATAGCGCAGGTCTGTAGTCAGTATCCAATGTTACCGCGGAGATGTGCCAGGCGGAGAATGCGATGCTGGTGTAAATCAGCGCATGGGATTCACTGATGCGTCTACGCCGCAGTGATCCCCAAAGCCATCCTCTGAAAAATCCTTCCTCGGTGACGATCGCGACGAGCGCGGTCGAAATCGTCATGATCAAAAGATTCAGAAGTGCTTTCTGCCAGTTCGTTTTTGAGAGATCGACAGCGCCGGCAAACGTCGCCACGATGGCGATCAGCCCGATTACAACCAATGGATAGAGCAGCGCGAGAGCGTAATCGGCCGGTCTGCCCCACCGGAATCCCATTTCTGAGCGCGATAACCGATCGAGGTACCAAAACAAAAACATCAACGGCAGCAGACCGAAAGCGCTGAAAGCGAAAAGACCTGTGGCGTCCATGGTCGTCGTTCCTGCGATCGCAATCGCGACTCCAACGATCGGCAGAGCTAGAGACAAACTCGTGGTGTTGTGCGCATCAGCTTCAACAGCGTGCTTCATAAGAAAGCTCTCGTTAGCGATTAGATGCCTCTGCAAACAGGCCTAGATTCAACTAAGTTACAACTAATACCCACTACCCCACTGCCGCAATCACCTTGAGCTCGATCGCGATCGGAGTGGGCAACGCGGTAACCTCGATTGTGGTCCGGGTCGGGTTTGGTTTGGCGGGGCCGGCGAAATACTCGGCGTAAATGCGGTTGTAGACGGGAAAATCCTTTTTCATGTTTGTGAGAAACACGGTGACATCGATGATGTCCTGCCACGTCGCGCCAGCGTCTTCCAGCACGAGCCGCACATTTTCGAATACGGCGCGGCACTGCGTTTCAATGTCGTAGCTGACGATGTTGCCGGAAGAATCGAGCGTAACCCCGGGAATTTCTTTGCTTCCACGCACACGCGGCCCTATCCCGGAGAGAAACAACAACCCGCCCACGCGCTTGGCATGAGGGAACGCGCCCACCGGTTCCGGCGCGCGCTGGCTTTCGAATGATTCACTCATTAGGGCAATTCTGAATCGAACTGTTGTTAGTGGAAATATTTCTTGAGTAACGACCAATAGTTCTCTTCCCATCCCGCAGCAAGATGATCGTGTAAGCCCTCCGGAAAACCGATATGATCGAACACTAGGTGCGTATCTGATCCTTGCGGCTTCAACTCAAATCTCACGATCGAATACGCGCCTTCAGGCCAGGTCCCTACGCGCCAGGCTTGAACGATTCTTTCATTCGGGATCAGTTCCACGTTGCGGCCAACGATATGGCCTTTGAAGAGTGAGAATGCGCCGCCGACTTCACGATTGATCTCGGCTGGTCTGCCCGAGAACTCGGTAAACTGCTTACTGTCCAGTAGGGCTTCATACAGCTGCTGGGGACTGGCACTAAACTCAATTTCCTGATGAATCGTGATCGACTTATCGGATTGCGCCGAAACCATGCATGAGGCAATGAGACTTAGCACCGTCGTTACGACGTGGCGTTTAGTCATCGTCTTAATGTTTAAGATATTCATCAAGGAAGCCAAACACATCGTGCTCCCATTGAGGGATAGCAAGATATAGAAAATTGTGGCCATCGTCCGCTGTTTGACCGACAGGCGGATAAATCTTCAGCAGATGAGGCTTGTGCAGACGTTCCAGCTCATCAGCCAATGCGTAACTCGGTACCGCGCTGTAATCATTGGTGGCCTGTATCAGCATGATCGGAGCCGTTGCCTTGTCTGCCGCAGCTCGGAGGCGCTCGCGCAATTCGGGCGAACGCTCCCATGAACCAGCCGCCGCCGCGAACGTTACTGCAGCGCGAATGGTGTCGTCTCGCTCCGCGGCGAGCAATGTTAGTTGACCGCCAAACGAGTGGCCTACAATCGCAATGCGCTTGGCGTCGACTGCCGGTGTCGCTTTCAGGAATGCCAAAGCAGCCAGCACATCGTCGAGGTGATCCGTGGTGGCGAGAACGAACTGCAAATGCTGACGGGCTTCCTTCCCCTTTCGTTGCTTCTTCGCGCTGCAGGATGTCTTGCATGAACGGGCCCTGGTCGGCCGAAACGCCCTGACCACGGCGGAACAGGTAGAGAAATGCATAGCCGTGTTTGAGAAACAGCGGCGCAAGTTTTTCGGCTGCTTCCGTCATCGGGAGACCAGCCGTATGATCTGCATCGGCGCCACCAGAGCCGTGACAAAACAGAACCGCAGCGAAAGGTCCCGGCCCAGCTGGCTTCCAAAGGAAAGCTTTGAGACGCAACTTCCCGTTCGGAACGACAACTGTCTTAGGAATGATGGATGTCGGTTGGTCGACAGCCAGTGCGACCGATATTAATCCAAGCAAGAGCGCCAGCGTTCCAATTTTCAACAATTACCTCTCAACCATCGGCTGTGTCGGACCTATTTAGCGATGCAAACGTTCTTTGGCTCAGTGAAAAAGCGCAATGCCTCTTCGCCGCCTTCGCGGCCGACGCCGCTTTGTTTCATGCCGCCGAAAGGAACTCGGAGATCGCGCACAAGCCAGCAATTCACCCAGACCGTGCCGGTGTTGATTCGCTCGGCGACGCGATGGGCGCGGCTAAGATTTTGAGTCCAGACGCTGGATGAAAGTCCGTAATCAACGTCGTTGGCGTAACGAATCACTTCGTCTTCGCTGTCGAAGGGCGTGATAGTGACGACCGGGCCGAAAATTTCTTCGCGATTCGTGCGACATGGAACGGGCAGACCCGTAATGACGGTTGGCTGAAAGAAATATCCGTCACGACAGCGCTCGTTAGGGGGTTGCGGCGCAGAACCGCCGAGCGCGATCTTGCCGCCTTCTTTCTGCGCGAGATCAACGTAGAACCTTACTTTCTCGAGCTGCGTCTTGTTCACGATCGCGCCCTGATCGGTATTTTCGTCCAGCGGATCGCCCAGGCACAACTGTGCCGTTCTTTCGATGAACTGCTCGACGAAATCCTTGTAAGCCGATCGCTCGACGAAGACGCGCGAACCGCACAGGCAGACCTGTCCCTGATTTGCGAACGAGGAGCGCACGCTGGTGGCGATCGCTGCGTCGAGGTCGGCATCGGCAAAAATGATGTTTGGATTTTTACCGCCGAGTTCGAGTGAAACTTTCTTAAACAACGACGCACATGCCTCAGCAACTTTGCGGCCGGTGACTGTGCCGCCGGTGAACGAGATAGTGTTGATCTTCGGATGGGCGGTAATCGCCGAGCCGACATTTGGCCCGGTGCCGTGGACGACGTTGAGAACTCCATTTGGCAGACCGGCTTCACGCGCGATTTCGCAGAGCATGTAAGCGGTCATCGGCGTTAACTCGCTCGGCTTTGCGATGGCGGTGTTTCCGACGGCGATAGCCGGCGCGATTTTCCAACTCAACAAATAAAGCGGCAGGTTCCACGGCGAGATTAGTCCGGCGATCCCGCGCGGCTGACGCAATGTGTAGTTGAACGCCACGTTGTCGGTGACGTGCGCTTCGGATTCTGTGTGCAGGATTGCCGTGGCGAAGAATCGGAAATTTGCGACTGCGCGCGGAATATCCATTGAGCGCGCGAGCGAAATCGGCTTGCCAGTATCAATCGACTCGGCGCGCGCGAATTTGTCCAGATCGCGTTCGATCAAATCGGCGATCCGCAGCAGCAATGTCGAGCGTTCGGCGACGGATCTTTTCGACCAATCGCGGAAGGCTTTCTCCGCTGCTGCCACCGCCAGATCGACATCATGCGCGTCGCTGTCCGCCACCTGCGAATAGGGTTTGCCAGTCGCCGGCTCGATATTGTCGAGATATCGACCGCTAATCGGTTCGACGAATTCACCGTTGATAAAGTTTTGGATACGAACCAAGGTTTGGGTCATAACAAGCTACACGCAGGAATATCCAGAGATTCCTCGACTTCGCTCGGAATGACAAGGAATTGGATCGGCTCGACAAATTCGCCATTGATGAAGTTGTTGATCTGTGTTGATCCGGTGTGCATGTGCGTGGCGACCGGCTGAATTTAGTTATAGCCCTCGTAAATCTTCGGTTTCGCAGGTTGAATGTGCCGGTCAATTGGCGCGCAGAATTCAAGCTGCAGAAGGCCCGTTACCAATCCTCTTAAAAAGCTCCTTCTATGCATATTTACTTACGGCACCAAAGTCGGGAGTTTTCTTGGATTCCTCAAGTATGTGCTCGGGCTCGCTCACGCTTGCGTCGAACCAGCGTTGCCGTTCACGCGTTGCTAGTCGAGAGGGATAGGCTGCGCTGCTTCGTCGATCAGCTGGTCGAAACGCGGATCGCCACGCAGTTCATCCCAGCTCGGATCTAACTTCAACTCACCAAAGCTCGGCCCCCCTGGCAGTTTCACCACACTGGTCAGCTGCTTGAGAGCAGCGTCTTTATCCCCTAACCAGGCCAGAGTCTGCGCCTGCATATTCGCGTAAAACGGACCCTCTGTGGCGTCGCGCCAGCTCGGCATCAATTCGACCGACCGTTGACTTGCTCGCAACGCATCTTCTTTTCGACCCAAGCCGGCATACGCCCAGGCCAGATTGCTAACAATTGCTGGATCGTCCGGTCGTTCTGCCAGAGCCGCCACCAACTTGTTGCGGGCTTTATCAAAAGCGAGCATCGCTTTCTCAGTATCCCCTCGCACTCGGGCGATTGTTCCTTCGAGAAGATCCAACAATTCCCTGTCCTGGGGGGTCTCTGAGTCGCGGGCGGCAGCGATTTCGCTCGTGGCTCTCGCAAAATCGCGTTCATAAAAGGCGATTCGAGCCATCTCAGTGTGTTTGTCGCGGACGTCAGGAGGCGCTCCTTTAAGGAAAGCTCGCGCCCGCGCGGGGTCGCCTTCGGCAAGGATGCTTTCGGCCTTTAGGGACCAAAACGGAGCCGCCCGGGTCGTGATGGCACTGATGGTTTTGTCAGCCAGCTTTTCGGCTTCAGAGTATCTTCGCAACTTCAGATAGCTCTGAATGACCTCTGTGGCGATGAAAGGATCGTGCGGGTCGAGCTCCATGGCTTTTTCGCCATCGCGGAGCGCTTCCTTCCAATGGCCCAGTCGCCGCTCTGTGAGTGCGGCCAGATCGAAAAACTGGGCGCGATCAGATGACGCGGGTGGCGCCACTGCCAGTGCTGCCGCGGCTTTCTCGTAATCGCGCACGCCATTGTAGTAGTATTGAGCTTGAGCCAGGTGGGACTCAGGAAGATCCGGCGCGATCCGCAGTGCTGCTTCCACTGCGGCTTTCGCTGCTGCCAGTCGCGCGTTCGACGGATCATCGCCGTGGCGATAAATGAGAAGCTGTGCATTCGCGAGCAAACAGTAGGCAAGGGCAAATTTTGGGTCTCGGGCGATGACTTTGTTGAGCAAATCGACGGCATCCTCAAATCGGTATTTCACGAGCGCGCCTCGTGCTTGCAGATAAAGGTCGTAGGCTTGCACATCCTCGGTAGGGCGACTCTCAATGGCTGCTTTCTCGCTCGCTGACAGTTTACCTTTTAGCTGAGCGACGATCGCTTGCGCGAGATCGCTTTGCAGGGCGAAAAGATCATCCATCCTGCGGTCGTACTGTTCCGCCCAGACCTGGGAATCCGAACGCGTATCGATGAGTTGGGCATTGACACGGACACGATCATCCAGTTTGCGCACGCTTCCCTCCAGCACGTAAGCCACGCCCAGCGTCCCACCGATTTCGCGAATATTCCGTGGCTCTTTCCGATAAGGCGCAACCCCGGTTCGGCTAATCACTTTGAGGTCGGCCACCTTCGCCAGGTTCGTCAGAATGTCATCCTGCATGCCATCGGCGAAATAATTCTTCTTTTCATTTGCGCCGAAATTATCGAAGGGAAGAACGGCGATGCTTTTCTGTGGGATGGAGCTGATCGCCTCAGCAACTGCCGGTGTAGCCTCTCTCACGGTCTCGTTCGGAAGCCGGCCGTCACGCCGCGCGAGCATCACCACCAGAGCAAGGGCACAAAGGACGGCTGCGACGCTGAGTGCGACACTGGTTGCCACCAGTTTATTGCGGCGGACCCAACTTCGCAGACGGTAAGACCTCGTTTGGGGAAGGGCCTGAACCGGTTCAGTCGCGAGATAGCGTCGAATATCCGCTGCCAGGGCCGAGACTGAAGAATAGCGCTTCCCGGGTTCCTTGTGCGTGGCAAGGAGGACGATCGCATCCAGTTCACCTCGAAGAGCGTGAGCTTCCTCCGGATCCGAAACGACCTCACTGGGGCGAAGAGGTGTCTCCGCACAAATCACTCGCGTGACTTCCTCCGGTGATGGGTGCCGATTGGAAAAGCGATGCGGCGTCTGCCCCGTGAGCATTTCGTAGAGCAAGGTCCCTAGCGCGTAGATATCGCTCGCAGTAGTGACCGTGTCGCCCATGGCTTGCTCGGGTGAAGCGCAGATCGGAGTGAGGCGCTGTTGACCGGTGGCTGTTTCTTCCAGCGTATTATCATTTGCGAGCAATTTGGCGATTCCGAAGTCGAGCAGCTTTGGCTCGCCGTCTTCATTGACCAGAATATTGCCCGGCTTGAGATCGCGATGCACAATTTGCCTGCGATGCGCCGCTTCAACCCCGGCACAGATCTTCAGGAAGAGTTCAAGGCGCTGCCGAATCGATAGCTGTCGCTCGGCAACGAACGTCGTTACCGCCCTGCCCGGGACATACTCCATGACGAAATAAGGCAGTCCGCTATCTGTCGTTCCGGCATCAAAAATCCCTGCAATGTTTGGATGATCCAAGGATGCGAGAGTTTCGCGTTCTGCGCGGAACCGCTGCACGAGGTCGCCCGCCTTGCCAGTCGGCTTGAGAACCTTGATTGCGACCTGCTTTTCGAAATAACCGTCGGCGCGCGCGGCAAGATAGACACTGCCCATGCCACCATGCCCCAGCGCCTGCACAATGATGTAGGCGCCAATCCGCTGGCCTGCCTGCGAAACCCGATCACGACCAAGAAGTCCGGTCACCGTCTGAGCACATTCTTCCAGCGCGTCTTCCCTGTCCTGCAAGGTCGTTTCCGCGTCCCGGAGAAGGGATTCGGCGGCCTGGAGCAGCGCGTCATCATCAGCACACCGCTCGCTGACCAGCGCGGTTCGCGCGACGGGTGAATCTTTCTCCAGTGCGTCGGCCACGATCGTTTTCAGCTGTTGCCAACGTTCCCGATTCATATGCAAGAGAAGGCCGCGGGGTACGGGGATTGAATCATAAAGGAAGTCGGAGAAGGAAGGAAGCTCCAGTTGTTATTCGCCTTGAGATAAAGTCTGCCTCAACCAAAGCTTGGCGACCACCCACTCCCGTTTCACAGTCCTCGGCGAGATTTCCAAGAGTTTCGCGATTTCCTCGATCCTCAGGCCCCCGAAAAATCGCAGCTCAACAATTTGCGCCTGCCGCGCGTCGAGTGCCTCCAGTTCCCGCAGGGCCTCATCGACCGCCGTAACGTCAATCTGGTGACGATCATAGAATTCAAGGATCAGGTCGGTCGGATCGCTCCCCCCGCGTTTTGCCCGGGTTCGTGCTACCGCGTGGTTGGTCAGGGTCTGCCGCATTAGGCGGGCGAAGATGGCAATGAAATGTGCCGGATTTTCCCAGGACACGTCGCGTTGCGCGGCCAGCCGCAGGTAGGCCTCGTGCACAAGGGCCGTGCGTTGAAGGGTGTGTTCCGGCCGCTCATTGCGCAGATAACCGCCGGCGAGCAAACGAAGCTCGTCGTACACGAGGGGCAACATCGCCTCCAGAGTTTTCGAGGTGTCCGTTGATCCCTCCGCTCTGGGAGAAACGGGCAATGCGACGCAATCAGCTGGCTTTTCTTCGCTCGACGTCCGTTCGCTTCGCCCGCTCATGAGGCCGACTAGATCGCAACTCGAATTGCAGTTCGTCAACTTTTGTCTACCTCCAAGCCTAGTCCAAATCGCGCAATCGCGCGAGGTTTCTCTTCTCCAAAAGGGCAACACGCGACAACGTCGCATTCGGCCTGAAGATGCGCAGATCCCCAAGACGGAAATCAAGCAAGGCGTCGTCGCCGCGACCGCGGCGTCGGTTTCCCCGCCATCGTCGACATCCTTGAACCGATGGGCGCAGTGAGCAATCTTTACCTCCAGACCGGCGCACATGCCATTACCTGTCGCAATTAGGGGCGTTCGATCACCGCGAGCCGGGGCACCGGATGCAATTCGAGATGAGCCTGTCCAGAGCTAATCTCTTCGATCCGGTCACGACGAATCGCCTCTGCTGAAGGCGCTGCCGTCAGAGTGTTTCTCGCAACCTCACCGGCGCCGCCATCGGCGCCGGTGATGAATTTGCCAGGCGGACTTATTTGGTTCGCACGAAGCCGTGAACCACGTTGTTCGCGTCCCAGAAATATCCCGTCACCGCCCCGCTTGGAGCAATGCCGAAGACGAAGACGCCCGCGCCCGCGCCCGGAACGTCGAACTCAACGATGGCGCCGTGCTTATCGCGCACAAAGCCGTGATTCACATCTGCATCGTCAACATACCATCCCGTGATCGCGCCATTCGCGTTGATTCCAAAGGGGTAGGTACCGTCGTCCGAACCCGGGACGTGACCGGCGTCCGGCGCATCGAACGTGGTGAAGGCGCCATTCCTATCCCTCAGGAAACCGTGACTCAGATTGTCCGCGTCGAGGTAATTTCCCATGATGGTTCCACTGGGAGTAAAACCCCCACCTTGGGTGCCCTGACCGGGGCCTGTGCCGACGCCTGGAACATCGAAGGTCGTAATGACGCCGTTCCTGTCACGCAGGAAACCGTGATTCACATTGGCGCTGTCAACATACCATCCCGTGATCTCCCCATGCGGGCTGATTCCGTAGCTAAATGTACCCTGGCCAGCGTCTGTGCCCGCGCCAAGAACGCTAAACGTGGTGATGGCGCCATTCGTGTCGCGCAGAAAACCGTGACTGACACCGCCCGAATCAACGTAATGTCCCGCGATCGCACCCTCGTCGTTAATTATTTCAGGACTGAAAACGAACGTACCTTGGCCGGGGCCTGTGCCCGCGCCAGGCGCATCGAAGACGGTAATCACGCCGTGCTTGGAGCGAACGTAGCCGTGGGCCACCGTCGCGGAGTCGAAGAAGAATCCCGTAATTTCCCCGGCCGGGTTTATGGAATAAGCCCGTGTCCCCTGGGGGGAGGTCGTGCCTGCACCCGGCGCGTCGAAGATAGTGAAACTGCCATTTTTGAACCGGACGAAGCCGTGCCGCACATCGTTCGCGTCCCGGCTGAATCCGATGATCGTGCCGGACGGGCCGATGTTGAGGGCGTAGGTGCCCTGAAAAAGACCCGTCCCCGCGCCCGGTGCGTCAAAGGTGGTAATCATTTGGGCCGATACCGGGATGGATAGTGCCAGCGCGACGAGGATCGTCATTGCCGGCATGAGCTGGAGAGAGAGCCGAGTTTTCTTAAGGTGAATTTTTGTTTTCATATTCATGGATTGATGTGTGTTTTTCTGAGTATTGTTTTTTGCGGGCTAAACTTGTCCCACGCCCGTAATGCAATAACGGGCTGGAAAACGGGTCATCCGATCCCGAAAAAACCAAATTCAAAACATCGACCCGAGTGCTTTGAGGTCGCTGAGAACGGATCTCTCGCCCTTCGCAATGCGGACCGAATTAGATCGCAAGCTCTTAGAATTGTTGTTGTCGAGAGGGGTCATTTGTAATTAAACTCCGGGCCGATCACTCGACCGATGTCGGGAAGATCCCTCTCTAGTGAGTGGAAACCAAGCCAACGATGTCGCTAAACCCAACGCAATTAATCAATCCGGAGATCACAATGAACGAGAAAAATACTGTCACTGATGTAACCGAAACAACGAATCCTTCCATCAGCAGTGCGGTCAAAGGTGCCAGCCGCCGGAAGTTTTTGGGTCAGGTAGGTGCGGCCCTGACGGGTGGCGTAATGCTGGGCAAAGCCCCTCTTGCCTCGGCCCAATCCGACGCTTCTGGCGCCGCGGGTGGCGTTCAATTGCCGACCAGGGTGATCGATCCACGGGTGAAAAAGTCTTTCACCATCCGCGTCGGGACCGCGACCAAAGAAGCGCTTATTCCCATTCCACCCCACACGACCAACGGGGATGAGGAACGTTACCCGGACAAGTCCGGCACCTACACTAAAGGTATTCTCCAAGACGGAATCGGGTTGGTGAATTTGAATGCGTATCAAACCTTCAAGAGGGCTTTGAACAGCGGCAGGGGCGCAGATTTCGAAAACATCATCATTGGCGGAACGCGGACGCTGAATGGCCCGCAAGGCGGGCTCGCATTTGCGCTGGAGGGCAGCGATGCCGTGCAGTTCGGCAATGCTTCGTCTCCGGCTAATCAAGAGAACGGAATAGTCGTCGCCCCCGCGCCCGCCGCTGCGAGCGAGGCTTATGGGACGGAACTGGTCGAGATGTACTGGGCCTCGCTCCTGCGCGATGTCGCGTTCACCGATTACGCTTCAAATGAAGTTGCCGCTCAGGCTGCGGACGAGCTTTCGGGAATGCCGACCTATGCAGGCCCGAGAGATGACCAGGGCGACGTCACGCCAAATCTTCTCTTCCGCGGCCCCTACCCGGGCGATACCGTTGGGCCTTACATATCTCAGTTTTATCTGATCCCTACTTTCATGGGTGCACAGGGAATGAACCAGCAGATGCTCACCTATGCACCGGGCGTCGATTACATGACCGACCCGACTACTTTCCAACAAGTCCAGAATGGCATCGACACTGGGCTGCGAAACCAATTGGATCCGCAACCTCGCTACATTCATGATGGGCGCGGTCTCGGCGCGTTTACCCACGTGGACGTGCTTTATCAGGCTTACTTCACCGCTTACATGGTGCTTGGCACCATCGGTGCGCCGGTAAATCCAGGCAATCCTTACGTTGGCTCCAGGACGCAGAATGGTTTTGGCACCTTTGGTGGACCCGATTTTGCGGCGGCGATCACGGCTGTCGCTGGCCTTGCGATAAACAACGTCTGGTACCAAAAGTGGTATATCCACCTTCGTCATCGTCCGGAGTCGGGCGGCGCCATCCTGCGCCAAATTCTGACTGGTAACGGCGGTACGATCGATGCCACCCTGAACGACAATGTTCTTAACTCGCTGGCAGTGCAGAGCAGCTTCGACAGATACAGCGATTACTTTCTTTCCCAGGCATTTCCCGAAGGATCGCCAACCCATCCGGCCTATCCGACCGGGCACGGCACGGTTGCGGGGGCTTGCATTACCGTCCTGAAGTTCTTCTTCGATGGCGATTTCGTGATTCCCAATCCCATAGTGCCTGGCAGCGATGGGCTCTCACTCCTTCCGTACACGGGTGGAGACGCAGGACAAATTACTGTCAACGGTGAGCTCAACAAGCTTGCAAACAACGTCTCCTTCGGTCACGGGATTCACTCTGGGATTCACTGGCGCAGCGACACGGACTCATCCATAAAACTGGGTGAAGCCCTGGCGATTAGTGTTCTTCAGGATAGAGCACTGACTTACAACGAGAAGTTCACAGTTAATCTCACTAAGATCGACGGGACGACGGCGACGATTTCCAATCAGTAATTACATTACCCCGTTTGTTTACGTGGGCAGCCACCAAGCTTCGCCCACATTGCAACGATAACAGTTTCTTCGCCTCAATAAGCCCTCAACAACCGCCGTGGCGGCTAATTAAGGTGTGTTTGGGACGAGAGTAACTCCCCAAGTTCGATCCTCGCCCATTTGACGAAGCCCTGGAAAAAGAGTTTCGGATTGCCAGAATGCAATTTGAAACCCGGGATCAAACACCGGCGCGCGCGGTTCGTTTTGCCCAGCGTTCGGTGTTTACGCCGCCGACGCGCAATCTCAGCAAAACGCCGGTTGTAGGTTCGCATAAAACGAAAGATGCGGCCCACCCCCATACTGGAAAATGGCGGAGCCAATAGAGCGTTCTCGCCGGATTTAAATGGCCGGGATGCTACGCCCAAATAGTAAAGACAAAGATCGAAGATCAGCGCAGTGCTCATAAGATCAAATTCGCCCATGTATTCGTACTTATCTTTGTAAACGGCTTCAAACCAGCAACGATGAGATGTCGCGAAATCGCGATTGTGTCGCTCAACTAACTCGCTCATCGGTTCGCCTCTTCGTTGCGCGCCGATCAGCGCCGCGGCACGTGAGGTTGTGAACGAAATCCAATCCATGCCCGGGCTGTAAAATGGGTCCATGAACGCGGCCGCGTCCCCGACCAGAACAAAGCCGTCTCCCGCGAAGATGGTGCTGTAATACGCCAGATTTTTTCGCCAGTGCACATCCTTCTCATCGAATTCCGCATCGACCAGAATCTCGCGCGCGACCGGATGTTTCATCAAAAAAGCTTTCAATCGTTCGCCGATCTTGCCGCCGTCCTGCGGCCAATCGACTAGTCGTTGATCGAGAACGACGCCGACACTCACGTCGCCGCCCTTGAGCGGGATCCACCAACTCCACCAACCGTCACCAATGACGTGATTAGTGGCGGTGTTGCGCGTCGCGTAAACGGCTCGCGACCATTGCGGATATTTCTCGGCCAATTCGCGGCTGTCCCAGTCTTTGACGCCTTTCCATCTCGACCACGCCGCCGCGGTCGGGTGCTCGGTGTTGGATTTCCACCAACCCTCCTTCCGCGCAAGGATCGCAGCCACCCCCGATGCATCGACAATCCAACGTGAACGAACTGTCTTGGTTTCATCGCCGATCCGATACGTAACGGTTTGCTCTTTTTCGGAACAAAGTTGCACATCCGTTACCGTTGCCGGACGGAGAACGAGCGCGCCGGCAACGGCAGTCCGGCGCAGCACCTCTTCATCAAACGTCGCGCGGTCCAGTTGATACGACGGTACACGTACTTGATAAAGTGGACCGAGTTCGCTTGCTTCGGCCAGCGTTTTGACTTCATCGTTCGTGAACCAAAACCGCAGCCCCTGTTTCGCGAGGTGCGATTCGTTAAGATACTGCGTCAACCCCAGCACCCGGCCCATGAAATATGCACTGACCTCGACAGTTGCCTCGCCGACGCGTCGCGAAAGTCTTGTCGATTTCTCCAGGATCAAGACGCGAATTCCCGGATTTTGCCGCAGCAGCAGTGTCGCGGTTGCTCCGCCGGAGAGCGCGCCCCCCATGATTACGACGTCATAAAAGTCGGCGTCGTCGGACGGACGCGGATTTACATGGTTTGCCATGTTACGAACAGATATTTTTGTTCCGTCCTTACTGCGTCAAGTAAGCGAATGATTACAGCTAATCACACACCCTCTAATCTTTGGGGCGCGTTTCAGTCGGGTACCCCGCGTCTGGATCGCGCCGGAAGTTCAAGCGCGTTACGTTGAAACGCTTCTGGATCGACACTAGGCCGAAGAAAAAGTGGTTCAAAAAGCGGGTCCATAAACTCGCATTCCACTTGCCCGCAAGAATCGTGGCAACTGAGCGAAAGATGAGTCTCGGTGGTTCAGGGCTGAAGAAGATGTCGCGGAATTGTGGTGTGTAAAAACCCACTACGAAGCGCCGGAACCTGTGGAACCGCGTGCGCTGACGACGCGAAAAATCCGCGAAGCTCGCAGCTGAGAAATCATTTCTCAGCAGCGCGCGATGGAGCTCGGCACCTGCTTCAATCCCTGATTCCATGGCGATCGAAACGCCAGTCGAGAATACGGGATCGAGAAACGATCCTGCGTCCCCGGCCAGGACCCAGCGATCGCCCGCATAAGTCGAAGCGCTGTAGGAAAAATCCTTTTCAACACGTACTGGCCACTCCCGACGGGCCTCGCGCATCAACTCGGCGACAATCGGTGTATCGGCGATCGTACGGTTGAGCGTCTCCTCCGACGAACCGTTCGCCAGTCTGTTGTAAAGCATCTTCGGCAGAACCACTCCAACGCTCGTCAACTCTTTCGAGATTGGGATAAGCCAGAACCAGCCGGCATCACTGCGTGCAACAAGTCGAATGTCGTCAGGCCGCGGCCCTTGCAGTCGCGGCACACCCGTGTAGTGAGAGTATATCGCTATGTTGGCGAGCCGCGGTTCCTCGCTGCGCAGATTAAATTTTCGAGCGATTAACCCTCCGCGGCCTGTTGCATCGACCAGTGCCTGCACAGGCACACGGCTGGTCGCGCCATCAACGCGGGACACGACATCGAGGATTGCCACATCCGCTGCAAACTCGCACGCGATCACGTTGGATCCTTCTCGAACGTCAACGCCCACTTCCCGGGCCCGTTCCATCAGGATCCGATCGAATTCCTCCCGACATACCTGGTACGTCTGAGCCCTCGTAACCTCTCGTACATCGGTGAAATCAACGTAGCGGCCGGTGCGACCGTCGTGCGTGTAGAGGCGCGCGCCCCACTTTTCTGGAAAACATGCCGCCTCGATTTTTTTGGCTACCCCTAAAGCAGCAAACGCATCGTTGGCAGTCGACAGCAACGACTCGCCGATATGAAATCTGGGGAACGTGTCGCGCTCAAACAGAACGACCGAATGACCACGCTGGCCGAGCGAAATGGCCGCGGACGTGCCGGCAGGCCCGCCGCCGGCAACAGCGAAATCAAAGTCATAGGATGGTTTTGCCTTTGTCACGGAATTGCTAAGGCAACGATTCCGAGAAATTGGCGCGAAGGCAAGGCGCATACGCAACCATTTATAATTGTAGTTCACAATCAGCCGTCACCTTCAGCGCGCCGCGGCTTTGTCAGCATCTTTTATTGACGCCTTCTAAAATTGCCAGTGTGCTCGTGCGTTTCGATCACGGCGGCCGCCTCCTCGCAAATGTGGATCATAGCACCCAGGTTAGCCGCTGTAGAATTGGGCGAATCCGATGGCGTTCGCGACGGCTTCCAGGGATGGTTGAGACAGTTTTACACGCGCGCGAAGGGTCCCAAAATACGGGGCTTAAACAATCTTCAGTACACGCGCGGGACGTACTAAGAAAGCCTTGGCACGGCCCCCACCCACTGGAGGAAAAGCCGTGAATCGCTCGTTGATGCATGTCAGCGGCCAATGACGAATTTCAGTGCGCTTGTCATGCACCAGGGTCTACGCCCAAGCCTCGCATTGGCAGCCCACGAGGGAACCGGTGAGGGAGGGATTCGAACCCTCGGTAGCCTTTTGGGCTACGGCGCTTTAGCAAAGCGCTGCTTTCGACCACTCAGCCACCTCACCAAACGAAGAGCGAGAATATCGCTGGGAATCAAGCTTTTCCAATCTGCAATTTGAGTGCGGGCACGACTTCGTCGCGTGCTCGCGATTTCATCGGAGTTGCCAATTCCCGATTGCCAATTGATTAGGCTTGGAGTGATCAGCGAAGAAGAAGCGCGCAGACACACCCTGCCGTGGCTCATCTCTATCTCGAGCTTCCAGATCCAAGCAACGGGCTCTGTGATGCGCAAAAAGGTAAGCCAAAAACGTAAGTCTGCGGCCTGAAATAGAATGACGTAAGAGAACGCGGGAGGAAACCCGATTCGGTGCAATTGCCTGGCGGGTTTGGAATTGAGGAGGACGGGTTAGACCGGAAGATTCCGGATAAAATTCCGTTTTGGATTTAGCAAAGCGCTGCTTTCGACCACTCAGCCATCTCACCAAAATTGTAGCCATAGCGCTGCGTACGGTTTCGAGACGCGCCACAGGCGCGTGGCTACAGACGCGAGCGGGAATATGGCGAAGAATTGCTGATTGCGAACACCGACTTCGTCGCGTGCTCGCGATTTCATCGAAGTTGCCAATTGTCGATTGGCAATTGATTAAGTCTGGTGATGATCGGCGAAGAAGACGCGCGGATGCGCATCTTGAAGAAGATCACTCCGCTGCCGGAGCGAACAGTTCCGCTTTCAACCGCCTTGGGCTGCTTCAGCGCACGTAACATTACTGCCAGCCTGCCGTTGCCAGCCTTCGATAATTCGGCAATGGATGGTTATGCGGTTGTAGCAAGCTCGTGCAGTAAAGGTGGGCGCTTGCGCGTCATTGGCGAACAAGCCGCCGGCCCTGACCGGAGCTTGTGCGTGCACCATGGTGAAGCGGTCCGGATCTTTACCGGGGCGCCGCTTCCAAAAGGTGCAGACGCGATTGTGATGCAGGAAGATGTGACGCGCGAGGGCAGCGAGATCAGGTTGAACGTGGACGTCGAAGCCGGCGATTTCGTCCGCCGACGCGGGTGTGATTTGGCCGAGGGACAGATCATTCTCGAGAAGGGCAAACAAATTCGCACTACAACGGTTGCCCTATTGGCCTCGCAAGGTTTCGCCGAGGTAAGCACCGGCGGCGAACCAACTGCTGGAGTGATTTCGACCGGCGACGAGCTTGTTCATCCGGGTGAGAAAATTGGACTGGGGGAGATTTACGATAGTAATTCGGCGTTGCTTAACGCGCTCCTGCGACGGTGCTGCGCAAACGCGAAATCGGTAGAGCATTGTCGCGACAATCGCGAATCGTTAACCGAGGCCATCAAACGCGGAATCAAAAATCAGATTCTGATCATCAGCGGTGGCGTTTCGGTCGGGGAGCATGATTTGGTCAAGGAGGCGCTGCGGCAACTCGGAGGGGAGATCGAAATCTGGCGAGTGGCGATTAAGCCAGGCAAACCTTTCCTGTTTGGCAACATCGATCAGTGCCTCATCTTTGGTCTGCCGGGAAATCCAGTATCGGCGTTTGTGACGTTTTTGCAGTTCGTGCGACCGGCGATTTTGAAGATGATGGGAGCAGTAGACGTTGATTTGCCAAAAGTGCCCGCGAGATTGACCGTCGATTTAACGAACGACGGTGAGCGGCCGCATTACATCCGCGGCAAGTTGGGAAATGGAAGGTTTGCTCCGGTTGGCCGCCAGGAATCGCATGCGCTTTTCGGTTTGAGCCAGTCGAATGCGTTGCTGCGGGTTGCGGTCGGCGAGTCGTTGAAGACCGATCAAATTGTTGATGTTCAAATCTGGGATTGGTGACGTCGAGTTGCACTTTGACGTGCGCAGATCGGTCTGCGTTTTTCCAAAGGAATGACGACTTCCCCTTGGCTCGCCATAGCGCCGGCGAAGGCAGCAGCCGTCGAGTTTTGAACCGACGGCTGCGCAAGCCGTCGTTCCTTTCGAACGCGAGCAGGATTGACAGGCTACGCGTGCGTTTCTAGTTTTACCGCCTTGAACACGGGGCTGGTTACCACCTTTGCACGAACTTCGATCGATCAAATTCGTGCGGATGCGGAACGGCTTTCCCACATCATTCTGGAAATGCAGCGCTGTTTTGTGCTGCGCCTGTGCAAGGAACTGGCGCCGGGCAACGTTTCGTTCCCGCAATTCTTTCTTCTCGCTTATCTCGATCGGAAAGAGGTGCTCAGCATGTCGGAGATCGCGAAGAAAATGGGCCACACCACCGCTGCCGCCAGCGGTCTGGTCGCACGGCTGGAAAATCTTCGCTACGTGATGCGCTCGGCTGCGCGAGATGACCGCCGCAAAGTCATGGTTTGCATCACACCGAAAGGATCGGCTCTGGTCCGCCGTATTCGCGAGGAAATGGTCGGCAATGTTATGAAAATACTGAATTATCTCACGCCGGATGAGCAAAAGGCGTGGCTGCAGATTTACAGCAAAATTCACGACTATTGTCAGTCGAAATGATTTTGCTTTGGCTGACGGGGGTGCTATGAGACTTCGGTTGAATCCACGGACCGGCATTTCTTCGTCTAACCACTAACGTTGTATGAGAAGATGTTTTCTTTGCCTCGGGATTCTTGCAACCTTTGGCATTCTCGGCCGGTCAAGTTTTGGCGGCAGCGAGGGAACATACGGCGGCGAGACACGGGTCGGAGAGGCAGAGTGCCGAGCTTTACTCTGAACCAGGCCATCCTGACGTCGCTGCAGCGCAACCCTACTCTTCTCAACGCGGAGCAAGAGATCAAACGAACCAGGGGCGTGATCATCCAGGTGCGTGCACAGGCGCTGCCACAGATCAATGCGAATGCCAATTTTCAATGGACCGATCCACACCTGCAGGCCGCGCGCATCCTTGGAAATACCACGACTAGCACGACAGGATTTAGCGGGGGCGCGGGCGGAGCCGCCGAGTCCCTGATGGAGGGGTTGCCGTCGCAGGTCGGGGAAGCTCGCGCACCAATGGCTGATCCAACGCCAGCGACTGTCACGAACGTTTCTACGAGCGATGTTTCCTACGCGATCAGCGTCACGGGAACGCAGCTCATTTTTAATGGCACAACTTTCAATCAGATCCGGGGGACTTTTTTTCAACGCGACAGCGCTTACTTCGCGTTCCGCAATATTTTGGACTCACTCATCGCGACGGTAAAAACCCAGTTTTACCAGATCATCGTCAATCGCGAGCTCGTGAACGTGAACGAGGAAAACGTGCGTCTTTTGGAAGCTCAGTTAAAGGACCAGCAGAACCGGTTTGAAGCTGGAACAGTTCCGCGCTTCAACGTGTTGCAGGCAGAGGTGGCACTGGGTAATCAACTTCCACTTCTGATTACCGCGCAGAACAACTTACGAATATCGAAGTTGACAGCTGGCCAAGACCCTCGGTCTGAATTTCCAACCACGCCGCGGTGAAAGCTCTCCCTTGGAGGTGGTAGGTGAAATGCCGTACATCCCGCGCACCATTGAACTTGCGGACGCGATCGAGCTTGGGCAAGCAGCGGCGACCGTTCCTGAAGCAAGCGCGAGCCAACGTGTTGAACCAGCTTCAACAAGTGCGCGCAGCAGCCGGCCAATGGCTTCCCAATATTACCACGACTGGTGGCGGCGAATGGGTCAGCTCGCCAGTCAACTCGAGCTGGCATGATATTTCAAAAGGTTGGACCGCATTGGTCCAGGGTAGCCTCCCGATCTGGGATAGCGGTGCGATTGCCGGTCAGGTTATTCAGCAACGCGCACTCCTTTCCGAATCAAAGATTACCTACGACGACGACGTTCGGCAGGTCGAGCTTGAGATACAGCAGGCCTATTCAAATCTGCAGCAGAACCGGGAGCTGATCCAAAGCCAGGAGAAAAACGTCGAGCTAGCCGAGGAAGCGTTGCGTCTGGCCAAGGCGCGGCTTGACGCGGGCGCGGGAGTTCAGTTGGATGTGCTGAACGCGACGGTGCAATTGCTCACCGCGCAATCGACGCGTTTACAAGCGCTGTTCGGATACAACTCGTCGCTGGCCGAATTCGATCGAGCCACCGGAGCACAGAGCACATACTCGGAGATGTTCGCGAACCTCAGGCCGCGCGCCACGACAACAAAAACCTACTACACCGGCAGCGACGTGGATGCCATGGGCAAATCGAAAGAGCCGCCGGAAGAACGCATTTCTACTACAACGCGAAGGACAAGCTCAAAGTAAACAGCGTTTAAACTGCGAAGAGCGTTTGCCAGCTCACGGCTACCGGTCCTTGTCATGTTGAGCGGAGCGAAACATCTCTGATTGCTCTTGTCGCGTTCGGCAGAAGATTGCCTGAGATCCTTCGCTTCGCTCAGGATGACACTTGCGTTGTTACTATTGAAGCTTTGGGTTTGAACTTTTAAATGCCTTTGCCCTTCGAACAATTTCCTGCGCTGAGCGCGATTGGAATCTGTCGCCACTTTTTCACGCAAAGAATTCCCGGTATCGGCGTTTCACATGATAAAGCCAAAGTTTTAGAGGGCCTCGAGGTTGCGCATCGTCAAATTCGCAACGCAATCGGAATCGGCGATTGGCCGCTGTTCACTGCGGAACAAGTTCATGGAGACAAAATAGCAGCGGTCGATAGCTGTAGCCGCGGCCCTGTGGGCCGCGAATTCCCCAGCTGCGATGGCATCATCACCAATCAACCGGGTGTCGCGCTCGGCATTTACGTCGCAGACTGTTGCGCGGTTTATCTCGTCGACCCCAAAACCTCCGCGATCGGCCTTGTGCATTCCGGGCGCAAAGGTACCGAGCTCGGCGTCGTCACGAACGCGGTTTTGGAAATGGCTAATCGCTTCGGTTCCGATCCAGCAAACATGGTCGTGCAACTGAGTCCCTGCATTCGTCCGCCGCACTACGAAGTCGACTTCGCTGTTGAAATTATCAGGCAATGCCGCGCGCTCGGCGTCAAACAAATCCACGACTCCGGCATCTGCACTGCCTGCGGCTTGGATCGCTATTACTCCTATCGCGCCGAAAAAGGAAAAACCGGCCGCATGCTGGCCGTGCTGGGCTTCGATCGAACGATTGCGAATTAGACGAAAAATAATTCGCGATGTTTTACGAACTTTCGTCTAAAGCGGCGGTCGGGCTGTCGTGCAGCAGGCAATCTTGTCTGCAACTCTAGAAGTCGCAACGCGAGCCCTTTCGAGAAGGCTTGTCGCGCCTCGAAGCAGAGATTTTGCCCGTCCGCCCTCTCGTTAGTCCCTGAAGTTTTTAAAGTTTGTGGCGACGCCGAAGTCGCGACTGCGCACGAATTGAATGACGGTTTGTAACTCGTCTTTCTTTTTGCCTGTGACGCGAATTTGCTGGTCCTGCAACTGGCTTTGAACCTTGAACCCCTGTGACTTGATCGCCTGAATAATTTCCTTGGCCTTGTTCCCCTCCAAGCCTTGCTTGATTTTCAATTCCTGCCGTGCATGGCCGACGGATGAGATCGCCGGTTCTTCCTGCTCGACATTTCGCAGATCCACGCCGCGCCTGGAGAGTTTGCCGATAACAATCTCCCGTAGCGCTTTCAGATGCGCTCCATCGTCGGCGATTAAAATAATCCTGTCCGGTTCAGGAATGATCTCGGTCTTTGCGTCTTTTAAATCAAACCGCGTAGCAAGCTCTTTACGCGCCTGATTGAGCGCGTTGTCGATCTCCTGCTTGTCCACTTCTGAAACGATGTCGAACGAAGGCATACCTTTAAATGTTAGATTCAGATTTCAGATTTCAAATTCGTCGGTAGGAAAATCACCATTACGGATTGGCTTCCGAGACTTTGATGTCTCCTTTCTCGACTCGGACTTTGATTGTGGCTGAGCCTCCGCCGTTGATTATTTGTTCGATGTTCATCCCCCTCGCATAGGAATTCACGGAAAGGGGGAGATTATTGAAGTCATTAGCGATCTTTCCATGCGCAGCGTGGGCGAAGAGGTGGAAGCCTGCGCCCGTGGGCAAAAAGACTACGCGCTGCCCTGCGCGACGTTTACCTGCGCTGAAAACTGTTCCTGTTGCCACCAATCGTACGAGAGCGTGAGCGTGCCCCGCTTCATTGTAAGATCCAGGTTCGTGAAACAGTTCCGGGCGAAAATCCGGCCGTCGCCCAGCCATGCGTGCACTTCTCGTCCGCGGATACTATCCAGCAGAACCTCGCCCACATTCAGGTCCAGGGCGGAAATGGTGGCCGTTGCTGGGACGACAATGGTGCAATCCACCGTGCCTGAATGATCCGAGAACGGCCACTTTGGCTGGGGAGGAAATTTTGCGGTGACTGAAATGGCGCCGGGTTTTGTAGAAACATCAATCGCGATCTGGTTCAGTCGCTCGCGGCTGTACGCTTTCTTAGTGGATCGCACACGTAGCTCGTTAACATCCGAGCCATAAATGAGGACTGCGCCATCGCGGTTGTGAACGCTTAAATCCGTGTTGGACTCAACCGTGTAAATCTGTTCGACGATCTCTTCGAGCACGGTCTTATTCGTGCCGCACCCGTTGAGCAACATCGGCAGCGCAGCAATGATTGGCCAAAGCTTTTGCCAGTGAACAGCGCCCGATCGCACGGGCGAATCCTATCAGCAGCTACGCGCTTTCGAAAGCGACACGAGGACATGTGCGCACTCCAAAGCTTCGCGAAACGACTTCCGCTCGTTAGACCCAAAGTGTGCGATCGAAGGTGCGATATTGGATCGCTTCGCTAACGTGCTCGGGTGCGATGTCGTCCTTGCCGTCGAGATCGGCGATCGTACGCGAGACCTTCAAGATCCGATCGTAAGCGCGAGCGCTTAGGTTTAATTCGCTCATGGCGACGCGGACCAATTCCTGGGAGTCCTGGCTAAGCTTACAGTGTTGTTTCAACTGACGCGTAGCCATGCGCGCGTTACAATTTACCTTTGCATCGTTTTGAAAACGTTGCCGCTGGCGTTCCCGAGCGCGGACGATGCGCTGGCGAATGGCAGCAGAACTTTCCTCGGCACGTTCGCTGGCGACATCGCGATATTCCACGGCAGGCACTTCGATGTGCAGATCGATCCGATCGAGCAACGGCCCGGAAATGCGTTGACGATATCGCTGCACCTGCATCGCTCCGCAGCGGCATTCGCGTTTAAGATCGCCGAAGTAGCCGCACGGGCAGGGATTCATTGCGGCCACCAGCATGAATTCGGATGGAAACGTGACACTGCCTGCCGCGCGCGACACAGTTACTTTCCCGTCCTCCAGCGGCTGGCGCATTACCTCCAACGCCGATCGTTTGAACTCCGGCAACTCATCCAGAAAAAGGACACCATTATGCGCGAGGCTTACTTCGCCAGGATTCGGAAAGGTGCCGCCACCCAGTAAACCAATGTCGCTAATGGTGTGATGCGGATCGCGAAACGGTCTCGTGGAAACGAAGGATTGTTCGGCATCAAGCAGGCCGGCGATGCTGTGGATCTTGGTCGTCTCGATCGCTTCATCGAGCGTGAGCGGCGGAATGATGGTTGGGATGCGTTTGGCCAGCATCGATTTGCCTGAACCAGGCGGACCAATCATCAGCACGTTGTGACCGCCTGCGACAGCTACCTCGATCGCGCGCTTCACATGGCCCTGGCCTTTCACGTCGCTGAAATCGACATCGTAATTTTGGTGCGTAGCAAAGAACTTGCTCAGATCAGCGCGCGTCGGAAGAAGTGCAATTTCGCCGCGTAAAAAGGCGAATGTTTGCCGGAGATTCTGCACGCCGTAGATGTCGATCTTGTCGACCATCGCGGCTTCCAGTGCGTTCGCCTCCGGGACAAACAACGCGCGCTTGCCGCGGCGACGCGCCTCCAGTGCGACGGGCAATACACCTTTAACCGGCCGGACGGAACCGTTGAGGGCAAGCTCACCGACAAAACTGAAATTTTCGAATGGCGAACTGTCGAGTTCCTCGGTCACCGCGATCATCCCGAGTGCGATGGGTAAATCGAAACTCGGTCCTTCCTTTTTGATGTCCGCCGGAGCGAGGTTTATCGTGGTGCGCCCGCGGGGCCAATAATAGCCGCTGTTTGCGATGGCGGTCGTGACGCGGTCTCGGCTTTCCTTCACCGCCGCGTCTGGTAGTCCAACAATGACAATAACCGGGTCGCCGCCCGCGCCGTTCACCTCGATTTCCACTTCGTAGGCGTCCACGCCGTAAACCGCCGCCGAGTAAATCTTAGCCAGCATCGTGGCGGCAGAGTCGCAGAAAATCGCTGTGCCGAAAAGCGCCAAATATCCCTCTAAAGTGGGATGCAACTAACGCTTGAAAATATGGTTAAATATTGGAGGGGTGTTTCGTACAATCTTGGATATAGCGGGCAGTAAAACCCCTAAACAAAATATTGAACAACAGGCATCCAAGGCATGTCACAGATTCGAATATTTAACCTTGTTAAATACTTCCCCGGATGCTACAACGCGTGATCAATAAGGCATCGACGAATACAATTTGCGCGAAGTTGTCGATCCGCTCCCCAAAATGAACGATGAAAAAGAGTTATATGGCTGCTGAAGATAGCGATACCGGAATTAAGATTTACCTGCGTGAGATCGGCCAAATCCCACTGTTGACTCCGGAGCAGGAGATCGAACTGGCCGCGAAGATCAAGAAAGGCGATCGCGAAGCGCGTGCCCTCATGATTCGGTCCAACTTGCGTCTGGTGGTGAAGATCGCACACGACTACGCGAATCTTGGTCTGCCGCTTCTGGACTTGATCTCCGAGGGCAACATCGGCCTCATGAAAGCGGTGGAGCGTTTCGACCCTGCGAAGGGCGGAAAACTGAGCACTTACGCCGCGTGGTGGATCAAGCAGTCCATCAAGCGCGCGCTGGCGAACCAGAGCAAGACAATTCGTCTGCCTGTGCATCTGGTGGACAAGATTTCGAAGATGCGCCGGGTTTCGCTGCAAATGAGCGAAGAGCTGGGACGCGAACCTACGGACGAAGAGCTCGGCGACGAAATCGGCATCGCGAGCGGGAAAGTTTCCCAGCTGAAGACTGTCTCGATTCGCCCGGCTTCGCTCGATGCGCCAATTAGCGACGATGATTCCACTGAGTTTGGCGAAATCGTCGGCGATGAGGAAGCGCAGACGCCCTTTGAGTTATTGCGGGACAAGAACTTGCGCAACGAGGTCGGCGGCCTTTTGGATGTTCTGGACGACCGCGAGAAGAAAATCATCTTTCAGCGCTTCGGTCTGGACGGCGGGAAACCTAAAACCCTTGAGGAAGTCGGTAAAAAATTCGGTGTCACCCGAGAGCGCATTCGACAGTTGCAAAACATCGCGCTCTCAAAACTCCGCCGTGCGCTGGCTAAGAAAGAGCGCCCGGTGGATGTCGAACTGCCGGTGGAAGCGTAAGCTCGACCTCGATTTCCGTTTTCAGACGCGCGGACGGGAACGTCCGCGCGTTTTGTTTTTGCCAGGTCGGGCGCGTCGCTCTGATTTTGTCGATGCCAAGCGCCGGACAGAGGACTGTCCTCGTACCAATCAGGCGACATCACCGCTCAGCATGAGATGGTTCGCCTGTTCGAAGACTGCGTCGGCTACGTCCGTGATTTCGGCGCGGGTGGGTAAGGGATTTGAATGGCTTGGCAAAAGCCAGGCCGATCTTCGGAGCATTGTGTCGTTGGCGTTCCGTCAGTCGCCTTTACGCCAATGGCGCACACCTTTTTGGTCTGCCGCGTCGGGGTGTTCGGCCTTCTTTTATTTCAGCTTGCTTTGAGTCTCTTTCGCGAGATCAAGATGCTCCTGGATCATCTTTGCCGTGTCTTCAGCAAATTTCTTTACGTCCGGGTCCGTGCCGGTATTGGCTTCCTCCTGGAATTCAGCCAGGTCTTTCTGGTGATCCTTTACCATCGCATTCATATACTCCTCGTCCGAGGTCCATTTTTCGGTCGGCTCCTTGCTCGGCAACTGCACGCCTTTCTGCTCAGCGATGGACTTTAGTTCGTCGTTCGCTTTGCTGTGATCGGTGACCATTCGTTCGCCGAATGATTTTACGTCCGCGTTTTGGGCGTCCTCCTTGGCCAGGTTTCCCATTGCGACTTCGAACATTCCGCCCTTGGCGGCCTTTCTCATAAACGTTTTGTCCTTTGTCCTGAGCGAAGAGCTCTTGTTTGACGCGGGATCCTGTGCCACAGCCAGGCCTGCGAAGCATAACGATGCGACGGCGAGAAGAAGTATCCACAGCCGCGAGATGATGATGATTTGCGTTTTCATGTTTTACCTTCCCTGTTGAGATAAATTGGATTTGATCCCAAAAATAAGAATCGGAAATTCGCGCCGGTGTGGACGTGGCGAACGGCGCTCTGGACTCTTCGACCTTGTCGGCAGGAGGGAAACAGGGAGCTTTCCCGCTATTTTCGACAGTCTGTCAGGCGCCGGAGATGTTCCGTTCGTACGAGCTTTCGACGCGCCGGGCCACGTCCCGGTATCCGTAATCGACTTCGTAAATCTGCTTCATGCAGCCAAGCGATTTTTCCGGGTTACCCATCCGCTCGTAAACAAGTCCGAGGTTATAAACGATCTCCTTCTTCATTGCGTCCATCGATAAAATTTCGTGGGACGCTTCCTCCAGTTGCTTCATCGCAAGATCGAGCATCCCAAGCTCGGCATAACAGCAACCCAGCAGGTTCATCGCCTTCAAACGCGCGTGCGGATTTTGCCGTGCACGCTGCAACTCCGGCACAGCCTCGCGAAAACGCCCGGCAGTGAAAAAATTTTCACCAAGCTCAAACCGGAGCTGGAGATCAGTGGGATTCCGTGCGACGCGCTCCTGTGCATCGGCGATGAGAATCTCCGCACGCTGCACTTTGGCGTCCCGCAGTTGCTGAGACTTCTTCGCATACAGTTCGTCTGCTGCAGTGTGAGTCGAGAGAAATTCCTGGTGCGCAGCTATGTCCTGTTCCAGCCGCTTGATTTTTAAATTGGAAATCTTACGAAGCAAGCCCGTGTCCGCACCTTTTGTCAGATCGGCAGCATATTGGTACCAGCGAATGGATTCCTCGAAATCGTTCTTTTGCTCGTTCAACGCGCCGAGGCGCTGCGCAAAATCGAGGTTTCCCGGTTCCGCCTGATGACGCGCGAAAGTTTCGGCAATTTGTTGATCGAGCGCCTCTCCAGTCAAGCGGATGCGGCTTTGTTGCTCGAGTGAAATCGCTTTCTCCTTGTCTTTGATCAGGTCGCGATAACTTTCAGCCTGTGTCCAACCGCCCCTCTTCATTGACGCGCGCGCCGAAGCATCTTTGCCCAGACGAAGCGCCTGGGCATCGAGAGGGTTGATCGCTGTGATTTGATTGTACACTTCCACCTCTTTTTCGTGATCTTCCAGTTCGTGATACAAACGCCCCAACTCATGCAGCACTTTCTCGTCGCGCGGATTTTCCTCGAGTAACGTCTGCAGGGCGAAAACGCCGATCTCAGGCCAACCCGCCGCGACCGCGGCTTCCTTCAAAAACAGATTCGCCTGGCGATTGTAAGGCTCCGCTGCCAAAACATCCTCCAGTATTTCCACCGCGTGTTTCGGATCCTTTTTGATTTCTCGTTGCGCCTTCATCACGCCGAAGGCCGCCGTTGAGATATTGAAAAACCTTTTCTTACTCCATTTGCTTTTCGTGACCTCCGCGCGTCGCAGCAGTTGGCGGCCCGTGAGAAACTCGGGCTCTTGTTTGATGATCTCCTGCAAGAGCGAAATCGCGTAACCGAAGTTGCGTAGCTCAATGGCAGCCACAGCTTTGAGCCAGAGCGTGCGTAGCCCTTCGCTCAATTCCTTCTCGGTTTTGGCGGCCATATTGCGCGACAGCTTATCACAAAAAAGAACGCATGCGTGAGCGCGCGCGCAGACCGGTGAGCGGATTTTTTTAACGCGAGCCCAGCCGCGAAAGCTCTGGCTTACAAGAGGTCGAGCTGTGGCTTTGCTGATTCCGGCATCGCCTTGGTCGATTTTTTGCCTCGCGGCTTGGGTTCCGTGTCAGCGCGGCTGGAACTTTCCAAGTGAGCAAGAATTTCTTTGGCGCGGTCGAGGATTTCTTTGGGCAAACCGGCGAGGCGCGCGACTTGGATGCCGTAGCTTTTGTCCGCTCCTCCGGGGATGATTTTGCGCAGGAAAATGATCTGCTCGTTCCATTCGCGCACGGCGACATTCAAGTTGCAAACGCCTTTCCGGTCCTCGGCCAGCTTTGTCAGCTCATGATAATGCGTCGCGAAAAGAGTGCGCGCTTTGATTTTGTCGTAAAGAAATTCGGCGACACTCCACGCGATGGAGAGCCCGTCAAAGGTGGATGTGCCGCGGCCGATCTCGTCAAGAATAACCAGACTGCGGGCGGTGGCGTTGTTGATGATGTTGGCCGTCTCATTCATTTCCACCATGAACGTCGATTGGCCCCGGGCGAGATCGTCGCTGGCGCCGACACGGGTGAAAATGCGATCGACCAAGCCGATCTCGACGCTCTCTGCCGGAACGAAACTACCGATTTGCCCCATTAATACGATGAGCGCGACCTGACGGATGTATGTTGATTTGCCGGCCATGTTTGGTCCGGTCACGATCGCCATCCGAATATTTTCGCCGTCCAGCTCAGTGTCGTTAGGCACAAACTTTTCCTCGACCAGATTTTGATCGAGCACCGGATGGCGTCCATCTTTGATGACTAGTCGGAGCGAATCGTTTAACTCTGGCCGGCAGTAACGAAACAGTCGCGCCGTTTCGGCGAGAGCGCAGAGCACGTCCAGCATCGCGATGGCGTTGGCGGTTTCCTGGATTGGTTCGATCTCACGCAACGTTTCATCGCGCAATTTCTGGAAAAGTTGGTACTCGAGATTCCGGGCGCGTTCGTCGGCACCAAGAATTTTTGTCTCCATCTCTTTTAACTCCGGGGTGATGAAACGCTCGCCGCCCACAGTAGTTTGCTTCCGCGTATAATGTGCGGGCACATTTGCGAGATTCGATTTCGTGATTTCGATGAAATAACCGAAGACGGAATTGTAACGGACCTTGAGCGATTTGATGCCTGTCGCTGCGATCTCGCGTTCCTGTAGATGGCCGATCCAATTTTTGCCCTGGCGTGAGGCTTGGCGCAGGGCGTCAAGGTCAGGATGAAAATGGTCTCGGAAAATGCCGCCTTCCTTCAGCGTGAACGGCGGGTCATCCACCACCGCGTTGCCCAGCCTCTCGGCGAGCGGCCGCATTTCGTGAATTTCACGCTGAAGCTGTAGTGGCAGGCGTGCCGCCTGCTGTGTTGAATCGTTTGCAGCCGGCACGGCTGCCTCTACAGGCGACGCGCCAAACTCAATCCGCTCGATCAGTTTGCCAACCTCACGCTTGAGCGCGGGAATTTGTTGAAGCGACGTTTTAAGCGCGACGAGGTCGCGCGCATTCCCCGAGGCCTGACTCAGTCGTCCGGCAGCGCGCTCGATATCCCGGATGGATTTTAATTCAGAACGAATTGATACGAGTAAATCGGCCTCCTGCAAAAGATCGGCGATCATTTGCTGGCGTGGCTGCAATTGCGTGACGTCACGCAACGGCTGCAAAATCCACGCGCGCAGTTTGCGCGCGCCCATCGGCGTCTCCGTTCGATCCAGAACGGCGAGCAAGCTCGTGTTCAGCGTGCCGCGCGATTCGACCAGCTCAAGGTTGGCTTGTGTGGCGGAGTCCAGAAGGACGTAGTCTCCCGGCGCATCGCAACGCAGTGAAGTGAGATGATCAATTTTGCGCCGCAGTTGATGTTTCAAGTAATGCACGATCGCGCCTGCCGCAGCGACTGCGCCGGGCATCTGTGCGCAGCCGAAGCCGTCGAGCGATTTGACCCCGAAATGTTCGCAGAGGGTGAAGATTGCCTGTTCCGGCAGAAACGCGTAGCTGTCGTATTCGAGCGCGCGATCGAGTTCACCGATCTGGGCTTTCTGCTCCGAGCTGATCAATAGTTCCGCGGGCGAAACACGCGCTAGATCGTCCAGCAGCGATTGTCGGTCTTGTGCCTGGGTTAGTCGAAACTCGCCCGTACTGAGATCGGCGTAGGCGAAACCGAATACACCGCCATCGGCATAGACCGCGCCGAGATAATTCGCGCGCTTCGCATCGAGCCAGTTTAATTCGCTTACCGTTCCCGCGCTGACGATTTGTGTGATTTCTCGATCGACAATTTTGCGGCCGCGCTGTGGCTCGCTCATCTGATCACAAACGGCGACACGCCGCCCGGCTTTGATCAATCGGCGAATGTACCCTTGCGCCGCATGATACGGCACGCCACACATCGGCACCCCATTCCTTTTGGTCAGCGCCACGTTCAGGAGTGCTGACGCTTCTTTGGCGTCGTCGAAAAACATCTCGTAAAAATCGCCAAGCCGAAACAGCAGGAGTGTGTCGGAAGGAATGCTTTTCCGCAGCCGCTGGTACTGCTGCATCATTGGCGTAAGCGCGTCCTGCATGATCAAGTTTACTTTGCCAGCCTCATTCGAATCACACCAGACGACTGACCCGTCTTTTTTTAGTGGAAACAGAATTAAACACAATGGCGAATGCGCTGGGGTTACGTTGCGGACCGTCGATTTGGGGCAAGGAATGAAAGTTTCCACGCAATGCACGTCCAAAGCTCTGTCTCGAGTCAGATTTGACGGCCACGGCTGCGCCGAGTAGGCTCCGGCTCACCGATTTAAAGTATTTCCAAAGCGAGGAGAGTGATTATCGATGCCAGAAGTGATTGTGCGCAAAGGTGAACCGGTCGATCGCGCATTGAAACGGCTGAAAAACAAGCTGGATGCCGAAGGCATTCTCGAGGAGGTCCGTCGTTTGCGCGCTTTCGAGACGCCTTCGCAAAAGCATCGCCGCAAGGCGAGAGCCAACGCCAAGCGCGGCCGAATGAAATTCCGATTCAACCCCTGAAACGGAGACGTTAGACTTGAAGCGTTGAAGGGTTATATGGTCCGCAGCGACTAACTATCTAGCGCTTCAGCCATTTAACTGTTTAGCTTTTTTGAGCGAATAGCTCGCTTATTGCCTGCACCAGTCCGTCGATATCGTGCCGGCGTGCCTCGACGTCGACGTTATATCCCAGGTCACGCACTGTCTTTGACGTGATTGGTCCGATGCTGGCGATGCGCATTCCCTTCAGCCGAGGCAGGCCTAGAGCGAAGAAGTTTTCTACAGTTGAAGAACTTGTGAACGTGATCAGGTCGGCTCCGTCCTGCGCCAGTTGCCGCTGTGCGCCGCTCGTGTCCCGCGTCTCCGGAACAGTGCGATACGCGAACGCTTCGTCCACGATCGCGCCCGCAGCCGAGAGTTCCTTGAGCAAAACATCCCTGGCCTTCTCCGCGCGCACGAGAAGGATGCGCACATTTTCGATGCTTCCCTGTTTCTTGAACTCGCGCACCACCGCTTCGGCTACGAATTCTTCCGGCTGAAGGTCGACGTGCAGGTGGTAATCCTTCACGCGTTGCGCCGTAGTCGGTCCGATGGCAGCGATGCGCACGCCGCCGATCTCACGGACGTCATCGTAAAGCTTGAAGAAAATGTCGAAGAAGGCTTCGACTCCGTTTGCGCTCGTGAATACGATCCAGTCGTAGATGTGTGCGTCCTGCACCAGTTCCGCGAATTCTCGCAAGTTTGTGGGCGGCTCGATCCGGATCGTCGGCAGTTCGATGACGTGCGCGCCAAGGGCGCGGAGTTTATTGCTTAACACGCTGGCCTGCTTCCGTGTTCGCGTCACGACGATTCTCTTTCCAAGCAGCGGGCGCTTCTCAAACCAGTTCAGGTTATCACGCAACGACACGACGTCGCCAAACACGGCCACTGCAGGTGCTTCAAACCCGTTCGCCAGAGCTTTTTGGGCGATATTCGAAAGCGTGCCCGTCAGCGTTTCCTGCTGACCCGTTGTCGCCCAGCGTACCAGCGCCACCGGCAAATCGCTGCGCACGCCGTACTTCAGCATCTCGCTCGTGACGCGTCCGAGACGCTCCACACCCATTAGCATCACTTGTGTGCCGCCAAGCTTTGCCAGCGCACCATAATCGATTGCGCTTTCCGTCTTCGCTGGATCTTCGTGGCCGGTGAAAAATGTCACATGTGAGTTATGCGCCCGGTGCGTCATTGGAATTCCTGCATAAGCCGGCCCGGCGATGGCCGAGGTTATTCCAGGCACAATTTCAAATGGGATTCCCGCCTCGGCAATTACCTCCGCTTCTTCCGCTCCTCGGCCAAACACAAATGGATCGCCTCCTTTTAGCCGCACGACGTGTTTTCCTTCGCGCGCTTTGTCTATCAGCAGGGAGTTAATTTCCTGCTGGGTCTGGCTTTCGCCCGGTTTTTTCCCGGAATAAATGATTTCTGCGTCGTCTCGCGCCCAGCCAAGGATGTCTGGGTTTGCCAGATGATCGTAAACAATTACGTCTGCGTTCTCGACGCACTCCTTTGCGCGCAACGTCACCAGACCGAGATTGCCCGGTCCTGCGCCAACCAGATAGACGTTGCCGTTTTTGCCCGCGCTCTTGTTCATGCTCTCAATTTTGTTCGATCATTCGCGACAATTCTGCCGCCAATTTCCTCCCTTCGCCGGAAGCGCCCTGCACTTCTGCTTCTCGCGGCACTGGTGATTCACCTTCGAAGACTTGGGCGCGAATTTTCATTTTCCCGTTGCTAATCGTCGCAAGCACGCCCACTGGGAAATTGCAATCAACGTGCAGCCGACGCAGAAATCCTCGCTCCGCCTCCAGACAAAGCAACGTTTCTCGTTCGTTTAGAGGATCGAGCATGGTTTTTGTGCTTTGATCGTCGGCGCGAATTTGGAGAGCAATGATGCCCTGACCACCGGCGGGCAGAAAAGTTTTGCGGGGAAGGATCTCAAGGAAAAAGTGACCGCCGTCAAAGCTGAGTTCGTTGCTGGTAGACGAAATGCCAAGGCGTTGCAATCCTGCGCCAGCCAGAATAATGGCGTCCCACTGGTGCTCGCCGAGTTTTCGCAGCCGGGTCGGCACGTTACCGCGAAGATCGGGGAGTTTGAGGTCCGGGCGTTGCCAGTGGAGCTGACGTTTCCTTCGTACGCTGCCGGTGGCCACTGTGGCACCATGGGGGAGGGAAACCAGACCGCCCGTGTGTTTTGAAACCAGCACGTCGTTCACCGACGCCCGGGGAAGAACTGCCGCGATTTGTGCGCCCGGGCTGGTTTCACTTGGCAAGTCCTTTGCGCTATGGACCGCCACATCCACCTCGCCCGCGAGAAGCGCTCGCTCGATTTCCGCCGTGAATAGTCCTTTTCGGCCCGCGCGCGGTTCGATAGCTTTTGCGCTATCGCCGCGTGTCTCAATGATTTTGGTCTCGATTGCCACACTCGAATGCACTGTTCGAATCGCTCTCTCGACCAACAGAGTTTGTGCGCGCGCGAGCTCGCTGCCGCGCGTGCCTAGGATAATCCTTTCAACCATCGCAGGAATCTAACCCGCGATGCTTTGTAGAGAAGCTTTCCTACAGCTCAGAGGCGCGTAGCGCATTTTCGCCGAGAGAGGAATGCTCGGCAGTCCGCGACATGCGACTCGAGCCTGGTGAAATTGAGTCGACGAATTCAATGACATGATTGGCAATGATCGCTTCGGCCGCTGCGATCTGCTGACGTCGAAGGGCCAGCGATTGTTCCGTGACGGACCGGATCGAATCGATATCGTAAAGATATACGCCGTCGATTTCATTCACGTTTGGATCCACGTCCCGGGGCACGGCGATATCGATGATGAAAAGCGGACGATCCAAACGCTCGCGCAGTATCGGCGCGAGTATGTCACGGGTGAGCAACACCGTTTCCGATGACGTCGATGTGAGCAAAATATCGATCTCACGGCATTGAGCCGCCCAATCGTCGAAGCGCACGGTTTGTCCGCCGACCATCTGTGCCAATTCACGAGCGCGGTCGAGCGAGCGATTGCTGACGCGAAGATCAGTGACGCCGCGCGAGACCAGCGCACGCGCCGTACGCTCGCTGGTTTCGCCCGCGCCGAGTACAAGCACCTTGCACTGGCTTAATCTGCCGAAGATTCTTTGGGCTAATTCGACGGCTACGGAACCGACCGATACCGCACCGCGCGCAATGTCGGTGTGCGTGCGCACCTGCTTCGCTACGCGAAACGCGCGCTGAAACAAACGGTGCATGTATGGACCGACTGCTCCGGATGTTCTCGCCGATTCGTATGCTTTCTTTGCCTGCCCCAATATCTCGCTCTCGCCCACAACCATTGAATCGAGCCCGGAGGCGACTCGGAAAAGATGCTGCACGCATTTGTTGTCCTCGTATCGATAGAACGGAGGCGCGTAATTGTGGGCGTTGCGATTTGTTTTCGCCATGAGGCACCGCGCGATTTCGTCGGTAGAAACCCGTTTGTCTGAGACTGCGTAAACCTCCACCCGGTTGCACGTCGTCAGCAGCAACGCCTCGGTGCAACCGGTCTCGCGCACGATCGATTCAGCCGTGGCATTACCGGCGAATTGCTCCAGCGTTGCAACATTCGAGGTGTGATGACTCAATCCAATGCAGAAGGCGTTCATGGTACCGGATGGAGCTCCGCGGTGAATGTGATGCCCCACAGAAGCGCCAAAGCAGCGCTAAACCCGATAACACAGAGCGCGGCTACACGTTTTGGCGCAAGCCACTTAAGATGGCGGGCTTGCAGGATAGCCGCGTACAGCAGCCAGAGCACAATCGCCGCCACCACCTGAATGCGGGGTAATGGATGGCCGGTAAAAAACCCGCTCACAATCCCTACCGTGTAAAGCGCGAAACCGCACCATAGTAGGCGCGTAATCGCTGCGAACAGGTTTGTTAGCGGCGGCAGATGATAAAAGATCGAATGCAGCTGGTGCGTCTTGAGCTGCCGTTCCTGCAGGAGATACATCACGCCCGCGATGCAAGCGAGCGCGAACGCACCATAGGCCACGAGCGAAATCGATGCGTGAAACTCCAGCCAGGAATTCACTGACGCATTTACAGGATGCCGAGTGTCGATCGGCGCAATCAGGGCGAAGCCTTGCAGCAACAACACCAGGGGTGCCGTGAATGCGCCCATTAACGAAAGGCGATACGCCGGTCCCACCAGCATGTAGATCAACGCCACCGACCAGGCGAGAAAGATAAAAACCTCAAACAGATTCGTGATCGGACAACGTTCTAACTGGTGGCCGCGGATCGACAAGAAAGCTGTCTGCAAAATAAAGCCCAGGCCGATCGCGAAGAAGTTGAATCGCATCGGACGAAAAACTCCCCTACGCAACTCGATGGCGGTGTGTATAACCGCGACGAGAAAACAGATCGTCGAAGCAATGAGGAGATAACGGTCCACTGTGACCGCTTATTTTATGTTGCTGTCACCAGTTGGCAATTCTGCAATCGTGCCCGCCACGCTCAGTGGCGACCACTAAATTGCAGGCACATTGATCGGAGATGAGAGATGATGAACAACTACTTCCGATGGCCATACTCAGTGGCAACATCAGCGGAACCATAATATCGCGACCGCTCGCAACGTCATGAATACGCTATGATTGACGTTTCACACCAGCCCGCTAGCTTTCGCGCCGAACGACTTCTGAAATGATTGAACAACTCCGCGCAGCCGTACGCGACGTGCCGGATTTTCCAAAGAAAGGCATCGTGTTTAAAGACATCACGCCCATCTTGAGCGACCCACTTCTGTTCCGGGCGTCGATTGATTTGTTCCTGGAGCGTTGCCGCGGAAGAAATGTCGACAAAATCGTCGGCATCGATGCACGTGGTTTCCTTTTCGGATCGGCCGTGGCATACGAACTAGCGATTGGTTTCGTTCCGATCCGGAAACGCGGCAAGCTTCCCTACAGGACCGAGAGCGCGAAGTACTCGCTCGAGTACGGCGAAGCGGAAATGGAAATGCACACCGATGCCGTGACAGCGGGCGAGCGCGTGGTGCTGGTGGACGATTTGCTCGCGACCGGAGGAACGTCGGCGGCAGCCGCTATGCTCATTCGCAAGGCTGGCGGGCATCTGCTCGAAGCGCAGTTCCTCATTGAGCTGGAATTCCTGCGCGGTCGCAAACAACTCGAGCCGACACCAGTCACATCGTTTTTGAAATACTGAGCTGGTCTGCGACGCAATTGGAAGTGGCTCGTTGCGTCAAATTCCCTTCGAGTGTCATTCTGAGAAAACCGACGAATCTCCGATCAATTTTGACTACGCCGGTGGAACAGACCAGAGACGTTTCACTTTCGCTCAACATAACAGCGCCGCTTAAAGAAAAGGCATATACCAAGCCATGTTCCGGCGATGCGGTGATTTTGGCTTTTGAATTTCCGACCTAGATTATTCCCGCAACAAAAGCACGCGATGCAAGGATCTCGAGAGTTCGAAAAAGTTCTGGCGCACGCCGAAAGCCGCCTCGCTCCTACCGGCACGAGGCGACCAACTGAGGTCCTTCCCAATTACAAAAAGTTTCTCAAGGTTGAAGAACACCGCCTCCGTCTCAGGCACCAGGCCGGCGGTGGCGGCCGCGAGATTTGCGCTCGGCGAGCCGAACTGGTCGATGTTTTATTGCGGTATGTCTTCGATGCGGCATCGTCCGCTGCTGCTCGCGGAAATGGCGAGCCCGGTGCGCCGCTGGCGCTTATTGCTCTTGGAGGATATGGCCGGGGCGAACTCAACCCGTTTAGCGACGTTGACGTGATGCTCTTGCATCGCCAGAGCGCAGAAATTTCGCCGGATTTGGAGGAGATGGTAAACCAAATCCTGTACCTGTTGTGGGACAGCGGATTCAAGGTTGGACACTCCACGCGTTCGATCAAGGAAGCCATCGCGCAGGCTAACAGTGACATGCGCACGAAAACCGCCATGCTGGAGGCGCGATTTCTCGCCGGCGACACGGAGCTGGCGCGACAGTTTCGGGAGCAATTTCGTTCCAAATGCGTCGTGGGACACGAACGGGACTATGTCGCGATGCGCGTGGAAGACGAAGTCACGCGTCACAAAAGATTTGGTGATAGCGTTTATCTACAGGAACCGAATCTAAAGAGCGGCTGTGGCGGATTGCGCGACTACCAAAATCTACTTTGGATCACCTACTTCAAAGAGGGCTCGCTTAGCACAAACCAGTTGGTTGGCAAAGATTGGTTGAGCGAAAGCGACCAACGTCGGATCGAAAGGGCGTACGATTTTCTCCTCCGCTTGCGCACGGACTTGCATTACGCGACCGGGCGTGCCACCGACATACTCCACCTCAATTTGCAGGAACAAATCGCAACTCGGCTCGGTTATTCGCCTCGAAAAGGCCAACTCCGCAGCGAGGCGCTCATGCGGGACTGCTACCACCACACGCGGAATATCCTGCGGGTCACGGAGCGGATTACGGAGCAGTTCGTCACTGGACACGTCACCAGCAAGACTCGCGCTCTTTTCAGTTTTCTTCCATTAACACGAGCCCACAAGAGACCGATTGGTGACTTTTTCTTTGTTCGAAACAAACAACTGCATCCGGCGGGTCGCGATGTGTTTCGCAGCGACCCTGAGCAGATGATGCGCGCCTTTGAACTCGCCCAGGAGCGCAACCTCGATCTCAGCCCGGAACTGGAAGACTTATTGAGCAGAAGCCTGCGCCACATGACTCGGACGTATCAGTATGCGCGCGGGCCGCGTATGATTTTCAAGTCGATTCTGTCCCAAAAAGGCAGAGTAGGGCGCATCCTGCGAATGATGCACGGCGTCGATTTTCTTGGCCGATACATTCCCGAATTCGGCCAGCTCACCTGCCTTGTGCAGCATGAGTTTTTGCACCGGTATACGGCGGACGAGCACACTCTGGTATGCATTGACAAACTCGATGCATTGACGGTGACGAATGAGTCTAAGCTGATCCCGTATCGCAAATTGTTCGAGCAACTCGCCGACCCGCTGGTTCTCTATCTCGCGCTTCTCCTGCACGACAGCGGCAAGGCCGTCGGCAGGCCGCACTCCGAAGCGAGCGCATTGTTTGCCCAGCGCGTCGCCGCCCGTTTGCAATTGTCACCCGAGCAACGGAAATCGCTGATACTGCTGGTCGATCATCATCTCACCTTATCCAGAATGGCGCAGCAACGAAACCTGGATGATCCGGCCACGGTGATGGAATTTGCGCAAATCGTGAAAGACCAGAAAAATCTCGACGCCCTCATGCTGCTTACTCTGGCGGACGGCCAGGGGACAAGCGCCGATGCGTGGTCGGATTGGAAGGAATCACTGGTGTGGCAACTTTTTCACGACACCTCACGTTATCTTGCCGACCGGAAATCTTATTACGAACAAACCAGAATCGCACGCGAAAGCCTGCGCGCCTCCGTCGCCAACAGTCTTGCACCAAACTACGCAGAGGAAATCGAGGCGCACTTTGAGTGCATGCCCGACCATTATTTCCGTGCGACGCAAGTGCCGGAGATCGTCGACCACGTAAAATTGTTCCGGTGCTTTCTCGAGAACGTTTCGAATCCGAGAAAGTTTCCACTCGCTCCGGCAGTCAAATGGAAGATCGTGCCAGAGCACGGACACACGGTGATGACTTTCTGCACGTGGGAGCGCGAACGACTCCTGGCAAAAGTCGCCGGCTCCTTTTCCATTGTGCCGTTGAACATTTTAAGCGCCGATGTTTTTCCGCGCGGCGATAACGCGGTACTTGGCGTGTTCCGTGTGTGCGACACGAAAGCGCAGCCTGTTTCGGACCCGGGCGATTTCGACCTCGTGGAACAAACGTTGACTCGAGCACTGGAGGACGAGAACTTCGATTTTGTGCCGCTTATCGAAAAGGCGAAGCGCTCAAGCCGTCGTGCCGCAGTCGGATTTGAATTTCCAACGCATATCGCCATCGACAACAAAACGCATCCGACTTACACACTCCTTGAGTTGCAAGCGCCGGACCGTATCGGATTGCTTTATGATGTGCTGAGCTGTCTTGATCGCGAAAGTGTTTTGATTCCTCTTTGTCGAATTAACACGCAGGCTGGCGCCGCCATTGATACGCTGTACGTCGTGGACGGCTCAAGTCATGGCAAGATCACCGATTCACCCAGGATTCGTACCATTCAGCAGCATCTGAAGGACACAATTCTTCGAGCCTCGAATCCATAGACAGACGAGCGTTCCTCTGCTTTGCTGCGAACTCTTGGTCTCATGAACGTTCTGATTCTCGCTGCCGGATACGCCACACGCCTCTACCCGCTCACGCTGAACAAAGCGAAACCGCTGCTCGTGGTCGGAGGCAAACCGATCATTGAATGGCTGCCGGACAATCTTGCCGGCATTCCCGATCTGGAAACAATTTATGTGGTGACCAACGACAAATTCGCGGCGGATTTTCAAGAGTGGAGTCAGGAGTATCAGAAACGCCATCCCGAATTTAAAATTAAAGTAGTCAACGATGGTTCCACCAGTGACGAAGACAAGCTTGGCGCAATTGGAGATATCAATTTTGTTGTCACCAATGAGAACCTCTCCCAAAGCGGCTTATTAATCGCCGCCGGCGATAACCTGTTCACCGATTCGCTGGCAGATTTTGTGACCGCTGCCAGGGACACCGAAGTAACCGTTGCGGTGTACGACGTAGGGGATATTGAAGCGGTCAAAAAATACGGAAACATCGCGGTTGATGCTGAAGGAATCATCACCCGGTTTGAGGAAAAACCGCAAAAGCCGCAGGGAACACTCGCTGCGATCGCTCTGTATTATTACTCGCCTGCCGTCCTCTCGCTTTTAAGAACGTATCTGGCTGCTGGGAACAACGCGGATCAGCCCGGCCGTTTTGTGCAGTGGCTCTACACGCGAAAACCGGTGAAGACGTTCCAAATCCGAGGGAGATGGCTCGATATAGGGAGCAAGGAGACGCTCGAGAACGCGGACAGGATTCTGGCTTCGCTGCGTTAAGACGCTAAAGCGTTGAATCTTTTGCACCCATCTAACGGTTAACGCGAATTGTGCGCTTTATTTCAATCGTCCTTCATCAAACTCGATCAAATCGAAATACGTGCGGATGTCTTTACGCCCGTCGCCCCCCGCCTCTTTGAGAAAATGCAGGAAGCGCGCCTTTTTCGCGGCCGTATCGGGATGGCGCGAAATCATCGCCTCATTCCATTGTTCGATGTCTTCGGGCGAATGTTGCGCTCCGTTCTTCCGCACCCAATCCAGGATTGCCTGTTCGTCGTCCAGCGTGTTGGCGACCTCCTCAAACGCGTCACCGTCGAGTTTGAGAAACGCCAGCAAATGCTTGTCGAACCCAACGGTTTTGTAGTTATAGCCATCGAGTAAGCCCTTTCGGTGCAGCCTGGCCTTGTCGATCAAACGCGGCAGATGAACGTAACCGCCGAGTTTCTCGTAAGGACTGCGCGGATGCAGTCTTCGCATTGAAGCTGGTCGGTTCTACGTCGCTGGCAGGGGCTGCGCTACGCCACCCGGAAAATTGGACTCCGTCCCAGGCGAAGCCGTCGGCTCTCGTTCGCCGAGCAATTCCCCTTGTGTGAGGCCGATCTGACCGATGACCAGCTGGCCGGAAAACATTCCGCCTTTTTCCACGCTAATCGCCCGCGCCGAAACGTCGCCTTCCAGGCAACCCTTCTTATATACGGTCACGGTTTGAGCGATAATCTCTCCAGACATTCTGCCTTTGATTTCGATGCTCTCGGCGCGAACCCTCCGAAAACAATGAATATCAGCTTTGCGATCGACCACGATATGTCGGGCGCTGACGCGGCCCGGAACTTTGCCTGAGTAGTTGATGGTGGCGGTGTCGTCGCAATGCAGATTGCCGCGCAGTCTACCTTCGATTAGAGCGGAGCGGCAAACCACGCTGCTACTGGCCAAATCGCCTTTGCCAGACAGGTGGACGTTGCCTCGGGTGCGAATGCTGCGACTAAACCCGCTGGTGATTTTGTAATCCCGCAAATCGATGTGCGTGCTGCATGAAGGACAAATGGTCGAAGTCGCGGCGCCAGAGACCTGCTGTTTGCGTTTACATTCGAAACACTCGACAACAGAACTGGTTTGGCGCTTCCAAAAATCCTCAAACCTTCCAAAGATGGAGGAGGAACTCTCTTGCGCCGATGTTTCTTCAGTGGTCCGCAGCTTCAGGCCGGGCTTCGGTGCGAACGGAAAAAACGAACGGCCGCACTGGCGGCAGATCGAACTCTTTGCCGCCGCGTATTCCATCTGCTTGAAGCCGCAGTGCGGGCATTCAGCACTGACTTTTGCAGGCGACGAATTGGCCACTGGATCTTTGCCGAAATCTTTCTGTTACGCGCGCGCTCCGAATGCCGCCTTAATCGGCTCGCTGGACCGCACAACTTCAGGTCGGGTTGCGGCCTTCGCGGAAATGGCTCCGCTGGTGACTTCCGATTTCCCGATAAAGGTTGCGCCTTCCTCAATCACAAGACGCGCTGCTTTGAGATCGCCCTGCAATACGCATTTGGATTTCAGCTCGCAGCGCTCGGCAACGGTAATGTTACCGTGCACTTTGCCATAGACGGTGATCGACTTGGTTTTTACTTCACCCCGGATCTCAGCGTTTTCACCGACTGTTAGAACGCCGTCCGAGTTGATGTCCCCTTCGACTTTGCCGTCGATGAGCAGTTCTTTTTGGAACTTGATCGAGCCTTTGATTTCGACATCGCTCGAGAGGATGTCTTTGCCTCCGTGGTCTGCCATAGGATTAGGTTTTGGATTTGGATTATCGATTGTGGTTGGTATTGATGCTGGCTGTTCGCGACTCGCAGGATGACTGTTGTCATCTGGAACCGGATTCCGCGGTTCTTCTCGAATCGGGGGCGCCGGCCTTTGCGGGACGAATCTTTTGAGCATCTGGTAGTAATGTGACACTCGTCGGTGCCTGTCAACGGATTCTCTTTTCCGAGTGAAAAGTTTTTATCGTTTTATCGTTCAACGCTCATTCGGTAGAGCTTGCAGGCCGGGTTCTGGGCGGAAAAGATCAGAAACCGCGGCGCCTGGGTGGGCGTTTGATCCAAAACGCGACACAGCGGGTTGGGAGGCAGTCGCTCGTTCAGGATGGCTGCGGAGTTTTGCGCCACCCGTTGCCAATCGTACGCGGAAACCCACGCTACTCGGTGCTTTTGGAGAATCTCGTGCGCTTTTTGCAAATCTTCGGAAATAAGAAATCGCGCGCTGTCCTCGATCCCGTTAAGGCTTTCGTGTGAGCTTCCCCCGACTCCGGGCTGGCCGGACCAATAAGCGATCGAAGGTGAAAACCACCACGGCGCAAGAAACGGATGCACCTCTGACGATCGTAAACTGAGCGCCAGATCGCGAATCTGCACCGATTCAATCCGTTTTTCCACGCGACCCGCGAATTGTTCTTCGTTCGGCCAAAGCTTCTGGTCCCAGTCGCGCAAAATCGGAAACATCGACAAGACAAACGCGGTCCAGACCGCCGCACGTGATTTGATTGGCTCGAGCAAAGCCGGAAGCGCGATCGCAAAAATCAAAACAAAAAAATATCCCCAGCGCGCCTGCCATGTCGTGAGACCGTAAGTGGCAACGAGAAGCACGAGCACAAACCACGGCATCGGCCGTTCGCTCTTCTTGAAGTTCCTACTCACGTTCATCCAAATCAAAAACGGCGTAACCAAAAGCAGATAACCACACCAGCGGAACCACACGGGATTTTCCGGCGAGATGTGCGCAAGTTCGCCAATCGTTCGCGCCCAGTTTTTGAAAATCAGATTTGACTGAAAAACCGCGAACGACGGAAGACGTCGCTCAATCAGAAGCGCAATCACAATGATCGCCGCGAACAAGATCCACCCCATGCGACGATCTAGCCCGAAAAACGCCGCCTGCTTAATCAGAAGGGCTGTCGCGGTCACAATGAAAAACAGAAGGATCGGCTCGTACGCAGAGACCCAAATGGCAAATCCCCACGCGACCCCGCTCACCACAGCCCATCTATTCACTTCCGTGGAGGCCGCCATGCCGGTTGCTGTTTGCAAACTCCACTCCGCGCAGATCGCGATCGCCACCAGCAGGATCAAAAACGATTGATGATCCGGCCTGCCAAGTTCCGTCCCGTGAACGAGAATCGGGCTGATCGCATACAGGATCAGCATGACCCAACGATAGCGAAATTTCATTCGGCGCGACCACCACCACAGAAACCAGCCTCCAATCAACGCAAGCAACGGCGAGATAAATGCGCCGGCCAAATCCAGTGGCTGCGTCGCGAATGGCCTCAGCAGAAGCGACAGGCCGAGGATGAGATAATCGAGCGGCGCAGTGGTATGTGGTGTCGTTCCCTGCGGGAAATTCTCAAAATCATGATGCCTCACGATTAACCCAGGGTTTTTCGTGCACATCTGCACGCGGGTCATACGTGCATAGCAATCTGGGTCGACGAAGTAAATGTCCCCGGCGACAAAAACGTCCTGATAATTCGCGCAGCGTGTCGCCAGAATCAGCGCGCTGAGAATTGCGATCTCGATTGTGCCGACAATTCCGCGAATCACGGCTCCGTCCCAAATCCCGAATCAGCAATCGGCAATTCGAAATTTTAAACAGAGTCCGATTGCTTTCTTCAAAACTGGACATTGGGTTTTGGACGCCAATCCGAGCTACGCGCCGTGTTCGAATCTGCTCTCAAGTTTCGTCCGTGATCTTTTTGGCGCATACTTTGAGACAATCATAGACGATCTGGCCGTTTTGTACAAAGCAATGTTTCTAGCGTATCAAGAATGTTTTAATCATCTGAAAAGATGAACACGCGCGCGGGGCCGTTGGTTATGGTTAGACGGCTAAAAGACAAGTCGGGACGCGTACCGGTAACAGCATTGTTACTATCCTGTGATGGAGACTTGTCGCTTCTCGTGTTACGCCTCAGGCAGGAGGCGAAAAAGATATATGTATATGACAATGGTCATCCCTTGCCGTGTGAAGAGGAAAATAGACAGAATCGGGCGCATGAAGTATGGGAAGGTTATCGCCGACAATCTGAAGAAGGCCGGATGGAGTTGGGGTTGTGTCGCGACTGTGGATTACGAAGGGCAAACAATCTGGACTGTGGACGCGCATCGCGGCGACGGAAAGCGTCAAATTGTGCGGGCGTATGAGCTGTCGATCGCATTTAGGGAATTAGAGCGCGCTGTTCATCAAAGCTAAAAGCAGGCACGTAAAACCTGAGTGAGATCAACATCGCTCTAATGGCTGTCGCGTGATCTGTTTGGTCGAAAAGATACGCGTTCATCATCTTTAGTTGTTTTACGACCTCCTTCTGATACTTCGCCTCCCCACCTTCGCGTTTTGCGCGTGCGACTACCGTTCCCTCCAGAATGCCCATGTTGCCGGCTATCTCCCTGAGGCCAACGCCAGTCGCGTACCCGGTCTTGATCTGCTCCCAGGTTTCATTTGCGATCGTTCGGCGCATACTGCTAGGCGATCATATCGCCGTCCGCCGTTTTGTTACACTCAAATCCTTTGGACAGCGATGAGCATAGTCGTCCGCAGTAGGTGAATTCAGTTGCAGAAGATCGGGAGTAAAATTGATTTCTCATCTCATCGACACTTATGGTTTAAGTGTCCGACCGCTTGCACTTGAGGACTTTGATGGTTTCATCAGCTATTGGTTTGGACTTTCACAAGCGGAGATCGAGTGCCTAGGAATCGCAGTCGATCGCCTACTGTCGGGCGCTCGAATGCGCTCTGACCCAGGGGCGATGCTCGCTGCGCCGGACGATAGCGTGCGCAGTTTGTGCTTGCCTGGTGCATCAACGGCGAGGTGATCGGCCATTCCTCGCTCAAAGACATTGCGCCGGGTGACTTTGGCAGCATTCATTTACACATGTCGCGTGCGGATCTGCGCGGCAGGGGACACGGCCCGTATCTTTTTGTCTGGCCGCAGTCGATCTTTGCGAAACGATTCAAGCTGAAGCGCGTCATTTGCGAACCCACCGGGATTGAAAACAATTGATTCGCTGTCACAACCCGCGGTGAAAGTCGAAGCGGACGGCTACCGCTGTTTGGGAAATTCTCCTGTGACGAAAATAGAATCCCGCGACTAAGCGCCTAACTACACGCTATTTCCATTCCCAGAGTTTCGAGCTTCCAGCTACCCTTTCCCGTCGCGACGTTATTGAGCCGGAGACTTTGTCCGGGAACTTGCCTCCTCCATTTCCGTAGAACGGAGTGACAGATGAAAGCACCCCCCAGTTGCAGCGGCGATGTGCTGCACGGCCAACTCCAAGAACGGAATCAGAGAGAAAGGCCGCCAGCCAAAGCGAAAAGTTTTGATACCTTGGTCGCTCGTCACTATCCCGCCGTTTACAGCTTCGCTTCTCGATTTACTGATGATCCCCGGGAAGCAGGTGTCTTAACACGCGACGCATTCAATAGAACGCGAAAGCAACTGCGGACTTGTTGCGATGAGAACGTGCTTGCATCAATCCTAATATCCAATGTAATTCGGGCAGGTTTGCCGCTTGAATCGAACCTCACGCAGACCGTCGAGCTTCGAAGAACCGCGAGCATTTCACACAGAGTGAAGCAAAAGCCGCCATGCGGTAAAGCACGACGGCTCATTGCTTTGGTTGGTTGACCGCCTTAGTGATTATTCAGGACCGTTTGCGGCTCCGGTTTGCTGATTTCAAGCTGTGCGCTCACTTTCTGCAGCCCAGCAGTAAGGGCTTCAATTTGTTTGGGGATGCCTAATAGACTTAGCGCGGGTGCGACTCTGTCCTCCCGGGGTAGACGTTTCCAGCGCTATTCTTTCAATAACCGGAGCGCGACGGCTAGGGATTAGACGAAGGACTTCAATCCAGCCGAGGTCATGTACAAAGGACGGTGAAATCCGGTCGGCTAATCAAGCCCTTGGCCAGCCGCTGACCCGGCACGAACCACCGCTTCAAGGTCCAAAAACTCTGTCAGCTTTTCGTTCTGCACGAACAATGAAACGTTTCCGTCGCTGTGAATGCGCGTCAGCGACAGAAAATGTCTCGACATCTATGACACGCTTAGGGTAAGAGGGAGAGCGGGAATTTGCCATTGGCGATGTGAAGCTCTTGTTTGCCATTTTTTGGCTTGTCGTTGCCGTGTTCTTTAACGCGGTGGTCCCAGCGAACGCGCAAGTTAACGTTACGCAGTTTCACAACCATGAATCACGTGACGGTCTTTACATTGATTCAGCATTCACCCAGAGCGCAGCCGTCAATCTGACGCGCGACCTGAACTTCGACGGCACAATTGTTGGCAACGTTTACGCCCAGCCTCTTTACATCGAGAACGGCCCGGGGGGCAAAGCGATGATCATTGTGGCGACGGAATCGAACAATGTGTACGCGCTCGATGCTGGCAGTGGCACGATTATCTGGCAACGAAATGTGGGCGAGCCGGTATCGGCAGATGATCTCATATGCACCAAGCTTGATCCGCTGGGTATCACTGGCACCCCAGTTGTCGATCTCGCTTCACGCGCGCTCTTTCTGAACGCAATGATCACACCCGACGGCGGCACGACTAAGAAACACCTCATCCTCTCCTTGAATGTGGACACAGGCGACATCAACCCCGGCTGGCCCGTGGACGTTGAGGCGACAGCTACATACAACGGCATAGATTTTATTCCATCGATTCAACAGCAACGACCGGCACTCGGCATCGTGGGCAACATTCTTTATGTTGGCTATGGGAGTATGAGGGATTGCAGTCCTTTTCATGGCTGGCTTGTGGGCGTCCCGATAGACAATCCGGCCAGCGTGACAGCATGGGCTGCAGCCACCAACACCCATGGCGGTGCTATATGGGGAGTCGGCGGCATTGCTAGCGATGGTAAGAACCCGTTTGTTATCACTGGTAACACCTTCAATCCCCCAAATTGGGAAGGTGGGGAAGCAGTGATTCGCTTCCTGCCTGGGCCGGTCTTTAGTGGCTCGCCCGCCGATTACTGGGTGCCCGAAGACTGGCTCACTTTGGACAGTTTGGACTGGGATCTGGGCAGCTCAGGCCCATTGCTGGTGGACGTGCCAGATGCGACGCCTTCGCACCTGGTGGTTGCCCTGGGTAAGGACCGCAATGCGTATCTGGTTAATCGAGACAACCTCGGCGGGATCAGTGCGCCCATAGCCGTCTCGCAGGTTGCCAGCAGTACTATCCTCCAAGCGGCCGTCACCTATCGGACCAAACAGAGCACATATGTCGCGTTCCGAGCCAACAACGATGGCAACACGGTCCTCTCGGCTTTTCGCATCACCCCAACCGATCCGCCTGCCATCGACAGCAGCTGGAATGTGAGCCGGGGTGCCAGCGGTTGCGGTTCTCCTTTTGTCACCTCCACCGATGGGACCAATAACATGATTGTCTGGGTGGTCGGCACGGAGGATCATGCTACTGAAGGGGACCAGCGGTTGCACGGTTATGATGGAGACACTGGAGCCGTTGTTTACGATGGCGGCGGGCCAAATGAACTGATGGCAGGAACACATTATTACAGCACGACGGGGATTGTGGCTCGGGGACGCATCTATATTGCCGGAGACAATAAAGTATATGCCTTTGCCGTAAGTCCAACTCCGAGACTTACTCCAACACCGAGGGCGCGTCCGACGCCGGCGCCTCGCCCACTTGCGGCGCGCTGAAAGAAAAGCCATCGGTAACGAGTGATTAGGAAGAACATCAACGACTAGCCTTCGCTCGGCAGCGGTTCGCCGACGAGGTGGCGAACGAAACCGCGGATGACGATGTTCTCGCCGAGCTCGGCAATGTTGCCAACGCCAACATCGCGGTGAGCGTTTATAAGAAAGATGTCTAGGCGTTCTGAGTCCATATTTATGATACAGCCGCAACTCCATCCAGATTTGCTAAGATTGTCACCGATTATTTCCAGATGCTTCACGCGCACGGACTCTTCCTTTATGTTCATTTCGTTCAATGTTCGAACCCACGACTAGGGTAAAGCGAGTAATCCCAGCTTGATGCTTGAGGGACGGAGAGTTATTTTCATGAAGGCCGACTCTATGAGGCTCAAGTTTTACGGTACGCGAATTTCTCAAAAATTGAATCGTTTGTCGTCTCTTGCGAAATCGCGGGTCGTCATTGAGACTCAAGCCACCGGTGCTGCAATGATTTTTATTACGAAATTATTGGTTGCAGTCATTGGCCTAACGAGCCTTTTGGTTGGCACGTCCTACGGTGCGGAGCCGCCAAAGGAAACGAAGGGCAGTTTGGCAAACGCGGATCGTCAGGTTGAAAAACCTGTTCATCTCGTCGTAAGGTCTCGGGCGGACATAAAACAGATATTTACTTACTCTCCGTATCCCGCCGTGCCCAGCGAACTTCAGGGTTATGAGGGCTCTCAGGTGGGCGGCACAGGCACTTATCGACTGAGCGTGGATGCTAAAGGTGCCGTCACCCAGGTCATGGTCTTGAAAGGATTTACGGTTACAGCGGTCTACGACGATCGATTCTCTGACTCGAAAGGCAATCCCGTTCCCGCCTTGGATAAAGTCATGCTTCAGGCACTCAACCGCTGGCGGGCAAAGCCCGGACCGATACGTGTGGTGGATATTTACTGGAGTTTTGGGATGCCGGGGGTTGCGGAATGAGTTTTTGCGCGTGTTTTCACTACGTTGCGCAGGATTGCTGACGCTAGGTAAGTCAGCCGTTTAAGATTCGTGCCGCGTTGCACAGAATTGCGCCGTTTTACACAGTAAATTTTTCAGACCGTAGAAAATGACCGTGAATGATTAGGGCGTCCTCGCGTGCGCGTGTGTGCCTACTCGCTCGGAGTCTGTGCGTCCGAGAGCTCCGGGGGGCTCCGGCCTGCGCATTATTGTTAGCCCGGTAGCCCCGCCCCGATAGGCGTTCTTGTGTGCGTCTGTGCGACGGGTTTGCCTAAGCGCGTGAAACAGGCAAATTACGAGGTGGCCGTATCTTAATCACTAATCGCAAGCCAGAACACCATCTCTTCTTTCAACATCGTCCTATGACCAAAAAAATTATTCTAGCCCTGACATTCAGCGGTCTGTTTGCACTGACAAGCATATGCTCCGCACAAACGCTCACGCCGCTTGTTCATCAATCGCCGGGCGGAGCAAACCTCGCCTTTCAGCTAACCGATGGAACGGTGATGTGTCAGGCCGATAGCTCACAAGATTGGTATAAACTGACGCCGGATAATACCGGAAGTTACGTTAATGGAACCTGGACACAGCTAGCTTCTCTCCAGCCGGGTTACGTACCCGATGATTTCGCATCGGCAGTCCTCGCCGACGGCCGAGTCGTCATCACGGGCGGCGAATATAACAACGGCCAGTTTGCCCTTACAAATCTCGGTGCAGTCTATGACCCGATCGCAAATACCTGGACTCCGCTTGCAGCTCCTCCGGGCTGGGATTACATTGGCGATTCTCCCTCCGTGGTTCTACCCGATGGCCGATTCGTGGTTGGGCGTAAGCTGGACATGCAAGTCGCAGCGTTGGACCCGGCTGCCTTGACGTGGACGTTGCTCGGCAACACAGGAAAGAGTGACTTCAATGCCGAGGAAGGATGGACCCTCTTGCCGGATGGCACGGTCTTGACTTTCGACGTGCTGAACGCGCCCAATTCAGAGATTTACAATCCGTCCACTCAAACCTGGCAAAGCGCCGGCAGCACGATAGTCGATTTGCATTCGCCTTCTTCTCTCGGGTGCATCCCCTATGGGCCGAACGGTCAGTTTTGCTACTTCCCGCCAGGCGAAGTCGGCCCCGGAATCTTATTGGCCGATGGCCGCGTATTCTGCACCGGGTCCTTTTCTGTGGCTGGTCCGGGACATACCGCGATCTACACGCCCTCGACCGGTGCCTGGGCCGTCGGTCCCGATTTTCCTAACGGTGATAACGCAGGAGATTCTTTCGCGGCCCTTCTGCCCAATGGGAACGCTCTGGTCGAAGGCGTAAGCGGGACACTTTACGAATTTGATGGAACGCATCTCAACCCCACGCTCGGCGCTTTCGGTGCATTGATGGTCCTTCCGACCGGCCAGGTCCTCGTCAGCAACAGTACGTTCGTGCAAGTCTACACCCCAGCCAACACACAGTTCCCGAGAAAATGGGCGCCCACGATTAAGCAGTTCCCGGCCATGGTGGTGCTCGGGTCGACTTACCAAATTTCAGGACAACAGTTTAACGGTTTGTCCCAAGCGGCCTCATTCGGCGACGAATTAGAAACGGCTACCAACTATCCGTTAGTTAGGATCACCAATAACGCAACCGGCCATGTCTTCTACGCCCGGACGCATGGGCACAGTACGATGGGAGTTGCGACTGGTGGGACAAAAGTTTCTACGAACTTCGATGTTCCGGCGGCAGCAGAGACCGGCAGCAGTTCTCTCGAAGTGGTGGCGAACGGAATTGCTTCTGACCCGGTAACGATCACCGTGAACACTCCGACCGCGACACCAACGGCTACACCTACCTCAACACCCAGGCCTACGCCGACGCCAAGATTAGCGCCGACACCGCGACCGCGCCCTACGCCTGCGCCACGCCCATAGGCTTGTATGGCTGTTAACTTATTTCGGGCGGTTTTCGACATTTTTCGCTACGCCGGCGCTATGCCTTCGTGAATCGTTCAGACAGCCGTTTCTCATAGGTAGACTGGCGTCCAGCGCAACGCTTATCACGTTATCTCACATTATCTCCAAAAGTAGGGCAGTATCATAGGGCAGTATCACATCGCGCGTGGGCGCGTTCTGTCGGCTGAGAAAAGTGAGTGCGCCCGGCGTGCGCGTGAGTGCTACTTGCTCGGAGTCTGTGTCTCCGAGAGCCTACGGGCGATCGTCATCCAATTTATCGTGCAGCGCCCGACGCTCCTCGCGCTCGGCTTCCGCTCGGCATCGAGGATATTGGCAATGTTCACGCTCGGAGCGTGACCCCTCAAGACAGCGAGTTTATCCACAGAGACGCCGAATGCAGGAACTAACGTATTAAGAGGGATATTATCAGTGCCTTGGAGTTTATCCGTCATGCGTTCGGCAGCGAGAGTGGCGTTCAGTTCGCACTGAGCCGCGATGCGTTCTTTACGTGCTGCCACTTGTTGCCAGTCTTGCTCGGCGATAGCTGTCACGGTGTTGTTGCTGACCCGGAGTGCGCGCGCGATTGCACGCTTGGAATCGCCGTTAGCGAGTGCGTTTACGATTCGCTGCCGAATGGCGAACGGGCAGAGCTTTGCGTTGTGACGCTTTGGTTTGGAAGAACGCCCGTGTGATAGCGATTCGCCGTTATTTGGCTCGATCATGATCAAATGAACATATACGCTGGCCTGGAGAAAATGCAAAGGCCTCTCGCATGACAATTATCGAAATCAGACCATTCCGAAACGGCTGGAAGTGCTTTGAAGCGCCCGGCGTCGAGCCAGTTTTCTTAAAGCAAGAGGACGGAAAAAATTACGCCACTGGCCGCGCGTGCTTTCGCTCTGGCGAGATTCGGATTCTCGATTCAAGCGGCGCGGTCGAGCGCGTGATTCCGTTCAGCGAAGCGGATCGAAGGCTGTGACGCGCGTTTTTTATAGAGATCATTGCGATCGCGCGGGCAAGAACACGGCAAAAACAATTCCCGCCGAGCGACCATGATTGCGCAAAAGGAGGCTGTTATTGTCAACTAAATTTAAAAAACGGTAAAACGATCGTCGTTGCGATACGGTTTATTTTCTGTAGCGCTCGTGCTCGCGTGCTTTGGGCTTTCGCCCACCAGTACCAGCGGTTAGCCCCCCACCTGATGGAGGCTATCCAGGTTCCAACACGGCTGAGGGAACCAACGCCATGTTCACACTTACAACTGACGTCTGGAATACCGCCATTGGTGGTTATGCGCTCTTTACTGATACGAATGGCGTTGCGAACACGTCGTTGGGAAGCGTTGCCCTGTAATACAACACTACTGGCAGTTACAATACGTGCACCGGCGTTAATGCGCTCGAGTTCAACACGACCGGCAGTATACAATACGGCCAACGGTGCTCACGCGCTTTTCTACAACACCGCCGGCCTTGCCAACACGGCCACCGGATTTGATGCGCTTGTGTCCAACACCACTGGCAGCTACAACACGGCCATCGGTTTTCAAGCGCTCTATAGCAACACCACTAGCAATTGCAACACGGCCAACGGTGCTCACGCGCTTTTCTACAACACCGCCGGCCTTGCTAACACGGCCACCGGATTTGATGCGCTTGCGTTCAACACGACCGGCAATTACAACACGGCCATCGGTTACAGTGCGCTGCAAAGAGGCGTCAAAAACAACACGGCCACAGGTGCTTTTACGTTTCAGTACAACGTGGGCATCGGCAATACTGCCAATGGTTATGGAGCGCTCCTGAGCGATCCAATCGGCAACCAGAACACTGCCTATGGTAAAATATGCTCTCGTATTCAACGAATCTGGCAACAACAATGTTGCAGTGGGTTATAACGCCGGTGCGAATCTTATGGGTCTAGCTTCGATGGCAACAACAACATTTATATCGGTAACTTGGAGTGACTGGCGAGAACATTACCATTCGCATCGGATCATGCGCAGGCTATGGACTGCAAACCCACACCTTTATTGTGGGCACTCATGCGTCTTTGGAGCACGTTTAGTAATGCAACGGCCAGCTGGGCACGGCCCCTTCGTCGGGCCGGTTTCAAAAAGGAGATTAAGCCAATGGACAAAACGAGCGAAGCAATCCTCGCCCTTAAGCCAGTGAGCTTTCAGTACAAGAGCGACAGCAAAGGGTACACCGCAATTTGGCTTGATTGCCGAGGAAGTGCCGCTGTGAATCCCGACCTAGTGGTGCGCGACAAGGAAGGCGAAATCGTACACGGTGCGCTACGAGGCGGTGAACGCGATGTTGCTCAACGAGTTCCTGAAAGAGCACCGCAAAGTCGAGCAGTTGAAGGCGACGATCGCGGAGAAACAGAAAGGAATCCGAGGCTGACGCGCGTTTTGAACCGCAGGCGGCGCAAATACAGAAGGTGAGCGCACAGCTTGAAGCGAGCAAACCGGCGCCGCAAGTCGCCAACAATCCCTGAAAACAGCCGAGCCGGTAGGTCATTAGTCACTTGAACGTCGAACTTCATACCGGATCAATCTCCGATGCAGCGTAGCCGGGAAGAAGGCTTCTCCGGGTTTGATTTACGGACGCGGCCGAGTTGTCGAGCTGAAGTGTCATTGATTCAGTCGTCGCCTCAGCTCGAATGCACAGCGATGCGACACGCGACTTCGGTACGGCGTCTACAAACACCGCGAGGACTCGCTTCACATCGTTAGCAATTTCGATAAACGGCCAGTTATTCATTTCATCAGTGACCTCGCTGCGAACATAGGTGAGATGCGCAATTTCTTTACCGACTCTGTGATCAACTTGCGTGAGAGTTGACGACATGGCGGGTCTCTTGGATATCCAGTCTTGCGGATCGGTGAAGTAGTCCGACGCCACGACGTCGTCTGATCGCGGCGATTGATCGTAGAGAAAGTCGAGGAGGGCGCGAGCATGGAGTGTGAAAGACTCCAAGACGGCGTTCGGGAAAAAGACTGTCGTCACTGTGAACACTTCTTGCAAACAGCCGCGCTGTGCCGCGCAGCATGTCGAGTTCGTAGTGCAGATGCTTGGACGCCTCGCGGAGCTCGCAATCGGATCTTTGCTTCTGTTCACAGATACTTGATGACGACCAACGTCGCACTGTGACGGGTAAGCGGGACAGTCGTGGATCTACCGTATGCAGATGCGGAGTTGCCATAGCCGTAAGCGGTGGCGCTGCTGGATGTATAGTAGCCCGCCAACTGCGACTCGCTGGAAGCAACAATTACTGCATCGCCGCTGCCTCTGACGCGCCTTAGCGACGATGTCGTGCTTCATCCGCGCCATGGGAAAATTCCGCCTGGCCGAATGTCCTGTATGATGCCAATGACCTGAAAACGACGCGGCGGGTCGCCGTACAGTCCAGACGTCCATCCCATCGACGACCATGCGTGTGCCGCCGCGACCCTCGACCACGGAATTGCGGCCTTCCCACGACTGGAACTCGGTGTTTGAGCAGCCGACGGCTGTGACTGCGATGACGAGCAGGAAGAGAAAGCGATTAAAAGGCTGCATGGCGCGAATTGTGCCGAATCGATTCGGCATTTAGGAAGCGGAATCATAAACGCGGGAAAAGGATTTATTGGCGTCTTTCGCCGCCCGTCCGTCGTAGACCCAGGAAAGTGGACGGACGGACAAACTCTGTCCGATATTTCTTCGCGGACTGTTCGCGGACGCAAGCGGACAAACGCTAGGACTTCCACGAAAGCAGCCTGAGATTCCCGAAGTCGTCCCCAAAGGTCCATCTGGTGTGAGATGCGTCGAACAAATTGTCCGTTCGGCTTGGGTCATACCCGCAAGGATTTGACTCCATTCAGACGGGTTAATTCGTTCACGCCACTCTCGAAAATCTCCGTCAAATCGCCCGCCGCGCTCGTGCGTTTCGATCACGTTGCCAGTCGTCATCGTAAACGCGAATCGCTCGCACTGGATGTGATGCTATCTGTGGCGGCGTGAATGTCGGTGACGCGTTCCGGCAGGTTGAGGGCTAGGTGATGGTGTCGGGTTCGGAGTCGGCGTAGCTATGGGTATTGCTTTTAATACAGGCTCGGCTGTTGGGGTGGAAGTTGGGGACTGTTCCGGCGGCGGAGTTGAAGGTTGACCAATCAGCGAGTGTGTCAATACATCCAAGCGCCGAGCATCTCTTGCTAAGACGATAGTCAAAACGATCAAGACGATGGTCAAAGCGATCAAGGCGATGGTCAGATAAGTATTTATGATCGCAAGCCTTCGGGAATCATCGGCAGTCCATCTTAAGCCAGAAACGGCGACGTGACGTGAGAAAATCGTTGCCGCGTGGAGAACAAAAGAGGCACGATGCGTCCCTGTGAAGTGTTGGGAAATCATCGCTGACAGTCTCAGGCTTTCTGATCGTGCGCTGCTCGGGGCATCTAGTTTCCACCAGAATCGCCCCTTCCAGTTCGAGAAAACGCAGTCAAGCCCCAGCCAGCCTTCTTGTCAAAAACTGCGAACATGAGTGCACGTCGCATGTAAGTACAGAAACTACAAAGCCCCTAGGGAAATTTTGTTGAAAAAATCAGGGATCGTCCCCGATAGACGGCGACTCGGCGCGTAATTACTCTCGCCGCTTTAAATGCCGAACCCCAGAACCCCCTGATGCTTGCCCCTTGCCGTCGCCCACGACCGCCTCAGACAGTTCCCCGCACGCGAGGGGCAGCATCTTACCAAACCCGTTGACGCGACGTTGACGTTATGAGCGTCTGTTATGGCCTTTTACAGTCGCCAGTATTGGACTTAGTTGCAGATCGCCGACGTGGCGATTGCGTTTGATGAACGGCACTGGCTCTCATTGCGTTTTCTCGATTCGCACAAAGATCTTTCAGAACTTCACCCCCCAAAAGATTCTCGGAGAACATCAATGAACCACATGTCTAGTGAGGCTATGGACTCATTTGTCGTCGAAACAAAGAACGGCCAAGTTGAGTGGAACTTAGATTCAGAATGCCGAAAAGTAGTGATTCCGATCGCGGACGAATTTGGAATATCGGCCCTGCAATTCCTAGAACTTTACAGCCGCCACCGCTTGCCCGCGCAGTTAGTTTGCGGCGACCGCCTCTACGAAGAGAGGGCGCCTGCCGGTTTTGGCGTTACACTACCCGAAGAGCCTTCAATCCAGAAGCGCATCCGTCGAGCCGCGCGATTTGCGGGATTCAGCGTCAAAGATTTTGTTTGGCGCGCCCTGGCGAGCTCCGTGAATTGCTGCGAAGACGATATGATACTCAGCCCCAAAACTGGTCAGCCCATCGCGAATGATGTCGAACTTGAAAGCTTCATGGTGAAGCGCGAGTTCGACGAGTAAGATTCCAAATCACGCCGATTTTTGGCCCGGCAGATCATCACCGATTTCAGTTCAACAAACGCAGTCAGTTTTTCATCTGCGACAAAAAAACAAAAGTCGCGATTTTCATCGCAATTTACTAAGCACTTCCTTCCGGGTCCTCGGCAACGATGCGTTGCAACTCGCGCCGTACGAAACTTGAACGACCGCGATCTTGCCTGGCGGCGAGCTCATCGATGGCATCCAGAAGATCGCTTGGAACGTTGCTGATCGTCAGTACCTGAATAGCCGGTGTCTTCGCCCGTGGAGTAACGGTTCGGGCGCGCTGACCAGCTCTTGCCCTCCGCCGTTTCCGGCGATTAGCCCCAGGAGCGTTTTTTTTATTTTGTTTATATTTATTTATTTCGTCAACCTTTCATTCTCTTTCTTCGCTCGCTACACGGACTGCTCGGTTCGCTCTTTTTAATAATTTCTAATTACTTTATCGAAAATGGTGAGACGAAGTTCCGAAATTTTCCAGAAAGTAGCCATTTGGACGGCTACTAGCACCACCAACGCGCCCTACTCGGCCGCCTCGCCCGACGCCGCGCTAGCTTTGTGATTCATGAAACGATTTAATCTGGCAAGGCCGACCGCCTCGATGCAACGAGTAGTGGCGGCAGCGTCAGCAATCCAGATTACCAACCCAAGCTCCAACCCGCTTTTTTGAGATCGTCAGCGATTATCCCAGTACTTCGCTCCCACCCGACAAGCCTTACTGATCGTTCAGAACCGTTTGCGGTGCGGACTTGCTCAGTTCAAGCTGTGCGCTCACCCCCTGTAGTCCGCAGTAAGCGCTTCGACTTGTTCTGCGGGGGCCGGACTTTGTAAACGTCTTCTGAGGTGATCATCGCGCCGGGGGCGGCTTCTCCCGGCAAATTGTGCCAGCGGAATCCCAGCGGTTAAAAGCCACTATGGATCTTTGAACTCGCCCGCGTGCTCGTGCGTTTCAAGCACGTGGCCCAATCCATCGTAAACGCGAATCAAAGCATCATGTGAGCGGAGACGGTTCGGTGCATCGTACGGTTAGGCATTTTTCCGTACCTTTGCGATAGTTGCTAGGAGCGGCCCACCGATAAGACCGCCGACGTGACCAGCCATACTAACCCCGGGTAGAAACGAAATGGCCAATCCGATGAGGAGAGCGAGCCAGAGCCACATGCGCGAACGACTCGCTTGACCGAGAAACTCGGCATCGCGGTAGGAGAGTCACGAGAGTGGCGCTTACTAGGCCAAACATGCCGCCCGATGCGCCGACGGTCGCGCCGATCTTTGGATACCAGCTGTGAACGAGGAGAATCATAGCCGCTGATGACAGCACGCTGCAAGCATAGATCGCTCCAGTCAGCGCGGTGCCTATTCTCTTTTCCAGAATGCGCCCAATCCACAAAATCAGCAGCGCATTAACTAGGAGATGAGCCCAGTTGAAATGCAGAAATGAATAGGTGGCGAAGCGCCAGTATTGCCCATTCAACTCCCCGTTGTCTGGGAGCGCCCCAAGTTTCAACAGTGCGACGTCATTGCCGACGCTGTGCGTTACAATTTCCAGGGCAAAGACTCCCGCAAACGCAAGAACCAGAACGACGCTTCCCGGAGTGGCTTTCATTTGCTTATGTCCGTCGAGCTAAAGTCCTCGCTAGATGCGCTCGAATCATCGCAGGACTACTATCAGCTCAAATGAACTGTTGGGAAATCATCGCCGATAATCTCAGCAAAGCCGGTTGGAGTTGGGGGCTGTGTCTCAGCGATTGATTCCAACGGGCGAACGATCTTCGTTGCTGATGCAGATCGGCTCACCATGAGTCCTACAATTTCGTCGAACGAAATGCTGTTCTCGTTGTCCAAGTGCTCGCTGAGGTGAGATTTACGATCCGCAGGAACGGCTTAATCCTCAGCTTCAGCAGCAATCTCAACCAAGAAAGTTAGCTCCAAATGAGAATCAAAAAGAAACTACAAATCGCCGTGCTCGCTGCGTTTTCGTTCGGCATCGCAAGCCTGTGCTCTGCACAGAGCGATGCGCCTTATACCGAAGGCCCGGTCTGGAACATCACGATGGTCAAAGTCAAGCCCGGAATGGGAGACGAATACCTCAAAAGTCTCGCCAAGACCTTGAAGGCCTCGCTTGAGGAAGCGAAGAAGCAGAATCTTGTCCTCGATTACAAGATCCTGCTCGGCGACGCCGCTACCCCGCAAGACTTTAACATCCTTGTGATGGTGGAATCGAAGAACATGGCGGCGCTCGACAACGGGCGCGAAAAGTTCGATCCGATCGCCAGAAAAATCCTCGGCACAACCGATCAACAGCAGGCGATCCAAGTGAAACGTCTCGATATTCGCGAGGTCATGGGCACCAAGCTCATGCGCGAAATCACGCTGAAATAGCTAAACGCGACTCGATTTAATTCAGCGATCTGATCCATCGCCGGTGAGAATCGCTCATCGTCGGCGGCATCATGTTTCCTGATCTGGCTTGCCGACGCGCATCGCGACAACGGAAAGCGTTTCGTGGTGCGTGCGGATGAAAAGCTGACTGCGCTTTTGGAATTGGAAGGGGCGATTTGTGCCGGCCTTCTGACTGAAGAAATTTGGAGAGACCTTGCGCGGTTGGACTTCATTAGGCCACAGCATCTAACGAGAGAGAGAAAAGCCACGGTAGGGTGTCGTTGTAAACACTCTTGGACCTCTTTCGCGGTGGGCCGTTGGCGTCATCGTCGGCATTTGGAAGGGCAAGAAGCCGTTCTGGACGAAGTGATCGTCCCCACGCATTTCCGAGTAGCGGTGCCACACTTTTCAGTTTGGTGAGGAGCGACGTTAGATGGCAGATCAGATGGAGTAGAGCGATTTCAGATTCGCTGGTTGGGCTTTCTTTTATGCACCATGAAAAGGTCTAACGAAACGATGTCTTGGTTAGCAAGGCATGATCTTCGTGCCTGGTCGACACCGGCGACATAGTAGAGACGGTGGCTCGGAACCGCTCCCGATGCGCATCGACGTGAGAAGCGCAATGTAACAACCCTGTTACCATGATTTGGAAGCAGGAAGCGAACGGCGGAGCAGACTGTTGGTCAAAAGGACTATTATGAAAACTAATGACTCGAACTCAATCTTAAGCACGGGCGACTAGTTCAGTCGTAGAGCGAATGAATTCGAGAAAGGAGACAATATGAAAGAACTGATCTTAACAAAAGCGCAATTCAACATTTACGAAGTCGAACATTACGGCGACGAAGAAAATTCGCTCGACGACCTGCGCAAAGCGGGTTGCACGAACATTTTCGTTCTGTTGCGCGACCATGACCGCGGCTTCATCAGGGTTGCGTGCGATCTCCCCGAAGGCGTCACGCACCCGAACCAACTCAAATTAAAGTGCGCCTGTTTATGAGCGAACCAACACGACCCCTGTTTTCCTACGGGCCGGAAATGAGTTCTCAATGACGAGAAGTCACGGAAAACCAAACAAACAGAAAGAAACAATGAGAGAAATGATCGTGGGAAAACTCGCGGTCAGTCGAGAGCATGGTCAAGGTCAAGTAAAAGGAAAAGCACACGCCAAACGCATTTGATAGGCAAGGGGGTTGGTTCGCCTATCCGGCGCGTCACGGTTCCTGCTCCTTTGTGACCGTGGCGCGTCGTCAGGTGAACAAACTACCATTAACAACAAAGCAACTGAAAATCTCGCCACGCCTAAAACGCATTATTGGCCTTTACATCGCCTGGCTTGTTACGGCAGGGTGATGTGCTGGCATTACTTGGACGGTACATGAAAACGATTTTGCTAAGCCTCTCGGTTGTCGCTCTTTTCTCCGCATGTACAGCCAGGCCTGCAGAAAGTGAGTGCGGAGCTTGAACTGAGCAAAAACGTACCGCGAACGTTTTCGAACAAGCAAACGCGACATTTTCGCGGGCTCTCCGCACCCACCTCGGCTAAGATCAACCGCAGCGCCTCAATCTTCGCCGTTGCCATTGCTCACGCGCTCGCAATGTTCTTCGAGAAATTTCGCGAGCCTGGCTTGGGCCACGCTGTAGTGCGATGTCTTGAGCGATTGCCAAACTTCTTTGCCGCCAGCAAAAGCTCTGGCATAATAGCGGCCCGACTTATGGCGGAGAAGATTTGGCTTTCGGGTTTTTTGCCATGTTTTCGTGGACTTGCGCAGTTTCATAAGGTTGACCGTGGAATAGCACCGTGAAAAACCAAGGAAAGCTCTTTTTCTCTATGCCTTTTTACCTATGAAAACGGGCCTGTAGCTCAGCGGTTAGAGCAGGGGACTCATAATCCCTTGGTCCCAGGTTCGAATCCTGGCGGGCCCAGTTCCACTAACTACGATCTGCGCTAAGGACAGCGCACAGTAGAGCATTAGCGGGTCATTCGACCGCTCGAGAGGTTTGCCGGCTGATTAAGCAGTGAGTTATGTCGGCAAGCTGCGCAAGCGAAAGCCGAGAAAGATTCCCAACACACCGAAAATGACTGCGTACCACGCGACAATCCAGATCAGCGCCGCTGCGCCGGCGAGCGGATTCCACAAGAGCAGGACCGCGAAAGCGATTGATAGCAGGCCCATAAGAATGAGGAACCATTCGCCCTTCATTTCCTGGCGCAGTTTGATTGCCGTCGCAATCTCGGTTGCGCCAACCATGAGCGCCCAGGCCGCAATGTAAATGATCAGCGCCAGCGCGGTGATTTGGGGTGCGTGGAAGGTGAGTAATCCGATGATAATCCCCACAAGTCCGATGATAAGATCAAATCCCCACTCTTTATCGGAAGCATGATGCGTAATCGCGCCTATTACGCGAAAGATGCCATCAACCAGTACCCACGCTCCAAAAAAAAGAACCAGCGTAGCGGCAGCCATAACGGGATGCGTAAACGCGATTATTCCGAAGATAATTGCAACGACCCCCCGCAAAACTGGAACCCACCAATGACGTTTTAAGGTTTCGAGAAGCATGTCCTCGTTTTAGAAGACGGACATTCCAAAGGCAAGCACCATTCGCATAGTGGTTGTCTGACAGGGTCAAAACGTGCGTTGACCGGACGGCAGCGCGCCGTTTCTACCTTCGCTTCGCGTTCGTCACAGCCCACACTTCGCGCCGGCCTCCGAAATACTGGAGCGGCTTCGGACAAGAGAGGCGAGATATCTGTCGATGAAAGGCGCGCTGTTTATTCGCACCAGATTAGCCGGCGATTCAAGTCGCGAAAAAATCGCGTAGGCGATTTTGCTTCGCGGCACACTTTTCGCACCGTAACCGGAGGGAACATTGCTCGACCAGTAACGAATGTACTGGCCGTCGGGCCGATTCTCGATTCCCAGAAAAATCGTGGAGTGGCCGTGCTCGTTTCTGCCAACCGCGCGGGACCAGAAGATTTTCATGAAATCACCGGGCTTGGCTCGCTCGAAATTGTCGAAGTTTCGGCCGAGTCCCAGTTCGTGGAATAGACGCGCAGTGCCAGGTCCATTGGCATTCCATCGGCCCCAGATGCCTTCGCCGTCGCGCTGGTCCCGAATGATTAATCGCTCAAGCGTGCCATAGTCGAGCCCAAGTTGGCCCCGCGCGCGCAGGGCCTCGAGCGTTCTGATGAATACGAGATACGTCGCGCCTGAACAGAAACTCGGCCCTGACGGGACAATGAAAAATTTACCGGATTCAAAGTGTGCCGACGATTGCAGGCGAATCTTTGCGAAATGCGAAATAGAGTAACGACCGCCTTGCGGCATTCGATTGACCTGCTCGAGAACCACATCGTTGTAATCGCCGGCGAACGAGAGTTGCAGAGTAAACCCAAAAAGCCCCACCACAATCCACACCCCAAGCTTTTGCACGGCGAATAAGTAAACACCGAAAGATCGTCTGGCAACGGCGCAGTTGTTGTCGCTTTCGCTATGCATAACCTCTGTCATTCCGAGCGCAGCCGAGGAATCTCTAATTTTGAGGCGCAATCAGAGATGTCTCGCTTACGCTCGACATGACAACGAGTGCAGCTGCCGCTACAATCACGATCATGCTGCGCTTCACAAAAATGAATGGCGCGGGAAACGATTTTATCCTGATCGATAACAGGGCAGGGGAGATCGATTTGGATCGCAGCCAGATTGCCCATCTGTGCAATCGACACCGTGGGATCGGCGCCGACGGCGTGCTTCTACTCGAATTGCCGGCAAATCGGGCGGATTTTCGGATGCGTTACTTCAACGCCGATGGCGGAGAAGCCGAGATGTGCGGCAACGGTGCGCGCTGTTTCGCGCGCTTCGCAAACAAAGTCGGCGGACAGAAGGCAATAATTTCTTTTGAGACACCGGCCGGCGTGATTTCCGCGGAATTGAAAGGCGATTTGGTGACCCTTCGAATGACCGAGCCTACTGATCTGCGACTGAACGTGAAGCTTCCCGTCGGCAATGAAAACAAGACCGTTCACTTTATCAACAGCGGCGTGCCGCATGTGGTAATTCCGGTTGCAGAAATCGAGAATGTCGACGTGCGACTCGAGGGCGCGGCGATTCGTCATCACAAAATGTTTTCACCGAACGGTGCAAACGTAAACTTCATCGAGAAACGCGGCCCCACGAAAATCGCCATCCGTACGTACGAACGCGGCGTGGAAGACGAAACGCTCGCGTGCGGCACGGGAATAGTCGCGAGCGCGCTCATCTTCGGCGCGACTGAAAGCTGCCAGGGGCCGATCACTGTTCTCGCGCGTGGCGGTGACGAACTGGAGGTTGGCTTTGAAAGGAATCGCGATCAGTTCGACAACGTTACACTCACCGGCCCGGCAGAGTTCGTTTTCGAAGGGACGATCGAGATTTAGCCCTAGGTCATTCCGAGCGTAGCGAAGCGAAGTCGAGGAAGCCCGCGAAATCATGCTGGGTTCCATCACGGGATGTCTCGACTCCGTTCGACATGACGAGTAATTTGGGACCATGTTCCGCGGCACGTTCACGGCATTGGTCACGCCATTTCACGATGGCGGGATCGACGTTCCGGCTTTCGAACAACTCATCGAAGCGCAAGTGGCTGCGGGTATCACCGGGATCGTGGCGATTGGAACGACTGGTGAGTCGCCGACGCTGTCGCACCAGGAACGGGAACAAGTGATCCGGCTCGCAGTCGCAAAGGCCAAGAAACGTTGCGTTGTGCTCGCGGGAACAGGTTCAAACTCCACGCAACATGCCATTGCCGACACAAGGTTGGCTGAGAAACTCGGAGTAGATGGCGCGCTGCTCGTCGCACCCTATTACAACAAGCCCAGCCAGGAAGGACTTTTCCGGCATTTTAAAGCAATCGCCGCAGCCACGTCGCTGCCGATCATGCTCTACAACATCCCCGGACGTTGCGGCGTAGATATCCTCCCGGAGACTGTGCAGCGCTTGGCCAAAAATTGCGGCAATATTGTGTCGATCAAGGAGGCAAGCGGCAGCGTGGAGCGCGTCAGTGAGTTGCGGCGGCGTTTGCCTGAGGCATTTACAATTTTAAGCGGCGACGATTCGCTCACTCTTCCATTCATGGCGGTAGGCGCTGTGGGTGTGGTAAGCGTCGCCTCGAATTTGTTTCCATCTGAAGTGTGCGCACTCGTGCGCGCATGCGAATCGGGCGATTTGAAATCGGCGGAAAAATTGCATCGGAAATTGCTGCCGTTATTCAAAGATTTGTTCATCGAGCCTAACCCGGTTCCTGTGAAGACCGCGCTCGGCTGGCGCGGCGCGATATCTGCCGAAGTTCGTTTGCCGTTATGCGAAATGAGCGAAGCAAACCAGAGCGCGCCTGCGCAAAACACTCGAAGAATTCGAAACCGCTTAGAAGATTTCACAAATTCGCGCGCAGAATTACGTGATTCGAGTGTCCGAAATTGTCCGAAAATTCTCGCGATCATTTCGGCCTAACGAGGGGACCAGCCGGGGGCGCTGACCCCGGCTACAACAATTGTTTGCGTCGTTTGTTGGTAGGGGCGATTGACCTCAATCGCCCCCAGGCGGTTCAGTGAATGTCATCGTCAGCGGACATGCGGCAAAAAACATTATTTAGCGGCCGGCGCGCCGAAGCTGTTCGATTTCCGCGAATAACGGCTGCCAGTATTCCTTGTCGCGTTTTTGTTCCGCGGCCTGCTCTTCGCCAATGCTGTCTCAAGAGCTTCAGCCTCTCCTGCGATCGCGTGTTGCAACAAAGCCCGCTCGACCGCGATTTCAGCCGCGGCAGAAGGAAATTGCCGGGCGATGTCGATCAAGTAGGGGGCTGTGCGCATCTCACGTAACCAAAAGCGGATTTGTTCGGCAGAAGGCGCCTCTTTCCTTTCAGCGTAGTTCGCTTCCAATAGCCGCGCGATCATGGGCCAATCCTTGTCGCGCTGCGTCTTTTTCGCCTGAACCAGATCGGCCAGCGACAACAGATCGTAATGATTGCCGGCGTCATCAGCGATTGTCGTCCGCCGCTGCCAGAGTTGATTGAAAGAATCGACGCCGCGCAAAACCGACATCACATCCACTCGAATCCGATTCGCTTCTGGCGCAGCGCAGCGGAAGTGGATTGCATGACCGCGGCGCAGGAATTCTTCAGTCAATTCCGGCACGAAGATGCGGGTGGCTCCGAGTTCGCCAAGCGCGGCGCGCAAACGATCGAGATTTTCCGGGTCGGACACAATGACCAGATCAGCATCGCGGCTAAACTCCGCCGCGCCGTAAAACACGCACGCCTGGCCGCCCATGAGCAGCGCTCTCACGCCATGTTTCCGGATCGTCGAAAGGACTTTGACTATCGGGCTCGGGATCAAGTGAACCTCCTAAGGCGAGATAAGTTGGCCAGAGCTTCTGACTTTCTTCCCAGCGTTGCAACGGCGTAAGTCGATACCACTCTTCCCATTCGTCAAACGCATCACTTGCTCCGGCAGGAACCGGACCTGCTTCTTTTCGTTGCACCACACTCAACTTCGCCGTTGCCTCGATTGTTTGCAACAAATCCACCGAGCGCGAGTCCTCGCCGGTGCTTGTGCACGCGCAACTGTAGCCGGCGGCGTTGACGCCGGCGAGATTAAGTCGCATTACGCCCGCCGGGGTCACCGCCTCCGGCTACAACAATGGCTACGTCGTCGTTCGTTGGTAGGGGCGATTGACCTCAATCGCCCGCAGGCGGTTCAGTGAATGGAGCGAGCCGGGAGGCTGCGACATAGACGGGAAGCCCGCTAGGGTGAGTGAGCGGGAGCGAACGAATCAACCGCCCCTACCTCATTTCGGCGCGCTGTAGCCACACGCCTGTGGGTCGGTCGAGTCCGAGGATCCGCATCGACGAATCGTCGCACAACTACGTGGCTACTCCTTCGGGGCTAACGACTCTACGATTTTTTCGAAGCGCGGATCGCCGCGGAGCGGGTCCCAGAGCGGGAACAGTTTTAAGGCGCCGTAGCTCAGCATGACCGATGCGGCGGGAGCACGCAGTCCAGCTTCCAGTTGCTGCAAAGCAAGCTCCTTGTCGCCGGCCCACGCTACCGTGATGGCGAAATATTGAACGACGCGACTGCCGTTGACGACATCTTTTTCCAGCGGCGTGAGCGCGATCGCTCGCCGGCCTTCCTCCAAGGCCAGGTCTTTGCGCCCAAGCGCAGCGTCGATCATCCCGAGGACGCAGAGCGCCGGGCCGTAATCCGGCTGCGCCTGCACGATCTTCTCCTGCTGAGCGCGAGCCGCTTCAAACGCAGTGCGCGCTCTTGCCTCATCTTTGGTCATGTGCGCCAGCAGCCCTTCGCCAAAGCTGCGGCTAAGAGTAATCGCGCTCTCGGTCCAGCATGGATTGTCGCCCAGCGCGATGAGCGCTAGTTCGCCCGCAGCCGGATCGCGTTCGGCCAGAGCGCAAAAGAACCAGGTGTCCGCGGCGGTGACAACAGCGCCCGGTCCTTGCGCGAGGATTGCATCAATCGTCTGGTGGAGCGGCCGCGTGTCAGCTTTCCAGAAGAGGTACCATAGCTCACGATTGGCCCGCGTTTCGACGTTGTCGGGCACGATCGCTAACGCGCGATCCAGCGCAGCGATCGCCTCGGCATAGCGCCCCAAATTTTGGTAACTGAGCGCGATCTGTTGCAGAGTATCAAAGTTGCGCGGATCCAGCTCCACCGCGCGCTGCAGGTTCTGCAGACCTTCCTCCTGCTGGCCGCGCCGCCGCAGAATGTAGCCGGTGAGTGCGAAGAGACGCGGATCATTGGGTAACGCTCGCCGCGCGATCTCCAATTCGGCGAGGGCGCCGGCATAGTCGCGCAGCCCGTAGTAGAGATATTGTGCGCGCGCCAAATGCGTTTCGGCAGCATCCGGCCGCAGCCGGGTCGCGGCTTGCACCGCAGCTTCAGCCAGGGCCAGCCGGGCGGGAGTGTGATCAGATCCCCTTACTGCATAAATGGTTTCGTGCGCCCAGGCGAGCTGGCAGTAAGCGTCGAAAAATGACGGATCGCGCTTGACCGCTTCATCCAGAAGTTCAATTGCCTTCCGCAGGTCTGGATCGGTCGTCGCGCTGAAACCTGCCGTGAGGAGAAGCGACTTCGCCCGGCTGTAAAGGTCGAAAGCCGCCAGGTCAGTGGTGGGCGGCTGCTCGATGGCTTTCTTCTCGTTAGGCGAGAGCTTCGCCTGCAACTGGTCGGCAATGGCCTTGGCGATCTCGCTTTGGATGGCGAACACATCGGCCAGATCGCGATCGTAGGTCTGTGCCCAGAGATGCGCGTCGTTGCGGGCATCGATCAATTGCGCGTTCACGCGAACTTTGTTGGTCGCGCGTTGCACGCTGCCTTCGACGACGTGGGCCACGCCTAATTGCTGAGCAATCTCGCGCAGATTACGCGCAAGTCCGCTCTTATACTGCATCACCGAGGTGCGGCTGATCACTTTCAGGTCCGCAATCTGCGAAAGGTCGGTCAGGATCTGGTCCTGCACGCCGTCAGTGAAAAAGGCGTTGTCTGGGTCGCGGCTCAGATTTTCGAATGGGAGAACGGCGATGCTTTTTTCAGTGATGGTTGACGCCGAGCGCATCGGGCGGCGTAAGAAAAAGAAACCGCCACCAATGATTGCCGCCAACACGAGCAGCGAGGCCGCAATCTCCGCCCAACGGACACGGGCGCGATGTTTTCTAACAGCCTGGAGTTTGCTCGGTAGCTGCGGATTGCCAATTTCATCCGAGTAGAGGTTCGCGACGTTTACCCGCACACCGTGTTTTGCCTCGAACGTGCCAAGATCGTGCAGATACGGTCGCCACCGCGGATACTGTTCCAAATCATCTGCCACATGCTGGGAAAGCAGGATGTGCCCCGCATCGCCACAGTCCATCACCCGTTCCGCGACGTTGATGCCAGCGCCAGCAATGTTGGCTTGCTCATTTAAATCGGTGATTTCATTGACCGGGCCGCTGTGAATGCCCATCCGGACCTTCAGTTCGGGATGTTTTTTCAGCTCCTTACTGATTTCCATGGCACAGAGAACCGGTGCCTCGGGATTGTTCCGGAAAACCAGCGCGCCGCCGTCACCGGTCGGTAACCGCAGCAGTTTCCCTTCTGCCTCAGCCAGGCGGAACTGCTCGGCTCCGCGTACGATCTCTTTTAGCTTCTGGAGCTGCTGGCTCTGATCGGTAATGAGCAATTTGGAGTAGCCGACGATGTCAATGAACAAGACGTGCCCAATCTCCAGTTTAACATCTGAGGATTGGACCTCGGGCATTGCGGCAGGGATTCTAGAGGATTGCAATCGTCGTTTCTAGATCATTCTTGCGGGCAGGCAGGCCTTTTGCCCAATGCTATAAAGCAATTAACTGCTCTTAGCGCGGCCTTTTAAAACCGAGCCCAACGGGATTCGAATCCAGGAGATAGCTCGCAGTTGCTGTAGCGTGCGCTGTCTCAGCGCACAATCTCCGTCATCGGGATGTAGTGTGCGAATTCCGCTGAGGACAGCGGACGCTACAGCGTATAAGATGAGCCGCAGCTATGAAAGAATCTCCCGTGCGCGTGCTGCTTATCGGTGCGGCTGGCCGCATGGGGAAAGCCGTGCTCGAGCTTTCCGGAAACGATCCGGAAATTGAGATCGCCGGGCAATGCGATCTAGGCGACGCGATCGATGCGCTAATGAAAGATTGTGATGTTGCAATCGATTTTAGTCACGCCAACGCCATCGATGAAATCTGCCGCGCCGCTTTGCACCACGGTAAACCGCTCGTTATCGGGACAACTGGTCATTCGCAAGAACAACGGACGATTATTGAAGAAGCGGCACAGTCGGTGCCGGTCGTTTTCGCATCGAATTTCAGCGTGGGAGTTAATGTGCTTTTCTGGTTGACTCGAAAAGCTGTCGAATTACTCGGCGCGGATTTTAGTCCTGAGATTATCGAAACGCATCACAAAATGAAGAAGGACGCGCCCAGCGGCACCGCCAAGACGCTCGGTGAGATTTTGAAAACAGCGGACAAAACTCACCGCGAAATACCGATCCGATCTATTCGCCAAGGGGAAGTTGTCGGCGAGCATACCGTACTTTTCAGCGGACCCGACGAACGACTGGAACTAACACATCGCGCAGCAAGTCGTGAAATTTTCGCGAGAGGCGCATTGCGCGCGGCGAAGTGGATCGTGGGTAACCCCGCGGGGCTCTACTCGATGCAGGATGTGCTGGGACTATAGCTTTTCGTCATTCCGAGTGCAGTCGAGGAATCCCGTTGCCGTGGCTGCAAGGTTTCACCGCGGGATGTCTCGACTCCGCTCGACATGACGGCAGAAGAATGAGAACCGCAGTCGCGCTTGGATCTAATCTCGGTGATCGGCTTGGTAATTTGCACGCCGCGCGGGAGGCAATTCTCGATCTCTCAAATGTGAGTCCTCCAATTCTTTCCTCGGCGATTTACGAGACCGAACCGGTGGACTGCGAACCCGGAGCCGGAAAATTTCTAAATGCGGTGGTTGAATTCGAATATCAAGGCGATCCCGTAACCTTGCTCGAGCAACTCATTCGGATCGAAGAAGCATTGGGCCGCAAACGGGATCATCCAAAGAACGTTTCGCGAACCATTGATATCGACCTGCTCTACTGCGGCCATCGACAGATCGCCAATGAACGATTGCAACTGCCGCATCCGCGGATCCACTCGAGGAAGTTCGTGTTGAAACCTTTGGCCGACATTCGGCCGGATTTGGTTTTGCCCGGCCGGAAGAAAACTGTCAGTGAATTGCTCGCGGACCATAAGCAATCTGGCGATTTGGTTCACTTTGCCGACCGCTGGTAAGCGACTGCTGTAGTGGCAGCCGTGTCGGCTGCATCGTCGGTCATTCGCAGGCGACACGCCTGCCGCCACAGGAGAGCAAGCTTGCGTTCTCAAATCCGCGGCTGATCTTCCGACGGACCCGCAATGAAAGATTTCCGCCAAATGAAACAGCGCGGCGAGAAGATTACCGCGCTGACGGCTTACGATTATCCGACGGCGCGTCTGCTCGATGAGAGCGGTGTCGACATCATCCTCGTCGGCGACTCGGTGGGCATGGTCGTGCTGGGTTATCAGGACACGACTAATGTGACGCTTGAAGAAATGTTGCACCACACGCGCGCGGTCGCGCGGGGAGTGAAACAGGCGTTGCTCGTCGCGGATATGCCGATTCGCACTTACGAAACTCCGGATCAGGCGTTGAAGACTGCCACGAAATTCGTCGATGCCGGCGCGCAGGCTGTGAAGCTCGAAGGCGGCGTGAGCCATGTCGCGCAGATCGAAGCGATCACGCGAGCTGGAATACCGTTCATGGCGCACATTGGAATGCTGCCACAAAGTGTCCGCGAGCAGGGCGGCTACAGAATCAAGGGCCGCACACAATTGGAGGCCGAAGCGTTGCTGGCCGACGCCTGCGCAGTGGAACAAGCCGGAGCATTCTCCGTTGTGCTGGAGATTGTCGTCGCCGAGGTCGCGAAACAGATTACTAATGCCATCGCCATCCCGACCATCGGCATCGGCTCGGGCGAACATTGCGACGGACAAATTCTGGTCACGCACGACTTGATCGGGCTTATTTCCGTGGTTCACGCCGAAATTTGTGTCGCCTGAAGCGCGCGTAGCGGAGGAAATACGCCGCGCCGCACGTGCGTTCGTCGAGCGAACCAAGAGCAGCGGTCAAGCTTCATAGGTATTCTTTTAGTAGCACCCGGCTTCAGCCAGGCGCACGGTGAAATCCCATTACGCTCAGCCGTTTCAACGGTTTCCTTCCTGTGCTCCTAAACAGTTGGGACAGCTTAATGCTCGCCGCGCGCAACATCGGACTGAAGTCCGGTGTTATTGAGAAGTGGAGAGCGACAACCGAATGGTTGACGAAACGAAATGTGATATGTTCTCAGCCAGGTAGGAATGAGAGTTTCCGATTTTGAGGATCTCGACCGCTTCGCGACCGAAGGTCTGCTCACCGGCAGCAAAGAGCGCAACTGGCTCTGGCTCGGATTAATTATTTCGCTGGTTATACATTTCGGGTTGTGCACTTACTTTTACCGCACGCGTTTCGCGTCTGCGGATGCGGTGTTCGCACCAAGTGAGCAGACGGCCACATTCAAGATAAAGCGCGTCTCGGATTCGAACCTGGAAAAGAGCAGTGCGGATCAAATCAATCCGGCGGCGAAACCGAATCCCGACAACACCGATGTGCAATTGCCGGATGAGAAGAAGTCGTTCGACAAGCTGTTGCAGGACGTTCAAGCGAGCACGGCGCTGCCGGACGATATGCGGGACGTTTTGCCTGACCAACCCAAGGTGGACCAACCGGACGTTAATTCCGTCCTGACCGAGATTGAGCGTTCCACGGCGCAAACTCTTTCCAACGATCCAAACGCGTTGCATGAACAATCATTACTGAACAACAGCTCGGTCTCTGGCCGTCCTCAACCTGCTCTCAGCGGAACGGAACTGGCCACGAGCACGGCGATCAAACGGCCAAATACTTTCACAAGCAAGCTACCCGCAGATAGCGCCGGTCCGAACAAAGGGCACGCCCCGGGTTTTAGCGATCTGGATCAGTTGCTGGCGCAAAAAGGTCCGCTCGGGTCGGGAACAAAATTGCGTCTGCCGGACGATCAGCTCTTCGAATATGACAGCGACGTGTTGCAAAGCCAGCGCCATCAATCAACTGCAAAAGCTAGGAACGCTCATCCAGCGCAACCCCAAAGCGACATTTTCCGTGGAAGGCTACACGGATTCGTTCGGCACATTCGAATACAATCTCGATCTGAGTCAGCGCCGGGCCGACAGCGTAAAACGCTATCTGGTCGAGGCGATGGGAATTAATCCGGCGCAAATCCAGACGCATGGCTTCGGCCCGACGAAATTCCGCGCCTCGTCGAGCGGCTCAATCGAAGAACAAAGTCCCAATCGCCGGGTCGAAGTGGTCGTGCGCACGAGCGAAGGATAGTTGTTAGTCCTTCGCGAAATTGTAGGGCGTTTGTGTCAGACGCCATAGTCGACAGCCAAAACCCAGTTGTAGCCACGGCCTGTGGGCCGTCAGAACGAAACCGCTTTCAAGAGAAGACCGCCCACAGGGCGGTGGCTACAGCGTCTACCAGTTTTTGATCCAGAGATCCTGTTGCGTGGCAGGCGGATTTGGCGTCGGTGATGGTGCGACTCCTGCCGTGCTCCACAAGTCGAAGGTCGGATTGTACCCCTTGTTTGGATCATTCTGGTTTGCGGTAGAATAGCCATAGGTGTTTCCGAACGGATCTGCGATTGCGGTAACTATGCCGTTTCCTCCTCCGGGCGACAGCATGTTTGGCTTGAATGCAAAGTAGGACTGCGGCAACTGCGTCAGCGGAGGATTTAACCCACTGCCATCAATGTTGTAGTTTTCGTCGGCGCTGGTGACCGCTCGGTCCAGATTCCTGTCGCCGGAGACAGCACGGTAAAGGACTAGACTCGCGGCTGTGTAAAGTGCTGCGTCTGTTGTTCCCGGATCCAGCATGGTGCGAGCGTCGAGCGCATCTGTGGATGTATTCGCAGTGGGATCTCTCGGATAAACACCATTATCCGCCTTGTAATTTTCACACGCCGCCGACAAAGCCGCGATTTCCGTTTCGGCGCGAGCGCGAGCGCCTTTTTTACGCGCGTAGCCAACGGTGCTTAAAACCAATCCCGCGAGAACCGCGATGATGCCAACGACGAGGACCAGCTCAATGAGAGTGAAGCCGTTGTGGCGACGCTTGTGCCAAGCGCCGACGCAATTCATCATGCGTTCGCCGCGGCGAACGTCTCTACACGGACCGGGGGAATCTTCTTTCGACATTCGTCATTCGTATTTTGTCATTCCCGCCGCGGCGGGTCACGTTTGCTGTTGCAAGCCGGTGATAATGCTGATGAGCGGGGTGAAGAGCGCGAGCACAATTGTGCCGACGATGACCGCTAGAAACACAATCATGATTGGCTCCAGCATCGATGTGAGGGCAGCCACGGCATTATCGACCTCGTCGTCGTAAACATCGGCTATCTTTAAGAGCATCTCCGGGAGCTTACCGGTCTCTTCGCCTACATCGATCATGCTTGCGACCATTGGTGGAAATTCCTTGCTGGCCTCCAACGGCTGCACAATTGACTCGCCTTCTTTCACGCTGTCGTGCACACGCGCAATCGCGCGAGCGATGGCAGCATTCCCCGCTGTTTCACGGGTAATGTTTAATGCCTGCAATATGGGAACACCGCTTGTCACAAGTGTTCCTAATGTGCGCGCGAACCGAGAGATCGCCGTTTTACGATTCAAGTTGCCGAAGAGCGGCATGCGCAGTTTGAAGGTATCAATCGCAAGGCGTCCGCGACGCGTGCGGCCAATGAAGTTGTAAAGGAACACAATGACCACCACCGCGGCAAGCAAAACCAAGCCATCGTGCTGCATGAAGTTGCTGACACCGAGAACGAACTGCGTGACGGGTGGCAGCGGTTTGTCGCCGAGCAGGTCGTGAAAAATCGCTTCGAACCGTGGAACGATGAACACGAGGAGAAAACACATGATCCCCACTGCCATTGTCATCACGATGATCGGATAAACCATTGCCGACAGCACCTTGTTTTTAATCTTGGCGGCTTTTTCTTGAAATTCCGAAAGCCGGGTTAGCACCAACTCAAGAACGCCACCGACCTCGCCAGCTTTGACCATGTTGACGTACAGGTCATTAAAGATCCGCGGATGCAGAGCCAGCGCGTCGGAAAACGTGCTGCCACCCTGCACGGAGTCGGCGAGTTTGTTGATGGTTTTTTTCAATACCTTGTCGCGTTCCTGCTTTTCTAAAACATTTAGACTCCTCAGTAACGGCAACCCGGAATCAATCAGGGTCGCGAGTTGACGAGTAAAGATCATCAGAATTTTCGACTTAACTTTTTTGCGCTGGAAAAGAACAATGCCTTTCTTCGTGCGGAGTTTCGTCACGCGCGCGGACGTCGCGGCACGTCGGCGAGCCTCGTTGCCATCGGAGCTGCTTATGGCCTCTTCAATTACGCTGGTAGGGAAATAACCCGCCTGACGCAGTTGGCTAATTGCTGCGTTGCTTGAAGCGGCTTCGAGTAATCCGGACGCTTCCTGTCCGCGGGCATCAAGAGCTACGTAATTAAAACGTGGCATGGGGGGAGCGGTATAATAACTTGGCGAAAACGTGCTGTCGAGCGCTACGTATATCTCAGCACTTCTTCAATCGTTGTGTCGCCTGCGAAAATGCTGCGCAAGCCGTCCTGGCGTAGCGTGACCATTCCGAGTTCAATCGCTTTTTGCTTTATGGTGACGGTCGGCGCGCGTTCGTTGATCAATTCACGGATCGGATCGGCAACCTTCAGAAGTTCGTAAATTCCTTTTCGTCCTTTGTAACCGGTATTGTTACAAGCATCGCACCCTTTGCCGTAGAAGAATTGTTTCTCGCCAACGTCAGCGCGCGAGATGCCGAGCTCCGTCAGTAAGCTGTCGTTCGGCCGATAGGGGGCGCGGCAGTGATTACAGATGCTGCGCAACAACCGTTGACCGAGCACGGCTTCCAGGGTCGACGAAATCAGGAATGGCTCCACTCCCATGTCGATCAAACGCGTAATCGCACCCGACGCGTCGTTGGTGTGGAGGGTGGAAAAAACCAGATGCCCCGTGAGTGACGCCTGAATAGCAATCTGCGCCGTCTCGAGATCGCGCGTTTCGCCAATCATTATGCGGTCCGGATCCTGCCGTAGAAAGTGGCGCAGAACTCGCGCAAAAGTCAGGCCGATCGCTTCGTTCACCGGCACTTGCACGATTCCTTCCAGATCGTATTCGACCGGTTCCTCTGCTGTAATCAGCTTCGATTCAATCGTGTTGATCTTGCGCAAACAAGAATAAAGCGTCGTTGTCTTTCCCGAGCCCGTCGGTCCTGTGGCGATGAAAATTCCATTAGGTCGCTCGATCATTTCGAGCAGAAAATTGTAGATGTAATCAGGCATTCCCAACGCTTGGAGATCCAGATTGACGATGCTGCGATCGAGCACGCGCAGTACCAGGCTTTCGCCAAATTGCGTGGGCAAAGTCGAAACTCGCAGATCAACATTGCGCCCGGCGATAGACTTCTGAATCCGGCCATCCTGCGGCAGCCGCCGTTCGGCAATGTTCATGTTTGCCATTACTTTTACTCGCGAAATAACCGGCAGCGCCAGATGGCGCGGTGGCGGTGACATTTCATACAGCGCGCCGTCTACCCGGTAGCGGATTTTGAACTCGTTTTCGAACGGCTCGAAGTGTATGTCGCTCGCGCGATCTTGGATTGCCTGGTAAAGGATGAGATCGACAAAACGAATGATGGGCGTCGCGTTCGCCTCCGCTTCAACCGCAGCCTCGCCGTCGTTCCTACGCAACTGAAGCGCTTCCCCGGCTTCGCCGAGTTGCTTCAGGATTTCGTCCATGCTTGCCGTCTCCGTCCCGTAATACTGCTTAATCAGCTCTTCAATTTGCTCGGGCGGCGAAACCACTACTTGAATGTCTTTGCCGAGCGCGAAACGGAGGTCCTCCGCGATATTCAGATCAAAGGGATCGACCAGCGCTACCCGTAAAGTCGTGCCGTTCACTTCAATCGGCAGCGCGCCGTGCAACCGGGCCAGTCCGCTGGGAATGACATGTAAGATTTCCGGCGGAATCTCGCGTCCGGCCAAATCGACAAACTCAGTGCCGAGGCCGCTCGCAATCGTTTCGTAAAAGCTCGGCTCGTCGATGAAGCCGCCGTCGATCATTGCCTGCGCGACCGTTTTCCCGTTCAACTCCACTTCGCTCAGTACGTCTTCCGCCTGAGCAGGCTGCAGTACGCGCTGCTCGACAAAAAATTCGGCGAGTTGCTTTTCGGTCATTTAAACGATGAAACGATGTAGCGATTCACGAGTTAACCATTTAACGGTCTTAGCTCACGTCTCCAACGGTGATGGAAATGACTTCGTCCGCAGAAGTGAGACCTGCGAGGACCTTGCGCACGCCGTCTTCACGCAAGGTTCGCATGCCGAGTTCGCGTGCTTTTTGTCGCAGGATAAAAGTCGAAGTGCGCTTGTTGATCATGTGCCGGACTTCGTCGTCGATCACAAAAATTTCGAATATGCCGATCCGGCCTTTGTAGCCGATTTGACGACACAACTCGCAGCCGACCGGCCTCATCACCTGCGCGTCAGACAACTGGCCAGGCTCGATATGCAGCGCGCGCAACTCGGTGTCCTTAAGTTCGCCGGGTTGCTTGCAATTGTTACACAACCGGCGGACGAGCCTTTGCGCCATGACTGCCCGGACCGAAGACGCGACCAGAAACGGCTGCACGCCGAGGTCAATCAAACGCGCGACCGCAGAGGGCGCATCATTGGTGTGCAACGTGCTGAAAACAAGATGGCCAGTCAGACTCGCGTTCGTTGCGATACTCGCAGTCTCGAGGTCGCGAATTTCTCCGATCATGACGATGTTCGGCGCCTGCCGAAGGATGGAACGCAACGCAGCAGGAAACGTCATGCCGACCTCGGTATTCACCTGCACCTGATTGATCCCTGTCATCTGATATTCGATTGGCTCTTCGACGGTAATGATTTTGCGGTCCGGTTTGTTGATGTAATTGAGGCAGGCGTAAAGCGTGGTCGTTTTTCCGGATCCGGTAGGGCCGGTTACAAGGAGAATCCCATCCGGCAATCTGATCAGACGTTCGAACGTTTCCTGGTCGTCGGAGAAAAATCCAAGCTCCGGCAAACCAAGCTTCAGGTTCGACTTATCGAGGATACGCAAAACCATGCTCTCACCGTGATTGGTAGGCATGGTCGAGACGCGAAGGTCGACGGGCTTTTTTTTGATCTTTACCTGGATCCGGCCATCCTGCGGCAGACGTTTCTCCGCGATACTGATCGAGCCGGTCATGATCTTGAGCCGGCTGATAATGGCTGATTGCAGACGTTTGGGCGGCGATTGCATTTCCTGAAGCACGCCATCGATGCGAAAGCGAACACGAAACTTTTTGCCCATCGGTTCGAGGTGAATATCGCTGGCGCCGGCACGGTGCGCCTCGATTAGCAACATCGATACGAGCCGGACAATCGGCGCGTCCGCTTCGTCGATTGGACTTGGTTCGGCGCCCTCGCCAAGTTGCGGACCAAGATCGACGTCTTCGCCAAGTTCTTTCTGCAGGACGTCTGCCGCTTCATCGGCGGTGCCGTAGTATTTGATTAACGCTTCGCGAATTTTCTTCGGACTTGTACAAACTAGTTCCAGTTCGCGTTGCAGTAGAAAACTCAGGCTGTCGATCGTATCGATATCGAGCGGATTGCCCACCGCGACCACCAGCCCACTCTCGCCAAAAGCGACCGGGATCACTTTAAAACGCCGCGCGTCTTCCCCCCGAATCTCATTGATGACCTGCGGCGGAATGATCATTGTCGAGATGTCGATCCAGTCCATTGGCGCCTGCGCAGCCAGCGTGCGCGAGACGTCCACCTCCGACAAAATTCCGTCGTCGATGAGAATGTCGAGCACGCTAGGCTCGCCGTTCAGACGTGAGCGCGCGCCGTCGATTTGTTTGCGCGTGAGAAGCCCTCCGTCTTGGAGAACTCCGAGCACATAGTCCTCGTTGTATTGCATCTGGGGAGAAACGCTGCGGCCAGTTTAGCGTAAACCGGTTTTATTTCCAGCATGATTCCGCGCATTGCTAAGCACTGCTGATGCCGGCGGTAAGGGCAAGTATCTGAAGATAGGGTTGCATTGATTTGACGGACAGTGGGCTAAGGGGCAAAACCCGAAAGGAAGCCCACATGAAGACACAGTTATCGAAGCCGGCTCGCAGCAAGGCGAGATACACCGATCAATATAAACAGGAGGCGTTGGAGTTGTGGCGTGCCAGTGGACGCAGTGCAGCCAAGGTAGCAGCCGAGCTGGGGATCCGTCCGCCGCTGCTCTATCGTTGGGCGCACGCGGAACGGGTGCCTGAGGCACCAAAAGCCGGACGCAAGCCAAAGCGCAGCTTGGAAGAACTGGAGGCGGAGAACCGGCGCTTGCGCGCTGAGAACGCCAAGCTCTTAGAGCAACGTGAAGTTTTAAAAAAATCGCTGGGCATCCTCTCCGAAGCGCCGCCGAGAGATATGCCCGAATCGAACAGATGAGCGGCCAATACAAGATCGCATGGTTGTGCGAAGCGCTTCTGGTTTCGCGCAGCGGCTACTACGATTGGAGCAAGCGTCGCTCTCACCCGGGCCCCGCCAACTGGAGAACATCCGCTTGCGCGAGCGCATCCGAGAGGAATTTGCTCGCAGTCGCCAGACTTACGGCAGCCCGCGCCTGGCTCACGCGCTGGGCTGTCCGGGACGGCGCAATCGCATTGCTCGTCTGATGCGCCTGGAGCGAATCTTTGCCCGGCAGCGCTCCAAATATCGACCAGCCACCACCGACAGCCGCCACGGCGGACCGATCGCGCCTAACCGATTGCACAACCTCGTTGTTCGACGCTCCAATCAAGTCTGGGTCAGCGATGCTACCGCAGTGCTGACCGCTCAGGGTTGGCTGTATCTAGTCGCGGTCCTTGATGTCTTCACCCGGCGAGTAGTCGGTTGGGCTATGAGCCAAATCCTCGATGCCACACTGGTCATTGCCGCATTGCGCATGGCGCTTGGCCAACGTCCTCCCACGCGAAATCGTATCCTCCACTCCGATCGCGGTGCTCAGTTCGCCAGCGCCGCTTATCGACAAGTCCTGGCCCAACACGGCCTAGTCCCTTCCATGAGTCGCAAAGCCAACTGCTACGATAACGCCTTCATCGAGTCCTTCTTTAGCAGTCTCAAATACGAACTGGTCTACCATCATCGCTTCGCTACCCGCGCCCAGGCCCGCACCGCCATCTTCGATTACATCGAAACCTTCTACAACCGCACCAGACTCCACTCCAGTCTTGACTACCAAAGCCCTATCAAGTTTGAATCCAAATTGAACTAAAGATTATCCCTTACTTACTGTCCGAGAAATCAGGGCAAGCCCAAGATGATCCCTTCGGTCATTACAATAATGTAAGACAGAAATCCCTTGACCAGGGGCCGTTCGGGTTCGCAATTCTTTTTCATCAAAAGAAGGAATTTAAAAATGAAAAGCCTGGCAGGATTCATTGTAACATTGTTTTTGCTGGCGTTTGCCTTCGCGCCCTCGCGAATGTTGGGGCTGCCGCCTCCACCGCCCAGCTTTTCTCCGACGCTGATCTCGCCGACGGCTGGACAGGTTCTCTATCCTGGGCAGACAGTCAGGGTCCAATGGCAGGATTCGATTCCGAACCAAGTCACTTACCCGGCGTGGTGTGAGATCGAGCTTTGGCTGTCGTTGGATGGCGGCAGGACGTTCACTATGCGGATTACACCGTCGATGGATCCGAATACCAGGTTTTTCTACTGGATCGTTCCAAACACGCCTACCAACTCAGCACTCCTGGACATTCGCTTCGGGTGCGAGCCGTCTTACCCAGAAACCTACCACACACAAACTGGATCGCCTTTCGTGATCGCAAGCGGGGCGGGGCAATAGCAACTGGATTTCGCCCCGCACGATCTTTCCGATTAATCAGACCAAGGAATAAAAAGAGAAATCTCGTGGATTGGGTTGTAGCAATGTTTCCTTCGCATTGCCTTTCGTTGCTGGCGGGGTGAATGCTCAACGTACTTACGGTGCGAAGCTGATTTCGCCGACCAATGGACGGGTTCTGTACGCCGGGCTGAAAGTCAGGGGAGTGGAAATCAGTGCTTCCCAAAATCCCTCTTGGCAAGGTGTGAGAGGGAAGTTTGGCTGTCACTGATGGCGGCAGAACGTTTCCTATGTGGATCACTCCGGTACAAGTGCGTATAGGGGAAAAAACTACAAACTCTTAGGGAGATTCGGTGGAAGAAATCAGGGATCGTTCCCGATAGACGGCGGCTCGGCGCGTAATTACTCTCCGCGCTTCCCCCCAGAACCCGTGATCCGTCGTTATTTTTTCGGAAGATTTTTGAGAACTTCACCCCCCGAAGATCCCCGGAGAACATTAATGAACGACACTACCAACCCCCCAAAAATTATGAAAACCAACACCTCTACTGAGGCTATGGACTCATTTGTCGTCGAAACGAAGAACGGCGAAGTTCAGTGGAACCTACATTCAGAATGCCGAAAAGTAGTGATTCCAATTGCGGACGAATTCGGGATGTCGTCCCTGCAATTCCTAAAACTTTACAGCCGCCACTGCTTACCCGCGCAGTTAGTTCGCGGCGACCGCCTCCGCGAACAGAGAGCGCCTGCCGGTTTTGGCGTTACACTACCCGAAGAGCCTTCAATCCAGAAGCGCATCCGTCGAGCCGCGCGATTTGCGGGATTCAGCGTCAAAGATTTTGTTTGGCGCGCCCTGGCGAGCTCCGTGAATTGCTGCGAAGACGATATGATACTCAGCCCCAAAACTGGTCAGCCCATCGCGAATGATGTCGAACTTGAAAGCTTCATGGTGAAGCGCGAGTTCGACGGGTAAGATTCCAAATCACGCCGATTTTTGGCCCGGCAGATCATCACCGATTTCAGTTCAACAAACGCAGTCAGTTTTTCATCTGCGCGAAGAAACAAAAGTCGCGATTTTCATCGCAATTTACTAAGCACTTCCTTCGCGGTACTCGGCAACGATGCGTTGCAACTCGCGCCGTACGAAACTTGAACGAGTGCGATCTTGCCTGGCGGCAAGCTCATTGATGGCGTCCAGAAGATCGCCCGGAACGTTGCTGATCGTCAGTATCTGAGCAACCGGCGTCTTCGCTCGTGCATTAACCGTTCGAGCGTGCCGACTACCTCTTGCCCTCAAATTAAGCTTAGTCTGCCGTTTCCGGCGATTAGCCATAAGAGCGTTGTTGGTTGTTTATGTTCATTATTTCGTCTACGGGAACGATTATGCGAAGTGTCTAAAAAGGTTTCAAAAAATTCCAGAAACGATTGATTCAGTGGCTCGCGGTCGCACGTCTTCGCTCGCTACACAGACGAAATTCCCTTTTCACGTCCGCTCTGCCAAAACGCTGATGGTCAATCGCGCCAATCTGTTTTCAAAGACAGGTACGAGAGTTTCGTGATTCAAATCGTTCTCGGATGTGTTTGGCGAGCGCGTCGGTAAGGCGGAGACGTATTGAGAGTTCGCGTCTTTCAGGTTATCGGCCAGTTTGGAATAAGGGAGTCCACTTCATCCATTGCGCGAATCGTCTCAGCCAAAGCCACGACGGAAAGCGTCTCGTTGTGCGGGCGGATGAACTGTTGACGGCGTTTGTCGAACTCGAATCAGCGATCCGTTGCGCTACCACCTTTTAGCTACCGTCGGAACTTGATAACCTTCTCTTCGAGATCGGCCTCAGCTACGCATTTCGCGATGAATGACTCTACATCTTCATAGATGACATCTGCGACCCCAACACGTTTCCGCTTCGCTTCCTTGCTAAGCCGTCGCATCACTGCTCGGTCAAGGCCATCGAGCGGCCAGCATCCTTCAAGAACAAAGGGCGTAACATTGCTAGCTCGCGTTTTTGGCGTGGTTTTCATGCCGCGGTCTTCCGCTGCTTTTTACACGCGCGCAAGAAACTTCTGCCAAACAATTGTGTGACTTACTTGTCACTCGAATTTCGCGCCTGAATTCGCTCCGTCCGTGAAATCTGCGCGCGCCTCGCTAGGGTCGCGCCCTTACCACCAGAGCAAAAAAAATGCAGAAAAGGCAAATTTGGGAGCCTCGGAGGACAAACCCAAAATGTCCTAAATCTGTCCTAAACACCTCATCGGATGTCCTCGAACCAGGCCTTTTTCATAAGTAAAAAGAATTCCGGAGCCTACGGGGTCCGGTACCATTTGTCATTTACGGCTTTTCTTTACTAGAAACGGAAAATCTCTGAAAGCCGATTTCTCCTAGGTCGAGCCCCTGAAACCGACCATTTGGAACCTTTTTGACATTCGGCCAGAAAGTCGAGCAAAAACCGGCCGATTTCCGGGCGAGGGCGGGTTACGGATCCTCGTTTGATACCTTTTTGACACGCACACTGAACAATGCCTTACAGAGTCGCGACGAAACGACCAAAATGTTAAGAGCTGAAAAACGGTCATACAGACCGGCAGCGGTGACGCAGAGCCAGCGCCAACGGCCTAACTGTAAAGAGTCCTGAATAGGCAAACTCGCTGCGTCCCGCTACCGCGCATCAGCCGCGTTCGCTGCGGCTTCCTTGAGCACGGCCATCGGCAATTCTGCATCGACGACCTTTGATTGCGATTGGATCGCCGTATCTGAAAGCCGATTTTTTCTTGACCGAGAATCCAAGAAAGCTTTTCATCGAGCTTCTATGTCGATTCCTCCATTCGCAAACACCGGGATGCGCATTGGGAAATTCAGTTGGCTTGGCGCGACACTCCTCCTGCTCTTCGCAACTACGTCCGCGTCCGCCGCAATAGTAACCACCAACGGTTTTCAAATAAAACTGAACGGGCAGCCGTTCGTCGTGAAAGGCATGAATTACTCGCCGGTGCCAATTGGCACGGCGCCGGGAATTCCGCCCTACGGCGATTATTTTGTTCCTAATTACGCGAACGTTTGGAAACCTGATATCGACAAAATTCGCGAAGCGGGAATTAACGTCATCAAATTGTACGCCGGCAATCCTGACCTGAACGCAGGCGCGCCCGGCACAGGAGGCAACTGGAAGCAATTTCTTGATTACTGCTATAACGGCGGCTCCAAACCGGTTTACGTGGTCATGTTCTCCTACACGCAGGGAGGAGTGATTGCGCAAGGCGGGAATAGCCTGAACGATTACATCCGGCAGTACGACGAGATGGTAAAGAGCACCGTTAAACATCCCGCGGTTTTTGGTTACATGATCGGAAACGAAATCTTCGACGGTGTAACGGGTAATCCTCAGTTCTGGAATAATTTCGGGACGCTGATCAATGCAGCCCAGGGCGCGGGGCTTAGCCAGGGGCAGAACCCGTTCCTTATGAGTGCTACCAACGACAACTTTACGCCTCAGAATAGTTGGCCGGCGATCAAACTCGGCGAACAATCGGGAAAGCTCGCCAACCTCGACTCATGGTGCATCAACATTTACCGCGGTGATCAGTTTGGTGGGTCTGGTAATTCGGTCTTCAGCCAATACTTGACTCTGATGAACTCCTTCGTGACTACGGTGAAGAAGCCGCTGATTCTTGGGGAATGGGGGACGCCGCACACCACCAGGCCAATTGGCATATACGGTCAGAAGGCTGCACTGCCGATAACCAACCTCGACGATGTGCCAGAGAGCCAGATGGGAACAGGCCAGCCCTACTTTGCGGCTCAGCCGGTCGCGGCCTTTCTCAAGACGCAATGGAATACAATCAAAAGCAATCTCATGGCAGGAAGCAACCAAGTATGCGTCGGCGGATTCATTTTCGATTGGTGCGATGAATACTGGAAAGCAAACAACAATAATGTCCAGGTAGGTGGCCCAAATACTGGCTTCCAAGGCGGTGCTTTCGCGGGCGGCTACTGGGACGAGGCAGGTTTTGGCGTGACGAGCGCGGTTAACCAGTCAGCTTATGGTAGTGGCAACCCGAACATCTCGCGCACGCTGTTCAAGGGGTACACCGCAGTGAAAGATTTCTACAACGCCTCGTCACAATCAGGTGACGAGCTTTATCTGACCTCAGAACAACTTTCGGGGATACGCGTCGGCATCCGAGAAGAGATTCGTGAGGACAAGGAGGACCTCAGAAATCTGCATCACGTTAAGCTGCCCCATGAACAGTCGGTTCGCAGATTACTGCTTATGCGGCTGGCGGTGGACGAAGCGCGGCTAGACCATCCAGGAGACGACGTACTCGACCAGCTTGATGACATGCTCGATCAACGGAGATCTCTCGGTCGCGCAGCGATGCGCACGATCCTGGAGCAGTTCGACACCCGACTGGTCGAACTGGGCGCCGGCAGCTAGAGCTTTAGCGCGGAAACGACTTCGTTTGCTAATGCCAGTTGTCATCCGTCGTTCGTTGACCAATTGATTTCCATTTGCGTAAACTGAAATGAGGCGGCTACTTTAAGACCCGTGTTCAGCTTGACCATGCTCGGGAGCGGGAGCGCGGGAAACAGCGCGTTGATCGCGACCGATCATTGCAAGATTCTCGTTTGATGGCCGACTGGCCGATAATGACCGTTCAGTCACGTGAGACGCTGCTCCCAACACTCAGCGGCCTTGGTAAGCAAAGCAGATAGCTCCCTAGTTTAATCAGGAGACAGCTTGATCGCATTTTCTCGCCGGCTGAAGCGCGCCCAACCGGCTCAGGATCGAACACGAAATGTTACGCGTGACCTCACTGCCTTACGGATGGGAAACATGGCATCGCAAAATTGGCTCAACTGTTCACTTTTCGAGCGTTGGTAAAGAGTCACGGATAGCACATCCCTACAGACGCGATGACGACACCGGTCCGACGGCCTCGGCCCAAAGGCGATTGTCGTTACACGAATTATTGTAATACAAAAACCTCGGAGCCTACACGGTCCGGTACTCCCGCGGCTGCGGGATC